>NZ_JBYRJA020000004.1:0-311765 GCF_058349825.2 Microbacterium longlingense
ATCCGCTGCCTCAAACGACTCATCGCCCGCGAGATCTACTACGTCCTCACCCGACCTTGACATCCATAGGAGCATCCTTCCGCTCCGCATCACCGAGAAGATCACAGCACCAACACAGCCCACGGAAAGGCCCGCACCATGTCTCGCATCCGCACCCGTCTCACCGCCCTGGCCGGTATCGCCACGGTCGCCGCGCTCGCCCTCACCGGCTGCGCATCGAGCGACCCGCTCGCCGAGGGAGGAGGCACCCCGGCCCCCGCAGACGCGACGGGCGCCATCGTCGTCGGGTCCCAGGCCTACTACTCAAACGAGATCATCGCCGAGATCTACGCGCAGGCACTCGAAGACGCCGGATTCGCCGTCACGCGCCAGTTCAACATCGGCCAGCGTGACGTCTACATCCCCTCTCTCGAGAGCGGCGCGATTCAGGTGCTGCCGGAGTACACCGGCAACCTGCTGCAGTTCTTCGACGCCGAGACCACGGCGACGACCGCCGACGACGTCTACGCCGCCCTCCAGGATGCGCTGCCGGACGACCTCGTCGTGCTCGATGCGTCGGCCGCCACCGATCAGGACTCCTACAACGTCACCGCAGCGTTCGCCGCGGAGCACGGACTCACGGAGATCGGCGACCTCGCCGGCATCCCCGGGCTCGTGCTCGGCGGTGCACTCGAGCTCGAGCAGCGTCCCTACGGTCCGACCGGTCTGAAGGAGGTCTACGGCGTTGACGTCACCTTCGACGCCACCGCGGACACGACCGTCGACGAGCTCGTCGCCGGTCGCATTCAGGTGGCGAACGTGTACAGCGCTGAGCCCCGCATCCAGACCGAGAACCTGGTGACCCTTGCGGATCCGAAGGGACTGTTCCTCGCGTCGAACGTCGTTCCGCTCGTGAACGCCGACGTCGCCGACGAGGTGGCGGCCGTGCTCAACCCGGTCAGCGCCAAGCTCACGGCGGAGGGGCTCGTGGCCCTGAACGTCGAGTCGAAGACCGACAAGCGCTCCTCGGCGGACATCGCCGCCGACTGGCTCGCGGCCAACGGGCTGGCCGGCTGAGCGACCGCGGCTCAGAACGCGTGCAGGGCGGCGTGCAGGCCGCCCTGCACGCGCTCCCGCCGCAGGATGCCGCGGCGGCGCAGCACCGGGACGAGATCGTCCAGCATGCGGTGCACGGTCACCGGGTGCAGATCCCCCCACAGCAGCACGCCGTCGTTGCCCCAGGTGCCGAGCTCTTCGATGAGATCGGCGAACTCCTCGGCCGTGCCGACGAATCCAGTGCGATCCGCCAGGCGCCCCTGACGCGCGAGGGCAGCGAGGTGCTCCCGCAGGGGTGTCGTGGCGGCGTCACGGTCGCCCGTGAGACGCCGGATGCTGCCGTGCGAGACATGGTCGCCGAAGATCCCCGCCGGGAGGGGGCTGTCCAGGTCGAGGCTGCTCAGGTCGGTCTCCAGGTCGCTCGACTGGCGCCGCGCGACCAGCCGCAGTGTCTGCTCGTCGGGTTCCGCTGACGCGGCGACGATGCGATCCGCCTCCTCGGCGCTTGCGACGATGGTGGGCTGGATGGCGAAGAGGATCGTCACGTCGGCGGGGCTGCGGCCCTGGGCGAGAGCCCCGGCGTGGACCGTGGCGCGATACTCCCGCACGCTCCGCTCGTCGAGCGGAGCCAGCGCCAGCTGCACATCGGAGTTCGCCCCGGCGAACGCCAGCCCGCGGGCAGAGCCGCCGGGGGAGACGATGAGGGGTTCGCCGTGCTCGAAGGGAACGGCGTTGAGCGGGCCGTCGAAGGAAAAGTGGGTGCCGCGGTGGTGCACCGGGTCCAGGTGCGCCCCGTCGGCATAGATGCCGCTCGTGACGTCCTGCACCAGCGCTCCGTCGCCCCAGCTGCGCCACAGCGCGCGCAGGGCGCCCAGCCACTCCTCGGCGCGGTCGTAGGCGCCGTCGTGGTCGAGCGGGGGAGCGTCGCCGAAGTGGCGGGCGCTCGCGGTGTCTGTCACGACATTGAGGCCCAGCCGATGACCGCTGAGATGGTGCAGCGTCGCGTACTGCCGTGCCGCGGTGTAGGGCAGCGCGGCGGCGGGGTTGACCGTCGGGATGACGCCGAGGTGCTGCGTCGCCTGGAACAGATAGGGGGCGAGCAGCAGGGGGTCCAGTTTGGGGCCCCCGAAGGCGTGGCGCACCCGCAGGTCGATCGTCGCTGCGGTGCCGAGCGAGGGGGCGTCCTCGATGATGAGCAGGTCGAAGCCGGCCTGATCGAGTTCGCGCGCTGCCTGCTGGTAGAGCTCGGGGCGCGTCCACATCCAGTCCCAATCGAGGGAGGGATGGCCCCACCCCTGCGGCCCGAAGCCGCGCGCCAGGAACCAGCCGAAGTGCTGCGGCCGGCTCACGCTGTCACCGCGCTCCGGGCGCGCACCGCTGCGAGGGCCTGGGCGAGGTCATCGATCAGATCGTCGGCGTCTTCGATGCCGATCGAGAGCCGGAGCGTGCCGTCGTGGACGCCGACGGCGGCGCGTTCCTCGGCGCTCAGGAGCGCGTGGCTCGTCGCGGCGGGCTGGAGGACGAGCGAGCGGACGTCGCCGAGGTGCGTCATATGGGTGAAGACGCCGAGCGTCTCGATCACCGTGCGCGCCGCTGCCGCGCCGCCGTGCAGCGTGGCGGTGAACACGGATCCGAATCCGTTCGGCAGGTAGCGCAGGGCGATGGCGTGGTCCGGGTGCGTCGGCAGCCCGGCGTAGTCGACCGATGCGACCTCCGGCTGCGTCGCGAGCCAGCGGGCGACGGCGAGCGCGTTCTGCGACTGCCGTTCGACCCGCAGGCTCAGGGTCTCGATGCCCTGCCCGATCAGGAATGCGTTGAGCGGGGAGATCGTGGGACCGAGCCGCGGCGCGACGCTCTCGCGGGCATAGGCGATGCGGGCATCGCCGCCGGCGCGTTCTGCCGTGCTCCGGCCGCCGCCGCCCGGGGCGATGAGATGGGGGTACCGCGCGCCGTCGCGGGCGGCATCGAAGCGGCCGCTATCGATGATCGCACCGCCGAGCACGCTGCCCTGACCGGCGAGGAACTTGCTCGCGGAGTGGATCACCACGTCAGCCCCGTGCTCGATGGGGCGCAGCAGGTAGGGCGTGGCAAAGGTGCTGTCGACCACGAGCACGATGCCGTGGCGGTGCGCGACGTCGGCGATCGTGGCCACGTCGAGCACCCGATTGGTGGCGTTGGAGATCGACTCGGCCACGAGCACACGGGTCTCCGGGCGGATGGCCGCCTCCCAGGCGGCCGGATCGTGGATGTCGGCGACGAAGGTGGCCGCGATGCCGAATCGGGACAGGTTGTCGCGGATGAGACCGCGCGTGCCCTCGTAGACATGGGTGGAGACGACCACGTGGTCGCCTGCGCCGGTCAGGCTCAGGAGCGCCACGGTGAGGGCGGCTTGGCCGCTGGCCAGCAGCAGCGCCTGCGAGCCCCCCTCAAGCGCTGTCAGAGCCCCCTCGACCGCCTCGATGGTGGGGTTGCCGATGCGGGTGTACGCGAAACCCTGCCCGTCGACGAAGTGCGCCGCCGCGTCGTCGTACGATCCGAACGCGAACCCGGCGGTGAGATGGATCGGGGTCGCGCGCGGCACGGCCTCACGGCTGTACGAGCCGGCATGCACCTGTCGTGTCGTGAACCCTCGCATATCCGCCCCTCCCGGTCCGATCGATCCATCGTCGCGCGGGAGGGGCGTCGCGCCGAAGCGCGTGTCGCCCGGTTACGCGCCGGGATGACAGCCGCGAGTCAACGCGAAAACAGGCAGACAGCACCAGAACAGGCAAGACTGCTGAGGAACTGCCTGGTGTGGTGCTGTCTGCCTGTTTTCGGCGGACGGGCGAGGGTCAGGGGCGGCCGCGCAGGACGGCCTGCTTCACCTCGGCGATGGCCTTCGTGATCTCGATGCCGCGCGGGCACGCCTCGGAGCAGTTGAAGGTCGTGCGGCAGCGCCACACGCCCTCCTTGTCGTTGAGGATGTCGAGGCGGACGTCGGCCGCGTCATCGCGCGAGTCGAAGATGAAGCGGTGCGCGTTGACGATCGCCGCCGGGCCGAAGTACTGCCCGTCTGTCCAGAACACCGGGCACGACGAGGTGCACGCGGCGCACAGGATGCACTTGGTGGTGTCGTCGAAGACCTCACGGTCCACGATCGACTGCAGACGCTCCTTGCCCTTCTCCGGCGCCGACTTGGCGATCAGGAACGGCTGCACCTCGCGATACGAGGCGAAGAAGGGCTCCATGTCGACCACGAGGTCCTTCTCCAGCGGCAGGCCCTTGATGGCCTCCACGTAGATGGGCTTCGAGATGTCGAGGTCCTTGATGAGCGTCTTGCACGCGAGGCGGTTGCGACCGTTGATGCGCATGGCGTCGGAGCCGCAGATCCCGTGCGCGCACGAACGGCGGAAGGTCAACGTACCGTCGAGCTCCCACTTGATCTTGTGCAGGGCGTCGAGGACGCGGTCGGTGGGGTACATCTCCACGTCGTAGTCGACCCAGCGCGGCTCCGCATCGCGCTCGGGGTCGAAGCGGCGGATGATGAAGGTGACCAGATACGACTGGATGGGTGCTTCGCCCCCGGTGGCGGCGGCGGTGTCCTGCTCGACGACGGCGGTCGACATCAGTACTTCCTCTCCAGCGGCGGGTAGTTCAACTCGCCATGCTCATTCTTGGTGAAGACCACCGGCTTCCAGTCGAGCTTGATGTGGTCCTCGGGGTTCGGCGAGTGCGGGTCGCCGACGAGGTAGGCCATCGTGTGCTGCATGAACTTCTCGTCGTCGCGGTCGGGGTAGTCCTCGCGCATGTGGCCACCGCGGCTCTCGCGACGGTTGCGGGCCGCGTAGGCGACGATCTCGGCGAGGTCGAGCAGGAAGCCCAGCTCGACGGCCTCCAGGAGGTCGGTGTTGAACCGCGTGCCCTTGTCGTCGACGTGGATGTTCTTGTAGCGCTCGCGCAGATCGTGGATCGTGCCGAGGACGTTGGTGAGCGTCTCCTCGGTGCGGAACACCTGGGCGTTGGCGTCCATCTCGTCCTGCAGCTTCTTGCGGAGAACGGCGATGCGCTCGGTCCCCGGGTTGTTGCGCAGGCCCTCGATCATCTCGCGGACCTCCTTGGCGGGGTCCTCGGGGAGGGGAACGAACTCGGCGGTCTTGACGTATTCGACCGCGTTGCGCCCGCTGCGCTTGCCGAACACGTTGATGTCGAGCAGCGAGTTGGTGCCGAGGCGGTTCGCGCCGTGCACGGAGACGCACGCGCACTCGCCCGCGGCGTACAGGCCCGGCACGATGGTGTCGTTGTCTGCGAGCACCTCGCCGGCGTTGTTGGTCGGGATGCCGCCCATCGCGTAGTGCGCCGTCGGCATCACCGGGACGGGCTCGACGACCGGGTCGACACCGAGGTAGGTGCGGGCGAACTCGGTGATGTCCGGCAGCTTGGTCTCGAGCACCTCTGCGCCCAGGTGGGTGCAGTCCAGGTAGACGTAGTCCTTGTGGGGGCCCGCGCCGCGGCCCTCCAGGACCTCCTTGACCATGCATCGCGCGACGATGTCGCGGGGGGCGAGGTCCTTGATGGTGGGGGCGTAGCGCTCCATGAAGCGCTCGCCGGAGGCGTTGCGCAGGATCGCGCCCTCACCGCGGGCGCCCTCGGTGAGGAGGATGCCGAGGCCGGCGAGGCCGGTCGGATGGAACTGGAAGAACTCGATGTCCTCCAGGGGGAGCCCCTTGCGCCAGACGATGCCGACACCGTCGCCGGTGAGGGTGTGCGCGTTGGAGGTGGTCTTGAACACCTTGCCGAAACCGCCGGTGGCGAAGATCACGGCCTTGGCGTGGAACACGTGCAGCTCGCCGGTGGCCAGGTCGTAGGCGACGACGCCGGCGACCCGGGTCTTGCCGTCGGCGTCCGTGACCGTGATGAGGTCGAGCGCGTAGTACTCGTTGAAGAAGTTGACACCCAGCTTGACGCAGTTCTGGAACAGCGTCTGCAGGATCATGTGGCCGGTGCGGTCGGCGGCGTAACACGCGCGCCGGACAGGGGCCTTGCCGTGCTCGGAGGTGTGACCGCCGAAGCGGCGCTGGTCGATCTTGCCCTCGGGGGTGCGGTTGAAGGGCAGCCCCATGTTCTCCAGGTCGATGACGGCGTCGATGGCCTCCTTCGCGAGGATCTCGGCCGCGTCCTGGTCGACCAGGTAGTCACCGCCCTTGATCGTGTCGAAGGTGTGCCACTCCCACGAGTCCTCCTCGACGTTGGCGAGCGCCGCGGCCATGCCGCCCTGCGCCGCACCGGTGTGCGAGCGCGTGGGGTACAGCTTGGTGATCACGGCGGTCTTCGCGCCGGGCGCGGCCTCGATGGCGGCGCGCATGCCTGCGCCGCCCGCGCCGACGATGACGATGTCGAACTCGTGGTAGTGCACGCCGTCGCGGACGACGGAGTCGTGGGTCTGGGTTGTCACTCTCGTTGCCTTCTTCTCTAAATCCTCGGTGCCGGCACGCTGCGTGTGCCGATCAGACCAGTTCCTGGCACGAACCCCACAGCACGCTGTCCGGGGTCACGCCGAGGCAGGGGTCGAAAGTGAACACCACCAGGGTGCCGAGCAGGATGAGCAGGGCGGCCGACAGGCCGATCGCCCAGATGAGCGCCTTGCGGGTGGCCTCGTGGGTGACGTAGTCGTTCACGATGGTGCGCATGCCGTTGGAGCCGTGGATCAGGGCGAGCCAGAGCATGATGACGTCCCACCACTGCCAGAACGGCGTGGCGAACTTTCCGGCGATGAACGCGAAGTCCAGCGCGTGGATCCCGTCGCCGACCATGAGGTTGACGAAGAGGTGGCCGAAGATCAGGACGACGAGGAGCACGCCGGACAGGCGCATGAAGAGCCAGCCCCACTTCTCCAGGTTGACGCCGCGGCGGCGGCGGCCGGCCGAGGCTGCGGGCGCGGCGGCGGTGATCTGGGTGCTCATCAGTGGCCTCCTGCGTTCCCGAAGACGTTCATCAGGTGGCGCGGCACGAAGCCGGCCATGACCACGGCCCACACGCCCAGCACGCCCCAGAAGAGCTGGCGCTGGTAGCGGGCGCCCTTGGACCAGAAGTCCACCAGGATGATCCGCAGGCCGTTGAAGGCGTGGAAGGCGATGCCCGCCACCAGGACGACCTCGCCGAGCCCCATGATGGGGTTCTTGTAGGTGCCGATCACGGCGTTGTAGGCCTCGGGGGAGACGCGGATCAGCGCGGTGTCGAGCACGTGCACAAGCAGGAAGAAGAAGATCGCGACCCCGGTGATACGGTGCAGGACCCAGGACCACATGCCCTCGCCGCCGCGGTAGAGGGTGCCACGAGGTGTCTTCGATGTCGTCTCGGATACTGACGGGGTAAGCCTCATGGTTGTGGGCACAGTCGTCCTCCCTGCTTGGTGCGAGGTCAGCGCACGCCAGATGTGCGCCCAGTCCTGCACATCATATTCCTGTGGACCGGCTGAGAGCGACGAAGGGTGCCCTTACCGAGGCGCCCCCGGAGGCGTGCCGGGACCGCTGCGCAGCGGGAAGCGGCGAGCGGGAACCGATAGCCTGTGAGCCATGACGGGACAGATTGACGACTTCTACGCGGTCATCCCGGCGGGGGGAGTGGGGAGCAGGCTCTGGCCGCTCTCACGGGCGGACGCACCGAAGTTCCTGCACGACCTCACCGGATCCGGCCACTCGCTGCTGCGTGACACCTGGGATCGGCTCGTGCCCCTCTCCGGTGCCGAGAACATCGCGGTGGTCACAGGACGCGCGCATCGCGCCGCCGTGGAGGCGCAGCTGCCGGGGATCCCGGACCACAATGTCTTCCTGGAATCGGAGCCGCGCGAGTCCGCGGCGGCGATCGGGCTGGCGGCCGCGATCCTGCATCGTCGCAACCCGGAGGTCGTCATCGGCTCGTTCAGCGCCGACCACGTCATCCGGGGTACCCGCGTTTTCGAGTTCGCGGTCCGCGATGCGGTCGAGGTCGCGCGGGAGGGGTATATCTGCACCATCGGCATCAGCCCGACGGAGTCGGCGGTCGGCTTCGGCTATATCAAGCGCGGCGAGGAGCTCATCGTCGACGGGGCCAGGGAGGCCGCGCTCGTCGAGCGCTTCGTGGAGAAGCCGGACCTGGACACCGCCAAGCAGTACCTGGCGGAACGGACCTACCTCTGGAACGCCGGGATGTTCATCGCGAAGGCGAGCGTTCTCCTTGACGAGCTCGCGGCGAACGAGCCGGAGCTCCATGCCGGCCTGCTCGAGCTGGCCGAGGCATGGGACGACCGCGATCGTCGCGGCCCCGCCGTGGATCGGATCTGGCCGCGGCTGAAGAAGATCGCGATCGACTATGCGGTTGCGGAGCCGGCCGCCGAGCGCGGCCGCCTCGCCGTGGTGCCCGGCCACTTCGACTGGGACGACGTCGGCGACTTCGCCTCGCTGACGAAGCTCGTCACCAACGGGCGTTCGAACGACCTCGCCGTGCTCGGGCCGAAGGCCCGCGTGCTCACCGACGCCGCCAGCGGCATCCTGGTCAGCCAGACCTCGCGGGTGATCAGCCTGGTCGGCGTGCGTGACATCGTCGTCGTCGATACCGAGGACGCGCTGCTGGTGACCACCACGGAGCATGCCCAGCGGGTCAAGAGCGTCGTGGAGTCGCTCAAGCTGACCGGTCGCGGCGACGTGCTCTGAGCACGCGGTGCGGCCGGCGGCGGTGCGCGGGCGGGGTGGAACCCGGTTTGTAACCATTGGGACGCGATCTCACGCATAGCCCCCTATCTATTCGTCACAATAGGTAACTTTGGGACGGAGCCTGCGAAATCCGCGGAGCCATCAATGTGGAGGCTGCATTGACCATCTCGACTACGAAGAAGGTGCTCACCGCGACCGGTGCCGCCGCGCTGCTCATCGGCGCGCTCGCTGGCTGTGGCGCCGCGCCCGAAGAGAGCAACACCCCCGGGGCGACGTCCGCCCCCGAGGTGACCGACGACTTCAAGCCCTGCTTGGTCTCGGATGCGGGCGGGTGGAACGACAAGTCGTTCAACCAGTCGGCCAAGGAAGGCATGGACCGCGCGGTCAGCGAGCTCGGCGTCAAGCCGCTCGAGTTCGAGTCGGCGAACGACAACGACTATGCCTCGAACCTCGAGACCGCGGTCGCCGAGGGCTGCACGCTGATCGTCTCGGTGGGCTACAAGCTCGCCGCTGCAACGGTGGCGTCCGCGCTGGCGAACCCGGAGCTGCACTACGCGATCATCGACGACTGGGCCGACGGCACCACCGGCGAGTTCGACGGGAAGCCCGACGCGCCGAACATCAAGCCCCTCGTGTTCGACACCGCGCAGGCGGCCTACCTCGGCGGCTACGCGTCCGCCGCATGGTCGGCGCAGTCCGGTGTGAACAAGGTCGGCACATTCGGCGGCATGCAGATCCCGTCCGTCGCCGTCTTCATGGACGGTTTCCAGCTCGGCGTGGAGAAGTACAACGAGGACAAGAAGGCCAATGTCGCGCTGACCGGCTGGGACGTCGCGAGCCAGCAGGGCTCGTTCACCGGTGGCTTCGACGCCAACGACACCGCCAAGCAGACCGCGCAGGGCATCCTCGACCAGGGCGTCGACGTGCTCCTCCCGGTCGGCGGACCGATCTACCAGAGCGCTGCTGCGGCGATCGCCGACGGCGGCAAGGACACCCTGCTCGTTGGCGTGGACAGCGACCTCGCCGTGGCGGACGCCTCGGTCGCCGACGTCACGCTGTTCTCGATCATGAAGGCCATCGACCAGTCGGTCTACGACGCCACCATGGCGGCCGCCGCGGGCGACTTCGACCCGGCGCCGTACGTGGGCACCCTGGAGAACGAGGGCGTGAAGCTGTCCAGCTTCCACGACTTCGAGGGTAAGCTGCCCGCCGGCCTGCTCGACGAGCTCGCCGACCTGCAGCAGCAGATCGTCGACGGCAAGATCACGGTGGACTCGGAGAACTCCCCCTGATCTGACCGGTCTCGTCTGCGCGGGGCGGACAGCGGCGATGCCGGTGTCCGCCCCGTTTCCTTCTCACACACAGCCCTCGGAGAACCCGAGGGCGATCGATAGGGTGCATCTATGAAGCTGGAGCTCCGCGGTATCACCAAGCGGTTCGGCAGCCTGGTCGCCAACAACGCCATCGACTTGACGGTCGAACCCGGGCAGATCCATGCCCTGCTCGGCGAGAACGGCGCGGGGAAGTCGACGCTCATGAACGTCCTCTACGGCCTCTATCAGGCCGACGAGGGCGAGATCCTCCTCGACGACGTCGTGCAGCACTTCCGCGGGCCCGGCGACGCGATGGCCGCGGGCATCGGCATGGTGCATCAGCACTTCATGCTGGTGCCGGTCTTCACCGTCGCCGAGAACGTGATGCTCGGTCACGAGAGCACCCGGGCGCTCGGGGCGCTCGATCTGCCCGCCGCCCGCGAGCATGTGCGCGCGGTCGCCGCGCGGTTCGGCTTCGACATCGACCCCGACGCGGTCGTCGGGGACCTCCCGGTGGGCGTGCAGCAGCGCGTGGAGATCATCAAAGCCCTCTCGCGCGACGCGCGCGTGCTCGTCTTCGATGAGCCAACGGCTGTGCTCACGCCGCAGGAGACCGACGAGCTCATGGGCATCATGCAGCAGCTGCGTGACGAGGGCACCGCGATCGTGTTCATCACGCACAAGCTCCGCGAGGTGCGCGCCGTCGCCGACCGCATCACGGTCATCCGCCTCGGCACGGTGGTGGGGGAGGCATCGCCGACGGCGACGAATGCCGAGCTCGCATCCCTCATGGTCGGCCGGGCCGTCGAGCTCACCGTGCAGAAGGATGCCCCGCAGCTGCGCGATGGCGGACTGCGGGTACGCGACCTGCGGGTGCTCACCCCGGCCGGGGCCGTCGTGGTGGACCAGGTCGGTTTCGACGTGCGACCGGGCGAGGTGCTGGCGATCGCCGGTGTGCAGGGCAACGGCCAGACCGAGCTCGTGGAGGCCCTGGTGGGCCTGGCGGCGCGGGTCGAGGGGACCATCTCCCTGGACGGCATCGACCTGGTCGGCAAGAGCGTCCGCGCGATCCTCGATGCCGGCGTGGGCTTCGTGCCGGAGGACCGCACGGAGGACGGCCTGGTGGGAACGTTCTCCGTGGCGGAGAACCTCATCCTCGACCGCTCGGACGACCCGCGCTTCACACGGCTGGGCACGATCCAGCGGCGCGTCCTGGATGGGTTTGCCCGCGAACGCATCCAGGAGTACGACATCCGCACGCGCGGCCCCTACACCGCCGCCGGTACGCTCTCCGGCGGCAACCAGCAGAAGGTCGTCATCGCGCGAGAGCTCAGCAGGGAGCTCCGCCTGTTCGTCGCCGCCCAGCCGACGCGCGGCGTCGACGTGGGGTCGATCGAGTTCATCCATAAGCGGATCGTGGAGACGCGCGACTCCGGCGTTCCGGTGATCGTGGTCTCGACAGAGCTCGACGAGGTCGCAGCGCTCGCCGACCGGATCGCGGTGATGTATCGCGGCCGGATCGTCGGGATCGTGCCGGGCGACACCCCGCGCGAGCAGCTGGGGCTGATGATGGCCGGAGCCGCAGAGCCGGAGGCCGCGGCATGACCGCAGAGCAGACAGGGAAGGACGCCGTGAGCGCCGACCGTACGACCACGCCCGCGCCGCCCCGCGCCAACCAGGTGATGAAGGAGATCCTCCGTGGCAACGCGGTGACGACCATCCTGGCGATCTTCGTCGCGATGGTCGTCGGCGGCATCCTCATCGCCGCGACGGACGACGACGTGCAGCAGGCGGCGGGGTACTTCTTCCGGCGCCCCGGCGATACCCTCAGCGCGATCTGGGGCGCGGTCGCCGGCGGGTACGAGGCGCTGTTCCGCGGGGCGGTGTTCAACGCCGGCGGCCGTGACTTCGCCGCGCAGATCCGCCCGCTGACCAACTCCCTCGGTTACGCGGCCCCCCTCGTGGCCGCGGGTCTCGGCGTGGCACTGGCCTTCCGGGTCGGGCTGTTCAACATCGGCGCCCGCGGGCAGATGCTGGTGGCCGTCGCGTTCACGGGCCTGCTGACCTTCTCGCTCGATCTGCCGATCTGGCTGCACCTGCCCCTGGCCCTCGTCGTCGGCATCGTCGGCGGGGCGCTGTGGGGCGGGCTGGTGGGGCTCATCAAGGCGCGCACCGGCGCGCACGAGGTGATCCTCACGATCATGCTCAACTACATCGCCTTTTACCTGGTGCTGTGGATGCTGCGCACCCCGTCGCTCCTGCAGGCGCCCGGCTCCAACCAGCCCAAGTCCGCGCCGACGCCGGCGTCCGCGCAGTTCCCCGAGCTGTTCCCGGACGGGCTCTTCCCGCGTCTGGACCTCGGCTTCGTTGTGGTGCTGCTGGCGACGCTTTTCGTGTGGTGGCTTATGGAGCGCTCTGCCCTGGGTCTGCGGATGCGCGCGGTGGGGGAGAACCCCCACGCTGCCCGCGCGGCCGGCATCAGCGTCCAGCGGGTCTACATCTACGCGATGCTCTTCGCCGGCGGTCTCGCCGGACTGGCGGGCATGAACCAGGTGCTCGGGACCGAGACCAGCGGCATCACCGAGGGCATCGACGCGGGCATCGGGTTCGATGCGATCACGGTGGCCCTGCTGGGACGGAGCCGTGCGTGGGGCACCCTCGCGGCCGGCATCCTGTTCGGCGCTCTCAAGGCGGGGTCGTTCTCCATGCAGGCGCAGGGCATCCCGGTCGACATCGTGCTGGTGGTGCAGTCGCTGATCGTGCTGTTCATCGCGGCGCCCCCGCTGCTGCGGGCGATGTTCTTCCTTCCTAAGACGGATGTCGAGAAGGCCGCCAAGGCACGAGCCAAGTCCGCGAAGAAGGCGGTGAAAGCATGACCTCCCTCGCACCCACCGAGGCCGCAGACGGCACCGTCCAGCTGGTGACGGTGCAGCAGCGCACGCTCAAGACCCCGATCTCACTGGCCGTGGTCACCGCGCTCCTGGCGCTGCTGTTCCTGTTCGCCCCGCGCGGCGGGACGAGCACGTTCCGGCTCTCCGATGCGTCTTCGGCGTTCGCGCTGCCGGATCTGAACCTCCCCACCGGTCCCACCAGCTGGGGCGTGCTGGTGGTGCTGGTGCTGCTGGTCGCGCTCGCCTTCGTGCAGGCGGCGGGATACCGCAAGCCCTCTCTGTGGCTCGTGGCGGTGTTCGGCTTCCTCGCCGTGTCCGCGTTCCTCGTCTGGGCCTCCGCCGGTGGTCTCGTGCCGGTGACCAGCCTGCTGTTCGGCGCGGTGTCGCTGTCTGTGCCGCTCGTGTTCGGCGCGATGGGCGGCGTCATCGGCGAGCGAGCCGGTGTGGTCAACGTCGCGATCGAGGCCCAGCTGCTGCTGGGCGCCTTCTCCGCGGCGATCCTGTCGAGCATCACGGACAACCCCTTCATCGGCCTCATCGGCGCGATGATCGGCGGCGTCCTGGTGGCCGCCGTGCTGGCAGCGTTCGCGATCAAGTACCTCGTCGAGCAGGTGATCGTCGGCGTCGTGCTCAACGTTCTCGTCACGGGTCTGACCGGCTTCCTCTACGGCGCGCTGCTGGTCGACAACGAGCAGACCCTGAACCGCACCACGCGCTTCACCCGCATCGAGATCCCGCTGCTCAGCGACATCCCGATCATCGGGCCGGTGCTGTTCAACCAGACCTTCATCGTGTATCTGATGTTCATCACGGTCGCGCTGGTGGCCTGGGGGCTGTACCGCACCAAGTGGGGTCTGCGTCTGCGCGCCGTTGGCGAGCACCCGCAGGCCGCGGACACGATGGGCATCAAGGTCAACGCCACGCGGTTCTGGAACGTGCTGCTCGCCGGCGCCATCGCGGGGATCGGCGGGGCGTACTTCACGCTCGTCTCGGTGCCGCAGTTCGGCAAGGAGATGACGGCCGGCCTGGGGTTCATCGCCCTGGCCGCGGTGATCTTCGGCCGTTGGGACCCGCTCCGCGCCGCGCTGGCCGCGCTGCTGTTCGGGTTCGCGACGAACCTGCAGAATCTCCTCACGGTGCTCAAGACCCCGGTTCCGAGCGAGTTCATGCTGATGCTGCCCTACCTGGTGACCCTGCTGGCCGTCGCCGGTTTCGCCGGGCAGATCACCGGCCCGGCGGCGGCCGGCAAGCCCTACGTCAAGGAGTGAGCGTGCCGGAGATCGACTGGGAGGCCCTGCGTGCGGCCGCCCGCGCTGCAGCCACGTGCGCGTACGTGCCCTACTCGCACTATCCGGTTGGCGCGGCGGCGCTGACCGCAGACGGCCGGGTGGTGACCGGATGCAACGTGGAGAACGCCTCCTACGGGCTCACGCTGTGCGCGGAGTGCGGCCTCGTCTCGGAGCTGCACCGCTCCGGCGGCGGGCAGCTGGCGGCGTTCGTGTGCGTGAACGCGCAGGGCACGACGATCATGCCGTGCGGCAGGTGCCGGCAGCTGCTGAACGAGCACGCGGCGCCGGGAATGATGCTGGAGACCGTCTCCGGCATCCGAACGATGGCCGAGGTGCTGCCCGACGCGTTCGGGCCGAGCGACCTTGCGGCCGTCGACGGGGGAGAGGTGAAGGAGAGATGATGCACGAGCAGTCCGACCGTGAGCCCTTCGACGCGGTGGATGTGATCCGCACCAAGCGTGACGGGGGTGTGGTCGCCGAGGATGCGTTGCGCTGGATGGTCGACGCCTACACGCGCGGCTACGTCTCCGATGCCCAGATGGCATCGTTCGCGATGGCGATCTTCCAGCGCGGGATGCAGCGGGACGAGATCCGGGTGCTCACCGACGCGATGATCGCATCCGGGTCGCGGATGAGCTTCGCCGGACTCGGCAAGCGCACGGTCGACAAGCACTCCACCGGAGGGGTGGGGGACAAGATCACCCTCCCGCTCGCGCCGCTGGTGGCCTCCTTCGGCGTCGCGGTCCCGCAGCTCTCCGGACGGGGCCTCGGGCACACCGGCGGAACCCTCGACAAGCTCGAGTCGATCCCCGGGTGGCGAGCCGCGCTGTCCAACGACGAGATCACCGCGCAGTTGCGCGGTGAGGCCGGAGCGGTGATCTGCGCAGCAGGCTCCGGTCTCGCGCCCGCGGACAAGAAGCTCTACGCGCTGCGCGACGTCACCGGGACGGTCGATGCGATCCCGCTGATCGCGTCGAGCATCATGTCCAAGAAGATCGCCGAGGGCACGGATGCCCTCGTCCTCGACGTGAAGTTCGGATCCGGCGCGTTCATGCAGGACATCGACCGCGCCAGGGAGCTGGCACAGACGATGGTCGAGCTGGGGACGGACTCCGGTGTGGCGACCACCGCACTCCTGACGGATATGAACGTGCCGCTCGGGCTGACCATCGGAAACGCCAACGAGGTCCGCGAATCCGTCGAGGTGCTCGCCGGCGGCGGACCCGCGGATGTCCGTGAGCTCACCCTGGCCCTGGCCAGCGAGATGCTGGCGCTCGCCGGACATCCCGACGCCGACGTCGAGCGCGCGCTCGACGGAGGGGCGGCGATGGACCACTGGCGGCGGATGATCCAGGACCAGGACGGCGATCCGGATGGCGCGCTGCCGACACCGCGCGAGACCCACGTGGTGACGGCCGACGCGTCCGGCTTCGTCACCCGGATGGCGGCGCTGCCGTTCGGCATCGCCGCGTGGCGGCTCGGTGCCGGTCGGGCCAGGGCGGACGACGCCGTGGTGCACGCCGCGGGCATCGACCTGCACGTCAAGCCGGGCGACGCCGTCACCGCGGGCCAGCCGCTGTTCACGCTCCTCGCCGATGACGCCGGTCGCTTCGACCGGGCGCTGGAGGCTGTCGCCGGCGCGTGGGAGATCGGCGCGGAGGCCCCGGAGGCCACACCGATCGTGCGGGAGCGCATCACGGCCTGACCACCAGGCGTCCGCCGTGTGCTAGGGCCTCCTCCGTTCGGGGGAATGCCCGGCACGCGGAGGCCAGGTCGCGTAGCCTGAAGCCATCCCTGCTTCCCTCACGAGAGGACCATCATGCCGATCGACAAGAACGGCGACTCCGTCGTCGACGGGGTCTCGCTGCGGAGCCTGCCCAAGGTGTCGCTGCACGACCATCTCGACGGCGCTGTGCGCCCGGCGACCATCATCGAGCTCGCCGATGCGATCGGCCTGGAGCTCCCGGCCGCCGAGCCGGGGCAGCTCGGTCGATGGATCGCTGAGAAGAGCGACTCGGGTTCACTGGTGGAGTACCTCAAGACCTTCGACCTCACCACCGCGGTCATGCAGACCCGGCAGGGGCTCACGCGCGTGGCCAGGGAGTTCGTCGAAGACCTCGCCGCCGACGGCGTGATCTATGGCGAGGTGCGGTGGGCGCCGGAGCAGCACCTGAGCCGCGGGCTGTCGCTCGACGAGGCCGTGGAGGCCGTCCAGCAGGGGATCGAGGAGGGGGAGGACGCGGTGGACGACGCGGGCGGGAGCATCCGCGTCGGCCAGCTGATCACCGCGATGCGTCACGCCGACCGCTCCCGGGAGATCGCAGAGCTCGCCGTCCGGCACCGCGACCGCGGCGCTGTGGGCTTCGACATCGCCGGGGCGGAAGACGGCTTCCCCGCGTCCGGCCACCGGGAAGCGTTCGACTACCTCGCAGAGCATTTCTTCCCGGTGACCGTGCACGCCGGTGAGGCGGCGGGGCTGGACTCCATCCGCTCCGCGCTCCTGGACGCCCGTGCGCTGCGTCTCGGACACGGCGTCCGCATCGCGGAGGACATCCACGTGCAGGAGCGCTCCGGCGAGGACGTGCACGTCAGCCTCGGCGAGCTGGCGCGCTGGGTGCGCGACCGTGAGATCCCGCTGGAGCTCTCGCCGTCGTCGAACCTGCAGACCGGCGCGATCGCCGCGTGGGGGACCGAGCTGGTCGACCATCCCTTCGACCTGCTGTACCAGCTCGGGTTCGCCGTGACGGTGAACGTCGACAACCGCACCATGAGCGCGACCTCGCTCACACGCGAGCTCGGTCTGCTCGTCGACGCCTTCGGTTACGACCTCGACGACCTCGAGGCCTTCCAGTTCAACGCCGCAGCCGCCGCGTTCCTCCCGGTGGAGGAACGCGAAGAGCTGGTGGAGATGATCGCCGAGGGCTTCGAGCGCTGACCAGGCCGGGGCCCTGGGTCACGCAGACCCCGGGTCCCTGGCCCACAGGTCGGGGCCGAACACCTCGTAGTTGATGCGTTCAGCCGCCACTCCGCGGGCGATCAGCGTGCGGCGCATGGCCTGCATGAACGGCAGCGGTCCGCACATGAACACCGTCGGGTCCTCCGGCAGCTCCACCGCGGAGAGGTCCATCATCCCCTCCCTGGCCGGGTGCAGGGTGGGCGCCTGGGAGGCGCCGCGCTCGTACCAGTTCTGGGCTCGCGCGTCCGGCATGGCGAGAACCTGGCGGCGCAGCGACGCATACAGGGCATGGGTGTCGTGGGCGCCGTCCGCGTGGAACAGGCGCACCGTCCTGGCCGGCTGGCGCCGGGACAGATCCTCCATGATCGCGGCGACCGGGGTGATGCCGATCCCCGCCGAGACGAGCACGAGAGGGCGGTCCGCCTCGTCCAGCACCACGTCGCCCGCGGGCTGCGACACGTCGAGCACCGTGCCGGGCTGCGCATGCGCCCAGAGCCAGGTCGACACCCGTCCGTCCGGGGCGCCATCCGCCCCGCGGACCCGCTTGATCGTGACGCGGATCGAGTCGCCGCGCGGGCCGGACGAGATGGTGTACTGCCGGGGCTGGCGGGTGCCGTCCGGCAGGTCAACGGCGATCGCGACGTACTGCCCGGTGCGGTGGGCGGGGATCAGGCCGCTGACGGGCGCGAGCAGCAGCGAGAAGGCCTCGTCCGATTCCTCGAACCGTTCCACCACCCGGTAGGGGCGCCACGGATGCTCCGGATCGGTTCCGGCATGGGCGTACAGCATCGCCTCCTCGGCGATCAGGGACGTGGCGAACAGCCAGTAGACCTCGTCCCACGCCGCGCGTACCTCGGGCGTCACCGCGTCGCCCAGCACGGTGCCCACCGCGTCCAGCAGATGGCGTCCGACGATCGTGTACTCCTGCGCCCGAACGCCCAGGGAGACGTGCTTGTGCGCGATCCGGCGCATCACCGGGCCGAAGTCGGGGGCGTCCTGGTCGATCAGCTGCACGGCGAACGCGACGACGGACGCAGCCAGCGCCTTGGCCTGCTCTCCGGCAGCCTGGTTGGCGACGTTGAAGATGCGCAGCAGCTCCGGATGCGCGGCGAACATCGCGGGGTAGAACACCCGGGTGATCTCTTCCGCGTGGGCGGCGACGACACCGGCGGTGGCGGAGACGACGGCCTCGGACTCTGGTGAGAGCTTCATGGGATTCCCTTCGACGGCTCTGGGGGTCCTCCGAGTGTCGGTGTGCCCGGGGGTGGGCCGCCGGGTTTTTCACCGGTTCAATAGCGGGCGGACCAGCGGCGCCCGCCCGTATGGTCGGCGTGTGCCCCGCCGTGCCGAGGACTTTCGCGGTCTCACCCAGCCCCGCCGGATGCGCCTGCTGCGCGCGATCCAGCGGGAGCCTGGTCGTTGCGCCCAGGAGCTCGCCGCGGACTGCGGGATCGCGCTGAACACGGTGCGCGATCACCTGCGCGTGCTCGAAGACGAGGGGCTGATCCGCCGGGAACCGGTGCGGACGGGCGCACGCGGTCGTCCGCGGATCGCCTACCACCCCGTCGGCAGCAGCGAACAGAACGCCGCGGCCCAGCGGCGGGTCGCACAGGCACGGCGGCGTGGCGCGCTGCTGCGGAGCGTGCTGGGGCGCCCGCCGGCCGGCGACGGCGCTGCGACGGTGCAGCTGGACGTGCTCTACGAGCACCTGGACGACGCCGGTCTCGAGCCGGTCCTCGACGAGGACGCATTGCTCTTCGAGGTCGCGCCGTGCCGCTACCACCACCTGATCGAGCAGGACGGGTCGACGGTCTGCGCCGCCCATGCCCGCCTCATCCGCGACACCCTGGATCAGGTCGACGGGCCGCTGGTCGTGCAGACGCTGGAGCCGTTCGTCACGCCGCACTCCTGTCGGCTGATCCTGCGCAGGACGACGGAGGGATGATCCTCCCACGCCGCGCCCGGCATCGGAGGATCACCCGTCGGCGTCAGGCGCGCAGCTGCGCGATCCGCTCGGCGAAGGTCTCCCGTGCGGCGGGGAACAGCGGGTGGTCGGCGTCGAGCCCTGTCACCTCGACGGCCAGGGTCTCGGCGTCGTCTGTGCGCAGCCGGCGCTGCAACTCGACCGCCTGCTGGTCCTCCCGGTCCTCGAATGCGAGGGCGGCGCCCACCGCTGTCAGCAGCGCAGCGGTCGGCAGGCCGCGTTCGCAGGCCGCCGCGGCGGGACCGATGAACCGCTCGTGCCGGGAGAGCTTGCGCAGCGGCTGACGCCCGACGCGCCACACCGTGTCCGGCAGTGCCGGATTCGCGAAGCGGCGCAGGATCGTCGCGCGGTAGTCTGCCAGCTCCCGGGGGTCGAGGCCGTGCTGCGCGACGAGCAGGGCCGAGGTCTCCGCGAGCGCCGCGGCGACGGCGGCGGCGATCTCCGGATCCGCGAGCGCATCGGAGATGCGCTCGATGCCGGCGCGCGCGCCGAGGTAGGCGGTGGCGGCGTGGCCGGTGTTCACCGTGTAGAGCTTGCGTTCGATGTAGGGCGCGAGGTCGTCGACGAAGTGCGCGCCGGGGATGTGCGGCGGCCGGTCGCCGAACGGACCCCGTTCGATCGCCCACTCGAAGAACGGCTCGACCGTGACGTCGACGCCGGCATCGGCGGGCTGACCAGGAACGATCCGGTCCACGGCGGTGTTCGCGAAGACCGCGCGCTCGGCGATCCGATCCCATGCATCGCCGGCGTTGGCGATCACCTCGGCGCGGAGGGTGTCTGTGGCCCCGATCGCGTTCTCGCACGCCATCACCTGCAGCGGAGGGAGCGCGGGATCACGTCGGTCGAGCGCGGCGGCGATCGGCGGGGCGACGAAGCGCAGCACCGTCGGTCCCACGGCGGTGGTGACCACATCGGCTGTCGCGATCTCGTCGATCAGCGCGTCGGGATCTGCCGCGCTGTCGATCGCCCGGAACCCGGTGACAACGGTGTCGCGGCCGCCATCGCCCACCTCGTGAACGGTGTAGCTGTCCGCGGCGTTGATCGCGTCGACCAGCGCAGCGGAGACGTCGGAGAAGACCAGCTCGTAACCGCCCTCGTGCAGCAGCTGCCCGACGAAACCTCGTCCGATGTTGCCGGCGCCGAAGTGGACGGCCTTCATGCCTCGTTCACCGCCGCGAGCATCTCGTAGAGCTCCTCCGGGGTGCGCGCCGCTGCGAGCCGGGCGACCTCGTCCTCGTCGGAGAACAGCACGGCGATCTGGGCGAGGATCTCGAGATGCTCGTCGTTGCGGCCGGCGATGCCGACGACGAAGGTCACCGGATCACCGTCCCAGTCGACGCCGCCGTCGTAACGCACGACGGAGAGGGCGGAGGCCAGGATGGCGTCCTTGGCGTCATTGGTGCCGTGCGGGATCGCCAGGCCGTTGCCCATGTAGGTCGATACGGTCTGCTCGCGCTGCCGCATCGCATCGAGGTAGGCCGGGGTGACCGCTCCGGCGGTCTGCAGGATGCTCGCAGCCTCCTGCAGTGCCTCGTCCTGGGTGGCGGCGGCGGGGTGGATCCGGACCTGGCCGGGAGTGAGAACGCTCATGCGTGTTGTCCTTCGAACGGGGTGCGGGCGAGCGGAGTACGGGCGGTGCGGGACGGACATCGGGCCCGTCCCGCACCGCGGGGTCAGGACGTGCTTCTGGTGCGCACGAGGTCGACGACCTCGTCATACTCTGGCGCATTCATGAAGTTGTCCACGGAGACGTGCATCGACGCCGGCGAGTGGTTCTTGGCGCGCTCGGTGAGCTGTTGCTGCGTGATGACCACGTCGGCCGCGCCGTCGAGGTTGGCGATCGCCTGGTTGGTGACCGTGACCCCCTCGATGCCGGCCTTCTTGAACTTGTTGCGCAGCACGCTTGCGCCCATCGCGGAGGATCCCATGCCGGCGTCGCAGGCGAACACCACGGTGCGGATCGGGCCGGCGGCCACCGTGGTGGTGGCTGCCGCTCCGGCAAGACCGGACAGCGCCGCGGACGACTTGCCCTTGTTCGCCTCGGTGCGGGCCACGGCATCGGCGAACTCGCCGCCGCCGGCGGCCTCGGCTGCGAGGTCGCGCTTGCGGGTGGCGCGCAGGATCACCGCGGCCACGACGAAGGTCACGGCGGCGGACAGCACCACCGAGAGGATCACGGCGAAGTACGCCCCCGGCGCGGTCTGGAACAGCACCGCGATGATGCTGCCGGGAGCAGCGGGGGCGCGCAGCGCGCCGCCCAGGAGCATGTTCGTGGTGACACCGGTCATACCGCCGGCGATCAGGGCGAGGATCAGCACCGGCTTCATCAGCGCGTAGGGGAAGTACACCTCGTGGATGCCGCCGAAGAACTGGATGATCGCCGCGCCCGGCGCCGAGGCGCGGGCGGCGCCGATGCCGAACAGAGCGAAGGCGAGCAGCAGCCCGAGACCGGGGCCGGGGTTGGCCTCGAGGAGGAAGAGGATGGACGACCCGGACGAGTCGGCCTGGGCGGTGCCCAGCGGGGTCAGCACACCGTGGTTGATGGCGTTGTTGAGGAAGAAGACCTTCGCCGGCTCGATGATGATGCTCGTGAGCGGCAGCAGGTTCATCGACACCAGCCAGTCGACGGCGTTGCTGAGCACGTTCATCACGCCGTTGACCACCCAGGCGACCGGGTAGAAGCCCACGATCGCCATCACGAAGCCCCAGATCCCGGCCGAGAACATGTTCACGAGCATCTCGAAGCCGGCTCGGATCTTGCCCTCCCACAGGCCATCAAGCCATTTCATCGTGGCAGCGGCGAGGGGGCCGAGGATCATCGCGCCGATGAACATGTGCACCTGACCGAGCGTGTTCGCGTTCGGGTCCGCGGCGAGCAGCGTCTCGTTGAACTGCGCGATCAGCAGGTCGGATCCGGCGATGGCGCCCATCGTGGCGATCGAGCCCACCACGCCACCGCGCTGCTTGTACACGATGTATCCGCCGGTGTAGCCCACGATGATGGGCAGCAGGTAGTGGATCATCGGGCCGACGATCGTGGCCAGGCCCGCGTTCGGGGTCCAGCCGACGTCGATGAAGAACGCCGTGAAGATGCCCCACGCGACCAGCGCGGGGATGTTCGGCATGATCATGCCGGAGAGGAAGTTGCCGAACTTCTGCACGGCGACTCTGCCTGTGCTCCGGCCGGTGGTCGGTGACGTGGTCGTCATGATCTGGTCTCTTTCTGCGGGGAGAAGCGGGCCGCGGCGTTGACCGCGGCGGTGCGAGCGCCGTCGGCGTCATCCGCCGCCAGCGCGGCCTCGGCGAGCAGACGTGCCTCGTCGAGGGTGCGTTCGGAGAGCGCCTGCCGGACGTCGGCGAGCGCAGCGGGGGCCATCGACAGGCTGGTCGCGCCCAGGCCCACCAGGACGACGGCGAGGAGGGGATCTGCGGCCGCCTCGCCGCAGATCCCCACCGGGCGGCCCTGCCGGGCCCCCGCGGCGCCGACCTCGGCGACCAGCCGCAGCACGGCGGGATGCCAGGGATCCTGCAGGGCGGCCACGGAACCCAGCAGCCGGTCGGCTGCCATCGTGTACTGGGTGAGGTCGTTCGTGCCGATCGATGCGAAGTCCGCGTGCTGCAGCACCCGGTCGGCCAGCAGCGCGCAGGCGGGGACCTCCACCATCACCCCGGCGGTGCGCAGCCCGTAGTCGTGCGCGAGGCCGGTGAAGTACGCAGCCTCCTCGACGGTGGTCACCATCGGTGCCATCACCCACAGCTCGGCATCGGTCTCGGCATCGGCCTCGGCGAGCGCGGTGAGCTGCTCGTGGAGGATGTCGGCGCTCGCGCGGAGCGCGCGGAGCCCGCGCACGCCGAGGGCGGGGTTGTCCTCGTGCGCGTCGTTGAGGAAGGCCAGTGGCTTGTCCGCGCCGGCGTCGAGCATCCGCACCACGACCTTCTGCCCCGGGAAGGCCGCGAGCAGCTCCCGATACGCGGTGCGCTGCTCTCCGACGGTCGGCGCCTGCGCGGCGGAGAGGAACAGGAACTCGGTGCGGAACAGGCCGACGCCCTCCGCACCGCGCGCCACGGCCTCTGCGGCGTCGGCGGGGGAGCCGAGGTTCGCCAGCAGGGCGATCGGCGTGCCGTCTGCCAGCGCCCCCGGTGCGGGCGGTGCCGACTGCGCGGCGGCGCGTTCGTGTGCGCGTGCGTCGGCGCGAGCGAGGTCCTCCTGGCTCGGCTCGGTGATGACCGTGCCGGCGGCGGCGTCGACGACCACGGTCTCGCCGTCGCTGAGCTGCGCCGCCTCTGCTGCCCCGACGACGGCGACGATGCCCTTCTCGCGGGCCAGGATCGCCGTGTGCGATGTGGGCCCGCCATCGGTGGTGACCAGGGCCAGCACCTGTTCGAGATCGAGCAGGGCCGTGTCGGCGGGCGCGAGATCCCGGGCGACGAGCACGAAGGGGTGGCCGGGATCCGGCACGCCCGGCGCTGCGACGCCACGGAGCCGGGCGAGCACCCGCTGGGCGATGTCGTCGAGATCAGCGGCGCGCTCGCCGAGGTATCCTCCGGCAGCGCGGAGGGTGGCCTGAAAACCGGCGAAGGCGTCGTGCACGGCCCACTCCGCGGTCGCGCCCGCGTCGATCCGGGTGTCCAGCTCATCCTGCAGCAGGGGGTCCTCGGCGATCATCGCCTGCGCTTCCAGCACCTCCTGTGCTGCGCCCCCGGCCTTCTCGCCGCGGGCCATCAGCTCGGCGGCGACGGCCGAGACCGCCGCGCGCACCGCCGCACGCTCCGCTTCGGCGCCCCGCGTGCTCGGGCGGTCGTCCGGGGCGGGCTGCGGCTCGGACATGCGGGCGACCGGTCCGCGGGCGACGCCCTGGCCGATGCCGACCCCGCGCAGGGTGCTCATCCGGCGGACTCCTGGTCGTGGTCGGCCGTGAGCAGCTCGGTCAGGGCATCCAGGGCTGCTGCTGCGCCGTCGCCGTCCGCCGTGAGGGTAACGTCATCTCCGTGCTCGATGGCGAGCGCGATGACGCCGAGGATGCTCGCGGCGTTGACCGGCGTGCCGGATCCCTTCGCGATCGTGACGGGGATGCCGGCATCCTTGGCGGCCTGCGCGAACAGCTTCGCCGGGCGGGCGTGCAGGCCGTGCGAGGATCCGATCCGGACGGTGCGGGTGACAGCGGTCATGGCTTTCCTTTCTGCGGGAGTGCGCTCTCGCGCACCCAGGCGAGCGTTCGCGCGCCGTCGTGGTCTGCGAAGACCTCGTCCGGCAGCACGGCGACGGGGCAGACCGCGGCGACGCGGGCGGCGTGATCGGCGTAGTGCGGTCCGAGCAGGACCAGGTCGACGGCGGGGTCTGCGGCGAGGGTGTGCTCCGTGCCGGCCGTCACGGTCCAGTCGAAGCCGGCCTGGGCGGCCGCGGTGCGCAGCCGTCTGGCCACGAACGTGCTCGACGCCCCAGCACCGCACATCACGAGGATCCTCATCGATGCCCCTTTCCTGCAGCTATTGTGGGAACTCCGGGAGGCACAGCGCCACCAGCGTCGTTTCCGCCCCGGAGGAACGCACTTTCCGGGTCCTCTGGTGCGTGGCGCTGAGATCATAGAGGCAACCATCCGCGCATCCGACGCGGGGCACGGCCAACGGAGGCGGAGCATGTCGCGGGAGCGTCAGGATCGGCTGCTCGCCGTGCTGCTGCGCGATCAGGGCTGGGCCACGGCGGCGGCGCTGGCCGACCGCCTCGGCGTGACGCCGCGCAGCATCCGGTCGTATGTCGCGGCCCTCAATGCGCGGGTTCCCGGGGGAGACGCCGTGGAGTCCGGGCCCGCCGGCTATCACGCCGGTCCGTCCGCCGGAGCCGCGGTGCGGACCAGGGCGGAGGCGGAGGAGGCGACGCCCCGCGGCCGGCTGCACGCGCTCGTCCGCGCGCTCGTCGAGGACGCGGCCGGCGTGGACGTCTACGCGATGGCCGAGCGTCTGTACGTCAGCGAGGCGACGCTGGAGGCGGACCTCGCCCGGGTCCGCGGGCTGCTGGCTGGAACGGGTCTCGTGCTCGAGCGCGAGCGCGAGACGGTGCGCCTGCGCGGCGCCGAAGGCGCTCAGCGGCGGCTGCTCGCACGCCTGGCGCACGACGAGACGGACGACGGTCTGCTGCAGCCGGAGGCGATCCGCCGGGTGATCACCAGCACCGCCGTGCCCGCGCATGCCGTCGGTCCGTTCAAGGCCGACCTGGTCGGTGAGCTCGGGGGCATGGGCTACTACGTCAACGAGCTGGCGATCGCCGACGTGCTGCTGCACATCGCCATCGCCGCAGACCGCGTCGCCACGGGGCGGCCGCTGGACGATGGTCAGGGGCGCCCTGGCGAGACGATCGCGCGTGTCGGTGCCATGATCGCCGCCCTCGTGCACCGGCACTTCGACGTCGCTCTCGGCGACGAGGACAGCGGGCATCTGGCGAGCCTGGTGCTGACCAGGGTCGTCGCGCCCGGCGAGCTGGGCACCGCGGAGGCCGCCAGGTCGGGGCTCGACCCCGCTGTCGAGTCCGCGGTGCGCGCCGTGGTCGACGAGGCCGCCACCGACTACCGGGTCGACCTCGTCGACGACGCCTTCGTGCTCCGCCTCGCCCTGCACGTGCAGAACCTCCTGCGCCGGGCATCGGAGCAGGCCTGGAGCCGCAACCCGCTCACGTGGTCGCTGAAGTCGTCGTACCCGATGATCTTCGAGATCGCCGTGTCGATCGCGAGCGGCCTGCGTGACCGTCTCGGCGTGCCGCTGCACGACGACGAGATCGCCTACATCGCCATGCATGTCGGCGGCCGCCTGGAGCGCAGCCGCCGCGCCGACGACGTCCTGACGGCCACCATCGTGTGCCCCGGGTACTACGAGCTGCACGAGCTGCTGCGCTCGAGCGTTGACCGTTCGCTCGGCTCGGCCATCGAGGTCGTCCGCGTGATCACCAGCGTCGACCCGGACTGGGAGTCTCTGGAGACCGACCTCGTGCTGAGCACCATCGAGCCGCCCGCGCGCGACGGGGCGGTGCGGATCCAGCCCTTCCTCTCCGATGCCGACATCGAGCGCGTGCACCAGGCCGCGGCGCGGCTGCGGCGGGCGCGGCGCCTCACGCGGTTGCGCGAAGAGCTGTCGCGGTACTTCTCGGCCGCCGCCTTCGTGCACCCGCTGCGCGATGAGGGGGAAGAGGGTGTCATCCGCCGTCTCGGCGCGATGCTCGTGGCGCAGGGCATCATCGGCGAGGACTACGTGGAGAACACGATCGCGCGGGAGCGGATGTCCTCGACCGCCTTCACCGAGGCGCTCGCCGTGCCGCACGCTCTGCAGATGACAGCGCGGCGCACGGCGATCGCGATCGGCATCGCCGATGGCTCCGTCGCCTGGGGCACCGGGCGTGTGCAGGTCGTGGCTCTCGCCGCGTTCGCCGAGGACGATCGTGCGGCGTTCCAGACGGTCTTCGAGCAGCTCGTCGAGGTGTTCGGCGAGTGGGAGAGCGTGCAGGCCATCGTCCGCCGCGGGCAGACCTTCGAGGGTTTCCTCGATGAGCTGGTCGCCGTGATCGACGGCTGACGCGCGTCTGCCGGATCGACCGGATCCGGCCGGCGCGCGCTCAGTCCTCGGAGCGCGCGCCCCGCCGTCGGATCAGCGTGCCCCGCCCGCGCCGTGCTCCGGGCTGAGCACGGCGGCCAGCGCGTCGAGGAGGTCATCGGCGCCGGGGCCGTCGGGGGTCGACAGCGTCACCTCATCGCCCGCGACGATGATGAGGTTCATCACCGCGAGCACGGAGGTCAGGTCGGCCGTCGCCCCCGCCGTCGTGGTGAGGGCAGCGTGGCGCCCCGACGCGGCGACCAGCTGCACGATCTCCGCCACCGGGCGGGCGTGCGCCCCGCCCGCGACGCGCACCACCACCCGCCGCGACGCCACGCTCAGCCGTCCGCGTTCAGCAGTCCGCGCACGGCCGTCTCCCGTGCCGCGAGACGGTCGGCCGCGTCCGGGGCGGAGTCGCCGCGCACGTCGATATAGGCCTTGAGCTTGGGCTCGGTTCCGCTGGGACGCACGATCACCCGCGAACCGTCCTCCAGGCGGTATCGCAGCACGTCGCCGCCCGGTGCGCCGTCTGGTGCGTTGAGCAGGTCGTCCGCCGCCACGACGGCCACGCCGCCGATCTCCGCCGGCGGATTCGCGCGCAGGCCCGCCATGATCTCGCCGATCACCGTGATGCGCTCGACGCGCAGCGCGACCTGGCCGCTCGCGAAATGCCCGATCTCCGCGGCGAGATCGGCCAGCAGGGTGGCGATCGAGCCGCCCTCCGCGCGCGCCTGGGAAGCGAGCTCCAGCAACGCCACGAGGGCGGAGATGCCGTCCTTGTCGCGCACGGTGTCCGGGTTCACGAGGTATCCGAGCGCCTCCTCGTATCCGAACACCAGCCCGGGAGCGCGGGAGATCCATTTGAACCCGGTGAGGGTCTCGAAGGAGGCCAGCCCCGCGCGCTCCGCGATGGCGGCCAGGCCAGGGGATGACACCAGCGAGCAGGCCAGCGCCGGCTCCTCCGGCAGGCCGGAGAGATCGCCGGCGTCGCGGGCGGCGCTGACCGCACGCGCGGCGCGGTAGCCGAGCAGCAGGCCGGTCTCGTTGCCGGTCAGGCGGCGCCAGCCCTTCTCCGCCGTCGGATCGGGGATGGCGACGGCCAGCCGGTCGGCATCCGGGTCGTTGGCCAGGATCAGCTCCGCGCCGACCTGGCGGGCCCGGGCGAAGGCCAGGTCCATCGCCCCCGGCTCCTCCGGGTTGGGGAAGGACACCGTGTGGAAGGTGGGATCCGGGTCCTGCTGCTCGCGGACGTTGACCGGGATCGGGTAGCCCGCTTTGAGCAGCACCCGGCGCACCGTCTCCCAGCCGACGCCGTGCATCGCGGTGTAGACCCAGACCAGGCCCTGCGCGCTCGACGGCGCCGGCCCGACCGCGGCCGTCGCGGCGACGTAGGCGGCGACGACCTCCTCCGGCGCGATCTCGTAGGCGTCCGAACGGGGCAGCTCTCCCACGTCGCCGGCCTGGGCGACCTCCTCGATGCGCGCGGCGATCTCGGCGTCCGCCGGCGAGACGATCTGCGCGCCCTGGTCGTCTCCGCCCAGATAGACCTTGTAACCGTTGTCGTTCGGCGGGTTGTGGCTGGCGGTGACCATCACCCCGGCGTCCGCACCGAGGTGGCGCACCGCGAAAGCGAGGACGGGGGTCGGCAGGGCGCGCGGCAGCAGGATCGCGCGCAGCCCGGCGCCCGCGAACAGCTCGGCGGAGTCGACGGCGAACACACGCGAGTTGCGCCGTCCGTCGTAGCCGATCACCACCACCGGCCGCTCGGACCGGCCGCGCAGGTAGGCCGCGAACCCGGCGGCGGCCTGGGCGACGAGCACGCGGTTCATCCGGTTGCTCCCGGCCCCCAGAGCGCCGCGCAGCCCGGCCGTGCCGAACGCGAGGCGGGCGGAGAAGCGGTCCTCCAGGTCGGCGATGGCCGTCTGCTCGCCGGCGGCTGCCCTGGTCACGAGACCCGCGAGCTCATCGCGGGTCTCTGCATCAGGGTCCTGGCGGAGCCAGGCCCTGGCGCGGGCGAGCAGGGCGTCTGCGGGCTGCGCACTCACAGCTGCGCCATCACATCGGCGAGGAGGCGGGCGATCACCGGACCGGCCTGCTCGCCGGCCTCGATCACCTCGGCGTGGCTGAGCGGGGTGGCCTTGATGCCCGCCGCCAGGTTGGTGATGAGCGACAGCCCGAGCACCTCCATGCCGGCCTGCCGCGCGGCGATCGCCTCGAGGGCCGTCGACATGCCGACGATCTGGCCGCCGATCGTCTTGGCCATCTGCACCTCGGCCGGGGTCTCGTACTGCGGTCCGCGGAACTGGCAGTACACGCCCTCTTCGAGCGACGGGTCCACCGAGTGCGCGATATCGCGCAGGCGCAGGCTGTACAGATCGGTCAGGTCGATGAAGTTCGCGCCCTCGAGCGGGGAGTCGCCGGTGAGGTTGATGTGGTCGCTGATCAGCACGGGCTGACCGGGACGCCAGGTGTGGCGGATGCCGCCGGCGCCGTTGGTGAGGACCATGATCTTCGCTCCGGTCGCCGCTGCCGTGCGCACGCTGTGCACGACGCGGCGCACCCCGTGGCCCTCGTAGTAGTGGGTGCGCGCGCCGATCACGAGGACATGCTTGCCGCGGGGCGTGCGGATGCTGCGCAGGGTGCCCACATGCCCCTCGAGGGCGGGCGCGGAGAACCCGGTCACCTCGGTGGCGGGGATCGTCGCGACGGTCTCGCCGAGGAGATCCGCGGCTCCGCCCCAACCGCTGCCGAGCGTGACGGCGATGTCGTGCTGCTCGACGCCGGTGAGCCGGGCGATGTCGGCGGCCGCCTGTGCCGCGACGGCGAACGGATCGGTGCTGGGGTCGTCAAGAGGATGTGCCATGCGACCACTCTAGGAAGCCGGGGCGCTCGCCGCCACGCCACGCCAGCCCGAGAACAGGCAATCAGCACCAGAACAGGCAGAAGTGGTGGCAAATGGCCTGTTCTGGTGCTGCCTGCCTGCATTCGTGTGCGGCACAGGGCACCCGACAACGTGCGGGAGAATAGAGATCATGTCGATCACCTTCGAGCAGTCCCAGCGGGTCGCCGTCATCGGCGGCGGTCCCGGAGGTTACGAGGCGGCGCTGGCTGCGGCGCAGCTGGGCGCAGAGGTCACGCTCGTCGAGCGCAAGGGGGTCGGCGGGTCCGCCGTGCTGACCGATGTGGTGCCCTCGAAGAGCCTGATCGCCACGGCCGACGCCGCTGTGGCGATCGCGGGCGCCGCAGACCTCGGCGTGCAGCTGTTCGCCCGCGGCGGCGACGGCAAGCCGCTGCGGCCGGAGGTCGCCATCAACCTGCGCGCGGTGAACAAGCGGCTGCTGTCGCTGGCCCGTCAGCAGTCCGACGACATGCGGGCGGCGCTGGTCGACGCGGGGGTGCGCATCATCGACGGCCACGGCCGGATCGAGGGACGCGACGCCGTCGTGGTCTCGACCAGCCGCTCCGGCGGAACCGACTTCGACCGGATCGAGGCCGACACGCTCGTCGTCGCGGTCGGGGCGTCGCCCCGCAAGCTCGCCTCGGCGATGCCGGACGGCGAGCGCATCCTGACCTGGACCCAGCTGTACGAGATGACCGAGCTGCCCGAGCACCTCATCGTGGTCGGCTCCGGCGTGACCGGAGCCGAGTTCGCGTCGGCCTACATGAACCTGGGCTCCAAGGTCACCCTGGTCTCGAGCCGCGACCGCGTGCTCCCCGGGGAGGACGAGGACGCCGCGCGGGTGCTCGAGGACGTCTTCACCCGCGGCGGCATGACCCTGCTCGCCAAGGCCAGGGCGGAGCGCGTCGAGCGCACCGATGGCGGCGTGCGGGTGACGCTCGCCGACGGCAGCGTCATCGACGGCAGCCACTGCCTCATGGCGGTCGGGTCGATCCCCAACACCGCCGGTCTCGGTCTCGAGGAGGCGGGGGTGGAGCTGACCCCCTCCGGTCACATCCACGTCAACCGGGTGGCCCGCAGCTCCGTCCCCAACATCTACGCGGTGGGGGACTGCACCGACTTCTTCCCGCTCGCCTCCGTGGCGGCCATGCAGGGGCGCACCGCGGTGTTCCACGCGCTCGGCGACACCGTCATCCCGCTGAAGGTGCGCCGCATCACCGCGAACATCTTCACCGCCCCGGAGATCGCCACCGTCGGCTACCAGGAGCGCGACATCCTCGACGGCTCGGTCGACGGCATCGTGCACAAGCTCCCGCTCGCGGCGAACCCGCGCGCAAAGATGCAGGGCGTGGTCGACGGCTTCGTCAAGATCCTCGCGTATCGCGCGAGCGGCACGGTGATCGGCGGAGTGATCGTCGCCCCCAAGGCGTCGGAGCTGATCTACCCGATCGCGATCGCGGTGGAGCGCCGGCTCACCGTCGACCAGCTCTCCCGCATCTTCGCCGCGTACCCGTCGCTCACCGGCAGCATCACGGATGCCACCCGCGCGATGCACCAGGACTACGTCGACCGCTGAGCGCGCCGGGTGCGGTCCTCGCGGCCGACCGGTATCGCGCCCCCGGCCCTGGCTTACGACGAGCCGGAACCGGGGGCGCCGTCGTCGGTCAGCGCGCGCCGCCGCGTACCTCGGCGCTGTACGTCGTCCAGGCCCCGTCGTGCCAGGCGCTCACCCCGACGGCGATCGTGCCGTCGCCGACGTGATCCACGGGGAGCACCACGGGATCGTCGCCGCACGGCACGTCCGCATCGGTGCCGTTCGTCAGCGTCACGGCACCGCCATCGGTCGCTGAGGACACGGTCACCCTCGCCCGGATCGAGACGTCTCCGAAGCAGGTGATCACGACAGCGTCCACGGACCGCGGCTGTGCGAAGTCGACGCGGATCGCGGACCCATCGGCGCCCGGATCCTGCGCGGATGTGCCTCCGCTCAGCACCGCGAGGGTGTTCTCATCGCCTGTGTCGCTGGCGCGCTGCTCAAGCCACTCCTGGGCCGCACCCTGGTCGACAGCCGCCGGGGCGCAGCCGGTCAGCGCGACGGCGGCCAGGGCGATCGCCGCGCTGATGAGCGATCCCGAGCGGTGCACGGCCTCAGGAGATCGTCAGAAGCCGGTGACCGGCCGACACGGTCGTCCCCGGCGTGGCGTCGATGCCGCTCACGACGCCGTCCTTGTGCGCGGAGAGCGGCTGCTCCATCTTCATCGCCTCCAGCACGACGACGAGGTCTCCCTTGACGACCTGCTGGCCTTCCTCCACGGCCACCTTGACGATGGTCGCCTGCATCGGCGACGACACGGCGTCGCCCGAGGCGCCCGCGTTGGCGCTGGAGGTGTGGCTGCGGCGCGACGGGGGAGCGGCAGCGGGCTTGGCGCCCACGGTGGCTGCGGTGGCCACGCGGTCCGGCAGGCTCACCTCCAGGCGCTTGCCGGCGACCTCCACCACGACCGTGTGGCGTGCGTCGGCGTCCGCCGGTGCCGTGATCTCGCCGTCCCACGGGTCGATGCCGCCCGAGAACTCCGTCTCGATCCAGCGCGTGAAGACGCCGAACTCGCCGTCCGCTGCGACGAAGGCGGGGTCGTGCACGAGCCTGCGGTGGAAGGGAAGCACCGTGGGGAGACCGACGACCTCGAACTCGTCGAGCGCACGACGGGACCGTTCGATGGCCTCCGCGCGGTCACGGCCGGTGATGATGATCTTCGCCAGCAGGGAGTCGAAGGCGCCGGAGACGGTGTCGCCCGCGGTGACGCCGGAATCGAGGCGGACGCCCGGCCCGCCGAACGTCTTGAACACGTGCACCGGCCCCGGCTGGGGCAGGAAGCCGCGGCCAGGGTCCTCGCCGTTGATGCGGAACTCGATCGAGTGCCCCTGCGGCTCCGGGTCGGCGTAGTCGATGGTCCCCCCGGCCGCGATTCGGAACTGCTCGCGGACGAGATCGATCCCGGTGACCTCTTCCGAGACGGGATGCTCCACCTGCAGGCGGGTGTTGACCTCGAGGAAGGAGATCGTGCCGTCCGCGCCGACGAGGAACTCGCACGTCCCGGCACCCACATAACCGACCTCGCGGAGGATCGCCTTGGACGCCTCGTAGAGGATGCGGTTCTGCTCTTCGGTGAGGAAGGGCGCCGGCGCCTCCTCGACGAGCTTCTGGTGGCGGCGCTGCAGCGAGCAGTCTCGCGTGGAGATCACCACGACGTTGCCCGCGGCGTCTGCGAGGCACTGGGTCTCGACGTGACGCGGCCTGTCGAGGTACTTCTCGACGAAGCACTCGCCGCGTCCGAACGCGGTGACGGCCTCACGGGTGGCGGACTCGAAAAGCTCCGCGACCTCGTCGAGCTCGCGGGCGACTTTCAGGCCGCGTCCGCCGCCGCCGTACGCGGCCTTGATGGCGATCGGGAGGCCGACCTCCTGCGCGAAGGCCACGACCTCCTCGGCGGTCTCGACGGGGCCTGGTGTGCCGGGCGCGAGCGGCGCGCCGACCTTCTCCGCCACGTGCCGGGCCGTGACCTTGTCTCCGAGGGCTTCGATGGCTGCGGGGGACGGGCCGATCCACACCAGGCCGGCGTCGATCACGGCGCGGGCGAAGTCGGCGTTCTCGGCGAGGAACCCGTAGCCGGGGTGCACGGCGTCCGCGCCGGAGCGACGGGCGATGGAGAGGATCTTGTCGATCTGCAGATAGGTCTCGGCGCTCGTCGTTCCGCCGAGCGCATAGGCCTCGTCGGCCAGCCGGGCGTGCATGGCATCCCGATCCTGATCGGCGTAGACGGCGACGGAGGACAAACCGGAGTCTCGTGCTGCACGAATGATGCGTACGGCGATTTCGCCGCGGTTCGCGATAAGGACCTTGGCGATTTCAGGCATGGATGTCAGCCTAGCGACGCAGACAGCGATATCTGTGGCGAACCTCCACAAGAATGCCGAAAATCCCTGTCACCATCCTCTAAGCCACGCCGGTGTCGGGCGGTGCGACGATGCGGGCGCCCGCGGGTGGCTCCGGGGCCGGGGCCTCTCAGCGGTTCCAGAGGTCGGTCCAGCGCACGCCGAGCTGCGCAGCCAGGCGACGCACGGTGGACAGCGACATCCCCACCACCGTCGAGGGGTCGCCAGCCACGCGCTCGATGAACGCGCCGCCGAGACTGTCGACCGTGAACGCGCCGGCGACGTGCAGCGGCTCGCCAGACGCGACGTAGGCATCGATCTCGGCGTCGGTCACGTCCGCGGCGAAGGTCACCGAGGCCGCGGCGACCGCCTCGGCGCTGTGCGGCTCCGCCCCCGGGGTGAGGCGGATCACGCAGTGTCCGGAGTGGAGGACGCCGGTGGCGCCGCGCATCTCCTGCCAGCGCCGGGTGGCCTCCGCCGCCGTGTACGGCTTGCCGTAGACGCGGCCGCCGATCTCGAACATCGAGTCGCCGCCGATCACGATCCCGTCGAAGCCCGGATCCTCCGAGCGCAGACGCGCGGCGACGTCTTCTGCCTTCGCGGCGGCCAGCAGCGCCACGAGCTCGGGAGCGGGCACCGCAGCGCCGCGCTCGGCCGACCAGCCGGCGGTCAGTGCGTCCTCGTCGACCGCGGGGGAGAGGGTCACCGGCTCGATCCCGGCCTGGCGCAGCAGGGCGAGTCGGGCGGGGGATGTCGATGCCAGGCACACGCGCATGCCGTCAACGCTATCCCCTCGGGTCGAACGCGAGCCGTACCGCGGCCCGCCACGGCGGCAGATCCTGCGGCGACGGCTGTGGGATGCTCGGATGATGAGCGATCTGCCCCTTCTCGAGCTCGATGTCACCGGTATCGCCCACGGCGGGGTCGGGGTGGGCCGTCATGAGGGACGGGTGATCTTCGTCGCCGACGCCATTCCCGGCGAGCGCGTGCTGGCGCAGGTGACCGACGACGCCAAGCCGTCGTTCTGGCGGGCGGACACCGTCTCGGTGATCGATGCCTCACCGCACCGGGTCGCGCACGTCTGGCCGGAGGCCGACGTCGCGCGGGACCCGGCGGACCGGCCGGGGGGTGCGGACTTCGGTCATATCGCCCCGGAGCACCAGCGCGCCCTCAAGCACGAGGTGCTGACGGATGCGCTGCGGCGGTTCGGGCCGCCGGTGCCGGTGTCGGTGCCGGAGGTGGAGGCGATCGGCGACGACGGCGGCTATCGCACCAGGGTGCGGCTGCACACCGATCAGGGCCGCGTGGGACCATATGCCGCCCGATCTCACCGCGTGGTGCCGGTGCGCTCCCATCCGCTGCTGCGCCCGGAGCTCGCCGAGGCGGCCATCGCGGTGGAACCGGAGAGTGGCGAGCGTATCGATCTGGTCCTGCCCGCCGACGGGCGCGTCCGGCTGCTGCGCGGCGATCGGCGGTCGGCGCAGAAGCCGGTCGAGGAGATCGTGGCGGGGCGCCGTTTCCGCCTCGACGCGGGAGGGTTCTGGCAGGTGCATCACCGCGCGGCCGAAACCCTGCACACCGCGGTCGCGTCGCTGCTCGACGGGCGCGTCGACGCCGACGCCACCCATCTCGATCTGTATGGCGGTGTCGGGCTGTTCGCGGCGACGCTGCGCGGCCTGGGCGCGCGCGACATCGTCACCGTCGAGTCGGACCGGCGTGCGAGCGCGCACGCGCAGCACAACCTGGGCTCCGACGTCACCGCGATCGCCGACCGTGCCGACCGGTATCTGCGGCGCCGCCGGACGGACGGCGCGGGGCTGGAAGGCTCGACGGTGGTGCTCGATCCGCCGCGCTCCGGCGCCGGGCGGGCTGTCGTGGAAGACCTCGCGGCCCTCGCGCCGTCCTCGGTCGTGTACGTGGCGTGCGATCCGGTGGCGCTCGCACGCGACATGGGAACCTTCCACGCGCAGGGTTATCAGCCGGTGTCGCTGCGGGCGTTCGATCTCTTCCCGCATTCCCACCATGTCGAGACCGTCGCGCTGCTCGAACGCGCCTGACCCGGCCGGGGTCCCCGTGCGGCCACCGGCACGGGCCTCGGTGAAGCGCGGCGTCGCTGCGCCGACCACGACCCTCGTCCCGCGTGGTGGACCAGGGCCGTTGTCGGCCCGGCGGCGAAGGTAGGCTCATGACATGCCCAGGGTCGCGCTCATCGACGATCACGAATCTGTTCGGCTCGGCCTGGCTGCCGTCCTCACCCGAGCAGGGTGGAACGTGGTGTTCTCCGGGTCGACGGTCACGGAGTACCTCCGCGCGGATCACGGTCGCGAGGGCGGAGAGGTCGTGCTGCTCGACCTCACGCTCGGCGACGGCACGACGCCCCGCGAGAACGTCACAGCGCTCATGGCCGTCGGCGCACGGGTCATCATTCACAGCGTCGCCGATCGGCCGGCGGCGGTGCGCGAAGCCCTCTCCGCCGGGGCCGCGGGGGTCGTCAGCAAGTCTTCGCCGTTGACCGAGGTGATCGACGCCGTACGGGTCGTCGCAGCCGGCTCCCCGCTGGACAACCTGGAGTGGGCCAGCGCCGTCGAGGGCGACCAGGCCTTCGCCGATGCGCAGCTCTCCGCGCGGGAGCGCGAGATGCTGCGCCTGTACGCGGCGGGCCTTCCGCTCAAGGCCGTGGCGGAACGCCTGGGCGTGGCCTATTCGACGGCGAAGGAGAACATCAGCCGCGTCCGCAGCAAGTATGTCGAGGTGGGGCGGCCTGCGCCCACCAAGATCGATCTGCTGCACCGGGCGATCGAGGACGGCATCCTCGATCCGCCCCAGGCGGATGCCGCTGCGGTGGAGGGCGCTGCCGTCGACGCCCCGGACGGAGATCCGGTTGCCCGCTGAGGCCGCCGCTGAGACGGAGGCCCTGCGCGACGCGTGGGGGCGCATCGTGCGCTCTGGCGACATCCGCCGGGTGCCGGAGCAGTTCGCGCTGCCGCGGATCAACCGTGTCGTCGAGCTGCTGGTTGGCATCGGCTCGCTCGTGCTGGGGGTGCAGGCCGTCTTCGCCGCCATCGCGACCTCCGTCCCGAGCCCGGGCGGAGCCGCGCTGGCCGTGCTCGTTTTCGTCTCGCTCGCACTGATGGTGGTCTGCGCGATCACCCATTGGACGGTGCGCACCAGCGCCGGTGTGTTCGCCGTGGTCTACCCGATCGCTCTCGTGGTGTGGTCGGCGATCGGCCGGGGCCAGGTCGAGGAGGCGCAGCCCTGGATCTTCTACCTCGTGAACATCGCCGGACTGGCCGCGGTGCTCGCGTTCCCGGTGCGGGTGCAGCTGCTGTGGGCGATCGGAATGCCGCTGGTCTACGGCGCCGTGCGCATGTTCCGAACGGAAGGCTCCCTCAACGACTGGTACACGGTTGCCTTCGACGTGTCGTTCACGTTCGTGCTCGGGGTGCTGCTGGTGGGTCTCGGCTGGATGGTCCGCACGGTCGCGGCGGGCGTCGATGCGGCGCGCGCGCAGGCCGTCGCGTCCTACGCGGATGCGGCAGCATCCGATGCCAGGGAACAGGAACGCGTGGCGGTCGCCGCTCTCATGCACGACAGTGTTCTGGGTGCCCTGCTCGCGGCAGAGCGCGCGTGCTCACCGCGGGAGTACGACCTCGCCGTGGTGATGGCCCGTGAGGCGCTGATCCGCCTGGCGAGCACGGACGAGCCGGACGCGCGGGAGGGCGGCGATGCCGAGGTGGCCCTCGCGGCGGTCGCGGCCGACCTGCGGGGCGCCCTCGCCGACCGCCGGGTCGAGGCGGCGGTGGAGGAGCAGATCACAGACGTCTCCACCGTGCCGGATCGCGTGGCCAGGGCTCTGACGCTGGCGGCGCGGCAGGCGATCGACAATGCGATCGCCCACGCGGGCGCACGCGGGCTCCGGGTGTGCGTGCAAGCGGGGCAGGGCGTCGCTGCGGTGATCGTCTCGGATTCCGGTGGCGGCTTCCGGCCGGAGGGCGTGGCCGCGGACCGGCTCGGGATCCGGGCATCGATCTTCGCCCGCATGGCGGCGGTGGGCGGGTCCGCCGCGATCGACGCGGCGGACGGCGGTACGACGGTCGAGATGCGCTGGGAACGCCGATGACCATGAGCGTGCGGCTGGTCGCCACCCTGCTGGGCCTGATCTTCGCGGGGACGATGGTCTTCCGGGGGCTGGGATGGTGGTGGGGACCGCCGCCGAACCCGCCGCTCATGCTGGCGGGGCTGGGGCTGTACGCGCTGACGGTGGCGACGGCGATCCTGGCCGGAGCGCGTCGTGCGCTGCGGATGCCGCTGCCGGCCGCGGTGCTCGTGGGCGTCACGGCGGCGGTGGTTCCGGTGGCGGTGAGCTGCGCCCTCGACGAGCGCACCCTGCGCCTGCCCTATGGCACGTGGTACATCGGGGGCTTCGGGCTGCTGGGGGTCGTATGCATCGTGCGCCGCCGACCGGTGCTGGGGTGGCTCACGCTGTTGCCGACCGCGATCGTGGCCGCCCTCTGGCTGGGACCGGTCGACGCGCTCGCGCTGGGCATGGTGGGCTCCCTCGTGTGGCTGCTGATCGCCCAGCTGCTCGCGATCCTGTGGGCCAAGGCGGTGCGCGACACGCAGCGTCTCGCGGAGATCGAGCAGACCGCTTCCGCGTGGCGCGCGGCGCAGGAGATGCGACGAAGGGAACGCCGCCTCCGGGTGCAGTACGCCCTGGACATCGCCGGGCCGGTGCTCTCGCGGGTGATCGAGCAGTCCGGCGACCTCGATGAGGACGACCGCGGCATGGCACGTCGCGCGGAGGCGCGGCTGCGCGATGAGATCCGCGGCGGCGGGCTGCTCGATGCCGAGGTGCGCGCGGCGATCGGGCGCTTGCGCGAGCGCGGGTGCGTCGTGGCGGTCTCCGATGACGGCGGTCTGGCCGGGCTGGCGCCCGCGGCCATCGCAGAGGTGCGCGCCCGGCTCGCGGCGGTGCTCGCGTCGGCCGACAGCGCGCGGATCATCGTGCGATCGGTCCCGCATCCGGACGTCGCCGTGACGATCGTCGGACGGTCGTCGGACCCCGGCGATGAGGAGGTCGAGCTCTGGCAGGAGATTCAGCGGGGCGGCTGAGCATCCCGGTGCGAGGCCCGGAGAGGTGGGCGGAGGGCGGCGATAACGCTCGCCCTCCGCCATGCGGACCAGCTACCCGAATGCCGTCCGCGGATGCCGAGTCGAGAGGTCCACCGATACGAGGGCGGGGGACTCGGCAAGACGCAGCTGAGTGCTCTCCCAGTCTGCACGGCGTCCAGCATTCCGTCTGTAGGTATTTCGGGGGACAAAACCCCGGGGCCCGGCGCGGCGTGGCCGTCCGGTCAGCCGGCGAAGCGCCCCCAGGGGATGTCGCGCCGCAACGGCCGCCGCAGCGGACGCTGGGTGCGGACCCACGCCGATCGCGGTGCGGGGTCGTCTGCTGCTTCCGCCGACTCCTGTTCCCAGGCCTCGCTGAGCACGGCGACGAGGGCGGCGAGCTCCTCCTCCGTGGGGTTTCCGCTGACCAGCTGCACCCGCGGAACGCCCTGGTCCTGAGGCTCCGGCATGGTCACAGCGGAATGTTCCCGTGCTTCTTGGCGGGAAGCTCCGCGCGCTTGCCGCGCAGTGCCCGCAGCGCCTTGGCGATGTACACCCGCGTCTGCGCCGGCTCGATGATCGTGTCGATCTCGCCGCGCTCTGCCGCGAGGAACGGCGAGGTCACGTTGTACGTGTACTCCTTGGCGAGCCGCGTGCGCACAGCCGCGACGTCTTCGCCCGCCTCCGCTGCCTTCTTGAGCTCATTGCGATACAGGATGTTGACCGCGCCCTGTCCGCCCATGACGGCGATCTCCGCGGTCGGCCAGGCGAGGTTGACGTCAGCGCCGAGCTGCTTCGAGCCCATCACGATGTACGCCCCGCCGTAGGCCTTGCGCAGAATCACGGTCACCAGCGGAACCGTGGCCTCGGCATAGGCGTAGATCAGCTTGGCGCCGCGACGGATCACACCCGTCCACTCCTGGTCGGTGCCGGGCAGATAGCCCGGCACATCCACCAGGGTGACGATCGGGATCGAGAACGCATCGCAGAACCGCACGAAGCGCGCGGCCTTCTCACCGGCCTCGATGTTCAGGGTGCCGGCCATCTGCGACGGCTGGTTGGCGATGATGCCGACGGAGCGGCCCTCGACGCGGCCCAGACCCACCACGATGTTGGGCGCGAACAGCGGCTGCGTCTCGAGGAACTCACCGTCGTCCACGATGTGCTCGATCACCTCGTGGATGTCGTACGGCTGGTTCGGGGAGTCGGGGATGACGGTGTTCAGCCGGCCGTCTGCGTCGGTGGTCTCCCAGTCGAAGCCCGACGTGTAGCTGGGCAGCTCGGCCATGTTGTTGTCCGGCAGGTAGCTCAGCAGCGTGCGCGCATAATCGAGCGCGTCATCCTCGTCTTCGGCGAGGTAGTGTGCGACGCCGGACCGGGTGTTGTGCGTGTAGGCGCCGCCCAGCTCCTCCATGCCGACGTCCTCGCCGGTGACCGTCTTGATGACATCAGGGCCGGTGACGAACATCTGGCTGGTCTTGTCGACCATGATCACGAAGTCGGTGAGGGCAGGGCCGTAGACGGCGCCGCCCGCGGCGGGTCCCATGATGATCGAGATCTGGGGGATGACGCCGGAGGCCGCCGTGTTCAGGCGGAAGATCTCGCCGTACTTGCCGAGCGCGACGACGCCCTCCTGGATCCGTGCCCCGCCGGAGTCGAGGATGCCGATGATCGGCACGCCGTTGCGGAGCGCGAACTCCATGCTCTTGATGATCTTCTCGCCGGCGACCTCGCCCAGCGACCCGCCGAAGGTCGTGAAGTCCTGCGAGTACACGCAGACCACGCGCCCGTGGATGCGCCCCACGCCGGTGACCACGGAGTCGCCATAGGGGCGTGAACGGTCCATCCCGAAGGAGGTGGTGCGGTGACGGACGTACTCGTCCAGCTCGACGAAGGACCCCGGGTCCACGAGCATCTCGATGCGTTCGCGGGCGGTGAGCTTGCCCTTGGCGTGCTGCTTCTCCTGGGAGGCCTGCTCTGCGTCGAGGACGGCCTCGGCGTAGCGGGCGCGGAGGTCGGCGATCTTGCCGGCGGTGGTCGAGAGATCGGGCTGGTCGGTCACGGGTTCCACCCTAGCGGCGGGCCATCCGGCGACGCTGGAGGTTCTCGACAACAGGAACGGGGGATCGCTGTAGGACGTGCCTCTGCTCGGCCCGGCAGCGCCCGGCCGGTGGCGGGCAGGACCGGTCGCCGGGCGGGGGAATAGGGTGACGGGATGCACCTGCCTCTCACCGAAGCCGCGGCCGCCCGCCTGGATGTCGTCGCCTCGACCGGCTCGACGAACGCCGACCTGCTCGCCGTCGCCGCCGACGCGGTGGCCTGGCCCCACCTCTCGGTGCTCGTGACCGAAGACCAGCGTTCCGGGCGCGGCCGGCTCGATCGCCGATGGACGGCTCCGGCCGGGTCTGCGCTCGCCGTGTCCGTGCTTCTGCGTGATCTCGACGTCCCGGTCGCCGAGCGCGGCTGGATCCCGCTCGCGGCGGGTCTGGCGATGGCCGAGGCCGTCGCCGCACAGATCGACGGGCGGACGGTCGGTGTGAAATGGCCGAACGACGTCCTGGTCGACGACCGCAAGATCTGCGGTGTCCTGGTGGAGGCCGCAGACGCCGCGGTGGTGGTGGGCACCGGAGTGAACACCGCGATGGCCGCGGCGGATCTGCCGGTTCCCACCGCCACGTCCTTCGCGGTCGAGGGCGTGCAGCCCGATCTGGATCTGCTGCTCTCCGGCTACCTCGCGCGTCTGGACGGTCTGCTCTCCGGCATCGCCGAGCACGGCTCCGCGCTGGCGAGCGGCCTGCATCAGCGGCTTTCCGCGCGCTGCGTCACCCTCGGCCGGAACGTGCGTGTCTCGCTCCCCGGCGGCGCGGCCATCACCGGGCAGGCGGTGCGGCTGGCCGAGGACGGACGGCTCGTGGTCGCGGCCGCCGGCTCTGAGCATCCGGTCGCGGCGGGTGACGTCGTGCACGTACGCCCGGCCTGATCACGGCGACGCGGCCTGTCGCGGTGCCGGACTCGCTGCGACACGCCCCGCGTGCGGACGGTGAAGCCCGCCGGGGCCGCCACAATGAAGGGGTGAGCGAGACCGCCGCGCTGACCGGGCGCCCCCTGATGCCGGGATCCGGCGCGCCAGAGCGAGAGCTGCTCATCGTGCGTCTGCGCGGCCACGCCCGCCGGCTGTTCTGGTCGGCGCTCGTGCTGATCGCCGTCGCCGGGGCCGTGGGGTATCTGTTCGGGAACCTGCCCGCGGGGTTCGAGGACTGGATGCTGCTGGCTGCCGCTGGCGGCGCGGTCGTGCTGCTGGTGGTGGTGCCTTCCCTGGTGTGGGCATCCCGCACCTACACGATCACCACGCGGCGCGTCATCGTCAGCAACGGCCTGCGCGGTCGGCGGCGGGAGATGTCCCATGCCCGCGGGTACACCATCGCGGTGCGTCGCGGCGTCCTGCAACGACTGTGGGGAGCCGGGACGATCGTCCTCACGAACGGGTTGGACGAACCGCTGCGTCTGGTGAACGTGCCCAGCGTGACGCTGGTGCACGAGACCCTGGCCGACCAGATCGAGGTCGGCCAGATCATGGCCCACCGTGACGCGCAGGCCACCGCGTCCGTCGCGGTGCAGGACGGCTGAGCGGCCGGGCTGCTTCTCGGACGGGCGACGCGGCCGGCCGGGTGCGCGAGAATAGGCGCACCACCCCACGACGAACGGAGACTCGGATGGCGTTGCGCATCGGCGTGATCGGCGGAGGCCAGCTGGCCCGCATGATGATCGCCCCCGCGGTCGAGCTCGGCATCGAGCTGCGCGTGCTCGCCGAGAACGAGGGGATGTCGGCATCGCTGGCGGCCACGGCCGTGGGGGACTACCGCGACCTGGACACCGTGCGCCGCTTCGCCGCGGAGGTCGACGCGATCACCTTCGACCACGAGCACGTGCCGCAGGAGGTGCTGCGAGCGCTCGTCGCCGACGGGGTCGCCGTGCATCCGGGGCCGGACGCCCTGCTGTACGCCCAGGACAAGCTGGCCATGCGGGCCCGTCTCGCCGAGCTCGGCGTTCCGCAACCGGACTGGGCTGCGGTGTGCGACGAGGACGAGCTCCAGGTGTTCCTGGACGATCACGGTGGGCGCGCGGTGGTCAAGACCCCGCGCGGAGGATACGACGGCAAGGGGGTGCGGGTCGTCGGCGCGGCTTCCGGGGCCGCCGACTGGTTCGCCGCCCAGGCGGAGGGCGGGGCGCTGCTGGTCGAGGAGCTCGTGCCGTTCCAGCGCGAGCTCGCCCAGCAGATCGCCAGACGCCCGAGCGGCGAGACCGCGGTGTATCCGCTCACCGAGACGGTGCAGCGGGACGGGGTGTGCGCCGAGGTCATCGCCCCGGCACCGCAGTCGGGACAGCGGACGGCGGACGCCGCAGCGCAGATCGCCGAACGGATCGCGACCGGCCTGGGCGTGACCGGCATGCTCGCTGTCGAGCTCTTCGAGACCCCCGATGAGCGCATCCTGGTGAACGAGCTCGCGATGCGACCGCACAACAGCGGCCACTGGAGTCAGGACGGTGCGGTGACCTCGCAGTTCGAGCAGCATCTGCGTGCCGTGGCCGATCTGCCCCTGGGGGATGTGCGGATGCGCGAGCCCTGGGCTGTCATGATCAACATCCTCGGCGGACCGCAGGGCGTCTCGATCGACGAGCGCTTCGCCGTCGCGATGAAGACGCACCCGGACGCCAAGATCCACACCTATGGGAAGGCATCCCGGCTCGGTCGCAAGGTCGGCCATGTCAACGCCACGGGGTCCGAACTCGACGAGGTCGTCTACCTCGCGCGCGCGACTGCGTCCTGCTTCGACTGATCCGCCGCGCCCGGCGCGTGACGGGCGCGGCGCGTCCCGCCGCAGCCGGATCCGACCGCGGTCGGCCCTGCTGTTGCGCCGCGTGCCGCCGGGAAGCTCACAGCACCCGCCCTTAGCCTGGACGGGTGACCGAGCCGTTGCACTCCTCCCCGTCCCCCCTCGTCAGCGTCATCATGGGTTCCGACTCCGACTGGCGCGTGATGAGCGACGCTTCTGCGGCGCTCACCGAGTTCGGTGTTCCGCACGAGGTCGAGGTCGTCTCGGCTCACCGCACCCCGGACAAGCTCGTGCGTTTCGGCCGAGAGGCCCGCGCACGCGGCGTCCGCGTGATCATCGCCGGGGCAGGAGGGGCAGCGCACCTGCCCGGGATGATCGCGTCGGTGACCGCGCTCCCGGTCATCGGCGTCCCCGTTCCGCTGGCCTACCTCGACGGCATGGATTCGCTCCTGTCGATCGTGCAGATGCCGGCCGGCATCCCCGTCGCGACGGTGTCGATCGGCGGCGCCCGCAACGCCGGCATCCTCGCGGCGCGCATCCTCGGCACCGGCGACGCCGCCCTGGCCGACCGCGTCGAGGCCGCCGCGCGCGACCTGGAGGGCCAGGTCGAGGAGAAGAACCGCCGGCTGAAGGACTCTCTGTGACCGTTGCCGACGCCCCCCGCACGCGGGCGCGCCAAGAGGCGCGGCCGCGTGCGGTGGAGCAGCGCCCGCTCCGGCACCCCGATGCATCATCGCCGCCGGTGATGACCCGTCGCGGCTGGTGGCTGATCGCGCTGAACGTGCTCGTTCCCGGATCGGCCCAGGTGCTCGCCGGGAACCGCCGCCTCGGGCGGTTCGGGCTGCGCACGACGCTCGTGCTCTGGTTCGCCGCGGCCCTGCTGGTCGCCGGGCTGCTGTTCCTGCGTCAGAGCATGCTGTGGCTGTTCGCGGGCGGCGGGTGGATCTCCTGGCTCGCCCTCACGCTGCTGCAGGTTGCACTGGTCGGTTACGCCGTCGTCTGGCTGGTGCTCACCCTCGACACCATCCGGCTGATCCGCCTGGTGAAGGTCAAGCCCTATGCGCGCATCGCGATGCCGGTCGTCGCGGCTCTGATCGGCTCCCTGCTGGTCGGGACGGCGGGTTACGCGGCGACCGTGATCGGCAGCGCTCGCGGCGCGATCACCACGGTGTTCGCCAGCAGCGGGCCGAGCCTGCCGCCCTCGGAGGGCTACTACAACATCCTGCTGCTCGGTGCCGACAGCGGCGAAGGCCGGGACTCGATGCGCTTCGACAGCATCTCGGTGGTCTCGGTCAACGCCGAGACCGGCGCGGTGACGATCACCGGTGTGCCCCGTGATCTGCCGCACTTCCCGTTCGCGGACGGACCGATGCAGGATCTCTACCCGGACGGCCATGAGGGCTACGGCGACTCCGAGTGCGGGTGGAGCAGCGGCGTCAACCAGCTCACCACCGAGGTCGACGTCTGCCGCAACGACTATTGGGAGCAGGGCCTCTACCCCGATGCGGAGGCCCAGGGGTCCACGCCGGGAGTCGAGGCGACCAAGGATGCCGTCGAGGGCATCATGGGCATCGAGATCCCGTACTACGTGTTCATCGACATGGACGGCTTCGCCCAGCTGATCGACGCGCTCGGCGGGATCGAGATCGAGGTCTCCGAGCGGCTGCCCAAGGGGGGCGTGCCGGACGACTGGGACGGCATCGACCCGGACGACTGGGCGATCGGCTGGATCGAGCCGGGGCTGCAGCACATGGACGGCGACACGGCGCAGTGGTATGCCCGCTCGCGCTACACCACCAGCGACTGGGACCGGATGCTGCGTCAGCGACAGCTGCAGGCCGCGATCCTGGCGCAGTTCACCCCGCAGAACGTGTTCACGCGCTTCAACGAGATGGTCTCCGCCGGAACCGCGATCGTGCAGACCGATCTGCCGCAGGACAAGATCCCCGAGTTCTTCGAGCTGATGCTGAAGGCGAAGCAGCTGCCGTTGGCGACCATCGAGCTGACCCCCGCCAACGGCGTCGACGAGGAGTATCCGGACTGGGAGCACGTGCGCAGCCTCGTGCACGACGCCCTGCATCCGCCGGCGGAGGAGACCCCGGAGCCCTGAGCGCCGCCCGCGGCGGGGGTGCGCGCGCTCGACCTCGGGGCGTCCTGTCAGGAACAGATGTCCCGGACGGATAATGTCTGTACCGTGGGTCCCCAGCTGCGCGTCGTCCTGGATCAGGTCGTGAGTCCCCTCGAGCAGGAACATGCCGAGGCATCGCTCGCGCTTGCCTACGCGCTCGTCGAAACGGCCCCGCCCGGATGCGGGGTGCAGGCGATCGTGCCGGCAGGGGGCGAAGAGCTCACGATTCCCGGCATCGCCGACGTGCGCCGCATGCCGCTCGGCCGCCGCGAGCTGGCCGCGGCGTGGCAGCTGGGAGTGGCGCCGGGCGTCGGGGGCGGACTGATCCACGCGCCGACGCTTCTCGCCCCGCTCGTGCGTCACGATCGGGTCAACGACCACGACCAGACCGTCGTGACCGTGTGGGATTTGCGCGCGTGGGAGAATCCGGAGCTGCTGCCCAAACCCATCGTGATGTGGCAGCGGGGGATGCTGCGCCGCGCCGTCAAGCACGCAGACGCGATCGTGGTGCCGACGCACGGCATCGCCGGACGCATCGCGGAGATCGCGCCCGTCGGCGGCCGGGTCCGCGTGATCGCCGGCGCCCCGCCGCGCGGGTTCGCCGTGCCGGCCGACGCGGCGGAGCGGCAGGCGCAGGCCCAGCTCACGGCCCCCTACGCGGTGGTGTCCGGGCGCGGTGAGGAACTGGCGCGCGGCTTCGCGGCCGCGGCCGCGGCCGACGTCGACGCCGTCGTCGTCGACGCCCCGGACGGCGCGGAACCCGAGATCATCGACCGTGCATCGGCGGCGGGGCTGCCGGAGCGGCGCGTGCACGTTCGTGGGGCATACGACCAGGACACCCGTGCGGCCGTGCTCGCCGGCGCATCGGCGTTCGTGATGGTCGACACCGTGTCGTCCTGGCCGTGGCGAACGGTCGAGGCGATGGCGCTGGGCGTGCCGACGGTGGCGCTCGACAACGACGTCTACCGGGACGTGATCGCCGACGGCGGCCTCCTGGTCGCACCGGATGAGCTGGCGGATGCCGTGGTCGCGGCGGTCGGGGACGACGCCGCGCGCCTGCGCGTGCTCGCCGCAGACCGTGCCAGGGCGTTCAGCTGGCTGGGCGCAGCCGAGCAGGTCTGGGGCCTGCACGCCGACCTGTGATGCGTTTCCCTGTGCGAGGCGCGCGTCCGCATAGGATGTTCTGAGCCCTGGCGGCGGACCCGACCGGACCGCCATGATCGAGTGAGAGAGCCCGTGACCGATTCCCGTGCGCTTTTCGAGGCGGTGCCGCGCAGCGAGTTCGACGTGCCGGGCCGCGCTCGCGGCCTCAGTGACGTCATCCGCTGGCGCTATCTGCTGTACCTGCTGATCCGCACCGGCGTCACCACCAGATACCGCAACTCGATTCTGGGCTGGACCTGGTCGTACGTGCGGCCGGCTGCGCAGTTCGCGGTGTTCTTCGTGGTGCTCGGCCTCTTCCTCGACCTCAACCGGGGCATCCCGAACTACGCCGTCTACCTGTTCAGCGGCATCGTGGTCATCAACCTGTTCTCCGAGGCCTACAAGAACGCAACCACGTCGATCGTCGGCAACGCACCGCTGATCCGGAAGGTGTTCCTGCCGCGCCAGTTGTTCGCCGTCTCGGCGGTGATGGTGGCCTTCGTGCACTTCCTGCCGCAGGTCGCGCTGCTGCTGCTCGTCTGCCTGTTCATGGGGTGGATCGTGCACGTCTCCGTGCTGTCGGTTCTCGCCATCCTCGCCGGCATGATCATCGTGATGGTCTTCGCCCTGGGCCTCGGGCTCTTCTTCGGGGCGGTCAACGTGCGGTTCCGCGACGCGGAGAACATCGTCGAGCTCCTGCTGCTGCTGGCCACCTGGGCATCGCCGGTGCTCTACGCCTGGACCCAGGTGCAGTCGGCCCTCACGGTTCTGGCCTGGCCGGACTGGATCCTGCAGATCTACCTGCTCAACCCCATCACCCAGGGTGTCGAGCTGTTCCACTACGCCTTCTGGTACCCGGTGAGCGAGGATCTGGTCGCTCTGGCAGCGGGCCCGGAGGGAACACCCTGGACGCTGCCGCCGAACCTCGGGTGGAACACGCTGTGGGCGTTCCTGATCTCGGTCGCCACGCTGCTGATCGGGCAGGCGGTCTTCCGCCGCCTCGAGGGAAGGTTCGCGCAAGACCTATGAGCACTCCTTCCCCCGCACCCGCTGCGCCCTCGCGCCCGAGCGTCATCGTCGACGGCGTGAAGAAGACCTTCACCCTCAACCACGCCTTCTCGTTCAAGGACACCGTGGTGGCCTGGATCCGGCGCAGAAAGACCACGAGCACCTTCGAGGCGCTCAAGGGGGTCGACCTGGTGATCAACGAGGGCGAGTCCGTGGCGATCCTGGGTCTGAACGGCTCCGGCAAGTCGACCCTGCTCAAACTCGTCTCCGGCGTCATGGAGCCCGATGCCGGTCAGGTGCTGACCCGCGGTCGGGTGGCCGGCCTCATCGAGGTCGGCGCCGGCTTCCACCCGGAGCTGTCCGGGCGGGAGAACGTCTTCCTCAACGCGGCGATCCTCGGCATGAAGCGCAAGGAGATCGAGGAGCGCTACGACGAGATCGTGGCGTTCAGCGAGATCGAGCAGTTCATCGACCAGGAGGTCAAGCATTACTCCTCCGGCATGTTCATGCGCCTGGCGTTCTCGGTCGCGATCCATGTCGAGCTGGATGTGCTGCTCGTCGACGAGATCCTCTCGGTGGGCGACGCGCCCTTCCGGGAGAAGTGCCGTCTGAAGTTCGAGGAGCTCATCGCCCAGGGCAAGACCCTCGTCGTGGTCAGCCACGACATGGAGATGGTCGCAGAGCTGTGCACGCGCGGCATCGTGATCAACAAGGGGGACGTGATCTACGACGGACCCGTGGCCGGGGCCATCGAGCTGGTGGACGCCTAGTGGATCCGGCGGTGCAGGGCGTCGAGATGGTCGGCGCCTGGCTGGGCGCCACCCCGGTCGTCTGCATCACGGCGTTGCTGATCTTCGCCCCGGGCATGCTCGCCCTGGCAGGGCTGGGCTTCCGCGGGATCGCGCTCGCCGCCTTCGCCCCGGTCGCCGGGGTGGGGATGATCGGACTCTCCGCGCTGGGGCTGGGCGTCGCGGGCATCGCGTGGACGTCGGTGAGCCTCGGGGCCGCGCTCGGCGGGCTCGTGCTGGCGGCCTGGGTGCTCGGTCTCGTGCTGGGACGCTGGGACCCACCGTCGTTCCGTGGCCGCGCCACCGGCCTGCTGTGGACGGCGCTGGCCATGGGGGCCGTCGTCGGGGCCTGGCGTCTGGGAGCCTATGTCGAGGACCCCGCGGCGATCTCGCAGACGAATGACGCGGTGTTCCATATGAACGCCGTCCGTCATATCCTCGAGACGTCATCGGCCTCGCCGCTGGCCGTGTCGAGCTTCATCGGCGGAACCGGCTTCTATCCCGCCGCCTGGCATGCGGTGGTCTCGGCGGTCGTGCTCATCACCGGGGTCGAGATCGCACTCGCGGCGAACGCCTTCACGATCGTGATCGCCGCCCTCGTCTGGCCGCTCGGCATCGCCTGGCTCGCGCTGGTGACAACGCGTTCCCGGGTGATCGCGGCGTATGCCGCGGTGCTCTCCGGCTCGCTGCATCTGTTCCCGTTGCTGATGTTCCAGTGGGGCGTGCTGTTCCCCAACGCGCTCTCCACGGCGCTGGTGCCGGCCGCCCTGGCCGTGGTGATCACCCTGTGCGCGCCGCGGGAACCGGAGGAGGCCGCGATGGGGTGGCGCGGAGCGGTGCGTGCTGTCGTGCTGGCCGGCCTCGCTGCCGGCACTCTCGTTCTCTGCCAGCCGGCAGCGCTGCTGGCGTGGGGGCTGCTGTGCGCGATCTGGCTGACGGCGCGGATGCTGCGCGCCCCGACCCCGGTGGTGGTGCGGCTGGGCGGATGCGTGCTCGTCTGGGCCGTTCTCGCCGGCGTGTGGCTGATGTTCTCGAGGACGACCAGCGGCTCGCACTGGCCGCCGTTCCGGGGCAAAGCCGAGGTGTTCATCGACATCCTGCTCAACGGCCAGATGCGCATCCCCTTCCACATCGGGGTGAGTGTGCTGATGCTCATCGGTCTCGTCACCGCCGCGCGCCGCCGCTCCTGGCGCTGGCTGGTGGTGGCCTGGCTCGCGGTCTCCGCCCTCTATGTGCTGGTCGCCGCGGTGGGAGCGCCGATCGTGCGCGTCGACATCCTGGGCGCGTGGTACGCGGATCCGTATCGCCTGGCGTCCCTCGCGCCGATCGTGATCATCCCGCTCGCGGCCATCGGTGTCGACGCGATCGTGCGTGGTATCCGACGGGTGCGCGGTGCGCGCGACGAGGCGGACGATCGCGGTTCCGCGGTCGCTCTGGTCGTGGTCGCCGTGTTCGTTGTCGCCGGAGCCGTGCTGCGCCCGGTCGCGATGCCCGCCTTCCTGGAGAACACCTTCGACGCCGAGTCGCGCTACACCTCGAACGAAGACAGCTACCTCTCGCCCGATGAGCGGGAGCTGCTCGAACAGCTCCCCGCGCACGTCGATGACGGCGAGCGGGTGATCGGCAACCCCTCCACCGGGATGGCCTTCGGATACATGCTCAGCGGCGAGGACGTCTTCCCCCGGACCTGGTCTCCGCCGCGCACCGCGGAATGGGAGCTGCTGGCGCAGCGTCTGAACCAGGCGGCGGACGATCCCGCGGTGTGCGACGCGCTGGCGGTGTTCGGCGATCCGCGGTATGTGCTCGACTTCGGCCCCGGGGAGGAGGGTCCTGGCCGGTACGTGATGCCCGGCATGACGGACTTCGACGACCGCGCCGGCTTCGAGGAGGTCGACCGGGTCGGGGAAGCCTCGCTGTGGCGCATCACCGCGTGCGGATGACACGGCCGGGTAGCGCTTCCCCCGCACGCCTCGCCCGCCGAGTCACCAGGGTTTTCTGGTCCCCGGCCGCCGGCCGGGGACCAGAAAACCCTGGTGACTCGGCGAGGCCGCGCAGCGGCCTCCGGTGCGGTCGCTAGGATCGGAGACGATGCGTCCGGTCTCCCCGTCCGTCCTCGTCGTGATCCCGGCCTGGAACGAAGAAGACTCCGTCGCGGATGTCGTCCAGGGCGTCCGCGACGCCGTTCCCGACGCGTATTGCCTCGTCGTCGACGACGGCTCGCGCGACGGCACCCGCCGGGCAGCCGAGGCTGCGGGCGCTGAGGTGCTTCGTCTGCCGTTCAACCTCGGCGTGGGCGGCGCGATGCGCGCTGGATTCCGTTTTGCGGTGCGGGGCGGTTTCGATGTGGTCGTGCAGGTCGACGCCGACGGGCAGCATGATCCCGCCTGTATCCCAGCGCTCATCGACGGTCTTGCGGAGCAGGGGGCAGACATTCTGATCGGCGCCCGGTTCGCGGGCGTGGGCAGCTACGGCGTCCGCGGTCCGCGCAAGTGGGCCATGCGCTTCCTCGCGCGATCGGTGAGCGCGGTGGCCAGAGAGCGTCTGACCGACGTCACCAGCGGTTTCAAGGCCGCGGGCCCGCGGGCCACGCGCCTGTTCGCCCAGACGTACCCGGCCGAGTACCTCGGCGACACGATCGAAGCCCTCGTCATCGCGGCGCGGGCGGGGCTGATCATCCGGCAGATCCCCGTCGAGATGCGGCCGCGACAGGCGGGGGAGCCATCGCACAGCCCGGTCAAGGCGGCGGTGTACCTCCTGCGCGCGGGTATCGCCTTCCTGCTTGCGCTGATGCGCCCGCGCACGAGCGTGCCGCAGGAGAGCCGGGAGGGAGTCGCATCGTGAACACCGTGACCTATGTCTTCGGCATCGTCGCCGCGCTGCTGGCGCTGTGGACGATCATCGAGCTGATGCGTCGGTCCACGCTGCGCGAACGCCACGCGATCTGGTGGCTCGTGGGCGGTGTCCTGGCGCTGGTGGTCGCCGTCTTCCCGCAGACGCTGGGCTGGGCGGCGCGCGCGCTGGGCATCAACGTCCCCACCAACCTGGTGTTCTTCGTCGCCATCGTGCTGCTGTTCCTGGTCAGCCTGCAATACGGTGCAGAGCTCACCCGGGTGGAGGAGAAGCTGCGTACGCTCGCCGAGGACTCCGCCCTGCACGAGCAGCGCATCGAGCGCATCGAGCGGGGCAGCCGCGCGATCGGGGACTCCGTCGAGGCCTCCGGCGGGCCCGCGGAAGCAGATGCCGCCGACGGACCGGCGGAGGGCGGCCGATGAGCGGCGGCGTGCGCACCGTCATCGCCTCCCGGCTCTTTCCGCCGGAGGTGAGCGCTGGGGCGTTCCGTCTCGGCGCTCTCGCACGCGCGCTGGACGCGCGTGGTTCCGATGTGCGGGTGCTCACCACCCGGCCGCCAGAGCACGCGCCCGCCGTCGCGGACGCCCCGGGCGTTGCTGTGCGGCGGTGGCCGGTGCTGCGCGATGCGGGCGGGAACGTGCGGGGCTATGTGCAGTACATGAGTTTCGACCTGCCGCTGCTCGTGCGCCTGCTCGGCAGCCGCTTCGATGTCGCGGTCGCAGAGTCGCCGCCCACGACGGGACTGGTGACGGCCTTCGCAGCGGTCCTCAAGCGTCGTCCGCTGGCGTACTACGCGGCAGATGTGTGGACCGACGGCGTGATCTCGATGGGCGCACCGGGCCCGGTGGTGGGTGTGATGCGCTTCATGGAGCGCGCGGTGCTGCGCAGGGCCAGGGTGATCATCTCGGTCTCCGACGAGGTGACGGAGAGGCTCGTCGCCCTCGATGCGTCACCGCGCAAGATCGTCACGGTGGGCAACGGCATCGACACCGACGTCTTCCGCCCCGATGTGGAGCCCGCCGCGTCGGAGGCGCCCTTCTTCGTCTACACCGGCACGATGTCGGAGTGGCAGCAGCCGGAGGTGTTCATCCGTGCGCTCGCTCTCATCGGCGACGAGCACCCGGACGTGCGGGTGAAGTTCTTCGGGCAGGGTGTCGTGGAGGGGGAGCTGCGTCGGGTCGCGGCGGAGATCGCTCCGGGACGTGTTGATTTCGGCGGCGTGGTGAGCCCGCACGAGTCAGCGCGCCAGATCCGCGGGGCGGTCGCCTCCCTGGTGAGCATCGCGCCGGGCATCGGCTACGACTTCGCCCGCCCGACCAAGACCTACGCGGCTGCAGCGGTGGGAACCCCTGTGCTGTTCGCCGGGCCGGAGACGGGCGCACGGCTGGTCGCGGACAACGGGCTCGGCCGTGCGACGGCGTTCACCCCGCACGCCGTGGCAGACGCCATGCGCACGCTGATCGCGGAGGCGGCGGACGGCACGACAGAGCGGCTGCGAGCCCAGCGCTCCGGATGGGCGCGCGAGAACGTCTCTCTCGTCGCCGTCGCCGGCCGCGCTGCCGACGCCGTGCTGCGCGCGACGCGCTCCCGCTAGGTTTCCGTCCTGCGCGATTCCCACCGGGACGCCTCGCTGCGGTCGGCTGCCGGCCGACCGGGGAGGCCGGTCCGGACGGTCACTTGTCGCGCGGCATCCGACCCTCCGGGTCGAAACGCACCCAGAACGACTGGAACTGCATGAAGAGCTCGTCCTGCGCGCTGCCCGCGAGGGGATAGGACTCGGGGTGCAACCACCCGTAGTGGTGGCCGTGCGCACCGAGACGCTGGCCGTTTCCGAACGCCTGGCGGGCGGCCGCAGCGCTGACGAACCGCGAGAACGCGGTGTTCCTGTCGCGATAGCAGGTGGCGCCGAGCTGCGGCCCCACACCGAAATCCGTGTGCCACAGTGCGGCGTGCAGCGCCAGGTGGTCGGGGTGCGGGTAGGAGAAGCACTCGGTGCCGTCGTTGGCGAACGCGCCGATCAGGGTCGAGACATCGTCGGCGGGTGCGAGCCCCCACTCCCGGCGGTGATCCAGCACGACGCGGATCGCCCACGACACCTCGTCCGGTGTCACGTCGCCATCGCCGAGGTCGGCGAAGACCACGGCGCCGCGGTCGTGCCGGTCGGCGTAGACGCGCATCAGACGGTGGTCTCCGCTGCAGTCGACGCGCCCGCCCTCGCCGCGGCAGATGTCGACGCCGTCGGCGTCGAAGGGGCCGACGCGGCGCAGGGGGGCGAAATCGCCAGGGATGGTGGGGTCTTGCTCGGACATCTCGCCGAGGAACCCGAGAAGCGAGGAGACGCGCGCCTCCTCGCACGAGGGCGTCCCGCGGCCATCGGGGAGGGGGGACGGCTCGATCTCGCCCTTCGCCGTGTCGAGCGATCCGGCAAGCACGGCGGGCTCACAGTACCCGCTGTCTTCGCCGAGGGTGAGCGAGACGAGGATCTTGTAGCTGTCCGGGGTGTCTTCGATGAGCGACCAGAACTGGAACTCGTCGTCGGGATGGGGAATGACGGCCACCTGCACCGAACGGGACGGAATCTCGTCCTCGCTCATGGAGACCTTCGCCCCGGTGTCGGGGAGCGCCGCACCGGTCACCGTGTTCGCCGACGCCTGCAGCCCCCAGATCGAGGCCCCCACGATCGCTCCGGTGATCGGCCAGAGGGCCAGCAGACGGAGAGTGCGGCGGTACCGGGGGGAGCGGGCTCGGGAGCCCCGGAGATCGGGCACCACGGAAGTCTAAGAGGTCCTGCCACCGAATCCGGTGAGCGTGCCGGGCGGTGTCGCGCCGTCGGAGACCCCGGAGTCTGGATATCTCCTGGGGCGATCTCCCGGGTGGGCGGGAGGGCGCGCACTACAATGCTGGGAGGGACGGGTCCGGTCTGACGGACCGGATCCACCATCAGCACTCAGGAGATCCCGCGTGACAGAACAGCCCTCTCCGTCGAGCCCGGCGTCGGATGCCGTGCGCATCGTGGAATCTGCAGACGTCTCGCCGGATGCCGCGATCGGCGCCGGGTCGTCCATCTGGCACCTCGCCCAGGTGCGCGAGGGTGCGCAGCTCGGTCGCAACTGCATCGTGGGGCGCGGTGCCTATGTCGGCACCGGCGTCGTAATGGGCGACAACTGCAAGGTGCAGAACTACGCTCTCGTCTACGAGCCGGCCCGCCTCGCCGACGGCGTCTTCATCGGGCCAGCCGTCGTGCTCACCAACGACACCTACCCGCGGGCGATCAACCCGGACGGGAGCCTCAAGAGCGCGCACGACTGGGAGCCGGTCGGGGTGACGATCGGCCAGGGTGCGTCGATCGGCGCACGCGCGACGTGCGTCGCCCCGGTCACCATCGGGGCGTGGGCGACGGTCGCGGCCGGCGCGGTCGTGGTGAAGGATGTGCCCCCCTACGCGCTCGTCGCGGGCGTCCCCGCCCGGCGCATCGCGTGGGTCGGGGAAGCAGGCGTCCCGCTGACCGCGGGCGAAGCCGAAGGCATCTGGGTGTGCCCGACGACGGGAACCCGGTATCTCGAAACCGACGGCTGCTTGACGAAGGAGAACCAGTGAGCGATTTCATCCCCCCCGCGAAGCCCATCATCGGCGACGAAGAGCGGGAGGCGGTCGACCGAGTGCTGCGCAGCGGCATGGTCGCACAGGGCCCGGAGGTCGCGGCGTTCGAGAAGGAGTTCTCCGAGCACTTCGTGCAGGGTCGCCCGGCGGTGGCCCTGAACTCCGGCACAGCGGGCCTGCACCTCGGGCTCCTCGCGGCCGGCGTCGGCGCAGGCGATGAGGTCATCGTGCCCTCCTTCACGTTCGCGGCGAGCGGGAACTCCGTCGCGCTCACCGGCGGGACCCCGGTGTTCGTCGACATCGAGCCGGACACGTTCACGCTCGATCCCGCCGCGGTCGAGGCGGCGATCACGCCCCGGACGAAGGGCATCCTGCCGGTGCACCTCTACGGCCACCCTGCACGGATGCGGGAGCTCGCCGCGATTGCCGAGAAGCACGGCATCGCGCTCTACGAGGACGCGGCGCAGGCGCACGGCGCTGCCCTGGACGGCCGTCCGGTCGGCACGTTCGGCGAGTTCGCGATGTTCTCCCTCTACCCGACGAAGAACATGACCTCGGGCGAGGGCGGCATGGTGTCCGCCGTCGACGACGCGTTCGCTCGTCGTGTCCGGCTGCTGCGCAACCAGGGGATGGAGCGCCAGTACGAGAACGAGGTCGTCGGCTTCAACGCCCGCATGACCGACATCCACGCCGCGATCGGCCGCGTGCAGCTGACCAAGGTCGACGCGTGGACGAAGACCCGGCAGCAGAACGCGGCGTTCCTCGACGCGAACCTGCGCGGGGTCGTCACCCCGCCGGTCGCGGAGGGCGCTGAGCACGTGTATCACCAGTACACGATCCGCGTCGCGGATGACCGCGACGGTTTCGTGCGCGCGCTCAAGGAGGAGCACGGCGTCGGGTCCGGTGTGTATTACCCGATCCCGAACCACCGCCTGCCCTCGCTCGCCCCGTACGCCCCCGGCCTCGACCTGCCCGAGACCGAGAAGGCGGCCAGCGAGGTCGTCTCCCTCCCGGTGCATCCCTCGCTGTCCTCGGGTGATCTGGATCGCATCGTCGCCGCGGTCAACGCGGTCGCGGGGGCGGGCGCCTGATGGCCGATCTGCGGGCCGGTCTGCTCGGCGTCGGGATGATGGGCCGCCATCATGCTCGCGTGCTGCGCGAGCTCGACGGCGTCGACCTGGTCGGGATCGCCGATCCGGGCGGAGACCCGCACGGTGTCGCCGGTGACCTCGGGGTGCTCCCCGACATCGACGCGCTGATCGACCAGGGGCTCGACATCGCGGTCGTCGCCGTTCCCACGCGATTCCACGAGGACGCCGCGCTCAAGCTCGCCGCCGCCGGCGTGCACACGCTGGTGGAGAAGCCGATCGCGCACTCGCTCGATGCGGGGCAGCGGATGGTGGACGCGTTCGCCGCGGCGGGCCTGGTGGGCGCCGTGGGGCACATCGAACGGTTCAACCCGGCGCTGCAGGAGCTGCGCCGCCGGGTCGCGTCCGGTGAGCTCGGCGACGTCTACCAGGTCGCGACGCGCCGGCAGGGGCCGTTCCCCTCGCGGATCGCCGACGTCGGCGTGGCCAAGGACCTCGCGTCGCACGACGTCGACCTCACCGCCTGGGTCGTGCAGTCCGACTACGAGACGGTGTTCGCGCAGACCCAGTTCCAGTCGGGGCGCGAGCATGAGGACATGATCGTCATCTCCGGGCGCACCGCGTCCGGCGTGACGGTGAACAACATCGTCAACTGGCTGAGCCCGATGAAGGAGCGCCTCACGGTGGTGACGGGGGAGAAGGGGGCGTTCGTCGCCGACACCTCCACGGGCGACCTGACGTTCTACGCCAACGGCACGATCCCGCTCGAGTGGGAGTCGGTCTCCAGCTTCCGCGGCGTCTCCGAGGGCGACGTGACCCGATACGCCTTCGCGAAGCGCGAGCCGCTGAAGGTCGAGCACGAGTCCTTCCGCGACGCGGTCCTGGGCCGGGAGACCGACCTGGTGACCATGGCGCAGGGGCAGCGCACGCTCGCCGTGGTGGAGGCCGCACTGGAGTCGGCGCGCACCGGGCAGTCGGTCTCGCTGCCGAAGGCCTGACCGGTCCCACGATGGTCAAGAGCGCGATCGTGCGGGCGATCCCCGTGCCGATCGCCGAGTATGTGCTGCCGTGGGAGCGCGCGGCGTTCCGGTCGGCCGGCGTGTCGCGGGTGCCCTCCGCCGCGCGACGGCTGCTGATCGGGCCGGTGAACTCCGCCGGGCAGGCGTACGCGTGGGCGCGTGCGGCGGAACGCCTGCCCGGCGTGGCCGCGGCGAACTTCATGTATCGCGGCGCGGACGACGTCTTCGCCTTCCCCGCGGACCATGCCGTGCCGACGGCGTACTTCCTCGCCAACCGGCGCTGGCAGCGGGCGCAGACCCGTGCCGTGCGGCGGGGGTTCACGCACGTCCTCATCGAGTCCGGCCGCCGGATGCTCGGCCACGGCGGGTCGGCGGCCCAGGATGCGCGGATGCTGGCGGAGCGTGGCGTGCGGGTGGGGCTGCTGTTCCACGGCAGCGATATCCGTCTGCCCAGCCGTCATGCCGCTCTCGAACCCGACTCCCCGTTCCGCGATGGCGTCTATGCCGAGCAGGGGCGTCTGGAAGAGATCGCTCGCGGCAACAGGGCGCTGATCGATGCGGCTGGCCTGCCGGTGTTCGTCTCCACGCCAGACCTGCTCACGTTCGTGCCGGAGGCCGCCTGGCTTCCCGTCGTGATCGAGCCGCAGTGCTGGGCCGATGCCGCTCCGCGCCCGCCGCTCACGCGCGAGCGCCCGGTGGTGGTGCATGCCCCGAGTCGCGCCGGCCTGAAGGGCACCGCCCTGATCACGGCGACCGTGCGGAGGCTGCACGCCGAAGGCCTCATCGAGTACCGGGAGCTCACCGGCGTTCCCGCCGCCGACATGCCCGCGGTCTACGGTGACGCCGACATCGTGCTCGACCAGTTCTCGCTTGGGATCTACGGTGTCGCCGCGTGCGAGGCCCTCGCCAGCGGCCGCATCGTCGTCAGCCATGTCGCGGACGTCGTGCGCGACCGGGTGCGGGAGGCGACCGGGCTCGACCTCCCGGTGACCGAGTCCACCGCGGACGACCTCGAGGCGGTGCTGCGCGGCCTGATCGCCGATCCGGAGCGCGCCCGCGCCGGCGCTGCGCGCGGCCCGGCCTTCGTCTCGGCGGTGCACGACGGGTCGCGCTCGGCCCAGGTGCTCGCGGGTTTCCTGGGCATCTAGCACGCCCAGAACAGACAGCCGACGCGAGAACAGGCGACTGCCGTCAGAAACGGCCTGTTCTCGTGTCGGCTGCCTGTTCTGGGGTGGTGGTCTGCGCGCACGGATCGGATTCGGAGGTGCGCGTGGGAGACTAGAGGACGTGTGGTTTGAACTGAACGCTTCGGGGCGGTGCGTGTGAAGGTCGTCATCAAGGCGTTCCGCGATCTGATGGGCTATCTGCCTGACGACGCGCGCTCCTACCTGATCCGCTACATCGTCATCTCCTGCCTGCTGACCGTGCTGGACATCGCCGCGATCATGCTCCTGGCGCTGAGTCTCGCGCCGATGATCTCGCAGACGCCGATCACGATCCCGCTGATCGGCACGATCGATGGCGACTCCTACATGTGGCTGGTGGGGCTCGTCGCGCTGCTCATCCTGGTGAAGTCGGCGCTGCAGCTGGGCCAGCAGTGGTTCGCGACCCGCCGCTTCGCGGCCTTCGAGCTCGAGATCGGCCGTCAGCTCTTCGACGCCTACATCAAAGCGCCGTGGACGTACCGCCTCGGCCGCAACACCGCACAGATCGTCCGGATCGCCGACGTCGGCATCGCGAACGCCGTCAGCGGCTTCCTGCTGCCCATCGTGCAGCTGCCGAGCATGGTCGTCAGCTTCGTCCTGATCCTCGGCGTCATCATCGTCGCCCAGCCCTTCACCGCGCTGATCACGGTGGTGTATCTCGGCCTGATCATGGCCCTGTTGTACTGGGTGGTCTCCAGCCGCAGCGTGCAGGCGGGTCGCGTGGCCCGCGACTACTCGTTCACCGTCGCGACGCTGATGACCGAGATGATGCAGGCGCTCAAGGAGATCACGCTCCGCAACAAGACCGGTGAGGTCGCGGAGATCGTCAACGCCAACCGCGCGTTCAGCACCCGCGCCAGGGCGAACCTCAACTTCCTCGGCGCGGTGCCCGGCTTCGTGCTCAACGCCGCGCTCGTCGGCGGATTCGTCCTGGTGGGTGCCGTGGCCTACCTGTTCGGCGGGGGTGGCGAGAACGGCATGAAGGAGGCGCTCGCTGCTGTCGCGTTGTTCGCGGTGGCCGGGTTCCGCCTGGTGCCATCGCTCACGGGCTTCCAGTCGATCGTCACGCGCACCACCGCCAACGTCCCGCACGTCGAGGCGGTGATCTTCGACCTCCAGGTGTCGGAGAAGTACCTCGAAGTCGCGGAGAAGCTGGGCCAGCAGCCGATCGTCGGAACGCCGGAGAAGCTGACGCTGTCGGGGGTCTCGTTCGGCTACCCGCAGCACGAGGACACCCCGGCCGTGCATGACATCGATCTGGAGATCCCGATCGGCAGCTCCCTCGCCCTGGTCGGATCTTCCGGGGCGGGCAAGTCCACGATCGTCGACATTCTGCTCGGGCTGCTCGTTCCGCAGGCGGGCACCATCATGCTCGACGATCAGGACCTCAATGATGTCCTGGCGGCCTGGCGTGAACGGGTCGGCTATGTGCCGCAGGACGTGTCCCTGTTCGACGGAACCGTCGCCCAGAACGTCGCACTCACCTGGGACGAGAAGTCCATCGACGTCGATCGCGTACGCGCGTCCCTCGAGAAGGCGCAGCTCTGGGACGTCATCGAGGGCCGTGAGGGCGGCATGCACGGCCGCATCGGCGAGCGCGGTATGTCGCTCTCCGGCGGGCAGCGTCAGCGGCTGGGCATCGCCCGCGCCCTCTACAGCGATCCGCTGATCCTCGTGCTCGATGAGGCCACCAGCGCCCTCGACACCAAGACGGAGTCGCGCGTGACCGAGGCGATCCGCGGGCTCAAGGGCCAGGTGACGATCGTGTCGGTCGCGCACCGGCTCTCCACCATCCGCGACAGCGACACGGTGTGCTTCATGCAGGACGGCACGATCGTCGACCGCGGCACCTTCGACGAGCTCGTCGCGCGCGTGCCGAACTTCGCGGAGCAGGCTCAGCTCGCGGGGCTCGCGTGACCGCTGCCCCCCGCGGCGATGCCGCGCAGGCCGGACCGGTCGTCGAGGTCGTGGTGGCCTGCCACGATGAGCGGCGGCCGATCGAACGCGCCGTCTCCTCGCTGCTGCAGGACGACGACGTGCGCGACCGGGTACGGGTGACGGTCGTCGCGCACGGCCTCGACCCTGAGCCCCTGCGCGAGCGCCTCGCGGGGATCGCCGGTGATGTCCGCGTGCTCCCGTTCCGCGACGGCATCCGCAGCGCCGCCGGTCCCTTCAACCACGGCCTGGACCAGGTCGAAGCGCCGTACTGCGGTGTGATGGGCTCGGACGACTTCCTCGAGCCCGGCACCATGAGCCGGTGGATCGCGCATGTCGAGCGGGAGCGTCCGGATGCCGCGATCGCGCAGATCCGGCAGCAGGGCCTGCCCATCATGCCCAACCCGCTGGTGCGTCTGGGACGGCGTCGTCGTCTGGACGCGGCGAAGGACCGCCTCTTCTACCGCACCGCCCCGCTCGGGCTCATCCGGACCGCGCGCATGCGCGAGCTCGGCCTGCGGATGGCCGAGGGCGTGCGGGTGGGCGAGGACTTCGAGTTCGGCATCCGGCTGTGGGCGCAGGGCGGTCGTATCGACTTCCTGCAGGGACTCGGCTGCTATGTGATCGGGCTGGACGCCGCAGAGCGCACAACGCTCGGCGCGATGACCGTTCAGGAGCGTTTCGAGCCGATCGTTCGCATCCTCGACGACGGGCTGTTCGCCGAGCTGCGGTCTGCGCACCGCACCGCGCTCGCGGTGAAGCTCATCCGGATCAGCGTCGTCGGCAACGCCGCTCCGCTGTCGCAGCAGGGTGTCTCCGACGCCGAGGTGGCAGAGCTCGCCGCTCTGCTCCGTCGTCTGCTGGCTGCCGCGCCGCGCGCGATCCGGCCCTTCAACCGCCAGGACCGCGGCGTGATCGACGGTCTCCTCGCCGAGCCGACCGCCGCGCGGCTGCGTGCCGAGGTGGCACGCGCGACGGGCGCCGGGCGCCGGCGGCGGTGGATCACCCCCGACATCGTGCACAGCCTTGCCCGGGAGTCCACGCTGCGGCGGTATGTGCTGTACTTCTGTAAACGCGAACGAGGGGGAACCCGGTGACTGCCCGTCCGACCATGCTGATCCTGTCGTACTCGCCGATCGTGGGGGACGCTCGGGTGCTGAAGCAGGTGGCACGCTTCGTGCGCGACTATGACGTCACCACCCTCGGGTACGGTGACGCGCCGGAGGGCGTCGTCGAGCACATCTCGATGCCCCGCGAGAACCGTTTCGACGACCGGGACGGCAAGCTCGTGCTGCTCAAGCGCTATCGCACCGTGTACTGGCGGTTGTCCGCCGTGCGCTGGTCGCGTGACGCGCTCCGGGGTCGCAAGTTCGACGTGATCATCGCCAACGACGTCGAGTCGGTCCCGGTGGCCGTCAAGCTCAAGCCGCGCTACGGGGTCCTCGCCGATCTGCACGAGTACAGCCCGCGCCTGCACGACGACAATCCGTCGTGGTTCGAGAAGATCACCCCCTGGTACAACTGGGTGGTTCGGCGCTACGTCACCAAGGCCGCCGCGTGGACCACCGTCAGCCAGGGCCTGGCCGCCGAGTACGAGCGCAACTTCGGGTTCCGCGCCGAGCTGGTCAGCAACGCCACGCCCTATCACGAGCTCGACCCGACGCCGGTCTCGCGCCCCATCCGTCTGGTCCACAGCGGAGCCGGACTGACGAACCGCAAGCTGCACCTGATGGCGGAAGCGGTGGCGACAGCCGATGCCGACGTGACGCTCGACTTCTATCTGACGCCCAACCACCCGGCGTACATGGAGGAGCTGAAGGCGTTCGCCGAGACCACCGACCGGGTGCGCGTGCTCGACCCCGTGCCGTACGACGACCTGGTGCGCACGCTCAACGACTACGACGTGGGCGTCTTCCTGCTGCCGCCGGTCACGTTCAACTATCGCCATGCCCTGCCGAACAAGCTCTTCGACTATGTGCAGGCCCGGCTCGGCATCATCGTCGGTCCCTCCCCGGAGATGGCCGCGTATGTGTCGGACTACGGACTCGGTCTCGTTTCGGACGAGTTCACGGTGGAGTCCTTCCGCGCGGCGATCGAAGCGCTCACGGTCGAGTCGGTCGTCGCGTACAAGCGCAACGCCGATGCCCACGCGGCGGAGCTCGCCGGGGAACGTCAGGTGGAGAAGTGGGATCGTATCGTCGCCGGGCTGGTGGGGAAGAAGCGCCGGTGAGCCGGCCCCGCCTGCTGATCATCTCGTTCTCGCGGATCGAGGCGGACGCGCGCGTTCTCAAGCAGGTGCGCCGGCTGCGCGACGACGTCGAGGTCCACACGATCGGCTACGGGGAGCAGCCGGACGGTGCGTCGTCTCACATCCGCATCCCGGACGAGTTCCCCATCTGGCGATACGACAGGGCCGCCGTCATCCTGCGGCAGTTCCGGCGGGCGTATCGGAGCAACCGCGCTGTCGCCTTCGTCGCCGACGCGCTGCGGGGCACCCGGTGGGATGCGATCATCGCGAACGACGTGGATGCCGCCGGCGTGGCCCTGGAGCAGGACTCCGTGCATGGCGTGCACGTCGACCTGCACGAGTACGCTCCGCGGCAGAAGGAGGACGTGCCGCGGTGGCGGCTGTTCGTCGCGCCGTTCGTGCGGTGGATGTGCCGGGAGTTCGTCACACGGGCGACCTCGGTCACGACGCTCGGTCAGGGCATCGCCGACGAGTACCGCCGGGTGTACGGCATCGACGCGGAGGTCGTGACCAACGCGGCTCCTTATCACCGGATCGTGCCGGGTGCGGTGTCGTCGCCGATCCGGCTGGTGCACAGCGGTGCCGGGCTTCGCGACCGCAACCTGCTGCTGATGGCGCAGGCCGTCGTCGCATCCCGTTCCGACGTGTCGCTGGACTTCTTCCTGACGCCGAACGATCCGCCCTACATCCAGGAGCTCCGGGAGTTCGCCGCCACGACGGACGGCCGGGTCCGGGTGCTCGATCCGGTTCCCTATGACCAGCTGATCCCGGCGCTGAGCGACTATGACGTCGGTGTCTTCCTCCTGCCCCCGGTGAACTTCAACTATCGATGGACCCTCCCCAACAAGCTCTTCGATTTCGTCCAGGCCCGTCTCGGCGTCGTCATCGGACCCTCGCCGGAGATGGCGAGGGTGGTGACGGAGCACGGGTTCGGTGCGGTCGCTGACGGCTTCGATGCGGCGGCCCTCACCCGGGTGCTCGACGGCCTGACGGTTGAGCTCGTGTCGGAGTGGAAGCGTGCGGCGGATGCCGCCGCCGCCGAGCTCGCGGGGGAGACGCAGGCCGAGGTCTGGGCGCGCGCGATCCAGCGGCTGCTCGCTGCCCCGGGAGCGGGCGGATCATGACGCGCCTGGTGCTGTTCACCAACGACTACCCCTACCGGACCGGCGACGTGGTGTTCGTGGCGAAGGAGATCGACGCACTCCTGGAGCGCTTCGACGACATCGTCGTGCTCTGTCACGCGCGCGACACCAGCGCGGGCATGGTGCAGCTGCCGGAGCGGGTGCGTCTGGCCGGGAATCTGTTCGAGCCGGCCCCCGAGGACGCGCCGCGGCGGCTGCTCGAGTGGGGGGCGATCGGGCTGCTGCTCCAGGCCACCTGGCGGGAGCTCTGGAGCGGACGTCTGCTCCGGCATCCGAAGCTCTTCCTGCTCGGCGCGAAGGTGGGCATCACGCAGGCGCACCGCACGGCCGTGCGGGAGGCGATCGCCGGGGCAGAGGATGTCGTCGCGTACGGGTTCTGGGCGATGGGCGGGGGGCTGGGCGTGCCGTGGCTGCGCGGGGTGCGCGCCCGTGTCACCCGGGTACACCGATACGACCTGTACGAGGAGAGCGCCCCGAACGGGTATCTGCCCTTCCGTCCCTTCCTGTATGCGCGTGCGGACCGTGTGCTCGCGATCTCGGACGACGCAGCGCGGTATCTGGCAGAGCACCACCCGCAGACGCGCGGCAAGATCGCGGTGAGCCGCCTCGGTGCGCACGGGCCGGCCCAGGCCCCGGCGCACGAGCGCGGTGCGACCCGCACCATCGTGTCGTGCTCCGCGGTCACCGAGATCAAGAGGGTCGACCGCATCCTCGCGGCTCTGCGGATCCTTCCCGGCCTGGACGCCGCGCACCCGGTGCACTGGGTGCACGCCGGGGACGGCCCGCTCATGCCGGAGCTGCGTGCGCAGCTCGGCGACCTGCCGCCTGGCCTCACGGTGGAGCTGCGCGGCCAGGTCGACAACGCCGAACTGCTGACGTTCTACCGCGATGAGCGCGTCGACGCTTTCGTCAACGTCAGCTCGTCCGAGGGCGTTCCGGTGAGCATCATGGAGGCGATCGCGCACGGCATCCCGGTCGTCGCGACCGCCGTGGGCGGAACGCCGGAGATCGTCGGCACGGAGCACGGCACCGGTGAGCTGGTCTCAGCGCCGGCGCATCCGGTGGAGGTCGCCGCTGCCCTGCGCAGGGTGCTGGACGCGGAACCGGGTGCCTACGCCCCCCGTGAGCACTGGGAGCGTGTGTACGACGCGCGTCGCACCGGGTCGCACGCTGCGGAGCTGGTGCGGTCAGCCGGAAGCGGAGCACCGGCGTGAAGGTTCTCGTCGTCACCGCCTGGCTGCCGACGGCGGCGCGTCCGGAGGCCGGAGCCTTCGTGATGCGCGACGTGGAGATGCTGCGGCGCGACCACGAGGTCGATGTCGTGCACCTCTCCGCGGACGGAGCCCCGTCGACGGCACCGTTCCCGACCCGCACGGTGACGATGTCGCCGGCGAACCCGGTGAGCATCGCCCGGGCGGCCCGTGTCATCGCGGAGCGCATGGCACATGCCGACCTGGTGCACACGATGGCCGCCTCGGCCCTGCTCCCGTTCGGTGCGCTCAGAGTACGCCGGCCCTGGGTGCACACCGAGCACTGGTCGGCGTTCGTCGCGCCGGCGAGCATCGGCCTCGTCGCACGCGCGTCCCTGCCCCTCACCGCCCGCCTGATGGCCCGGCCCGACGTGGTGATCGCGGTCGGCGCGCTGCTGGCGAGCGCGATCGGCCGACACCGCGCCGGACCCATCGTGGTGATCGGCAACGAGGTGGCCGGCCCGGCATCCCTGCGCGAACGCCCCGGCGGCGCTGAGACGGTGCTCGTCGGGGTGGGGGGACTCGTGCCGGGGAAGGGCCCGGAGCTCGCGATCCAGGCGATCGCGGAGCTGAATCGTCGCGGCGCTCGGGCCCGCCTGATCTGGGCCGGCGACGGGCCGATGCGCGACGACGTCGAACGCCTGGCGACCCGGCTCGGTGTCGATCTCGACCTGCGCGGTCGCATCGAGCCCGCCGCCGTGCCCGATGTGCTCGCGGAGGGGGATGCGTTCCTGCTGCCCACGCGCATGGAGACCTTCGGCGTGGCGATCGCCGAGGCGCTCGTCTCCGGGCGGCCCGTGATCGTGGGCGCCGAGGGGGAGCAGGCCTCGTTCGTCTCCGAGCCGGACGGCGTGCTCGTCTCCGCTCGAACCGCGGCCGCGTACGCGGACGGTGTCGAGCGGGTGCTCGCGCTGAACCGTGAACGGTCTGCCGCCGAGGTCGCGGCGCGTGCGACGGAGCTCTTCGACCCGGAGCCGCGGCGGCGGCGGACGAGCGAAGCGTACGGGCGTGCCCGGCGCAGCGCCGCCGTCGTGGCGACCGAGCCGCTGCCCGCCGATGTGGATGTGGTCATCGCCGTGCACGATCCGGCACGGCGCATCGACAGGGCGCTGGCCTCAGCGCTCGCTGCGACGTCCGTCGGGCGGGCGATCGTGGTGTGCCACAACACGCCGGCAGCGGGCATTCGCGCGGCCGCGGGGAGCGCCGCCGATGATCCGCGCGTGCGGTTCGTCGAGCTCGACGACGGCATCCGCAGTCCCGCCGGGCCGTTCAACCGGGGGCTGGAACTCTGCGAGGGACGGTACATCGCGATCGTCGGCTCCGATGACGAGCTCGTCGACGACGCCATCGATGCGTGGCGTCGCACCGCCGCAAGGGAGCGTGCCGACATGGTCATCGCTCCGCTGCGGCACGCCGGTGGCGCACGCATCCCCACGCCGCCAACGCCGCGCCGCCGCCGGCTGCGCGGGCGTCGCGACCGGCTCGCGTACCGCACAGCTCCCCTCGGACTCATCGCGCGGGAGCGCTTCGGCGCGTTGCGCTTCACGCCGGGGCTGGCGACCGGCGAGGACCTCGGCTACTCGACGCGCATCTGGTTCTCGGGGGCGCGGATCGCCCGGCATCGCGCACCGGGGGAGTACCTCGTGCACGACGGCGAGGGGCGCGTGACGTTCACCCCCCGCCCGATCGCCGAGGATCTGCGCGCCCTGTCGTTGCTCATCGCGGAACCGGAGACCCGCGCGCTGCCGGTGAGCGACCGGGGTTCGCTCGCCGTGAAGCTCTGGCGGCTGGCCGTCTTCGGCGCGGTGCACTACCGGCAGGGACACTGGACGCCGGAGGACCGGGCCGATATCGCCGACGTCGCGCGGGAGCTGCGCGGTTTCGCTCCCGCGGCGATCGACGTGCTCTCACGGGCCGACGTCGCCCTGATCACGGCGCTCCGCGATCCCGCCGTCGCCGACGCGGAGGTCGATCGGCTGTCCGGGCGGCGGCGCCGCTTCGCGACCCCGGCAGCACTGATCCCGGCGCGGGCGTCGCGGCTGTTCGCGCGGGAGGCACCGCTGCGCTTCAGCGCGGCCACGTGGTGGGCGCTGCGCGGCTGAGCGGCCCCCGCGGTCGCCGACCGTACTCCGGCAAAAAGGCCGCCAGCGCCCGAAACGGCGGTTTTCGGGCCGGTGCGGCACATTCTGCCTGAGTACGGGAAAGCGCGTGCCGGGGCCGTGCCGGGGCCGGTCCGGGGCGCGGCTGCCGCTTCCCCCGCCAGGGCCGCCGAGTGCGCGCACAGTGCTCCCGGCCCGGTCTCCTAGACTTTGTGTCCGTGAAGATCGTCAGCGTGGTGGGTGCGCGTCCGCAGTTCGTGAAGCTTGCTCCGATCCATCGGGCGGCCGTTGCCGCGGGTGTCGATCACGTGATCGTCCACACCGGCCAGCACTACGACCCGCTGCTGTCCGATGTCTTCTTCGAGGACCTCGGGATCGGCGAGCCCGACGTGCACCTCGGCGTGGGGAGCGGCTCCCACGGGGTGCAGACCGGTGCGATGCTCGCCGCCCTCGATGCGGTTTTCGAGGAGCACCGACCCGACTGGGTGCTGGTCTACGGCGACACGAACTCGACGGTCGCCGCGGCGCTCAGCGCGGTGAAGATGCACATCCCGGTGGCTCACCTGGAAGCCGGGCTGCGCAGCTTCAACCGGCGGATGCCGGAGGAGCACAACCGGGTGATGACCGATCACGCCGCCGACCTCCTGCTCGCGCCGACGCAGGTCGCGGTGGATCATCTCGCGCATGAGGGGCTCGCCGAGCGAACCGTCCTGGTCGGCGACGTGATGACCGACGTCCTGTTCCAGGTGCGCGACGAGGTGACGGGGGCGCCTTCGCCGCTCGTGGCAGAGCTGGGTCTCGCGCCGGGCGAACACTACGTCGCGACGATCCACCGCGCCGAGAACACCGACGACCCGGAGCGGCTTGCCGCGGTGATGGGCGCGCTCTCGATCCTCGACCGACCGGTCGTGCTGCTCGCACATCCGCGCGTGGTGGCGAAGGCGCAGGACGCCGGCATCCCGCTCACCCAGGGCTCGCTGATCGCCCACGCTCCGCTGGCCTATCCGGAGCTGATCGCGTCGGTGGTGCCGTCTGCCGGGGTCGTGACGGACTCGGGCGGCCTGCAGAAGGAAGCGTTCCTCCTGGGGGTGCCCTGCACGACCGTCCGCACGGAGACCGAGTGGGTCGAGACGGTCGATCTCGGCTGGAACGTGCTGGCGAACACCGCGGAGGAGATCGCCGCGGGGGTGAACCGCCCCCGCCCGGCCGAGACCGCCGCGGCACCCTATGGCGACGGGCGCGCCGCCGAACGTGTCGTGCAGGTCTTGCTCTCGCACGCGTCCGGCGCATGACATCGGCGTCCGCGCGCGGGAGCGCAGCTGCATCCCGCCCGACCGCGCCGGGATCCGGGCGGCGCTGGTGGCTCGATGTGCTGCGGGTGGTCTCGATCTGCGGCGTCGTCGCGATCCACGTGTTCGCCGGAATGGTCGGCAACGCGGAGATCCGCGGCAGCGGGCGATGGTGGGCAGCCGTCGCCCTCGACCTGGGCTTCGTGTGGGTCGTCCCGGTGTTCGTGATGATCTCGGGCGCTCTGCTGCTCGAACCACGGCAGCACGCGGCCGGCCCCGCGACGTTCTACCGGCGCCGGCTGCTGCGCCTCGCGCCTGCCCTCGTGTTCTGGCCGGTGTTCTACCTGCTGGTCATCCGGATCGGCGTGTCTCAGGCCCCGCCAGACAGAGCGGGGCTCGTTGCCTGGGCGCTCGATGGCAAGCCCTACACGCACCTCTATTTCCTCTGGCTGATCGTTGGGCTGTATGCGGTGACGCCGGTTCTGGCCGCCTTCCTGCGCGAGGGAGGCCAGCGGAGGGCGTTGATCTTCGCCGGCATGACGCTCGCGGCCACCGTCGCCACGGGCATGTCGTCGAGCCTGCTGGGGGCGATGGGACAGCCCAGGCCCCTCACCCTCCTCGCGCTCACCCAGTGGCTCCCCTACGTGGGTTACTTCCTCGCGGGCTGGGCACTGCGTGATGTGGTGATCCGCGGGCGTGCGCTCGTGTTCGTGACGCTCGGTACCGCGGTGTCGATCGCCTTCGTGATCGTGCAGTACGGTCTGGACTTCCCCCGCATCGACGCCATCGCACCGGTGAGCTACTTCGGCCCGATCGTGGCGCTTGCCTCGATCGGCGTCTTCCTGTCGGTGAACGGGCTGCTGCGCGCCTGGACTCCGGGACCGCGGGGTGCGCGCCTTCTCCGCGAACTGTCGGACAGCGCGTTCGGGGTGTTCCTGATCCACTTCGCGCTACTGGTGACCGTGCGCCAGGTTCCGATGTTCGCCGGCTGGGCCGGGTCGTTCCCTCGGACGCTGATCCTCTATGTCGTGGTGGTGATCGCGTCGTTTGCGATCGTGGGCGTCATGCGGCGCATTCCGGGACTCCGCCGGCTGGTCTGAATCCGTCCTCGGCCCTCACCCGGACGCCGCTGCGCGCGCCTCGCTCGCACATGTGCGAGCCGGTCGCGCGGGCGAGGCGTGCGCGCGGGGCGCGCGGCGGGCCGGGGAGCGGGCGGTCACGCAGCATTGGTTCCGTAGAATGACAACTATGCGCATCGCCGTCGTGGCCCTCGGAAAGATCGGGCTTCCCCTCGCCGTCCAGTTCGCCGATTCCGGACACGAGGTGATCGGCGTCGACGTGAACCAGCGGGCGGTCGACCTCATCAACGCCGCCCAGGAGCCGTTCCCCGGCGAGGCGCACCTGCAGGAGAAGCTGAGCGAGCTGGTACCGGCCGGGCGACTGCGCGCGACCACCGACTATGCCGACGCGATCCCGGGGGCCGACGCCGTCGTGCTGGTCGCGCCGGTCTTCGTGAACGATGAGACCTGGGAACCCGACTTCCAGTACATGGACGCCGCGACGGCGTCCCTCGCGGAGCATCTCACTCCCGGCACGCTGGTGTCCTACGAGACGACGCTGCCGGTGGGCACCACCCGCACCCGGTGGAAGCCGATGCTGGAGGCGGGCTCCGGCCTGACCGAGGGCGTCGACTTCCACGTCGCGTACTCGCCGGAGCGCGTGCTCACGGGCCGCGTGTTCGCGGACCTGCGGAAGTACCCGAAGCTGATCGGCGCCCTCTCCGATGAGGGAACCCGGCGGGCACGGGAGTTCTACGAGGCCGTGCTGCAGTTCGACGAGCGTCCGGACCTGCCGCGCCAGAACGGCGTGTGGGACCTGGGGTCGACGGAGGCGTCGGAGATGGCCAAGCTCGCCGAGACCACGTACCGCGACGTCAACATCGGCCTGGCGAACCAGTTCGGGCTGTTCGCGGCTGCGCACGGCATCGACGTCTACAAGGTGATCGAGGCGTGCAACTCGCAGCCCTACAGCCACATCCACCGGCCAGGGATCGCCGTCGGCGGACACTGCATCCCGGTGTACCCGCGCCTGTACCTGTCGACGGATCCCGACGCCGATGTCGTGCGCGTCGCCCGGCAGCTGAACGCCTCGATGCCGGAGCGGCTCGTGGCCCAGGCCGCCGACCTTCTCGGGTCGCTGGACGGCCTGCAGGCCGTCGTCCTGGGGGCGGCGTACCGGGGCGGCGTCAAGGAGACCGCGTTCTCCGGGGTGTTCCCCACGGTCGAGGCGCTGCAGGCGCGCGGAGCGACCGTGCGGGTGCATGATCCGCTCTACTCCGACGAGGAGCTGGAGCGCCTCGGATTCACGCCGTACGCGCTCGGAGAACCGGCCGACGTCGTCGTGCTGCAGACCGACCATGCGGACTATCGGTCGCTCACTCCCGCAGATCTCCCGGGGGTCCGGCTGCTGGTGGACGGCCGCAACGCCACCGACCCGGAACGGTGGGCAGGCACCCCGCGCATCGTCGTCGGAAAGGCCTAGCCCGCCGTGACCGAGGCGGCTGTGATCGCTCCGGCGCTCCTGGCCGCGCTCATCGTCCTGCTCGTCCCCGGCACCATCGCGGCGCTCCTGCTCGGGGCCAGAGGCTTCACCGTCGTCGGTCTGGCAGCCCCCCTCGGCCTGGCCGCGATCGCGCTGTTCAGCGTGATCGGCATCGTGCTGCCCGTCACCTGGGGAGCGGGCATGTGGGCCGCTTCGGTCGGAGTGCTGCTGGCGGTCGCCGCCGCGCTCGGCCTGCTCACCCGGCGGGCGCGCACCGCGGACGGTTCAGAGGCGAACAGATCGGCCCTGCGGGAGGCGGTGCCCTTCGTCGCGGTCGCGGTGGCCGCCGTGCTGATCGGCGTGCGCCTCGCCGACGTCTTCGGCACGCCGGGGGCGATCTCGCAGACCTTCGACAACGTCTACCACCTCAACGCGGTGCGCTTCATCCTCGACACCGGGGCGATCGCGCCCACCCGCCAGATCATCCCGGGCTTCTACCCGAGCCTGTGGCATGCTCTCGCTGCGACCGTCGCCCTGCTCTCCGGGGCGAGCGTTCCGGTGGCGGTCAACGCGACGGCGATCGTGGTCGCCGCGGTCGTGTGGCCGGCCGGGAGCGTGCTCCTGACCAGGCAGGTCGTCGGATCCTCGCCGGTGGCTTCGCTCGCGGCGGGTGCCCTCGCGGCCGGGATGGCCGCGTTCCCCCTCCTCATGCTCGATTTCGGGGTGCTGTATCCCAACGTGCTGTCGATCGCGCTGCTGCCGGCGGTGCTCGCGCTGCTGATCGCGGTGGCCGGCGTCGGGGACGGCACCCGGGCGCCCGCCCTCATCCGCTGGGTGCTTCTCCTGGCCGGGATGGCGACGCTCGCGCTGGCCCACCCCAGCACGCTGATGGCGCTGATCGCGGTCGGGGTCTGGCCCGCGCTCGCCGGCGGGCTGCGGTGGCTGCGGGGTCTGAAGGGCACGCCTCTGGCGCGGCGCAGAGCAGCCGGGGGGATGGCGCTGTGGGCGGTGGGGCTGGTCGCAGCGACCGTGCTGCTGCGCGTGGCCCGCCCGACGCGCGAGCAGGCCTTCTGGGAGCCGTCGATGACGGTGTCCGATGCGCTGCGCAGTGTCGCCCTCGGCATGCAGGGCTGGCGGGAGCCCAGCCCCGTGGTCGCCGGCGCGCTGCTGGCCGGGATCATCGCGATCGTGCTCGTCCGCCGTCGGTGGTGGTGGCTCGTCGCCGGCTGGGCGACGCTGGGCGGCATCTTCGTCGTTTGCGCGGCTTTCCCCGTCGGCATGCTCCGCTACGGCCTCACCGGAACCTGGTACAGCGACCTGTTCCGCATCGCCGCGCTGTTCCCGTCCCTCGTCGTCCCGCTGGGAGCGGTGGGCGTCGCGCTCGCAGCGGGGGGCCTGGCGCGGATGCTGCCAGGGCGACGCGCGACGACCGAGTTCGTCGCGGGGACGACGCTCGTCGCCGTGGTGGCGGTGCTCACTCAGGCCGGTCCCGCTCTCACCCGCGCGACGGAGCAGGCAGCGTCGATGTACGCGCTGACGGAGGCATCCCCGTTGCTCACGGCATCGGAGATGCGGTTGCTGGAACGGGTGCCGGACATCGTCCCCCCGGGGGAGGTGGTCGCGGGAAGCCCCTGGACGGGAACCTCGCTCGTCTCGGCGATCGCCGACCGGCCCGCGCTGATCCCGCACATCTATCAGGAGCCAGACGCCGATGCACAGATCCTGATCGCAGGCCTTCGGGAGGCCGGAGCCGATCCCGCGGTGTGCGCGGCGGCCGAACGATCCGGCGTGCGATGGGTGCTCGACTTCGGGCGGTCAGAGGTGCACAACGCCACCCACCCGATGCCGGGCTTCGAGCGGCTCGATGAGGCTCCGGGGTGGGAGCTCGCCGCCGAGGAGGGCTCGGCGCGGCTGTATCGCCTCACCGGCTGCGGGTGATCCCCCCTCGGCCGTGACGGCATCGCCGCGGGGCAGCGCCGACGCGGTCAGTGCTCCGCGGCGCCCCGATCGGCGGAGAACGGCTCGTGATCGGGGGTCGAAGGCGTCGCCAGGATGTCCAGCTGCAGCGCGCTGATCAGCATCTGCGTCCCCATCATGAGCGGCAGCGCGGCCAGCATCACCGTCGCCGCCGTGGCGGCCGTCGACGAAGCGATCTGGAACACCATCCACACGCTCACGGCGAGCCCCAGGCCGAAGAGCAGGATGCCGAGGAAGAGCAGCAGCGCGATGGGCGAGAAGGACCACAGCACGTAGCGGTACCAGATCCGTGTCCAGTAGCCCACCGTGAGGCGGTGCACGAGCTCGGGGATCACACGGCCGAGGCGGATGCTCGACACCTCGTCGCCGTACACGGCGGGGATCGGCACATCGGTCGCCGAGACGTTGAGGATGTTCAGCTGAATGAGCAGATCGTTCTCGAAGCTGTAGCGCTTGGCGATGCGATCGAGCGGCAGGCGTCGCAGCACATCGGTGCGGACCGCGGTGTACCCGTTCTGCGGGTCGAACAGGTTCCAGTAGCCGGACGCCGACTTGGTGAGGAACGACAGCGCGATGTTGCCGAAGACACGGTATGCCGGCATGCCGCGGAACGAGTCGGGTGAGTAGAAGCGGTTGGCCTTGGCGAAGCCGAAGCCGCCGTCGGTGACCTTATCCAGCAGCGCGGGGAGGTGGGCCGGATCCATCTGCGCATCGCCCGCCATCACGACGTCGACGTCGGCGCCCAGCTCCATCGCCGTGCGGTGCGCGGTGATGATCGCCCCGCCCACGCCCTGGTTCTTCTCATGGCGGACCAGAGTGACCCGCGGGTCGCCGACCGCGCGGACGGCATCACTGGTGCCGTCCGGGCTGCAGTCGTCGACGATCACGATGTGGTCGACGAAGGCGGGCATCGTCTCGATCACCCGCGCGATCATGCGTTCCTCGCGGTATGCGGGGACGACGGCGGCGATGACGGCGTCTTTATACATCGGCGCTCCGAGCTTCCGGGGTGGCGAACACCCAATGACGATAGATGAAGTAGTTCCACACGGTCGTCGCGATCACCGCGATCACTTTGCCGGCGATCCACGGCGCCCCCATCGCCGGAGCGGCCCACACGATCGCGGTGGTCGCGACGGTGTTCGCGGCCACGAGCGCCGCGTACCGGGCGACGCTCGGGGCGACCAGGGCGTCGGAGCCGAAGGCGACCGTGCGCTGCATCGTGTAGGTCACCGCGAATGACGCGAGGAAGCCCGCAGGGGCGGCGAGAGCGAGCGGCACGCCGAGCACATCATGCGCGAGCCAGAGCAGGCCGACGTCGACGGCGAAGCAGAAGCCGCCCACGGCGAGATACCGCAGCGCGCTCTTCCCCCACAGCCGGCTCACGATGGACGAGGGCCTCGACATCCCCCGATTCTGCCAGACCAGGCCCCGGGGATTGTCCCGGCTGCGGCTTGTCGCCGCCCGGTCATGCGCCGGTATGCTACCCAACATATCCGCCTGGATATGTTTCGCTTCGTTCCCCACCCCCCGAGGTCCTGCATGCGTCAACGATTCCTCGCTGCCATCGCCACTGCGGCGGTCAGCGCATCCCTCCTCCTCGCAGCCGGCGCGCCCGCCGCCGCAGATGACACCGACGCACCGGCGCGGGGCCAGGTCAGCCTGCCCGCCGGTGATATCCGGATCAGCGGCGCCGACCGCTACGACACGGCCCGGCAGGTCGCGGCGTTCTACACCGCCGGCGTCCCCGCGGTCTACGTCGCGACGGGGGCGAACTTCCCCGACGCTCTCGCGTCGTCGGCGGCGGCAGCACAGCTGGGCGCACCGCTCCTGCTCACCGACGGCAAGACGGTCTCGGCGGCGGTGCTCTCCGAGATCCGTCGGTTGAAGCCGCAGCGCATCTATGTGGTCGGCGGCACCGGCGCCGTCAGCGCCGCGGCGTACGCGCAGCTGAGCACGACGGCCACGGAGCTCGGTGCGCAGGTCTCCCGTCTCGACGGCGCAGACCGCTACGAGACCGGCGCTCTCTCGGTGCGCACGGCGTTCCCGAAGGGATCGTCGGACTTCGCGATCATCGCGACGGGCCGGACCTTCCCCGACGCTCTGGCCGCTACCGGAGCGGCGGGCGTGGCCGGGGCGCCGGTCGTGCTCGTGGACGGTCAGGCGGCCGCGCTCCCGGCGTCGGTGCGCTCGCTGCTCACTGACCTCGGCGTGAAGCGCGTGGCCATCGCCGGCGGAACCGGCGCGGTCTCGACCGCGATCGAGAACCAGCTGAAGAACCTCGGCATCACCGTCGAGAACCGCTTCCCTGGCGAAGATCGCTACGACACGGCCGCGCGGATCAACCGCGCTTTCTTCCCCGAAGGCACGTCCGGCACCGCGTTCCTCGCGACGGGTCTGAACTTCCCCGACGCCCTCGCCGGTGCCGCGCTCGCCGGCCGCGTGGGAGCGCCGATGCACATCAGCCGCACCGACTGCCTTCCGGTGGTCGTGCGCGACGCGCTCACGGCTGGTGGGAGCACCCGCACGGTCGTGCTGGGCGGCACCGCCGTCGTGAGCGCTGCCGCCGCGCAGGGCAACGCGTGCCTCACCGCCGGCTCCCTCAAGATCAACGGGGCGACCGTCGTCGGCAGCACCCTGACCGCGCAGGTCGGGGCCTGGACCGCTGGCACCCAGCTCGCCTACCAGTGGTTCGCCGATGGCTCAGCGATCAGCGGCGCGACCAGCGCCACGCTCGTGACCGCCGCGGCCCAGGTGGGCGCGAGGATCACCGTGCGCGTCACCGGCTCGCAGACCGGCTTCGTGTCGGCATCCGTGCTCTCCGGCGCTGTCGGCCCGGTGACGGCCAAGCCGGCGCCGAAGCCGGTTCCCAACGGCAAGGACTGCCCGGCGGCCGCGCCGATCAAGGGCAACCACAGCAGCAGCGGGGAGTGGATCTACCACGTCCCGGGTCAGCGCGACTACGACAAGACGGTTCCGGAGGCGTGCTTCGCCACCGAGAGCGCCGCGCAGCAGGCCGGCTACCGCAAGGCGCTGCGCTGACACCCGGTCGCTGAGCGCATCGCCGAGGGCCCCCGTCGAACGACGGGGGCCCTCGGCTCTTCCGCGCCGCCGGATGGTTCCGCGTGCCGCCGATACGATAGACGGCATGGATCTCCTCGTCGTAGGCTCGGGTTTCTTCGGCCTCACCATCGCTGAGCGCGCGGCGGCCGCCGGGCGCAAGGTCACCGTCATCGAGCGTCGCCACCACATCGGCGGGAACGCCTACAGCGAGGATGAGCCGGAGACCGGCATCGAAGTGCACCGCTACGGCGCACACCTCTTCCACACGTCCAACAAGACCGTGTGGGAGTACGTCAACCGGTTCACCACGTTCACCGACTACGTGCACCGCGTCTATACCAGCCACCGGGGCGTCGTCTACCCGCTGCCGGTGAACCTGGGCACCATCAACCAGTTCTTCCAGGCCGCATACTCGCCAGACGAAGCACGCGCCCTGGTGCGCGAGCAGGCGGGGGAGTTCGACGTCGCCACCGCACGCAACTTCGAGGAGAAGGGCATCGCGCTCGTCGGGCGCCCGCTGTTCGAGGCCTTCTTCCGCGACTACACCGCCAAGCAGTGGCAGACCGATCCCCGTGAGCTCTCCGGCGACATCGTCAGCCGCCTCCCGGTGCGCTACACCTACGACAACCGCTACTTCAACGACACCTGGGAAGGCCTGCCCACCGACGGCTACACGGCGTGGCTGGAGCGGATGGCCGATCACCCGAACATCGAGGTCAAGCTCGACGTCGACTTCTTCGACCCGGCGCAGCCGCTCAACCGCACCGACACCGTCGGCCAGCTTCCGGTGGTCTACACCGGCCCGGTCGACCGGTACTTCGACTACGCCGAGGGTGCGCTGTCCTGGCGCACGCTCGACTTCGAGCAGGAGGTCGTGCAGACCGGCGACTTCCAGGGCACGAGCGTGATGAACTACCCCGATCCTGACGTGCCGTTCACGCGCATCCACGAGTTCCGCCACTTCCACCCCGAGCGTGCCGACCGGTACCCGAAGGACCGCACCGTCATCATGCGCGAGTTCTCGCGCTTCGCCACGCGCGAGGACGAGCCGTACTACCCGGTCAACACGCCCGCCGATCGCGCCGGCCTGCTGGCCTACCGCGAGCTGGCGAAGGGCGAGCAGGACGTCCACTTCGGCGGCCGTCTGGGCACCTACCAGTACCTCGACATGCACATGGCCATCGGCTCTGCGCTGTCGATGTGGAACAACCAGCTGGCGTGACCACCGCAGAGCCGATGACGCGGGCGGCCGTTCCGGCCGCGTCATCCGGCTATCGACGGGACATCGACGGCCTGCGAGCCGTCGCGATCCTGCTCGTCGTGGTCTACCACGTGTGGTTCGACCGGGTCTCCGGGGGCGTCGACGTCTTCCTGATGATCTCGGCGTTCCTCCTGACGCTGTCGCTCACGCGCCGGATCGAGCGGGGGGAGCGGCTCGACCTGATCTCGTACTGGGCGCGGCGCTTTCGCGGGCTGCTGCCCGCGGCGGCGCTGACGATCGTGCTCACGCTCATCGCGGGGCGGTTCCTGCTCGCCGAGACCCAGTGGCCGGCGCTGTGGCGCGAGGGCGGGGCATCGCTCCTGTTCGTGGAGAACTGGGTGCTCGCGGTCGACGGCGTCGACTACTACGCGCGTGCCGAAGAGCTGCCCTCGGTGTTCCAGCAGTTCTGGTCGCTGTCGGTGCAGGGGCAGGTCTTCGTGCTGTGGCCCCTGGTCTTCTGGGCGGTGTGGCTGATCGTCCGGCGCACCGGCTGGTCGGCGCGCACCCTGCTGGCCGTGGCGTTCGGAACGATCTTCGCCGTGTCGCTGATCTTCTCTGTCGTCACCACGGCGGCGCAGCAGGAGTTCGCCTACTTCGACACGCGCACCCGGCTGTGGGAGTTCGCGGCAGGGTCCCTGCTCGCCCTCGCGGCGCCCGTCATCCGGCTTCCGGCTGTCCTGCGGGCGATGCTCGGCTGGGCCGGTCTGCTGGCGATCATCGTGTGCGGTCTTGTGCTCGACGTGCGCGGGGGCTTCCCCGGCTACCTGGCGCTGTGGCCGGTGCTCGCGGCGGCACTGGTGATCGCGGCGGGATCCGAACCGGCGCGGTTCGCTCCGACAAGACTGCTCGAGTCGCGCCCGGTGCAGGCGCTGGGGCGCGACGCCTATGCGCTCTACCTCGTGCACTGGCCGGTGCTGATCCTCACCCTCTCCGTGCGCGACGAGACATCCGCCGGGATGATCGACGGCGCGCTCATCGTGCTCTGCTCGCTCGTGCTCGCCCGGCTCATCTCCGCCCTGGTCGACCGGCCGCTGCGCCCCGATGCCGTTCGCGGTCACCGCCGCGGCCAGAACCTCGCGGTCATCCTGGTCTCGGCCGCCGCGGTCGCCATCGCGATCGTGCCCTGGCAGATGGTGGTGCACGTGCAGAACGAGGAGGCCAGGGCCGCTTATGAGCACGAGGCCGCCGCCGCAGCAGACGGTCGCACCGCCTCCGGTGCCCTCCCGCTCCTGATGCCGCGCCCCACCGAGCTGGACGCGCAGTGGGTGTCGCTCGACATGGCCTGCTCGCCCGCCCTGTTCCCGGCAGACCCCCTCCTCCAGGCCGGATGCGGGCAGACGCCGGGCGCGGAGGAAGCCGAACGCGTCATCCTCGTGATCGGCGACTCGCACACCGAGCAGATGATGGGTGCTCTGCTGCCGATCGCCGCAGAAGAGGGCTGGGGCGTCGTGTCGCTGTTGCGCGGCGCGTGCTCGCTCGAGGAGCGGGTGCCGCAGGACGAAGCGGAATGGGTGTGCGCGGACTGGCGCGTAGCGACCCTCGACTACGCTCGGTGGCTCGTTCCGGACGCCGTGTTCACCGTCGTGACCGCCGCCGCGGTCGATTCCCCCGATGAGCGTCTTCTCGCCGGAATAGACGACCTGGCAACGCAGCTCGGCGACGCCGGCATCGCGGTGATCGGGGTGCGAGACAACCCGCGCAGCAGTGTCGACCTCTACGAGTGCGCTCTCGAGAGACGCCACTGCGATCGCCCGGCCGCGGACGCGCTCGCCGCCGTCAACCCGGCGGAGCTCATGACCGTGCCCACGCTCGTCCCGGTCGACCTCACCCCGTGGATCTGCCCTGAGGGCCTGTGCCGCGCCGAGATCGACGGCGTCGCGGTCTACCTCGACGACAACCACCTCACGGCCGACTTCGCCCACACGCTGGCGCCCGCCCTGCGCGCGCAACTCGGGGCGCTGTGGTGAGCGGGTACGCTGGCGACGATATGACCACAACGGACGGGCGGGAGCGATGAACGTGACGACTGCGGGCGCCCCCGGCACGCCGCGCCGCTACCTGCACTCGCTCTGGCTGCTCTCCGCGCGTGATCTGCGGGTGCGGTACGCCACGAGCATGCTCGGCTACCTGTGGTCGGTGCTCGACCCGCTCGTCATGAGCGCGATCTACTGGTTCGTCTTCACGCAGATCTTCGATCGCACCGTGGGCGAGCAGCCCTACATCGTGTTCCTCATCACCGCTCTGCTGCCGTGGGTGTGGTTCAACACCTCGGTCAGCGACTTCACGCGTGCTTTCCGCAAGGACGCACGCCTGGTGCGCTCGACCGCCATCCCGCGCTCGATCTGGGTCACCCGCATCGTGCTGAGCAAGGGCATCGAGTTCCTGTTCTCCCTCCCGGTGCTGGTGCTGTTCGCCGTCGTCAACGGCGCAGAGGTGAGCTGGAGCCTGCTGTGGTTCCCGGTGGCCGTGATCCTCCAGACCATGCTCCTGGTGGGTCTGGGGCTGCTCGTGGCCCCGCTCTGCGTGCTCTATTCAGACCTCGAGCGCACCACGGCGCTGATCCTGCGCGCGCTGTTCTACGCGTCGCCCATCATCTATGGCATCCCCGACCTCCCTGCGCCCTTCGACACCCTGGGCGCGTTCAACCCGCTGGCGGGCATCATCACCCTGTACCGCGTCGGGTTCTTCCCGGACCAGTGGGATGGCAGGGTCGTGGGCATCGGCGCGGTGATGACTGTCGGCATCCTCCTCCTGGGCGTCATGGTTTTCCGCCGCCTCGAACGCACCGTTCTGAAGGAGCTGTGATGGCGGCGCGCACCACGGACACTGTGCTCGGCGGCATGGCGATGGAGGTCAGCGGCCTCGGCATCCGCTTCCGCCGCAATCGACGGGGTCGGCGCAGCTTCAAAGACCTCTTCGCCGGGCGCGGGCGTCGCTCGCGACCGGGGGAGTTCTGGGCGCTGCGCGACGTGTCGTTCACGGTGCGCGCCGGTGAGGCGATCGGCGTCGTCGGCCGCAACGGCCAGGGCAAGTCGACGCTGCTCAAGCTCGTCGCCGGGGTGCTGCTGCCGGATGAGGGCGCCGTGCGCGTGAACGGCGGAGTGGCGCCGCTGATCGAGCTCACGGGCGGTTTTGTGGGAGATCTGACCGTGCGTGAGAACGTCCGGCTCACCGCGGGCCTGCACGGCATGCCGCGCGCCGAGATCGCGCGGCGCTACGACGACATCATCGAGTTCGCGGAGCTGGCGGACTTCCAGGACACCCCCTACAAGCATCTCTCCAACGGCATGAAGGTGCGCCTGGCGTTCTCGGTGGTGTCGCAGCTGGATGAGCCGATCCTGCTGGTGGACGAGGTGCTGGCGGTGGGGGACAAGGCGTTCCGCGAGAAGTGCTATCGCCGGATCGACGAGCTGCTCGCAGCCGGCCGCACGCTGTTCTTCGTCAGCCACAATGAGCGCGATCTGCGGCGCTTCTGCACGCGGGGCCTGTACCTCGATCGCGGCGCCCTGGTCTTGGACGCCCCCATCTCCGAGGTCCTCTCCCGCTACAACGCCGACCACCCCTAGGCGAGCGGCCACCCGTTGTCGCTATTTCGCGGGAATGGCCGCATTGTGTGGCCGCTCGCGGAGGAGGGCGCGAATGTGGCGTGTGATGCGGCGCATGGAATGGGGAGCGCGGAGGTCATCGGCGTTCACGCGGATGACCTCCCAGCCGGCCTCCTGGAACGCACGGACACGGGCGAAGTCGCCGCGCCACTGCCGGCGATCGTGACGATGCTGGTCTCCCTCGTACTCCATCGCCACCCGGGCCTGCGGATACGCCAGGTCCGGAGTGAGAACGCCCAGTGATGTCATCACGCCGAACGCGATCGCCGGTTCCGGCAACCCTGCGCGTCCCAGCGCGAGGCGCAGCCGGGTCTCCTGTGCGGACTCCGCCCCACCGCGCGCGAGAACCAGAGCCTCCGCGAGGAGACGCGCGCCCCGTCGCCTGCCGTGTCGTCGCACCGCGGCGCGAAGATCGTCCGGTCGGCAACGGGGCGCGTCACGCTGCCCCGCGCTGCGGCGTGTACCCGTGAGCAGGAAGTCGGCTGCGGCGACGATGTCGTCGATCTGCAGCGGATGTCGTTTCTGTGCGCCGTGCTCGGCGAGCTGGCACCAGGCGTCTGCCGCCGCGACCACGACGAGACCGTTCGGCAGGTGCACCACCGGGACGGCGTCGTGCAGCCGATGCCCGACGACCCCCGGGCGCCGGATGCGATTGCCGCCGATCGTGCTCACGTGCAGGGGCGCCCCGGCATCCGCCAGCCAGAAGGGGAGGGGCGCGCCGTGCAGCGCCAGCGCGGTGCTGTGGCTGAAGGCGTGCTGATCCTGCAGGACGGTCGCCAGCGCCTGCGCACGGGCGGAGAGCGAAGACAGATCGAGTCCCGCCGCGCGAACACCGTGGTGCGGTGCTGCCAGGTCGCCGCTGCGGAGTCGGCCCGCCGTCACCCCGTCACGGCGCGCATCGCGCACCGCGAAGGGCTTCCCGCGCAGATGCTCGGGCAGGGGCGCGGCTGGCTTCATGCCACCAAACTCTGCCCGGTCCCCGCAACCGGCGTCCCCGCCTGTCCACACCCTGCGCCGAGCGGCCAAACAAGGCGCCCATTCCGCGGAAATGGGGACGTTAAGCGGCCGCTCGCGGGAGCGGGGGCATGGGACGCCAGGACGCGTCGCGGGAGATCCGGCGGCCGTCGCGGAGACCGCGCACGAGGTTGCTCGTGCCGCGGACGGTGCGCTCCACGGTCACCAGGCGGATGAGCTCCTTGGCGAAGGTCATCGCCGTGCCGAGGCCGAACAGCACCGGGTTGTAGACACGGTGATGGCGGTAGTACTTCTTGATATATGCGCGATTGCGCATGATGTAGTACCGGTAGGTGTCGCTCGAGGCATTCAGGTGCCGGATGCCCATGTCCCACTGCTTGATCTCGCGCGTGCGACGCAGCACGAACTCGTCGACGATCACCGATGTGGTCAGACGCGAGGCCAGCCACCCGTACATCTGGTCGTCCCAGTAGATGAAGAAGCGCGGATCCGGCAGGCCGATCTCCGCGACGATGCTGCGGTGGATGAACATCCCCTCGAAGCAGCCGCTGTTCATCTCCTTGAATCCGGAGGCATCGAAGCCGGCCGGTGCGAAGGGGATCGGGATGCCCATACGCTCGGCGATCCGGTACTGCCAGTAGAACGGGCTCCCGTCGTAGTCGTATCGCCGGCCCTGAATGCTGCGGAAACGCGGCGTCCAGCGCCCCATCGCGGTCAGCCCGTTCGGCATGACCTCGACGTCGTCGTCCATCAGCCAGATCCACTCGGAGCCGAGCTCGTAGGCCACGCGCATGCCCTCGCTGAAGCCGCCGGAGCCGCCGGTGTTCTCCTCCAGCCGGCGGTAGACCAGCTCGGTGCCCAGACCCGCGCGGAACGACTCGACGACCGCGGTGGTGTCGTCGACCGATGCATTGTCGATGACCACGACGTGTCCCGGTTTCGGATCCATCGCGGTGATCGACGTGAGCAGCCCGGAGAGCAGATGCGACCGGTTGTATGTCACGACGACGATCGTCGCCGACGCCGGGTCGAACGGCACAGCGTCCGCGCGGGCGCCGCTCATCGCTGCGCTCCGAACGTGCGGCGCCACGCTTCGGGGGAGACCAGTTCCGGCAGGGCCTCGCGATAGGCGCGCTGCAGAGCGGGCCATTCCTTGCGCAGCCGGGCATGGAGCCGGAAGGACTCGCGCAGCATCCGCCGGTAGGCCCGGCGGTCACGCGTGTAGATGTTCTTGCCAGAGCCGTCTGCTGCGCTCACCAGCGCGCTGTCATAGGCGGGAACGCGCCACCACATCGCGTCCTCCTTGCCGAACTCGACCTCCGCCTGCGCGACATTGGCAGGGTGGGGACGGTGCAGCCAGTGGGAGACGAGGGTTGTGAGCGTGAACCAGCGCAGCCGCAGTCCGGTCGGGCTGTCGAACTCGTTCTGACGGCGGCGTGGTGCGAACACGACACGTCCGCGCCGCGAGCGCAGCACCCGTTCCGGGTCGGCGTGCACGATCGTCTCCGGGTAGTCCTTCGCGATCGCGCGGGCGCGGGGCAGCGCCGTCTCCAGCTGCGCGCGCATGTGCGCGGGGCCGGTGAGCACGTCGCGCAGCGCCTGATTGCGCAGGGCCACGGGATAGTACTGCATCATCATGAGGTGCTTGAGGTCGACGCGTCGACTGTGGCGCAGGAGGGTTCCGCCGCGCGGCACGTCGGAGTGGATGAGCCCGGCGACGATCCGATTGCGCGCGTGGAAGTACGCCTGCCAGTCGATGGTGTCGTCCTTGCCGACCCAGGAGACGTGCCAGAGGGCCACGCCGGGCATCGACACGGTCGGGAAGCCGGCTGCTCCGGCCCGCAGGCAGAACTCGGCGTCGTCCCATTTGATGAACGCCGGCAGGGCGAGGCCGACCTCGCGGATCGCGGCGAGGGGGATGAGGCACATCCACCAGCCGTTGTAGTCGGCGTCCATGCGCATGTGCAGCAGCGGGGTCTGGCGCAGGTTCGCGACGCCGAAGTCGTGCGGCATCCGTTCCTGGTAGAGATTGCGCCACATGAACGGCGCATCATCGACGACCTCGGCCCAGCCGTGCAGTTTCGGCCGGTTGAGGAGGTCGAACATGTGCCCGCCGACCAGCACCGGGTTGGTGGCGAAGCGGCCGAACACGATCGAGCGGCGCAGCGACTCCGGCTCGATGCGCACGTCGTCGTCGAGGAGCTGGACGAAGTCGCTCTCCGGGCGGTCGAGGGCCTCCAGCATCGATCGCGAGAAACCGCCGGACCCGCCGAGGTTGGGCTGCTGGATGATCTGCAGGGTCTCGCCGAGGCGATCCGCGACGGCATCGAAGCCCGCCTGCTCAGAGACCAGCCGGGTGCCCTGGTCGATCAGGAAGATGCGGTCGATCAGCTCGAGGGCTTCCGGTGCGTCGGCCAGGGCGGTGAGGGTCTCGACGCAGTAGTCGGGCTTGTTGATCGTGGTGATGCCGAGCGATGCCTTGCCGGTGCGCGGGGGCTCCTGCTCTGTGGTCCACTCTGCGCCCTCGAGGATCGCGGCCTTCTCGTCTGCGACGACGTCGAACCAGATCCACCCGCCGTCGCTGTACTGGTTCAGAGCCAGGTCGAAGGTGGTCACGGCGTCGCCGTTGACCTCTCTGCTGTCCAGGCGCTGGCGAACGCCGGAACCGTTGGACCGGTAGACGAGGACCGTGGCGGGCCCGGTGGTGCGAACCGTCAGCCGCACCTCGCGCACACTCGTCCAGTGCTGCCAGTACGACGCGGGGAAGGCGTTGAAGTACGTGCCGAGCGACACGCGGCGGCCCGCGACGACGCGGGCGCGGTGGCGGCCGAGGATGTTGCCCAGGTGGGCCCGGTTGGAGACGCGCACCGGCTCCTCATCGATGACCGACCAGGTCTCGGGGTCCGCGTAGAGCGGAAGGAGGTCCGGATCGCGGTCGAGCGGGAACACGAGCTTCTGCAGGACGTGGGGCAAGGCGAGATCTCCGGGGTGTCGCGCTCGCCGGATCGCGAGCCGCAGTCAGCATACCCGGCAGCGCTCCCCCCGACCTGGGACGCAGCCGACTGCCGGTCGCCCGCGACCCTGGCCGCGTGACGGGCCGACCGGGGTCCGCCGTGGGCCTGCCCTGTCGTGGCGCAGGATCGCGCGGGGACGGAGCGGGATCGCCCAGACAGCAGGCGCCGGGCGCTGCGCGGCTGCCGTCAGCGGCCCGCGGGCGGGAGGGTGGGCATCGTGCCGGTGACGGCGGCGTCGATGTCCTCCCGCCAGGACCTGGCCTGCCCGGCGCGCAGAGCGCACAGCACGAGCATGAACCAGCCGAGCCCGGTGAGGGTGAAGCTCTCGAACACCGAGTCGACCGCGAGAGCGACCAGGACCAGGGGCGTCCAGGCGTAGACGATCGAGCGCCGGGTGCTCGCCACCAGCCACGAGCGCACGAGCGCGATCCCGCCCAGCAGGGCGAACAGCACGAGCCCGACGGCGCCCAGCTGCAGCAGCACGTCGAAGAAGGCGCTGAGGGCAGAGGCGTGGCTGTCGTCGGTGAGGAAGTTCAGCGCGCGGAAGGGGAACAGGCCGTCGTCCCAGCCGCCGTGCCAGCCCCACCCGTGCAGGGGCCGGACGGCGATGTAGTCCAGCATCGTGTTCCACAGGTCTGCGCGCACCGAGAAGTCGGAGCCGGCGTCGAGGAGCCGGATGATCTGATGACGCAGGGCAAAGGCGACGGCGAGTCCTGTCGTGACCGCAGCGCCCAGGATCCACTGCACGGCCCTGCGGCGGGCGGGGGAGGTGCGTCTGACCAGGGTCAGCATGCTCGCGGCCACGGCCGATGCCAGGGCGAGAACGAAGACGGTGGGGGACGCCGAGAGCACGGCCAGCAGCGACCCCAGGGTGATGGACGTGAGGGCGAGCGGCCGCGGGATGGACTGCGTGCGCCACTCGATCACGAACGTGACCAGGGCGAGCACGGCGACGAAGCCGAGCATGTTGCGGGTGCCGAACAGGCCCTGGACGGGGCCTCCCTCCGCGAGGGATCCGGTCACGCCGAGGAAGGGGAACGGCATGTCCAGCAGCACGCCGGCGAGGATCTCCATCCCGAGGGACAGCGCGAGGAGGAGCCGGAGTGTGTCGCCGATGGCGCGCACCGTCTGGAGCGTGTCGCGCGTGTGGCCCACGACGATCGCCAGGAGCGCGCCACCGGCGAGCTCGAGCCACCCGGTGACGGTGCCGGTGCGGCTCGTGGTCCACGCCAGGCTGACGAGGGCCCACAGCAGCAGCGCCACCAGCGTGGTGGGGGCCAGGCGGATCACGGAGAGCTCGTCCCTGCGGACGAAGAGCATGGCGGCCCCGATCGCGCACAGCGCGGTGAGGACGGCGCCGAGCGTCGCTGCGCCAGCGAGCCGTTCGATCGTGAAGCCGCCGAAGACGGCGCCGATCGCGGTGAGCGCGTATGCGCGGGCGAACTCCGCCGATGCCAGCAGGTGCCGGAGCGCTCCGCCGGAGGCGTCCGCCTCGCTCATCGCATCCGCCGCCCTGGCTGTTCGCCGTGGTCGATGACCCGGCTCTGCTCGCTGAGACCGCGCCCGACGATCGGCACGGTCTTGATCTTGAACGACAGCATCATCATCAGCATCCAGCCCCACAGCATGATGGGGCCGGACTCCGTCAGGCCCTGCACGAGCAGGAGCGTGGCGACGAGGATCGGCAGCAGGGTCAGCTGCGCGTAGGGGCGGTCGGTGCGGATGTCCCAGCGCGGTCGGTCGACGGCGAGGAACCAGGCCCGCCAGACGAAGGCCAGGTACGCGACGGCCACGAGGATCAGGCCGACGATCCCGAGCTGGAAGAACGTGTCGACCCACATGTTGTGAGCCTGCATCACGCTCTGGTCGTGGTCGATGATCCAGCCGTGGAACGCCGGGTCCCACGGCATCCAGGGGCTGGCGTGCCCCCACCCGAGCAGCGGACGTTGCACGGCGCGCGCGAGCACGGTGTCCCAGATGCCCTCGCGGCCCGAGAGGTCAGAACCCCGTCCCACGAGTGAGAGCAGCGGTGTGCGCAGGAACCATACCGCCGCGAGCCCTCCGGCGATCCCGGCCCACAGCACGATGTAGGCCGTGCGGCGGGCGCCGCGCTCGGTGAGCCGGCGCAGCACCACGACGATGACGGCGACGAGCAGGCAGGCCAGGGCGCACACGCCCGCTGTGACCGAGCCGGCGCGGGCGAGGACGAACAGGGCCACCAGGCCCCACCCGATGCTCCAGCCGCGACGGGAGATGCGCGACCAGTACTGCACCGCGAAGACGATGAGGCCCAGCAGGGCCAGGATGCCGAGCAGGTTGGCGTTGCCGACGACCCCCTGGATGCGTCCGCCGTCGATGAGGTTGTTTCGCGACCAGTACCACTGCGGGTCGATCGTGTCGCCGGTCGGGGTGACACCGGAGGGCAGGACGGGGTGTCCGAGCGCGAGGGAGACCCACAGCTCGAAGGCGAGGGAGAGCCCGAGGAGCCAGCGCAGCGCCGATCCGAGGGCACGGACCAGCTCACGCCAGGTGAGCCAGGTCGGCAGGAACAGGGCCTGGATCGTGGTGACCAGCAGCAGCACCGAGGTGGTCGCCGTGGTGGCGGGCCAGGCCGACCAGAGCGTGGACAGCAGGGCCACGGCGAGGTATGCCAGTCCGGCCCACGGCAGCCGCCGCCAGGGGAACGGCTCGCTCGCGCGGCGGGCGATCAGCAGCGGGACGCCGATCGCGATCGTGCCGATGGCGAGCGCCACGCCGATCACCACGGTCGCGGTGACGCCGAACGCGTGGGTCATGGCGGTGGGGGCCAGAATCACCGCGAGCACGACGATCGCGTAGCCGCGCAGCAAAAGCCGCCCGGACGACACGCGCGCGGGCGCGGTGGGCGGGGCGGCTACGGAGATCCTCGAATACTGCGCCATCGCGGATCAGGTTACCTCGGAGCGCTGGACGCGCCGTGGGGGCGCGCACCCGCGACACGCCGGGTCACGGCATGAAGCTTCAAGGCGCAGTTGAGGGTTTAAGGTGTGCGACTTGACCGCGGGTAATGACACGGGTGTAATTAGTTGAGCCAAGAGGCTCGTGCCACGGATCAGACCGTGGTGCGGTGGGAAGACCAGGGGGCAAGAAAATGAGCGGTTACCGTGCCGATGTGCCGGGCAACTGGTTCGTCGACCCCGTCAATCTGGGGGTTCCCGGCGTCCGTCGCCCGGACGTCGACGAAGAGAGCGAGCTCGCGTGGCAGGCCGACGCGCTCTGTGCTCAGACCGATCCCGAGGCGTTCTTCCCCGAGAAGGGCGGCTCGACCCGTGACGCCAAACGGATCTGCACGTCGTGCGAGGTCCGGGCGGAGTGCCTGGAGTACGCCCTGCAGAACGATGAGCGCTTCGGCATCTGGGGCGGTCTCAGCGAGCGTGAGCGCCGGCGTCTCAAGCGTCAGGCCAGTTAGCGTCCTGGGCGGCGGTGGCGGGCCCGCGCGTCGATCGGCTGGTCACAGCAGGTTGCCTGACGCGCGGGCGCGCTGCCGCTTCCGGGCGGAGTGCCGCCTAGGCTGAGTGAGCCATGCCTGCACCTGTCCACGTCATCGTCGTCATGCGGCCGAACGCGACCGCGCACGCACGTCTGCTGCGCACGCTCGACGCTCTCGCTGCCCAGACCCTGCCGGTGCAGGCGATCACGCTCGTCGTGTGCGGCTCCGCTGAGCGCGTTCGGCGCAGCGACGTCGTCACCGCGGCCGTCGGCACGATCATCGCCGCGGACGCCGGCACCGGTCTCGGCCAGGCATTCGGCATGGGATTCCCCGGCGTGGCCGCCGACGCGTCGGTGTGGCTGCTTGAGCCGGGCGTGGTGCCTGCGCCCGATGCGCTCGAGCAGCTCGCCGGGGCCCTGGAACGCTCTCCCTCCGCGGCGATCGCGGCGCCCAAGCTGCTTGTCGAAGACCGGCCGCGCGAGCTGGCATCGTACGGCCAGAGCATGACGCGTTACGGGCGTGCGGTCGATCTGGTCACCGGCCAGCTCGATCAGGGCCAGCACGACATTCGCGACGAGGCCCTGGGCGCTGACCTGCGCGGTCTGCTGATCCGCGCGGAACTGCGCGACGGACTGCGCCCCGACCCGGCACTGGGCGGTGCGGACGAGGGGCTCGACCTCGGTGTGCGAGCCCGTCTCGGTGGCGGACGCGTCGTGCTCACCGCCGCCGCGCGCGTTCATGTCGCCGATGCCGATGACCGCAGCGCCGCCTCTCGCGCCTTCGTCGCCCGGCGGGCCCAGCTGCATCGTCGTCTGGCATACGCCCCGGCGCTCGCCGTGCCGCTGCACTGGCTGAGCCTGCTGCCGCTCGCGCTGTGGCGCTCGATCGACCACCTCATCGGCAAACGGCCGGCCGAGGTGCTTCCCGAGTGGGGTGCCGCCGGTGTGGAGATGGTGCGCTGGGGCTCGGTCGCGCGTTCTCGCCGGGCGATCAGAGCGCACCGGACCACCCCGTGGTCCGCCCTCGCGCCGCTGCGCGTGACACGCGCCGAGATCCGAGAGCATGCCGACGACGACGCGGGTGCCGAGGGCGCAGCCGTGCAGGAGCTGCGCTTCTTCTCCGGCGGGGGAGCGTGGGCGGTGCTGGCCGCGCTCGTGCTCGGCGTGGTCGCCTTCTTCTCCCTCCTGGCGTGGCCGGTGCTGGGCGGCGGTGGTCTCCTGCCGCTGCGCGAGACCGTGGCCGGCCTCTGGCGCGATGCCTCCTTCGGTATGCGCGGGGTGGGTCTGGGCGTCGTGGGGCCCGCGGATCCGTTCTCCGGCGTGGTCGCCGTGATCGGCAGCATGTCCCCCCTGGCGCCGTCGCTCGCGCTGGTGGTGCTCTGGGTGCTCGCGCTGCCGTGCGCGGTGCTGGGCGGCTGGTTCGCCGCGACGCGCGTCACCAACAGGTCGGGTCTGCGCATTCTGGCCGGCGTCGCGTGGGCGCTGGCCCCGACGTTCCTGGTGGCTCTGATCGATGGTCGTCCGGCCGCGGTGATCGCGCATCTCCTGCTGCCGTGGGCGGTCTTCGCCGCGGCTGCCGCGCACCGGTCGTGGGGGGCCGCCGGCGCCGCATCCATCCTCGTCGCGGGGGTCCTCGCGAGTGCGCCGTCTTTGCTGCCGGCGGCGGCAGTGCTCTGGGTCCTCGCAATCATCGTCGCTCTCGTCCAGGCTCGGATCCGCGGCGCTGTGCGTCTGGTCTGGCTCGCCGTGCCGGCAGCGGCGCTGTTCGTGCCGCTGGTGCTGTGGCAGCTGCGCCACGGCGACCTCTGGGCGCTGCTCGCCGACCCCGGCGCCGTCTGGGCCGGCCCGCAGGTCGGTGCCGATGCCGCCGGTCGTCTGACGCTCATCGCGGGCTTCCCGACGAGCGATCCCGGCGGGTGGGAGGCCTTCCTCGGCACCGCAGCGCCCTGGGCCCTGTATCTCTCGGTGCCTCTCGGCGCGCTCGCGCTGCTCGCCGCCGTCGCGCCGCGCTGGCGGGCCGGGCTCAGCGCCCTGCTGCTGGCCCTCATTGGCCTGGGCACCGCCCTGCTCGCTCCCGGGATCCAGGTGGCGTTCACCCAGTCGACGCCGGTGCCGCTCTGGCCGGGCGCCGGCCTCAGCCTCGCGTGGGCCGGCGCCGTGGGCGCAGCGGTCATCGCCCTCGACACGGTCGTGCGCATCCCCGCGCTGCGGACGATCGCGGCGCTGCTGGTCGGCGCCACGCTCGCGGTCTCGGCGGTCCCGTCGCTCACGGCTCTCAGCCGCGATGCGGCCGTGCTCACGAACGGCCCGGCCTCCACCCTGCCCGCGTTCGTCGCTGCCCAGGCCCGCGGCGACGGCGAGGTGGGCACGCTCGTGCTGACCCCGCAGGGAGACGGTGGCCTGGCGGCCCAGGTGGTGTGGGGTGCGAGTCGCACGCTCGGCTCCGAGAGCACGCTGCTCAGCACCGCGACCGCGCCGGTGGGGCGCGATGTCGCCCAGCTCTCGGCCGATCTCGTCTCGCCGCGCGACTTCGAGGCGGCTGAGGCGCTGGGCAGCACCGGGATCGGGTTCGTGCTGCTCGAGCAGCAGCCCGGCGGGGAGAGCGACGCGGCCCGCGCGCTGCGTCTCGACGCCGTGATCGCGCTCGACCAGCGTCCCGGCTTCGTGCGTGTCGGCGAGACCGACAAGGGCGTGCTCTGGCGTCTCGACGGCGAGCCGGCGCGCGCGCCGTCCGAGAACATTGCCGAGCGTGCCACCGCCCACCTCGTGGGCGTCGCGCAGCTCGTCGTGCTGGCGGTCGCGCTGCTGCTGGCGATCCCCACCCGCGCTTCGCGGCGTGCTGCGCGGCGTGCGCCGCGTGTCGTCGGCGCGGTCGCAAGCGACTTCTTTCCGCCGCCGCGTCGCGCGCGGCGGAAGCATGACGACGGACTCTCGGACGACACCGTCCGCGATGACCATGAGCCGGAGGAGGACGCCTTCGAGCCGACAGCGGAGCCCGTCGCGACCGTCGACGAACCGCTCGACGAGGCCGCCGTGCCGGTGGGGCCGGACGAGAGCGACGGCGCGGGGACATCGGTGGCGCAAGCCCCGACGGCGGCCGAGCAGATGCCCAGCATGCCGGTGCCCGTCGAGTCTGTGCCCGTCGACGTCGAATCGGTGCCCGGCGAGTCTGTGCCCGTCGAGTCGGGTTCTGTCGATGCGGTGCCCGAGGATGACGCGGCCGGCGATGTCGATGATCGGGCGGACGCTCCGGAGGAGGATCCCGCCGGCCCGGCAGGGCGCACGGCGCCGGAATCGTCCGCCTCCGATGACGTGGTGTCCTCCGGCGACACCCCTTCCCCGGACCGGACCGATGATCCCGCCCCGACAGACCCGGAGGCCGCCGGAGACCAGAAGACGTCCGGCGAGCAGCCGCCGCAGCCCGGAACGCAGGGGGAGAACCGATGAGCCGACCCGTTCTGGCCGGAACAGCGCGCGTGATCACCGGTGTGGTCCTGGCCGCGGCGGCCGTCGGTCTCGTGGTGCTCGCCGTTCCAGCGCCCTTGCCGGAGGTGAGCAGGGCGCCTGCGACCGTGCCGGTCGAACGAGCGGCGGCAGCGACGCCGCTCGTGTGTGCCGGACCCTTCCGCGCGATCGGCCGGGATGTCGCAGACCCCCTCGCGATGACGGTCGCCGGCGACTATGCGATCACTGAGTCGTCGACGGACCTGGTCACGCTCGACCCGCTCGTCACCGTCGAGATCGCGGACGGCAGCGTTCGTCTCCTCGTCGCGGAGCCGCCCAGCAGTGCGACGACCAGTGAGGCGGCGGCCGCAGAGTCGATCGGACTCGCGACGAGCGATCTTGCCGGTTTCGCCGCGGCGCCGTGCCGGCCCGCCGCGACGGAGTCGTGGATCGTGGGCGGTGCGGCCAGTACCGGCACCAGCGACATCCTGCTGCTGTCGAACCCGGGCGAGGTCACCGCGACCGTCTCGCTCACGGTCTTCGGCTCTGCGGGCGCGCGCTCCGACAGCACGGTCGTGGTCCCGGCACGCTCGCAGGCCGCCGTCCCGCTGGCCGCGGGCGCCTCGGGCGAGCTCAGCCCCGTGCTGCGGGTGAACGCGGTCGGCTCCCCGGTGCGCGCCGTTCTGCAGTCGAGTCTCATCAGGACCCTCGAGCCGGGCGGGATCGATCTGCAGGATGCTGCGGCGGTTCCCGCCCAGCAGCAGCGCATCCTCGGACTGAACGTCCGGGCGGTGGCCACGGCGGAGGCCGCCACGACCACGCTGCGGCTGCTCGCTCCGGACAGCGACGGCGAGGCATCGGTGATCGTGCGCGACGCCGCGGGGCGCCAGGCCGGCACTCCGGTGGCGGTGTCGCTCAGCGCGGGGGTGCCGGTGGAGGTCAACCTCAGCGGTCTCGACGCCGGCGTGTACGGCGTCGACGTCGACGCCGATGTGCCGGTGGTTGCCGCGGCGTGGCACACGACCGGTTTCGGCCGGGGCGCCGATTTCGCGTGGGTGCCGTCGGCGCCCGTGATCGATGCGGCGACGTCGTTCGCCGTTCCGGCGGGCGAGTCCGCCCGGCTGCACGTGAGCAACGCCGGGGACGCCGAGGCGACTGTCGTCGTCACGGGCGATGCGGGGGAGCAGCGGATCGTTCTCGCCCCGGGCGCCGCCGAGGTGATCCCGGTGGCCGCCGGGCGCGTTCACCGGTTGGAGTCGGACGGTCCGATCCGTGCGGCGGTCGCGCTGGAAGGCCCCGGCGGCACCGCCGCCTGGGCGCTGTGGCCGGCGCCCGGAGCGCTTCCTGCCCTCACGGTCTACCCCTGACGCGCGCCCGGCGCCCCGCCGGTGCCCGCCCGAACTCAGGCACCGCTCCGCGCCCGCGCGCCCCGGCGCCTGTTCCGGGCGCTTGCGCGCGGTTCTGCCTGAGTTCGGGATGGCGGGAGGAAGGGCACCGGAACCGACGTGGTGCTGTGCCGCCCTCGCCGCGCTCAGTCCTCGGCGTGGCGGAGCGCCGACGCGGTGAAGAAGGTCACCTCGCCATCGGCGTCCTCGACGCCGATGACCCACTTTCCCGAGACGGTCGGACGGATGTCGATGACAAAGCCGCGGGTGCGCGGGGTGAAGACGTCATCGCCGGGCGTGAAGCTGTTCTCACTCATGAGGGAATGCTAGAAGCATCGCCGCGATGCGTACGTCCCCCGTGAGGAGGACATTGCCGGAAAAGGCTCAGTCCGCGTACCGCGGGCCGAGCTCCCACGGATCACGTCCCGCGTAGGCGGCCGCCGCATGGAACACCGCGCTCTCGATCGACACCCGCCGGTGCAGGTCGTCGTCGTGTCCCGGGGCGAGCAGACGCTCGATCGGCACGCGGAACAGCACGATCCGCCGATCCTGCTGGTCGATCTGCCAGCGGGGCATCCGCTCCGCATCGTGGCGGAAAGGCATCGAGGCGACGTCGACACGCACGTCACGCAGCTCCGGCCACACCGAGCGGAGAAACTCCATCGTGGTGTCCACGATGATGTCGAACCGTTCGTCACGCCCGTCGATCGGGGGCAGCGGCGGGCGCACCACCGAGCTCCGGCCGAGGCGGCCGTGCCGCCCGTGCCGCGCGGGGCGAGGCCGGGGGGCCGGCTGCGCTGCGCGGAAAGGGTTGCGGCGGGGCATGTCTCCGAGTCTAGAGCGTGTCTGGCGAGGTCGAGAGGCCGGCCTCCTTAGGCTGACAGAGATGTACGGAAGACTCTGCTCGAAGGTTGGCTGCGCGCGCGAGGCCGTCGCGACGCTCACCTACGACTACGGCGACCAGATGGCGGCGCTGGGCCCACTGGGTGCCGGCGACGACCCGCACGCCCACGACCTCTGTGCGATCCATGCCGACCGCCTCTCGGTTCCCGCCGGTTGGATCGTCGTGCGGCACGAGACCCTACGCGCCTGAGCCGCATGCTCTGCGACGGGGTGCAAGAATGGCCAGATGCTCGACTCCAGCCAGTACGCCGTCGCCGATCTCTCCCTCGCTGAAGCCGGACGTCATCAGCTCCGCCTCGCCGAGAACGAGATGCCGGGGCTCATGGCCCTCCGCGCGGAGTTCGGTCGGTCCCAGCCGCTGAAGGGTGCACGGATCGCCGGCTCGCTGCACATGACCGTGCAGACCGCCGTGCTGATCGAGACGCTCGTCGCTCTCGGCGCCGAGGTCCGGTGGGCCAGCTGCAACATCTTCTCCACGCAGGACGAGGCGGCGGCCGCCGTCGTGGTCGGTCCGGCTGGCAGCGTCGACGAGCCCGCCGGCGTGCCCGTGTTCGCGTGGAAGGGCGAGAGTCTGGAGGAGTACTGGGACTGCGCTGCGCGCATCTTCGACTGGTCGTCCACCGGACACGACGGCCCGAACATGATCCTCGACGACGGCGGCGACGCCACCCTGCTCGTGCACCGCGGGGCCGCGTACGAGCGTGCCGGTGCCGTGCCCGACGCCGCGGAGGACGACCCCCACGAGTGGCGCGTCGTGCTCGACCTGCTCCGGAGCTCGCTCGCGGCTGATCCGACGCGCTGGACACGGGTGGCAGCCGGCATCCAGGGCGTCACGGAGGAGACCACCACGGGCGTGCACCGCCTCTACGAGCTGGCATCGGCTGGCGCCCTGCTGTTCCCCGCGATCAACGTCAACGACTCGGTCACCAAGTCCAAGTTCGACAACAAGTACGGCATCAGGCATTCGCTGCCCGACGGCCTCAACCGCGCCACCGACGTGCTGATGGGCGGCAAGGTCGCCTTCGTGTGCGGCTACGGGGACGTGGGCAAGGGGGCCGCCGAAGCCCTGCGCGGGCAGGGCGCGCGCGTGATCGTCAGCGAGGTCGATCCGATCTGCGCGCTGCAGGCCGCGATGGACGGCTTCCAGGTCGCGCGCCTCGACGACGTGATCGATCAGGTCGACATCCTGATCACCGGAACCGGCAACCGTGATGTCGTCACCGCGGCCCATCTGCAGGGGCTCAAGCACCTCGCGATCGTCGCCAACGTCGGCCACTTCGACAACGAGATCGACATGGCAGGTCTGGAGAGCCTCGTCGGCGCGGAGTCGGTGGAGATCAAACCCCAGGTGCACGAGTGGCGTCTGCCGAACGGGCGCAGCATCCTCGTGCTGAGCGAGGGGCGCCTGATGAACCTCGGGAACGCCACGGGGCATCCCTCGTTCGTCATGAGCGCGTCCTTCACGAACCAGGTGCTGGCGCAGATCGAGCTGTTCACGAAGCAGTCCGAGTATCCGGTGGGGGTGTACACCCTGCCGAAGCTCCTCGATGAGAAGGTCGCGCGTCTGCACCTCGATGCGCTCGGGGTGCAGCTGACCGAGCTCACCCCGGCTCAGGCCGACTACATCGGCGTGCCGGTGGCGGGGCCCTACAAGCTCGAGCACTACCGCTACTGAGGATCCTCCCCGCGCCAGAACAGGCGGGCATCACCAGAACAGGCGGATGCCGGCGGGAATGGCCTGTTCTGGTGACGCCCGCCTGATCTGGTGAGGCAGCGCTCGACGGTCAGACGCCGACAGCCCGCCCGCCGAGGCGCTGTACGCGCTCGTCGGCGATCCGCAGCGAGCGCAGCTCGCGCTCGCGACGCAGCACCGAGATCCCCTGCAGCGCCGTCTCCGCCGCGACGGGCGGCCACGGCGAGACGAAGGACCGTGCCTCTGCGGCCAGCTGCTCAGCGACGCGGGCGCGGGAGGCCGGCGTCATCCGGGCGGCACCGTCGAGGAACTGCGACACCCGCCGTGACAGGCGATCCGGCAGGCGCGCGACATCGGCGACCTGGGCCCAGCCGACCAGCTCCGGCGGCAGCACGGCGGGACGGGCGACGAGCCGGGGCGCGCGGGTGCGCTGGCAATAGGTGCCGGCGACCAGGTCGCCCAGTCGCTGCGACCGGGGTGAGAGCGTCCCGGTGAGAACCGCCACCGCGCCACCGCTGAGATAGATCTCCAGCACGCCGAGCAGTGCGCGGATCAGCGCGTGCCGGAACCCGGCCGCGCCGCCGTCGAGCCGCACGATGCGTCCGCCGATGACGACCTTGCCGACGCTGCGGCCGTGGGTCACGGTCTCCACTGTGCACGGCAGGACGACCGCGGCGAAGACGATGGCGCCGATGCTGAGCACCGTGGTCAGCCCGGGCTCCGCTCCGAGCGTCGCCAGCAGCCATCCGCCGCCGAAGAGCAGGCCGGCGAGCACGAGCACGGAGATGATCACGTCGATGGCCGCGCCGAGCGCTCGCAAGAGGAAGCCCACCGGCTGCACGTCGATCGCGACGGCCTCGCCGGAAAGGATCTCGTCTTCGGCGGGGAGCGTGACAGACATGGGTACAGTAAATCAGGTGGATGCTGATGCGCTCGCAGACGCTCGCCGTGCGGAATGGCAGCGACTGGAAGAACTCACCCGCGCCCGTCTCGACGGCGCCGGGGTCGACGAGCTCGTCGCCCGCTACCGGGCGGCCTCCGCTGATCTGGCCGAGCTGAAGACCAGCGTGGGCGATTCGGCGCAGGGGGAGTATCTCTCCACCGTGATCGCGGCCGCCCGGCTCCGGCTCACCGGCACCGGGGAGAACGCGGTGGTGCGGATCACGCGGTTCTTCGTCGATCAGCTCCCCGCAGCCCTGTACCGGGTGCGGTGGACGACGCTGGTGATCGCGGTGGTGTTCATCGCGATCGTGGCGGGTGTCGGCCTGTGGATCTCCCAGGATCCGCTCCTCGTCGCCGCGATCGGTGACGAGTCGATGCTGCGCCAGTACGCCGAGAGCGACTTCACCGACTACTACGTCGAGAACCCGCCCGCGGTGTTCGCCGGCATGGTGTGGTCCAACAACGCCTGGATCGCCGCGCAGTGCGTGATCTTCGGTGTCACCGGCATCTGGCCGGTGTACGTGATGGCCCAGAACGCGATCGGACTCGGCATCAGTTCGGCGGTCATGCTCTCCTACGATCAGGGCGACGTGCTGATCCTGCACCTGCTTCCGCACGGCCTGCTCGAGATGACGAGCCTGTTCGTGGCCGCCGCCGCCGGGCTGCACATGTTCTGGGCGTGGGTCGCCCCCGGTGCGCGGACCCGGGGGGCTGCGCTCGCCGCCGAAGGTCGTTCGCTCTCCACGATCGCGCTGGGCCTCGTGCTCGCTCTGGCGCTGTCTGGGCTGGTCGAGGGCTTCGTGACGGGCTCCGCCCTGCCCTGGGCGGTGAAGATCGGTATCGGGGCGGTCGCTCTGGGGGTGTTCCTCGCCTACATGCTGATTCTCGGTCGGCGTGCGGTGCGGCGGGGCGAGACCGGGGACCTGCAGGAGTTCGACGCCGGGACGCCGCGGCTCGTCGCGGGCTGATCCCCCCGGCCCCGGAGGGGCGGAACCGGCGGCCCGGGGCAAGAGACCGTGCGCTGCACCGTCATCCGATGCGTGCCGGCACCCGCGGTGCCGCGCAGGTCATCGCTTCGCGCCGTCCAGGAGCCCGCGCTGGATCAGCCCGGCGATGACCGCTCCCACCACGGGGAACACCAGGAAGACCCAGAGCTGAGCAAGGGAGTCGACGTTGCCGTAGATCGCGGTGGCGAGCGAACGGGCCGGGTTGACCGAAGCGTTGTCGATGGGGATGAGCACGAGGTGCGCGAGCGTGAGGGTGAGCCCGATCGCGAGGCCGGCGAAGGGCGTCGCGCGCTCCGGGTAGGTGGTGCCCAGGATCACGAACAGGAACACCGCGGTCACCACGACCTCGGCGATCATCACGCCGCCCATGCCGAAGCCCGACGGCGACGCCGCTCCGAAGCCGTTGCTGGCGAAACCTGCGCTGCGGGCGCCCTCGAGCCAGCCGTCCGGACCGAACAGGCCGATCAGGAAGATCAGGGTCGTAGCGACGAGGCCGCCGACCACCTGGGCGATGAGATAGGCCGGCACCTCGCGCCAGGGCATCCGCCCGGCGGTCGCGATGCCGATTGTCACGGCCGGATTGAAATGGCCGCCCGAGATGGGGCCGAAGGCATAGGCGCCGATGACGACGGTGAGCCCGAACGCGAGCGCGATCGAGAGATAGACCGCGCCGGACGATCCCGGGTCGGTGAAGTAGTTCGAGGCGAACAGGGCGGTCCCCACACCGCCGAGGACGAGGACGAGGGTGCCCACCGCCTCGGCGACGAGCTTGTGCGCGGTCGTGGGAGTCCAGGAGGTCTCGCTCATGATGGCTTCCTTTCTGCGTGCAGTCGGAAGGCGAGCGCCCCCCGACGCACCCTCAGAATGACGGCCGCGCCGCGGGCCTGCCGGAGGCGCGCCGGGCGGCGGTCGGGTCGCTCCTTTTTTGAGTGAATCAAAAAAGGGCTACGCTGGCAGTGTGCATCAGCCCGCTCGCCACCCCGACGCCGAACAGGCGATCCGCGCGGCAGGGCTGCGTGTGACGGAGTCCCGGCGTGCGGTCTTCGACGCCCTGCGGACCCGCCCGCACGCGAGCGCAGACGACGTGCACGCGGCCCTCCGCGCGCACCGGGAGTCGACCAGCCTGCAGTCGGTCTACAACGTGCTCGGCGATCTCACCGACGCCGGTCTCGTGCGACGGATCGAGCCGGCTGGGCACCCGATGATGTTCGAGCTGCGCGTCGGGGACAACCACCACCACGTGGTGTGCACCCGGTGCGGCGCTGTCCAGGATGTCGACTGCGCGGTGGGTCGCGCCCCGTGCCTGACGCCCGCCGATGTCGCGGGCTTTCACATCGTCGCCGCGGAGGTCACCTACTGGGGCCTCTGCGCCGACTGCACCGGTGCGACCGCGGCACCCCCTCAGACTCATTCCTCCTCTGCCCGCACTATGGAAGGACACCATGACCGACTCTCCTGACCAGATTCCCGGAATCGGCGACGACGTCGCCGGCATCGACCAGTCCGTGACGGTGACCGATGCTCCCGACGAGCAGACGCCGTCCGGCGGCGCGTGCCCGGTCATCCACGCGCAGCCGCATCCCACGATGGGCGATGCGAACCGGGTCTGGTGGCCTGAGCAGCTGAACATCAAGATCCTGGCGAAGAACACCGCGGAGCGGAACCCGCTCGGGGCGGACTTCGACTATCAGGCCGCCTTCGAGTCGCTCGACCTCGACGCCGTCAAGGCCGATATCGAGCAGGTCCTGACCACGTCTCAGGCGTGGTGGCCGGCCGACTTCGGCCATTACGGACCGCTGATCATCCGGATGGCGTGGCACAGCGCCGGTACGTACCGGGTGATGGACGGTCGCGGTGGGGGCGGCACGGGACAGCAGCGTTTCGCGCCGCTGAACAGCTGGCCGGACAACGTCGGCCTGGACAAGGCGCGCCGCATCCTGTGGCCGATCAAGAAGAAGTACGGTCAGTCACTGTCGTGGGGCGATCTCATGATCCTCGCCGGCAACGTCGCGCTCGAGTCGATGGGCTTCGAGACCTTCGGCTTCGCAGGCGGCCGCGTGGACGCGTGGGAGCCGGACGACGACGTGTACTGGGGTCCGGAGACCACCTGGCTGGGCTCAGAGCGCTACAGCGGCGACCGTGACCTGGACCGTCCCCTGGCGGCCGTGCAGATGGGGCTGATCTACGTCAACCCGGAAGGCCCGGACGGCAACCCCGATCCGCTCGCCTCGGCCCACGACATCCGCGAGACGTTCAAGCGCATGGCGATGAACGACGAAGAGACCGTCGCGCTCATCGCGGGCGGGCACACCTTCGGGAAGACCCACGGGGCCGGACCGGACGCCAACCTGGAGCAGAACCCCGAGGCCGCCGGTCTGGAGATGCAGGGTCTGGGCTGGAAGAACAACTTCGGCACCGGGAAGGGCGACGACCAGATCACCTCTGGCCTGGAGGTCACCTGGACCTACCACCCCACCCGCTGGGACAACGAGTTCTTCCACATCCTCTTCGCCTACGAGTGGGAGCTCTTCCAGAGCCCGGCCGGCGCCAACCAGTGGCGTCCGAAGAACGGCGCTGGTGAGGACATGGTGCCGATGGCGCACTCGCGCGGGCGGCGTGAGCCGCGCATGCTCACGAGCGACCTCGCGCTGCGCTTCGACCCGGAGTACGGCAAGATCTCGCGTCGCTTCAAGGACGACCCCGAGGCGTTCGCCGACGCCTTCGCCCGCGCGTGGTTCAAGCTGACCCACCGCGACATGGGTCCGCGCAGCCGTTACCTCGGTGCCGAGGCACCGCAGGAGGAGCTCATCTGGCAGGACCCGCTGCCGGCCGCCGATCACGAACTGATCGGTGACGCCGACGCCGCTGAGCTGAAGAAGCGCGTCCTGGACTCCGGCCTCAGCGTCTCCGACCTCGTCTCGGCGACGTGGGCGGCGGCGGCGTCGTTCCGCGGCAGTGACAAGCGCGGTGGCGTCAACGGCGCCCGCATCCGTCTGGCGCCGCAGAAGGACTGGGAAGCGAACAACCCGGCCCGTCTCGCCCGGGTCATCGGTGCGCTGGAGGAGATCCAGGCATCGTTCAACGCGGAGCGCACCGACGGCGTCCGCGTGTCGCTGGCCGACCTCATCGTGCTCGCCGGCAATGCGGCGGTCGAGAAGGCAGCGGCCGACGCCGGCGTCGACGTGGTCGTGGACTTCCACGCCGGTCGCACGGATGCCACGCAGGAGCAGACCGACGTCGAGTCGTTCGGCTACCTCGAGCCCAACGCCGACGGTTTCCGCAACTATGTCTCGCGAGACTATGCGGCGGTTCCCGCTGAGCACCTGCTGCTCGACCGCGCCAACCTGCTCACCCTCACCGCGCCGGAGATGACCGTTCTGGTCGGCGGACTGCGGGTCCTGGCGGCCAACTGGGACGGCTCCGACTACGGCGTGTTCACCGACACGCCGGGTGTGCTCACGAACGACTTCTTCGTGAACCTGCTCGACCTGGGCACCACGTGGAAGCCGCTCGACCCCGGATCGTTCGCCTTCGCCGGCCGCAAGGACGGCTCCGGCGAGTTCGTCGGGCACGGCACGCGCGTCGACCTGCTGTTCGGATCGAACTCCGAGCTGCGTGCGATCGCCGAGGTGTACGCCGCCGACGACGCGAAGGAGAAGTTCGTGCGTGACTTCGCCGCCGCGTGGGGCAAGGTCACGGAGCTGGACCGCTTCGACCTGCGCTGATCGAGCGCGTGAGGCCCCCGCCGGACGGCGGGGGCCTCACGCGTCTCCTGGCCAGGTCAGCTAGAGGCGTCCGGCGGCCTTCAGGTCGAGGTAGCGATCGGCGATCGCCGGTGGCAGGGCCTCGGGGTCGGCGGTCAGCGGCTCGCCGCCCGCTCGGCGCACGGCGTCGGCGACCTGACGGGCATCGTCGATGGTCTGCTCCGCGGCCGCGGCGAGGTAGACGTCCTCGCGAGTGTCCCGGAGGCGGGCGAGCGCGGTCACCTGCTCATCCGTCACCGTCCCGACCAGGATGGTCGTCGCGCGGGTGGCGGTCGGGAACGCCCCCAGGAATCCCCGCGCCGACTCCAGGGCGTCCTGGGCGGTGAGAACCACGACAAGCGACGGACGGGTGGTCACGGCCCGAATCGCGGCGAAAGCCCCCGTCCAGTCGGTGTCGACCAGGCGTGCGTGGACGCCGGCCATCGCGTCGGACATCGCCGGAAGGAGAGCCGGGCCCTCGACGCCGGTGACCCGGCCCCGCACCGCCCGGTCGTAGAGCAGCAGGTGCACGTGGTCGCCGGCCTCGGAGGCGAGCGCGGCGAGCAGGAGCGCGGCCTCGTAGGCTGCGTCGAGGCGGGTGGCGTCGCCCACTCTGGCCGCTGAGGTGCGGCCGGTGTCGATCAGGATCACGACCTGCCGGTCGCGCTCCGGACGCCACGTGCGGAGCATGGTGGTTCCGGCGCGCGCGGTGGCCCTCCAGTCGATCGAGCGCACGTCGTCGCCGCGCACGTACTCTCGGAGCGAGTCGAACTCGGTGCCCTGGCCACGCACCTGGATGCTCGTGTTGCCGTCGAGCTCGCGGAGCCGGGCGAGCCGTGACGGCAGATGCCGCCGGGAGGTGAACGGCGGCAGCACGCGAACCGTGCCCACGACGTCGTGCCTCGCCTGCCGCCCGGCGAGCCCGAGCGGGCCACGCGAACGGACCATCACGAACTCGCTGACTAGCTCGCCGCGCCTCCGGGGCAGGAGCGGCACGATCACCCTGCGCCGCTCTCCGGGCGGCACGGTGACCTCGCTGCGCTCCGGCGGGGCTCCGGCGGTCGGCTGCCACGCGTCGCGCACCAGGGCCGCCATCGTGCGCGACCCGAGGTTCTGCAGCGTGACCGCTGCGGGCACCGGCTCACCCAGGCGCACGCGCGAGGGGAGGGTGCGCCCGACCCGCAGCGCTCGCGGGTCTGCCGCGGTCGCCACGTCGACGCCCGCCGCCAGGAGGCACAGCAGCAGCCATCCTCCGGCGACCGCCCAGGGGGAGAGGCCGGCGGTCGAGAGGAGGACGAGCGGCACGATGCCGAGGCCGGTGAGAAGGGCGAGCCTGCCGGTGACGAACACAGTGGATCGGAGCTCCTTAGATCGGGACCCTGGTCTGCTGCACCACGGAGGCCAGCACCGCATCGGCCGAGACGCCCTCCATGAGCGCGTCGGGGCGCAGCTGCAGGCGGTGGCGCCACACCGGCACCAGCATGGTCTGCACATGGTCCGGTGTGACAGCGGGCGACGCGTTGAGCCAGGCCCACGCCTTCGCGGCGGCGAGCAGCGCTGCGGACGCGCGCGGGCTCACGCCGAGCTGCACGGAGGGGGCGTGGCGGGTGGCGCGCGCGAGGTCGACCACGTAGCCCAGCACCTCGTCGGTCACCTGCACGCGTCCGACCGCGTCCTGGGCGGCCAGCAGCTCCTCGCGGGTGACGACCGTCTGGATCTCGGCCAGCTCCCGGGGCGAGAAGCCATCGGCGTGGCGGCGCAGCACCGTCACCTCGGCGTCGCGGTCGGGCAGGCCGACCACGAGTTTCATCAGGAAGCGATCGAGCTGTGCCTCCGGAAGGCTGTACGTGCCCTCGTGCTCGATCGGGTTCTGCGTCGCGGCGACGAGGAACGGGTCCGGCAGCGGCAGGGTGCGACCGTCCACCGAGACCTGACGCTCCTCCATCGCCTCCAGGAGCGCGGCCTGGGTCTTCGGAGGGGTGCGGTTGATCTCATCCGCGAGCAGGATGTGCGTGAACACCGGTCCTTCGCGGAAGTCGAATCCGCCGCTGCGCGCATCGTAGATGAGCGACCCCGTGACGTCGCCGGGCATCAGGTCCGGGGTGAACTGGACCCGCTTGGTATCGAGGCCGAGTGCCCGGGAGAAGGTGCGCACGAGCAGGGTCTTGGCAACCCCTGGCACGCCCTCGAGCAGGACATGGCCGCGCGCGAGGAGGGCGACGAGCAGACCGGTGACCGTGCCGCCCTGGCCGACCACCGCTTTGTCGATCTCGGCGCGCACGCGGGAGATCGCGTCGCGGAGCGCGGCGTCGTCGGCCGGCACGCTGCTCGTGGCGGGCTGGTGCGCCCGGCCGGGGTGCGCCGGATCAGGCGGAGCGGAGAAGAGCGGATCGGTCACAGGGCGTTCCTTTCGATACGGTGTGTCGTCTCGAGTGCGTCCTCCCAGGAGGACAGGCGGCGGGCGGACTCCACGAGGCCGGCGTCGTCGACGGGCAGCGCCCCGAGAAGCTCCTCCCGGAGCGCCGCTCTGGGCACGCGCAGCCGGTCGGCTGCGGCGTCGGCGATGCGTTCCGCCGACGCGTGACCGGGCAGTCCCAGGCGCACAGCCATGCGCTGCAGCGAGCCCTTCCGGAGCGCTGCGGCCGCGTGCGGGGCGTCGGCTGCGGCGGCCGAGAGCCTGGCGCGTCCCTGCATCGTCTCGGACGCACGCACCGTCACCGGCAGGGTCTCGGCCACGAGCGGCCCGAAGCGCCGTCCCCGGTGCAGGGCGGCCACCACGCCGGACGCCAGCAGGAGCACGATGGCGGGGGTAACCCAGCGGGGCGTCATCGTGGCCAGTGTCTCCGGGGCGTCCACGACGATGTCGCTGTCGCCCGGTGTCGGCACGTACCACACCACGCGCGGCTCCTGAGCGAGCAGGGCGAGGGCGAGGGCTGCGTTGCCGTTCTCGGCGAGGTGCTCATTGTCGAACAGGGCGCTGCCGTCGACGGCTGCCACCGGAACGCCATCGCGTTCGCCGAGGACGGCGCCGTAGCCGCCCGCGCCGGGGAAGCAGCCGACGGCGTCCTCCGCCGGAATCAGCAGCCGCCCGGGCTCCACCGCGCCGACGCGGGCGAACTCGGCGACATCGCAGTCGGCGGTGACCGCTCCCGTGCCGGCAGCGGTCCCGACATCGGCGATGCCCAGCAGGCGCAGCGCGCGCGTGCTCGTGGAGATCAGCACGGTGCGCTGGGAGGCATCGAAGAGGGTCGTGACGGCCTCGTCGCTCAACGGGGCGGGGTCTGCTGTCACCAGGGTGACCCCGGCACCGGCGAGCTCCGCCGCGCGCTCGCGCGAGGTGACGATATCGACCTCGACGCCCTGGGCGCGGAGGATCTCGGCCAGGGCCAAGGTGCCGGCGCGCCCGTTGTTGTCCGGCGCGAAACCGGCGGAGCCGGTCGGCATGTTGCGCGCGAACAGCGCACCGAGCCCGGCGAGCAGGAGAACGGCGATCGCGATGACGGCCCAGGTCAGGATCGTCCTGGCCCGCTGCGGGCGAGGAGCGGCCGTCGAGACCGGCGCAGCGTCCCTCATGCCGGCACCGACACAGAGGGGCGCGCCGCGTCGAACACGGGCGTCGCCACCTGGAGGGCGCGGTCGGTCTCACGGATCTCGCGGTAGGCGTCCGCGCTTCCTGGCCGGTCGAGGTAGCGCACATCGTCGAACGCTGCGGCCGAGGCGCGCAGCGCCCGTGCGGCATCGGGGAAGGAGACCGTCGCCTCGCGGGCGATCGCCTGTGCCGTCGCTCCGGGCAGCGGGTCGATGACATCGCGCTCGAGCAGCCCGCGTGCCAGTGCCCGGTACCCCAGCACCACGGCCGCGCTCCAGTCCCCGCCGCGTGCTGCGCGCTCGGCGTCCTGACGCAGGCGTGCTGCGCTGCGGGAGTCATCGCTGCCGAGCAGCTCGCGCGCCGCCCGGCGTCGTGCGCGCTGGGCGCGTGGCCGGGCGAAGAGCACCAGGATCACGATGACCGCGGCGACGAGGATCGCGCCGACGATCATGAGCACGACGGACGCCGCCCCTCCCGCGCCGGAGGTGTCGAACAGGCCGAGGACGAACTCGACCACACCGCGCGCGAAACGGTCGAACGCCGTCGGCACGGCATCGGCGTACCGGGCCTTCGCGAGCTCCTGAGCGGCGAGCTCGCGCGCCTCGTCGCCGTCGGGGACGAAGACCTCCACGCCGACGGAGAAGAGGCTCAGCGGCGCGGTCACCCGCGTCCCTCGCCCGGTGCTGTCCACCGGTCGCTCGGCGGCGCGGGCTGTGCCCCTGCCGCGTCCTCGGGCGCCGGGGGCGCCGCGGGCGGAGCGGAGGGCGGCGGCGGCGCCGGAGCGTTCCGGGGTGCGGCGCCCGGCCAGGGGGCGGCGGGCGCGGCGGGTGCGGCGGCGGGCGCGTACGGGCTGCCCGACGCGTCAGAGCCGACCGGGTATCCCTGCGGAGCGGATCCCGCCTGGCCGGGATAGGCCGGGCCGGGATAGGCCGGGCCGGGATAGGCCTGGCCGGGATAGACCGGGGCGGGGAAGGAGACGGGTGCCGGCGGCGCCTGGCTCGGCGGAGGCGCGCTCGTCACGGCCCGGGCAGGGTCCACGACCCAGGGGTCGCCGAGACGGTCGGCCTCCGCGCCCAGGTCACGGCGCTCGACGTACGCCAGGAGCGCCTGATCGAGCCCCTCATAACGCATCCGCGCATCCACGTAGATCAGCGTCCCCGCGGAGTTCTGCACGATGGTGGTGATCGCCTGGAGGATGAGCACGAAAATCTGGGAGATGACCAGGCCGGCCACCATCGTGATCATCGCGCCGGTGTCCGAGGCGCCGGTCGGCTCGAACACGAAGCCGAACAACGACATCGCCAGCGTCCCGATGCTCGAGACCGCCTGTGTCGCCGCACCCATCACGAGGCCGATCAGGAACATGATGCCGAAGGCGAACCAGAACCGCCCGCGGATGAGGCGCCAGGAGCGCACGATCGCCTCGCGCAGGGTGGCGCGCTCGAGAACGAGGATCGACGGCACCAGGAGGAGCTTGGTCATCAGCCACACCACGAGCGGGATCAGCCCGAGTCCGACCAGCACCATCAGGATGATCGTGCCGGCGATCGCGGCCGTGTCACCGGTGATCGCCACCACCCAGATGAGGGCGGCGAGCAGCGTGATGCCGAGAAGGACGACCGCGGAGATCAGCGCAGACCACGCGATGAGGCGCCAGAGCGCGGGGCGCAGGCGGCTCCACAGCACCCGCAGGGGCGCCTTCTCGCCGACGGCCGCCGATGCGACCTCCGCGGCCACCACGCCCTGGACGATCGAGGTCAGCGCGACAGAGGCGAGTGCGGCGATGAGCGAGACCGCGATGATCGACGCACCGGTGCCCGCCATGATCGTGAGGAAGTCGTCCGAGGAGGGACGCACCGTGGCCATCCGGTTGATGCCCACGACCGTGGCCCACGAGACCAGTGCGACGGTGAGCAGCAGGACGATCAGCTGGACCACGACGGCGAAGCCGAACAGCACGCGCGGATTGTGGCGCAGTACGCTGAAGGATCTGCCGAGGACGGTGCCGAAGCTCAACGGGTGCAGGGGGATGAGCCCCGCCTTCGAGGCCGGGGTCCAGGACGGCGTGCTCATAATCCTCATTCCGCGGTCGCGCGCTGCGCTCCGACGCCCTCCCATCGTGTCACAGCGATCCGACACGCGCAGGCGCGACCGACCGTCCGCAGCGGTGAGGACGCCGTGAAGTACGCTGGAGGACACGCGGCCCCGGCCCGGACCCCGGCCGCGCGAGCGAGAAGGACGGCTTCGCAGAAAATGACCGCACGCATCCTCGTCGTGGACGACGACACCGCACTGGCGGAGATGATCGGCATCGTCCTGCGCACCGAGGGCTTCGAGCCCGTCTTCTGCGCAGACGGCGGCCAGGCGATCGAGCGGTGGCGCTTCGAGCGTCCCGACCTCGTGCTGCTCGATCTGATGCTCCCCGGCATGGACGGCATCGAGATCTGCACCCGCATCCGGGCGGAGTCCGGGGTGCCCGTCATCATGCTGACCGCGCGCAGCGACACCGCCGACGTGGTGCGCGGACTCGAGGTGGGCGCGGACGACTACATCGTCAAGCCGTTCAACCCGAAGGAGCTCGTCGCCCGCGTCCGCACCCGGCTCCGGCCCGCGCAGCCGGTCGGCGGCGAGGTGCTGCGGATCGGCGATCTCGTCGTCGACGTCGACGCCCACGAGGTGCGCCGCGACACGACACCGATCTCGCTGACCCCGCTCGAGTTCCAGCTCCTGGTCGCGCTCGCCTCGAAGCCGCAGCAGGTGTTCTCGCGCGAGATGCTCCTCGAGCAGGTCTGGGGCTATCACTACAAGGCCGACACACGGCTGGTGAACGTGCATGTGCAGCGCCTGCGCGCCAAGGTCGAGCTCGACCCGGACAACCCCAAGATCGTCACCACCGTGCGCGGCGTCGGCTACCGCGCCGGCGGCGTCGCGTAGGCGCAGGGTGTCGACCGGGCGCGTCTCTGCGGGAGGATCCGGCGCGGTCCGCACCGGGGTCGTCCGCGCAGAGGCGGTGCGCGTCGGCTGGCGCGGATGGCCGGGCAGGATCGCCCGCACGTGGCGGCGCTCGCTGCGCTTCCGCACCCTCACCTTCGCGCTCGTCCTCACCTCCGCCGCTGTTCTGGTCACCGGGGTCGCGATGGTCCTCGCCGTGCAGAACAGCCTGTTCGAGGCGCGCAAGACCCAGGTCCTCGAGGACGCCCGTCGGGCGGTGGCCGAGGCGCAGCGCACCTTCGAGGCCGCGGACGTGCACGGCGACCGCACGGCGCTGCAGTCGCTGATGCGCAGCGTGCGCGCCGACATCGCCCGGGTGTCCCAGTCGAACATGCTGGCGGGCTTCCGCATCGACACCGAGTTCTCGGCGATCGCGCCGCCGGACTTCCTCGTGGGCGGGCTGTCGGCGGATGTGATCTCGCCGGAGCTGCACGCCTACGTCGCCACGAGTCCGGATCAGTGGTGGCAGTCCGTCGCCCTCGGCGGCTTCCCGGGGCAGGACGTGCCGGGCATCGTGGTCGGTCAGCAGATCGAGGTCCCGGAGTCCGGCACGTATGAGTTCTACATCGCCTATCCGCTGGGCGAGACGGCGCAGACCCTGGCCGCCGTGCAGCGCGCGATGTGGCTCGCCGGCGCCCTCCTGGTGGCGATGATCGCCGCGATCGCCTGGCTCGTCGTGCGGTCGGTGGTGATGCCGGTGGTCGAGGCGTCCGAGACGAGCGCTCGGCTGGCATCCGGGGAGCTCGGGGTGCGTCTGACCGTGCACGGCGAGGACGAGCTGTCCACCCTCGGCCGGTCGTTCAACGCCATGGCCGACAGCATTCAATCCCAGATCAAGGAGCTGGGCGAGCTCTCCCTGGTGCAGCAGCGGTTCGTGTCCGACGTGTCCCACGAGCTGCGCACCCCCTTGACGACGATTCGCCTCGCGGCGGATGTGATCAACGACCAGCGCGACGGCTTCGATCCCGTCACCGCTCGCTCCGCCGAGCTCCTGCACGCCCAGGTGCAGCGGTTCGAGACGCTCCTGGGCGACCTGCTGGAGATCAGCCGCTACGACGCAGGGTCCGTGCAGCTCGAGCTCGAGCCGACGAGCCTGGCGATGCTGGCTGCGGACGTGGTGGAGCAGATGCGCCCGCTCGCCGAGGGGCACGACACCGTGCTGCGCATCAACGCCCCGGGCGGGCACACCCCGGTCGACATGGATCCGCGGCGGGTGCGCCGGGTGCTGCGCAACCTGATCGGCAACGCGATCGAGCACGGCGACGGCAAACCGGTGCTGGTCACGACGGACTCCGACTCGCGCGCGGTCGCGGTCGGCGTCCGTGACTTCGGGATGGGCATGGACCCGTCGGACGCGGAGCGCGTTTTCGACCGTTTCTGGCGGGCAGACCCATCGCGCGTGCGGACCATCGGCGGCACCGGGCTCGGCCTGTCGATCGCGCTCGGCGACGCGCGGCTGCACGGCGGGCGCCTGGAGGTGTGGTCTGAGCCGCGGGTGGGCACGAACTTCGTCCTCACCCTGCCGCGCGGGGCCGGTCCGATCGACGGTGCCGCCCCGGTGCCGCTCGAGCCGGAGGATCCGCTGGTCGAGCTGCCCGTGACGCGCCCGGTCGAGGTCGTCCAGGAGTCCGGTACGAGCGACGACGGCGTGTCGGACATCGCGGGGATCGCCTCAGAGCCCTTCAGCGCGAACGGCGCGGGGGACGGCGCGGCCGGCCTGGACGAACAGGAGGATGCGCGATGAACCGTGGCATGCGTGCGCTGGCGGGTCTGACGGTGCTGTGCGCAGCGCTGGTGGGGTGCGGGAGCCTGCCCACCGAGAGCCCGGTCAAGCCCGGGCTGCCCATCAACGAGGCGCAGACGATCGAGGACATCACCTACCTCTCGGAGGGACCGGCGGAGGACGCGGAGCCGATCGACATCGTCCGCGGCTTTCTCGATGCCGGCGTGAGCCCGGCGGGCGACTGGGCCATCGCCCAGCAGTTCCTCGCCGAGACCATGCGGCATGAGTGGCATCCGACGGCCGGGGTGACGGTGGACGCCTCGGCGGGGGAGCGCACGTTCCGCATGGTCGAGACCGGTGACGGCCAGGCCGAGGTCACCGTCGAGCTGCGTCAGATCGCCGGCGTCGATGAGGCCGGCAGCTACTCCGAGCGCCGCGGGCCCGCTGAGCTCGTGTTCCGGCTGAAGCAGGACGCGGCAGGACAGTGGCGGATCGACCAGGGTCCGGACGGCATCGTGCTCGAGGTGGAGAACTTCGGCGACATCTTCGCCGCCCACGCGGTGCAGTTCTACGACGCCACGTGGACGCGGCTCATCCCGGACGTGCGGTGGTTCCCGACGCGCTCGAACGTGGCGACCCGGATCACGCAGACCGTCATCGCCGGCGAGCCGAGCGAGTGGCTGGCCGCGACGGCGCGCACCGCCTTCCCGGCGGGTGTCGTGCTGGCCCGTGACGCCGTGCCGGTCAGCGCGCAGGTCGCCGATGTCGAGCTCGATGCCGCCGCCCTCGAGGTCGACCCGCTCATCCTGGACAGGATGCGGACCCAGCTCGAGCGCAGCCTCAGCGGCGTGGGGGTCACCGAGGTGCGGTTCAGCGTGGCGGGGCGCCCGCTCGACGCGGGGCGGGCGCCGGTCGCCGGCACCGCGGTCGACCCCAATCCCGTTGTGCTCACCGCGGACGCCTTCGGGTTCGCCGCCGGCGGGGTGGTGTCCTCGTTCGGCGGCGTCGACCCCGATCTGCTCCGGATGCCGGATGTCGTGGCGATCGATGCCTCGTCGTCCGGGCGTGCCCTCGTGCGGACCGCGGACGGCGTGGCCGCTCTGGTGACCGGTGAGCAGCGCGATGAGATCCCGTTGCCGCGGGATGCGGTCGCCCCGACCCTGGATCCCTTCGGCTTCGTCTGGAGCGCCGCCGCACACGCGCCGCAGGGCTTCCTGACGTGGGACGCCCGTCTCGAACCGCATCCGGTGGGCAATCTGTCGGAGCGCGTCGGAGGCGTTCATCGGATCGCCGCGTCGCGGGAGGGCTCGCGTCTCGCGGCGGTGGTCACGGTGGGCAACGAGCGCTGGCTCGTCGTGCTCGGCATCGAGCGCGATGCCGACGGCACCCCGCTGTCAGTGGGGGAGATGAACCGGCTGGCGGTCATCGAGGGCGAGCCGCTCGCCATCGCCTGGCTCGGGGACCAGACCGTCGGCGTCCTGGTGCGCGACGGCGATGACACGTTCCTGCTCGAGCAGCGCGTCGGAGGGCCGTCGTCGACCAGCCGGGTGCCGGCTGGGACGATCGCCCTCACCGGCGGCAACGCAGCGGCGGCTGCGCGTCTGCTCAGCGGAGACGGCGTGGTCTCGGTGCGACAGGGCCCCACGTGGCAGGCCGTCGTCAGCGATGTGATCGTGCTCGCGACCCAGGTCCCCGCCGGCTGATCGCGGGCTCCGCTGACGTTTCCGGGGCCGGTCCTTCCCCGGCTCTTCGCAGCGACCGGCTCTCCACCGTCTCCGGCGACTCCGCGCGTGAGCGGCTACGGCGGTGACATCGTCGGGGGATGCATCGCCGCCCGATCCTTCCCGACGCCGTTCGCGACGCCCTGGCCGACGCCCTCGCTCTTGCCCTCGGCGCAATCTGCATCGGATGCGGCTCCGCGGGACCCGACCCGTGCCGCGACTGCCGTGCGGCGTGCGCGACGATCCCGTTGCGGCGGGTCCGCACGCCGGGCGGACTGACCGTCATCGCCGCTGTTCCCTTCTCGGGGGTGCCGGCGCGCATGATCCGTGCGGTCAAGGACGAGGGGCGCACCGCGCTGCTGCGGCCGCTGGCACCGGGGCTGCGGTCCGCGTGGCGCGCGCTGGGCGAGCCGCGCGCCCGAGCGGTCGCGGTGCCGACATCCTCCGCTGCGTTTCGTCGTCGCGGCTACCGCGTGCCGGAGCTCCTCATCCGTGCGGCAGGGCTCCCTGGTGCCGGCGGACGCCGGCTGCTCGTGCTGCGCGCGCGCACGGCAGACCAGCGCGGGCTCGGGCCAGAGGCGCGGCGCAGCAACGTCGCGCACAGCATGCGCGCCGGGCGCGTGTCGCCCGGCGCGCATGTCGTCGTCGTCGACGACGTGATGACCACCGGTGCGACGCTCGACGAGGCCGCTCGCGCGTTACGGTCCGCGGGCTTCGTGGTTGCCGGCGGGGTGGTGCTCGCGGCGACTCCCGGGCGATCGGGGGAGGGGGGTGCAGAACCGGCGGCAGGGAATCGTGACACGCGGGAAAACGGATGGTGACAAGCGCGTGACCGTATGGATACGGTGGGGGTCACACAAGGCGACCACGGTCCGCCCTTGGCCGGACCGGGACAAGGAGGCAGCGATGGAAACGAACATCACGGGTGTCGGAGTGGGCATCTCGGATCGGTTCCGCGAGGTCGTCGAGGAGAAGGCGGCGCGCGTTGCGAATCTCGCCCCGCGCGCTCAGCGCCTCGACGTGAAGGTCACCCATCGCACCTATCGCCAGGGGCGCCTCGACGATGAGACGGTCGAGCTCACCGTGGTCGGCAAGGGCCCGGTGGTTCGGGCGGAGGCGAGCGACGGAGACAAGTTCGCCGCTCTCGATGTCGCGCTCGACAAGCTCACCGAGCAGTTGCGTCGGGCGAAGGAACGTCGCGTCGACGGACGCAACCACCCCCGTGGTGCACACTTCGAGAAGGGCAGCGGCTCCCTCGAGGGCATCGATGTCCAGCCGGCCTCTGTCGATGTGCTGCAGGCCGTCGCCACCGGCACGATCCCCGTGGTGGAGACGGAGGAAGAGGAGTACTCGCCCGTCGTCATCCGTACCAAGAGCTTCGACGCGGAGTGGATGACCGTCGAAGAGGCGGTCGACCGGATGGAGCTGGTCGGCCACGACTTCTTCCTGTTCATCGATGCGCGCAGCGATCAGCCGAGCGTCGTGTACCGCCGCAAGGGCTGGGACTACGGCGTGATCTCGCTGACAACGCAGGCCGCCCCGCTGGTCGAGGCGGCGTCCTAACCGCACGCACCCGCATCGCACGCACCGCGCACGCGGCCCCGCTCGCTTCGGCAGCGGGGCCGCGTCACGTCGAGACCGCGCTCCGCGCCCGCCGAGTCACCAGGATTTTCAGGCCCGCGGGCCTGAAAATCCTGGTGACTCGGCACGCGCGGGGCACGCGCGGGGCACGCGCGGGGCACGCGTGGGGCTGGCGTGGGGCTGGCGTGGGGCTGGCGCGGGGAACGGGCCTAGTCGAAGATGCCGTCGAGGATCGAGCCGATCACCAGGCCGCCGAGCACGCCGGAGACGAGATCGCCCCCGCCCCCGCGGCGGCCGCCGCCCATCCCGCCCCAGGCGTCGCCGCCCCAGCCCTGGGCGGGGCGGGCGGAGTCGATGTCGTGCTGCGCTGCCTGCAACGCCTCCGTAGCGAGCTGACCGATCCGCCGGGCGGTGACGAGCGCGTGCTCGCGGGTGTCCTCCGGGGCGATCATCGCGTCCACGTCCACGCGGAGCCGCTCCGCCTCCGCGAGCCGGGTGCGGGCGTCTGCGCCGATCCAGCCGCGGTGACCGGCGATCACGCTGCGCGCGACGCTCAGCTGATGGTCGGCGTCGGAGAGGGCGTGCCGCACGTGCTCGACAGGGGGGAGCGGATGCGCCTCGCGGTGCCGGGCGACGGCCACCGCGGCGTCGAGCGCTGCGTTGACTTCGCGCAGCGCGCTCAGCTCGGCGAAGGGGTCGTTGCGCGCCCCGGCGGCGGGCAGGCCGTCGAGCGCGGCACGGAGGGCGGCCGTGGCGGCGAGGACGGCCGGCGTCTGCGGCGCCGTGCGCGCCACCGTGAGATCGGACCGGGAATCGGCGATCACCTCGGCGAGCGTGGACTCCGCGCGCAGCGCCTCGATCTCGAAGTCCTCGATGCCGTCGAGGATGACCGTCGCACGTCGCACGCCCTCCGTGGCGGTCTCCAGTGCGATCCCCGCCTCCTCGTTGCGGCGCGCGCTGCGGCGCCGCTCGGAGACCTCCGCGCTGTGCAGGGCGAACGACAGCAGCTGTTCCGCCTCGTCTGCCCCCGCCTCGATACGGTGCACAGCGCTGTGCGCGTAGCGCGCCGCGAGCCGCTCGATGGTCTCCCTGGCCTGCGGAAGGCGCGCCTGATGACGGGCGACGTCCGCCCGCACCTGGGCGATCACCTCCGGTGCACGGCGCACGGCGGCGACGGCGTCCTTCAGAGCTTCCGTCTTCTCGTCGAGCAGCGACTCGGCCCACTCGCACAGCTGCGCGATACGCGCGTTGCGTGTGCGCAGCTCCTCCTCGGTGTCGGGGATCTCATCATGGTTGAGCTGGTGCAGCGCGAAGGCCTCCTGCAGGTGCGTGCGCACGCTGTGGAGGGCGGCGGAGAGATCGGCTGTCATCGTCTCGCCGAGCTCGGCGACCGCGAAGGCGAGCTCGTCGGCAGTGATCCGGATGCGCTCGTCGGCGGAGACCAGCGCCTCCTCGGCGCGACGAGCGAGATCGGCGTCCTGGGCCGCGCGTTCCTGTTGAGCCTGTCGACGCTTGCCCCAGAACCCTGCCATGGGAAGATCCTACGTTCTGATCGGGCCCGCGCTGTCGCTGTTCTCCCTTGGCGGACGTCCGCGGCGCGGCCCCTCTCCGCCGAACGCGATCGCGGTGTCCCCGATCAGGCGCTGCTCCACACGGGTGAGCCAGGTGAGCTCGGCCTCCGCCTCGGCCACCATCGCCTCCAGCACGAGGGCACGGGGAAGAGTCGCCGGCTCGCCGTCCGTGTCGTCGAGCTCGGCGCGCAGTCGCTCCAGGCGCGCGAGCGCCGCCGCGCGCTGCGTGCGCAGCAGCGCGCGGGCGTCGACGCGGGGGAGGGAGGCGGCCAGAGCCAGCTTGAGGGCGAGCTCGTCGCGGGTGCCGGCGATCTCCGGCGTGGGGGAGGACAGCCACGCCCTGGCCTGACGGGAGCCGGCCGGGGTGATCGTCCAGAACACGTGCCCCTGGGCATCGGTCTCCGCCCGGCGGACGAGGCCGTCACGCTCGAGACGATCGAGGGTGTGGTGGATCTGCCCGACGTTGAGCGGCCGGGCCCGCCCCGTGCGGCGGTCGAACTCCGCGCGCAGGCGTGCGCCGTAGCTCGGCCCCTGATCGAGGATCGCGAGCAGACTGTGGCGGACGGACATGCAACCTCCCGGGGCCGCGGAACGTGCAGGGCCCCGGGACATGTATACCCGCCCGGATCGCCGGGTGGGCGGAGCGGGACCGGGGATCCTCATCAGAGGCTCTCAGCCGGGCGGGAGGAAACGCGAGGTCACGGCCCGGTAACATGGGGCGGTATGCCTGTGAACCCGGACGGTCTCCGGATCCAGGCGCCGATCCACCGACAGGGAGAAGACTCTCGTGCCCAATCCTCTTGAGAAGCTCCTGCGCGCCGGTGAGGGACGCATCCGGCGCCGGCTCACCCAGGTCGTCAAGGCCGTCAACGCCCTCGAGGAGCACTTCGCCGAGCTCACCGACGAGGAGCTGCGAGGCGAGACGGCGGAGCTTCGCGGGCGGTACGAGAACGGCGAGACGCTCGATCAGCTGATGCCGGAGGCCTTCGCCGCCGTGCGCGAGGCGGCGCGTCGCACGCTGGGCATGCGCGCCTACGATGTGCAGCTCATGGGCGGCGCTGCCCTGCACATGGGCAACATCGCCGAGATGAAGACCGGTGAGGGAAAGACGCTGGTGGCGACGTTCCCGGCGTACCTCAACGCGATCGCCGGTGAGGGCGTCCACGTCATCACCGTCAACGACTTCCTCGCCGGGTACCAGTCCGAGCTCATGGGGCGCGTCTTCCGCGCTCTCGGCATGACCACCGGCACGATCCTGTCCGGTCAGAACCCGGCTGTGCGCCGTGAGCAGTATGCGGCAGACATCACCTACGGCACGAACAACGAGTTCGGCTTCGACTTCCTGCGCGACAACATGGCGTGGCGCAAGGATGACCTCGTCCAGCGCGGCCACTTCTTCGCGATCGTCGATGAGGTCGACTCGATCCTCATCGACGAGGCACGCACCCCGCTGATCATCTCCGGTCCGGCGTCGGGAGAGGCCAACCGCTGGTTCGCCGAGTTCGCCAAGCTGGCTCGCACCCTGGAGCCGGGCGTGGACTACGAGGTCGACGAGAAGAAGCGCACCGTCGGCGTCCTCGAGCCCGGCATCGAGAAGGTCGAGGACTACCTCGGCATCGACAACCTCTACGAGTCGGCCAACACGCCGCTGATCTCGTTCCTGAACAACTCGATCAAGGCGCTCGCGCTGTTCAAGCGCGACTCCGACTACGTCGTGATGAACGACGAGGTGATGATCGTCGACGAGCACACCGGGCGTATCCTCGCCGGACGCCGCTACAACGAGGGCATCCACCAGGCCATCGAGGCCAAGGAGGGCGTGCCGGTCAAGGCGGAGAACCAGACCCTTGCGACGGTCACGCTGCAGAACTACTTCCGCCTCTACGACAAGCTCTCCGGCATGACCGGAACCGCCGACACCGAGGCTGCAGAGTTCATGTCGACCTACAAGCTCGGTGTCGTGCCGATCCCGACCAACCGGCCGATGGTCCGCAAGGACCAGCCGGACCTGGTCTACAAGAACGAGCAGGCGAAGTTCGCCCAGGTCGTGGAGGACATCGCGGAACGGCACGAGAACGGCCAGCCCGTGCTGGTCGGGACGGTGAGCGTCGAGAAGAGCGAGTACCTCTCCGGGCTGCTGAAGAAGCGCGGCATCCGCCACGAGGTGCTCAACGCGAAGAACCATGCCCGCGAGGCGGAGATCGTCGCCCGCGCCGGACGGCTGGGCGCCGTGACCGTCGCGACCAACATGGCCGGCCGCGGCACCGACATCATGCTCGGCGGCAACGCCGAGTTCCTCGCCGTCCAGGCGCTCAAGGAGCGCGGCCTCGACCCGGTCGAGACCCCGGAGGAGTACGAGGAGGCCTGGGACGAGACCTTCGCCGAGATGCAGGCGACGGTCGCCGCCGAGGCCGAGAAGGTCGCCGCGACCGGCGGGCTGTACGTGCTCGGCACCGAGCGCCATGAGTCGCGCCGGATCGACAACCAGCTGCGCGGTCGTTCCGGCCGTCAGGGCGACCCGGGCGAGAGCCGGTTCTACCTGTCGCTCACCGACGACCTGATGCGTCTGTTCCAGTCGGGCGCCGCCGAGGCGATCCTCGCCAGGACCAACTTCCCCGACGACGTGCCGATCGAGTCCACGCTCGTCTCCCGGGCGATCCGCAGCGCCCAGTCGCAGGTCGAGTCCCGCAACGCCGAGGTGCGCAAGAACGTCCTCAAGTACGATGACGTGCTCAACCGCCAACGTGAGGCCATCTACGCCGACCGCCGTCACATCCTCGCGGGCGACGACATCCGCGACCGCGTCCAGCACTTCGTCGAGGACGCCGTCACGGCGACCGTCGACGATCACACCGCAGAGGGGCACGCGGAGAGCTGGGACTTCGACGCGCTCTGGACCGATCTGAAGACCATGTATCCGGTGGGCGTCACGATCGACGAGGTCGTCTCCGAGGCCGGCGACCGCCGCGGGGCGATCTCGGCGGAGGCGCTCAAGCGTGAGCTCATCTCGGACGCGAAGATCGCCTACGACAAGCGCGAGGCGTCGCTCGGGGAGGCGGCGACGCGTGAGCTGGAGCGCCGGGTGGTGCTGCAGGTGCTCGACCGGCGCTGGCGCGATCACCTCTACGAGATGGACTATCTCAAGGAGGGCATCGGCCTGCGTGCGATGGCGCAGCGCGACCCCCTGGTCGAGTACCAGCGCGAGGGCTACGCGATGTTCCAGTCGATGATGGGCCAGATCCGGGAGGAAGCCGTCGGATACCTCTTCAACCTCGAGGTCGAGGTGCGCGCGGCCGAGGCGGGTGCCGAGGTCGAGGCGAAGGGGCTGGCGCAGTCTGCGCCGGAGACGCCCCTGGAATACTCGGCGCCGAGCGACTCCGGCGACGTCGAGGTGCGCGACGAACGCGGCCAGGTTCAGCAGGCCGCCACGGCACGCGCGCGTCAGGCCGCCCCGCAGCAGGAGCAGCAGCCCGCCCAGCGCGGCGCCTTCGGCCAGCGCGTCGAGGGGGAGGGGCCGGCACCCCAGAACCGGGCGGAGCGCCGGGCGGCGGACAAGAAGCGCTGACCGGAACTGATCAGAACAGGCATCGCCACACGGGCGGCCGCGCGTCTTCGCGCGGCCGCCCGTGTGTTCCCCCGGGTTCGCCGTCGTTCACCCCGCGGCCGACACCGCGGAGTGATGTCGCGGGGGCGTCCGCTCCGCGTCGATTGGTCCGGAGATCGGACCAGGCGGCCCAGCGTGGCAGGTCCGCGGGCCGCCCGGCGGGGAGCGGCGGGTGCGGAGCGGTACGATGCTCGGATGACCAAGCGCCAGTTCGATCAGTCCTCCAAGCTGAAGGACGTCCTGTACGAGATCCGCGGAAAGGCCCTCGTCGAGGCGTCGCGGCTCGAGGCGGAGGGGCAGACCATCCTCAAGCTCAACACCGGCAATCCGGCGGTGTTCGGCTTCGAGGCACCCCCGCAGATCGTCCAGGACATGCTGTCGACGCTGCCGCACGCGCACGGCTACAGCGACAGCCGCGGGATCATCTCCGCGCGCCGGGCCGTCGTCAGCCGCTATGAGCAGGTCGAGGGGTTCCCGCCGGTCGACCCGGACGACGTCTATCTCGGCAACGGCGTCTCGGAGCTCATCACGATGACGATGCAGGCGCTCCTCGACGAGGGGGACGAGGTGCTGATCCCGGCGCCGGACTATCCGCTGTGGACCGCCATGACGAGCCTGGCCGGGGGCACCCCGGTGCACTACGTCTGCGATGAGGAGCAGGGCTGGGAGCCGGACCTCGAGGACATCCGTGCCAAGATCACGCCCCGGACCAAGGCGATCGTCATCATCAACCCGAACAATCCCACCGGGGCCGTCTACTCGCGTGCCGTCGTCGAGGGCATCGTCGCGGTGGCGCGCGAGCACGGGCTGCTCCTGCTCTCCGACGAGATCTACGACCGCATCCTCTACGACGACGCCGTGCACGTTCCGACGGCCGCCGTGGCGCCCGATCTGCTGTGCCTCACCTTCAACGGCCTGTCCAAGACCTATCGTGTCGCGGGCTACCGATCCGGCTGGCTGGTGATCACCGGGCCTCAGGACCACGCCCGCGGGTTCCTCGAGGGCATCCAGCTGCTCGCCTCGACCCGGCTGTGCGCGAACGTCCCTGCGCAGCACGCCGTGCAGGCTGCGCTGTCCGGTGTGCAGTCGATCGACGCGCTCATTGCCCCGTCCGGGCGGCTGCATCTGCAGCGCGATGCCGCGTGGCAGGGGCTCGAGGCGATCCCCGGCGTCACGTGCGTGCGGCCGGCCGGTGCGCTCTACGCGTTCCCGCGTCTCGACCCGGAGGTGCACGAGATCCACGACGACGCACGGCTGGTCTACGACCTCCTGGTGTCAGAGCGCATCCTGCTCGTGCAGGGGACCGGGTTCAACTGGCATGCCCCGGATCACCTGCGGGTGGTGACGCTGCCGGAGCCGCGCGTGATCTCCGAGGCCATCGAGCGCCTCGGGAACTTCCTCGCGTCCTACCGGCAGGAGCCGCTTCCGCTCTCGCGCTGAGCGCGACAGCGAGCGGCCGCAGCGCGGAGACGAACGCGGATCGCGGCATCAGGTCGCCCGCGGCGCGGCGCTGCAGCAGCACCGCGTCGAGGGCCCGGGGATCGTCTGGGAGGAACACCGCCTCGTCGATCCCCGAGAAGCGCTCGAGGGTGCGCCGGATCTGTGCTCGGGGTTCCAGGCCGAGCGGACCGGGCCGGACGCGGTTCACCACGACGTGAATGGGAGTCGCGCCGACAACGGCGCGCAGTTCCGCGTAGCCGCGGACGAAGCGGGATATGCCCACCGGGTCCGCGGCGGCGATCGCGACCACCGCGTCGGCCTCGGAGAGGCTCGCGATGGCGGCGGCGTTGCGGGCCGGAATGCCGACGTCGCTGATGATCTCCTCGTCGGCCTCGAGGGCCGCAGCGGTGTCCACGACCGTGTTCTCGGCCCATGCCCGGCAGCACCCCAGCGTGGTGCGCAGGCGGCCGGCGTCCAGCTCCGGCCAGCGTGACGGCCGGTTCAGCCCGGAGAGCACCAGGACAGGTCCGCCGGCGGTCGTCAGTCGTGCGGAGAGCCGGTCGAGCTCCGCGGGCTCGAGCGCGTCCAGCCCCGCACGGCGGCAGGCCGCAGCGACCCCGGGGCCGTCGTCATCCAGGCCGAGCAGGAGCGCGAGCGCCGGGGCGTGCGTGTCGGCGTCGATCAGCGCGGTCCGCCGCTCGGGCGCGGCTATCGCAGCGGCGAGGTGCAGGGCGACGGTGGTGCGGCCGGGCGCACCGTGCGGGCCCCAGACCGCGATCACCCGGCCAGGCTCGGGCGCCAGGGCGCCGGCGATGTCCGGGTGTGCGGCGGACAGCGCCGACGCCAGGTCCTCGGCTGCTGCATCGGCGGGCACGGGCCCGACCAGGCCGTGGCGCTGAGCGAGGCGCACGGCCGGGGTCTGCCCCCCGATGAGCACGATGCGCACCCCGGCCCGATCGCACGCCGCCAGCAGCTCGGCGGAGAGCACACCGCCGGTGGCGGGGATCGCGATGGCGTCGACGTCGTCCAGCGCCCCCGCGCGCGCGAGGAGGCCGGGTGCGCATGCGGCGGTGGACAGGATGCCCCTGATCTCGATGCCCTCGTCCCTGAGGTCTTCCGCTCGGCCGGCAATGGCGCTGCCGACGAGGAGCGCCCGGGTGCGCCGATCCGAAGAGGGCCCGGGAGGGGGCTGGCGCGGCGTTCTCATCGCGTCCCCGTGGTCGGCACGACGGAGAGCGCAGCACCCTCGGCGATCGCCCCCAGGACGGCGCCGACATCGCCGCGAGACACCACGAGCTCGAGGCTGCGGCGACCCTGGTCGAGCATCCCGCCGGCCTCGCGCACATCCGCCACGACGGCGTCGGCCACCAGGACGCGCGGCGCCTGGAAACCGCGGCCCTCCGGCGTCGGCGGCGCATGCCAGAGCTCGACGCTCGACCCGGGGCGCACGGCCGCGGGGACAGCGGTGGCACTGTCGATCACGAGGGTCGTCGTGCGCGCGGCGTCCGCGGGGGCCGTGGCCGAGACCGGGACCAGCTCGCCCCGCTCGATCGTCCGGACCGCGATGACGCCGGGTGAGAGCGACTCCGGGGCGAGATACCGGTCGGCAGCGACGCCCAGAGTGACGTCTGCGACCTGGAAGTGCGCCGCGGTCAGGGTCTCGCCCGGCACGATGGTGCGCGCCGCCATCAGCACGGGTTGCGCATGCTGCGCGGCGGAGATGACCAGCCAGACGCCCCCGATCGAGGCGACCACGAGCGCGGCCCCGACGAGGAAGCGGACGTCAGCCCAGAACCGGGTGCGCTCGGAGCGCGGTGTCGTTGTCACCCGGCCATCGTCACAGAGGCGCCGTCTCGTTCGGAAAAGTTGTCCACAGATCTATTCCGGTGCATTCCGCTGGCTCCGGAGGGTGAGGACAATGGACGACATGACCGAAGAGCCGGAGCCCCGGGCGCGCTACCTCGCCCCCGCACAGGTCGCTGAGCTGCTGAGCATCGGGGTCGACGAGGTCGTCGATCTCCTCATGGACGGGCGGCTGCGCGGAGCGCAGCTCGGATCCCCGGCGCGTTGGCGCGTGGCCGCAGACAGCCTCGAAGAGTATCTGGCCGAACAGGAGGAGCTCGCCCGCCGGATGGCCCTGTGGCATCAGGTCAACGCCGCCAGCTTCCCCGAGGTCTGGGGCGCGGCGCCGCCGACACGCTGACACGTCGGGCCGGAGGGGACAGGTCCGGGCAGAGCAGGCACGTCCGGGCAGAGCCTCCTCCGCGCAGAGCCCCGGCCGAGAGCGGTCCGGCGGCGTCAGGGGACGTCATTGCCGCCGCCGCTGATGGCCACCGAGAGCAGTGCGCGGTAGGGCACCAGCCGATAGCCGTGCACGTCTCTGCTCCGCCGTGCGGCGCCCCTGTCGTGCAGCGCGAGGTCGAGATGGTCTGCCCCGGCGCGGTCCACGGTTCCGGAGAGGATCTGACCGGTGCGGATCCGGATGCCCACCGCTCTGCGACGTCTCGCGAGCCCGCGCAGCACATACCCGAGCGTCAGACGTTCGCGCAGCGGATCGGGCCCTGTCGCATCGCGGGTGCTCGCGATGAGGTCCCCGCGCGCGAGCGTGAGCTGCGCCACCGCCGGAAGCGGCACAATGAGCGGGCCCGATGCGCCGGACTCCTCGACCGCGGCCCAGTCCGCACCCGTCGATCGCAGCGTGTCCTCGACGACGGTTCCGTCGAGCAACGTGATCGCGAGCGGCGAGCGCAGCTCGGCCAGGACGGTCAGCCGCGTCTGCAGGCCCAGCCGTGACACGCGCAGCCGCTCCGCCTCGGCGTCGAGGGCGGCACGCTCCGCCTCCCACTCCGAGGCGAGCTGGTCTTCGAGGTCATCGAACAGGCCGTCCCACCGCACGGACCAGAGCGTAGAGCACGGCGACCGATGGCGGGCGGAACTGTCCACAGGGGCGTCGGCGCCCTGTGCCCCTGTGCCGCCCGTGTGCTCTACTGGGGCAGCTCCGGGGGGAAGCGGTTCTCTTCGGCGCACGTGCGTCCGGGCGCGAGCTCTGACGCGACGGCAGTGCAGGGGGGATGGACATGAGACCGCTTGACCGTCTGGCGCGCACGGCGCGCGACACCGCGAGCTCCCCGCCGGATGAGAGGCCTCTCCCCGACACCGAGGCTTTTCTGCAGGGTCTGGCCCGGGGCGTGCTCGAGGCCATGGCAGGCGTGCGTGACGTGGACCAGCTGATCCGGTGGTTCAGCGAGGACGCCTACCGGAGCGTCCTGCTGCGGGCGAGTCTCGCCGCCCGTGCGCGCAGCGCCCGGGGCACGCCCCCGTCGCGGCCGGTCTTCCGCGTGCTCTCCGTGCACCGGTCGAGCCCGGCGCCCGGTGTGGTCGAGGCCACGGTGATCGTGGAGACCCCCGCACGCACGCGGGCGCTCGCGATCCGCCTGGAGGCCTTCGAACGCCGCTGGCGCGCGACGAGCCTGGCCGTGCTCTGAGCACGTCAGCGGTCCGGGCGGGAGGCGCTGTGCTCCGCATCGTCCCAGCAAGCGCATAGGCTTGTCGCGTGTCAACGCTCAGTGATCTCGTGCAGTCCCACGGCGACCTCGGCGAGGCGGATGTGGACTGGCTGCACCGGCTCGCCGGCGACGGCCAGCTCCTCGCCGACCTCGCCTTCGCGGACATCGTCATCTGGGTCGCGACGGCCGACGGCGACTCCTTCGTCGCTGTGACGCACGCGCGACCGAGCGGAGCCGCGACGCTGTTCTACCGCGACATCGTGGGAGAACGCATCCGTCCGCAGTGGAGCACCCAGGTGCGCTCCGCCTATGAGTCCGGCGCCATCGTGGACTCCTCATCGCCGGACTGGTTCGAGGAGACGCCGACGCGCGTGCGGGCCGTGCCGATCGCGCGCCGCGATGGCGACACCCACCGGGTGATCGGCGTGCTCACCCGGCACACCAACCTGGGTGAGTCTCGCACCCCCTCGCGCCAGCAGATCACGTTCAACCAGTGCGCAGACGATCTGTTCGAGATGATCGCCTCCGCCGAGTTCCCCGATCCTGCCGCCCCCACCTCCCCGCGCCGGGGCGCGCCCCGTGCATCCGACGGTCTCATCCGGCTCGACGTCGACGGGATCGTGACGTTCGCGAGCCCCAACGCCCTCTCGGCGTTCAACCGGATGGGGTTCGTCGACGAGCTCGAGGGGGAGTCCCTCGCGGAGGTCACCGCGCAGCTGCTGCCGGACAGCAGGGACGTCGATGAGAGCCTTCCCGTCGTCGCGACAGGGCGGGCGCCGTGGCGCACCGACATCGACGCACGCGGGGTGACCGTCTCGCTGCGCGCGATCCCGTTGCGCGACCACGGCACCCGGATCGGTGCGATCGTGCTGTGCCGCGATGTCACCGAGCAGCGCATCCAGGAGCAGGAGCTGATCACCAAGGACGCCACGATCCGGGAGATCCACCACCGGGTGAAGAACAACCTGCAGACGGTGGCGTCCCTTCTGCGCATCCAGGCGCGGCGGACCCACTCGGACGAGGCGCGGGAAGCCCTGACGCAGGCGATGCGGCGGGTCGCGGCGATCGCGGTGGTCCACGACACCCTCTCGGAGGGCCTGACCCAGCAGGTGGACTTCGACGAGGTCTTCGACCGGGTGCTCAAGCTCGTCGCCGAGGTGGCCGCCGCACCGAACACGCGGGCGCGCACGCAGTCGACCGGACGTTTCGGGGTGCTCCCGAGCACATACGCGACGCCGCTGGCTCTCGCGCTCACCGAGCTCGTGACGAACGCGGTCGAGCACGGGCTCGCCGGGCAGGAGGGCACGGTCACGATCGACGCCGCGCGCACCAAGGAGTATCTGCGCGTGAGCGTGCGCGACACCGGGCGCGGGCTCCCCGAGGGCCAGGTGGGCCGAGGGTTGGGCACGCAGATCGTGCGCACGCTCATCCAGGGCGAGCTGGGCGGGTCGATCGACTGGCACACCTCGGAGGCGGGCGAGTCCGGCGAGAGCGGCACCGAGGTGACGATCGAGATCCCGCTCTTCTGGATCGGCAAGCATCGCTAGCGACGCCGGCGCGCGCCGGGAGCGGGGATCCGCGCGGGCGCGCCGATCAGCGGCGGGCGCCGGTTCCGAGCCGGAGGTGTGCGTTCCTGCCGTGCGCGGCCGGGGTCGGGGGAACGCTCAGCTGGCGCGGCGTGCGCGTGCGGCGCGACGCTTCAGGGCGCGACGCTCGTCCTCGCTGAGACCGCCCCAGACGCCGGAGTCCTGGCTGGACTCCAGGGCGTACTGCAGGCAGATCTCGGTGACGGTGCACCGGGCGCAGACGGCCTTTGCCTTCTCGATCTGGTCGACCGCCGGTCCGGTGTTCCCCACGGGGAAGAACAGTTCGGGGTCGACAGTGAGGCATGCGGCTTTGTCGCGCCAGTCCATGGGGGCTCCTCTGGGTTTCCTTGATAGCGCACGACTGCTGAGGGAAATCGAGAGGCAGTCGGCAAGATGTCGTGTTGCGAGCAGAAGGCTCGCCCCACGTCGCTGTGGGAGCACATGGCTGTGAACTATTGTCGTACAGGAGACGGAAGTAATCAAGAGTTATGCACCAGTTGGTATGTATGAAACCGGTCGTTCCCCAACCCAGGAGATACTGATGCGTGCCCCTGCCCTTGCCCGCGCCGCCGGGACCGTCCTCATGCTGGAGGGGATCGCGCTGCTCGTGATCGCGTTCGCCGAGGGCTGGGGGCTGTTCTCCGGCCAGGCGGCTGTGCCGGTCTCCGCGGTGGCCCTGATCGTCCTCACCCTGGCCGGAGCGGTCGGGCTGATGGTCTTCGGGATCGCGGTCGCGCGCGGTCGGTCGTGGGCACGGTCGGCGGGCGTCGTGCTGCAGGTGATCGCGATCGCGGTGGCGCTCAGCGCGCTGAGCGTGCGCCCTGTGCCGGGAGGGGTCTTGCTCTTCGTCGGGGTGCCAGGACTGCTCGGCCTCGTGCTGATCCTCGCCAGCGCCCGGCGGGAAGGGCGCGATCCCGAGCCGGCGGAAGACGACTGAACCGCTGCGGCGGTCAGGCCGCGTCGATGCCGAGCAGCTTGCGGAGCCGGGCGACGTGGCCGGTGGCCTTGACGTTGTAGAGCGCCTCGGTGATCACGCCGTCCTCGTCGAGCACGAACGTCGAGCGGATCACGCCGAGGACGGTCTTGCCGTAGTTCTGCTTCTCTCCCCAGGCGCCGTAGGCCTCGTGCACGGCGTGATCGGGGTCGCTCAGGAGCGGGTACGTCAGGCCGTCGCGCTCGCGGAACGTCGCGAGCTTCGCCGGCTCGTCGCGCGAGATGCCGACCACCGCGTAGCCGGCGGACTCCAGGGACGCCATGCTGTCCCGGAAGTCGCAGGCCTCCTTCGTGCATCCCGGGGTCATCGCCGCCGGGTAGAAGAACAGGATCGCCTTGCCCCCGCGCAGATCGCCGAGAGAGACGGACGCGCCGTCCTGGTCGGTGAGGCGGAAGTCGGGGGCGGCGGTTCCGGGTTCCAGGCGCGAGGTCATGCTCACAGCCTAATCCGCCCGGCCGGGAGGCCGGCCCCGTGCCCCCGCCGCGCCGGTGCTACGCCGCGCGCTGGCGTTGCAGTTCGAGCAGCCGCTGCAGGGAGTCCAGACGGCTCGCGGCAAGGTCACCGCGCTCGACGGCCTCGATCAGCGCGCAGTCCGGCGCGTCGGGCAGATGGGTGCACCCCCGCGGGCACTCCGCGGCGATCTCGGCCAGGTCGGTGAACGCGCGCAGCACGTTGTCCGGGTCGATGTGACCGAGACCGAAAGAGCGCACGCCCGGGGTGTCGATGACCCATCCGCTCCCGGTGGGGCCGCGGTAGCGCAGGGACACCGTCGACGAGGATGTGTGGCGTCCTCGGCCGGTCACCTGGTTGACGTGCCCGGTAGCCCGTCCGGCCTCCGGCACGAGGGCGTTGACGAGGGTGGACTTGCCCACTCCGGAGTGCCCGACGAACACCGTCGCGTGTCCGGTGACGGCCTCGCCGATCTCGTCCAGCGGCATCCGGCCGCGTGCGGACGTGAACACCCGCAGATCGTCGAGCGCGTCGAAGTGGGACAGGAACGACGCCGGGTCGGAGAGGTCGGTCTTCGTCACGACCAGGAGCGGCCGGATGCCCGCGTCGAGCGCGGCGACCAGGTAGCGATCGACCAGTCGCGGCCGCGGCTCCGGGTCCGCCGCCGCGACGACGATCAGCATCTGGTCGGCGTTGGCCACCACGACGCGCTCGACCTGGTCGGTGTCGTCGGCGCTGCGCCGCAGGAGCGAGGTGCGATCCTCGACGCCGACGATGCGGCCGAGCGTGCCCTCCGCGCCGGAGGTGTCGCCGACCACGCGTGCTGCATCGCCGGTGACGATGGGCATCCGCCGCAGTTCCCTGGCCCGCGCCGCGGTGATCGTGCGCTCCTGCGCGGTGTCCTCGCCGAGCAGGACAGCGTAGCGACCGCGGTCGACGCCCAGGACCCGGCCCGTCTCGGCATCCTCGTGAGCGGGGCGCCGCTTGGTCCGGGGGCGGTTGGCCTTCGGGTTCGGCCGCACACGGACGCGGCTCTCATCGAAGGCGTCCAGGCCCTCGTCGTCCTCGTCGTCTGCGAGCCAGCTCACGCGGAGGCGCCTCCGCGCAGCATGCGCTCCCAGATCATGGTGAACTCGGGGAGCGTCTTGGCCGTCGTGCCGATGTCGTCGATCTCGACACCGGGGGTGCGCAGGCCCATCAGCGCGCCGGTGGTCGCCATGCGGTGGTCGTGATGCGCGGCCCAGACCCCGCCGTGCAGCGGCACCGGCGTGATGCGCACGCCGTCCTCGAGCTCGTCGATCTCACCGCCGAGCGCCCGCAGGTTGCCGATCAGGGCGGCGATGCGGTCGGTCTCGTGCATCCGGATGTGCCCGATCCCGCGGATGGTCGTCGGCCCATCCGCGAACGCGGCGAGGCCGACGATCGTCGGCGCGAGCTCGCCGGCCTCACCGAGGTCGAGATCGAGACCGCGGATGCCGTCGCCGGCCCGCACGGTGAGCACACCGCTCCGGCGGTGCGCGTGGGCGCCGAGCGCGGTGAGGAGCTCCGGCAGCATCGCGCCGGGCTGGGTGGAGTGGATCGGCCAGCCGGACACCGCGACCTCCCCACCGGCGACGAGCGCCGCGGCCAGGAACGGCGCGGCATTGGAGAGATCGGGCTCGATCGAGATCTCCTTGGCCCGCGGCACGCCCGCTTCGACGAGCCATTCGCCGGGGGCGGGACGCTCGATGCGGATGCCGCGGCGGCTGAGCGCTTCGATCGTCATGTCGATGTGGGGCAGGCTCGGCAGGCGCTCGCCGGTGTGCACGAGGTGCAGCCCGACGTCGAAGCGCGGTGCGGCGAGCAGCAGGCCGGAGACGAACTGACTCGACGCCGACGCGTCGATCTCGATGCGTCCGCCCCGGATGTGCCCGTGGCCGCGGATGGTGAAGGGAAGCGACCAGCCGCCCTCGTCGTCCACGTCGACGCCGAGGTCGCGCAGCGCCTGGATCATCGCGCCCATCGGCCGGTGCAGAGCGCTCTCATGCGCGGTGATGAGCACCTCGCCCTCGGCGAGACCCGCCAGGGGGGCGACGAAGCGCATGACCGTGCCGGCCTGGCCGCAGTCGACCGTGCCCCCGCCGGTGATCCGCCCCGGGGTGACGATGAGGTCTGGACCGAACTCACCGTCCCCGTCGACCTCTTCGACGCCGATGCCGATCGCCCGCAGGGCGCTGACCATGTAGCGGGAGTCGTCGGAGTGCAGCGGGGCGACCAGCCGGCCAGGTCCGTCGGCCAGGGCGGCGATCACGAGCTCGCGGTTGGTGAGCGACTTCGATCCGGGGATCGTCAGCGATGCGGACAGCGGGCCGCTGGCGGTCGGGGCGGCATAAGAGCCTGTGCTGCCTGCGGCGCGGGGGGAATACCGGTGAGTGCTCATCGGTTCCACCCTACTGAACGGCACCGACAGGGTGCCCGAGGCGAGACGGTCGACGGGGAGGAACACATGAGTCTGCTCAGCCCTCCGCGCGTGGACGAGCTCCTCAGCGACGCGGACCTAGACTGGGCCGTGATGGACGACACAGCTGGGGTCGGCTCCTCTGGGCCCGTCGACGACACCGCGCAGCGGGAGTTCGAGGAGCAGGCGATCCCCTACATGGACCAGCTCTATGCCGCGGCCATGCGGATGACGCGCAACCCCGCGGACGCCGCCGACCTCGTGCAGGAGACCTTCGTGAAGGCCTTCGCGTCCTGGTCGAGTTTCACGCAGGGGACCAACCTCAAGGCGTGGCTGTACCGGATCATGACCAACGCGTACATCAACGTGTACCGCAAGAGGCAGCGCGAGCCGTACCAGGGCACGATCGACGATCTCGCAGACTGGCAGCTCGGCGGGGCGGAGTCCACCACGGCCACCCGCAGCCGTTCCGCCGAGGTCGAGGCGATGGACCGGATGCCGGCGTCGGTGGTCAAGGACGCCCTCCAGGCGATCCCCGAGGACTTCCGCCTCGCGGTGTACCTCGCCGACGTCGAGGGGTTCGCTTATCAGGAGATCGCCGACATCATGAAGACGCCCATCGGCACGGTCATGAGCCGGCTGCATCGTGGCCGCCGGCTGCTCCGGGACCTGCTGGCCGACTATGCGGTCGAGCGCGGCATCCGGGCGTCAGGGACGAGGAGTGAGAGATGAGTGATTGTGGCTGCGAGAAAGCGCGCCGCGACCTCGAAGAGTATTTGCGCAACGAGGTCTGCAAGACCGAGCACGCCGATATTCAGGAGCATCTGGCGCACTGCCCGTCGTGCCGTGATGAGGCGATCGTGGCGCGGGCCCTCACCGAGGTGATCTCGCGGGCGTGCAAGGAGACCGCCCCGGAAGAGCTGAAGATCCAGGTCATCGCCCGGCTGCGGGCGGTTCAGGCCAGCGAGCACTGACGCTCGTGCCGGGTGTGTCTGGCACCCGCCGGCCTCGCCGGTGTTCGTGTTCCCGTGCCGTCTCTGCCCGACGCCGCGCCGACGCGCGACATAGGCTTGCGGTATGAGCCTTCTCGACGCGCGCACCGTTCCTGTCGACCCGACGTCCGCGGAAGCCCTGTCCGGGCGGGGACTGGAGTACCGCCTCATCGACACCGCAGACCAGGCGGACGCCGACGCGTTCCTGCGGGCGGACGCGCGCGGGTTCATGGACGCCCGGCCGACGGCGGAGGCGCTCAGCCGGATCCGACCGTCGCTCGCGGATCGCCGCAACATCGGCGTCTTCGATCGCGACGTCGTGCCGGGTACCCTGCCGATCGCGACGGTGAACTCCTGGGTCACCCCCCTCACGCTCCCGGGCGGGGAGATCCCGATGTGGGCGATCAGCTCGGTCACGGTCGCCGCGACGCACCGTCGTCGGGGCATCGCGCGCGCCCTGCTGGAGGGGGAGCTGCGCGCCGCCGCAACCGCCGGCGTGCCGATCGCGGGGCTGACCGCGACCGAGGCGACGATCTACGGCCGCTATGGCTTCGCCCCGGCCATTCCGGTGCTCCGGGTGCGCGTCGACACTGCGCGCGCAGGATGGCGGGCACCGGAGGCGCCGGGGCGCGTGGAGTACATCGACCGGGACCGGCTCGCGGGCGACCTCGGCGCGCTGCATGAGCGGGTGCGCCGCGAGCGCGCCGGGCAGATCGCCGGGTGGCCGCTGCGCTGGGAGCAGTCGGCCGGGCTGATGCCGGACGACAAGCAGGGCACGGCGGTGCGCGGGGTGCGCTATCTCGACGCCGACGGCGAGGTGCGCGGGGTGATGTCCTATGTGCTCGAGGAGTCGACCGGCCCGCACTTCGTGTTCGAGCTGACGATCCGCCAGATCATCGGCGAGACCGCCGAGGCCCGCGCCGCGCTGTGGCGTTTCGCCGTGCAGCACGACCTGGTGCGCGTGGTGAAGGCCGATCTGCTGCCGCTGGACGCGGCGCTGCCCTGGCTCGTGGCAGATCAGCGCGGCGTCGAGCTCACCGTGCACGACCACGGCTGGCTGCGGATCCTCGACGTCCCCGCGGTGCTCGGAGCGCGCACGCTCTCCGCGCCGCTGGATGTGGTGCTCGCGGTCAGCGACCCCTTCGGGTTCGCGGCGGGAACGTGGCGGGTGCGCGCGGCGGCGTCGGGGGACCGCCCCACCGTCGAACCCGTCGACGACGCGCCGGCCGACATCGAGCTCGGCGTCGCGGAGCTGTCCGCGCTGGTCCTCGGCGGCGTGAGCGCTGCTGTCCTGCGCGACGCCCTTCGCCTGCAGGGCGACCCCGGGGCGGTGACGGCGCTCGACGCGGCGCTGCGCGGCGACCGGGCGCCGGTCCTCAGCATCTGGTACTGAGCGGCATGAGCGGGCTGGTGCGATGGCTCGACGGCGGTGCCGTGAGCGCGGCGATCGATCCGGCGTCCGCGGTGGGCGCCATCGAGCGCGTGCTGCGCGATGGGTTCCGTCCAGAACACGATCTGCCGCGCACGGCCCCGCACTTCAGCGACGGGCACTACCTGCTCATGCCGTCCGAGCTGACCGCCGGCGGGGTGCGGACCGCGGCAGGGGTGAAAGCGCTCACGGTCGCCCCGCAGAACCCGGCGCGCGGCCTGCCGCGCATCCAGGGGATCTACGCGCTGTTCGACGCCGATACCCTCGCCCCGCGGCTGCTGATGGACGCGGCCGCGCTCACGGCGATCCGCACCCCGGCGGTGTCCATCGCCGGGGTGCTGCCGGCGCTGCGGGCGCACCGTGATCCGTTGCGCGTCGTGCTCTACGGCGCCGGCCCCCAGGCGCACGGGCACCTGCGTACGCTGCGCGCCATGCTGACGGGGGAGCGTGAGATCGGCGCGGTCGACGTGGTCGTGCGGGAACCCGCACGCGCCGACCTGCCCGACGGCGCCGGTGCTCTCCGGGCGGGCACCGCGGCCGCGCACCGTGCCACCGCGGCGGCGGGGCTGGTCGTCTGTGCGACGACGGCCAGGGAGCCCCTTTTCGCCGGAGACCTGGTCGCGCCGGATGCGGTGGTGATCGCGGTCGGATCGCATGAGCCGGACGCCCGTGAGCTCGACGCCGCCCTGCTCGGCCGCGCTCAGGTGATCGTCGAGGACGTCGACACCGCGCTCCGGGAGTGCGGCGACGTCGTGCTGGCGATCGCCGAGGAGACCCTTGCGGCGGATGCGCTCGTGCCGATGGCGGAGATCGTCACCGGGCGGGTGGCGCCGGCGGCCGATCGTCCGGTGGTGTTCAAGAGCGCCGGGATGGCCTGGCAGGACCTCGCGGTCGCCACCGCGGTCGCCGCCGCGGCCTGACTCCGGGTGCCGCGCGGCGCCATCCGGTCGCGATCCCGCGGTACCGGGGAGCGCGATGTTCCCGGGAGCACGAAGCCCCGGGGTCGCGCGAGCGGACCCCGGGGCTTCGTGGCGACGTCAGTGACTGAGCGCGGCGTGCAGGATCTCGGCCTGCTCGATCGCGTGCACCTTCGACGAACCGGTGGCGGGAGACGCGGAGGACGCACGCGAGATGACGCGCACGGGGCGACCGCCCAGCTGCGGCTGGATCTCCAGCGCGATGAACGGCCAGGCGCCCTGGTTCTCCGGCTCGTCCTGCACCCACACCAACTCGGCGTTCGGGTAGCGATCGATCACGGCGCGCAGCTCGTCGATCGGCGCCGGATAGAACTGCTCGAGGCGCACCAGGGCGATCGTCGGGTCCGGGTTCTTGTCGAGCTCGGAACGGAGGTCCCAGTGGATCTTGCCGGAGTGCAGCAGCACACGGGTGACGGAGGAACCGTGCACGCCGCGGTCATCATCGAGCACGGGCTCGAAGCGACCGCTCGTGAAGTCCTCCACCGGGCTGGTCGCACCGCGCAGGCGCAGCATCGCCTTCGGGGTGAACACGATCAGGGGACGGCGCGGACGCGCGTATGCCTGACGGCGCAGCAGGTGGAAGTACGACGCCGGCGTCGACGGGCGCGCGACGGTCATGTTGTCCTGAGCGCACAGCTGCAGGTACCGCTCCATGCGTGCGGAGGAGTGGTCAGGGCCCTGGCCCTCGTAGCCGTGCGGAAGCAGCAGGACGACGCTCGAGCGCTGTCCCCACTTCTGCTCTGCCGAGGAGATGTACTCGTCGATCACCGACTGCGCGCCGTTGGCGAAGTCGCCGAACTGGCCCTCCCACAGCACGAGCGTGTTGGGGTTCTCGACCGAGTAGCCGTACTCGAACGCCATCGCCGCGTACTCGCTGAGGAGCGAGTCGTAGACCCAGAGGCGCCCCTGGTTCTCGGTGAGGTTCGCCAGCGGCAGCCATTCCTGGCCGTTGGCGCGGTCGTGGAGGACAGCGTGACGCTGCACGAACGTTCCGCGCCTGGCGTCCTGTCCGGCCAGGCGCACCGGGGTGCCCTCGACCAGGAGCGAGCCGAACGCGAGCAGCTCGCCGAAGCCCCAGTCGATCCCGCCGTTGCGGCTCATCTCGACCCGGCGGTCGAGGAGCTGCTTGAGCTTGGAGTGGACCGTGAAGCCCTCTGGACGGTTCGCGTGCGCATCGCCGATCAGGCGGACGACATGGTCGCTGATGCCGGTCGACTCGGGGAGGGTGTCCGGCTCGGCGAGGGTGAGCTCCGGGGCGATCGGCGTCGCACCGGTCTCCGCGGCGTGCGTCTCGGCGAACGCCACCTCCAGGCGGTTCTGGAAGTCGCGCTTGGCCTCTTCGTACTGCTCCTCGGTGATGTCGCCGCGGCCGACGAGCGACTCGGTGTAGAGGCTGCGCACGGAGCGCTTGGCCTGGATCAGGTCGGTCATCAGCGGCTGGGTCATCGACGGGTCGTCGCCCTCGTTGTGGCCACGGCGGCGGTAACAGACCAGATCGATCACGATGTCGCGGTGGAAGCGCTCGCGATACTCGAAGGCCAGCTGGGCGACGTGCACGACAGCCTCCGGGTCGTCGCCGTTGACATGCAGGACCGGCGCCTGGATGGTCTTGGCGACGTCGGTGGCGTACACCGATGTGCGGCTGTCCTGGGGGAGCGTGGTGAAGCCGACCTGGTTGTTGACGACGATGTGCACGGTGCCGCCGGTGCGGAATCCGCGCAGCTGCGACATCTGCAGCGTCTCGACCACCACGCCCTGGCCCGCGAACGCCGCATCGCCGTGGACGAGGATCGGCAGCCAGGTGAACGATCCGATGGGCTTGCGATCCTGCTTGGCGCGGACGATGCCCTCCAGCACGCCGTCGACCGTCTCCAGGTGCGAGGGGTTGGCGGCGAGGTAGACCGGGATCTCTGAGCCGTCGTCCGCGACGAAGGTGCCCTCGGTGCCGAGGTGGTACTTCACATCGCCGGAGCCGCGCTGGTTGCCCGGGGTGAGGCTGCCCTCGAACTCGCGGAACACCTGGCCGTAGGTCTTGCCGGCGATGTTGGTGAGGACGTTCAGGCGACCGCGGTGGGCCATGCCGATCGCGGCACCGTCCAGGCCCGCCGCCGCCGCGCCCTGCAGGATCTCGTCGAGCATCGGGATGAGCGACTCGCCGCCCTCGAGGGAGAAGCGCTTCTGCCCGACGAACTTCGTCTGCAGGAAGGTCTCGAACGCCTCGGCCTCGTTGAGCTTGCTGAGGATGCGCAGCTGCTCCTCGTGGCCGGGCTTCTGGTACTTCACCTCGACCTTCTGCTGGAACCACGCCCGCTGGTCCGGGTCCTGGATGTGCATGTACTCGATGCCGATCGTGCGGCAGTACGAGTCGCGCAGGACGCCGAGGATGTCGCGCAGCTTCATCGTGCGCCGGCCGCCGAAACCGCCAACGACGAACTCCCGGTCGAGGTCCCAGAACGTCAGACCGTGCGACTCGATCTCGAGGTCGGGGTGCGAGCGCTGGACGTACTCGAGGGGATCGGTGTCGGCCATGAGATGGCCGCGTACGCGGAACGCGTTGATGAGCTCCTGCACGCGCGTCGCCTTGTCGACGCGCTCGGCGAGGTCGACCGAGATGTCGCCGGCCCAGCGGATCGGGGCGTAGGGGATCCGGAGGGCGGCGAAGATCTCCTCGTAGAAGTCGTTCTTGCCGATCAGCAGCTCGTGGACGATCTTGAGGAACTCGCCAGAGCCGGCACCCTGAATGACACGGTGGTCGTAGGTGCTGGTGAGGGTGATGACCTTGCCGACGCCCAGCTCGGCCAGGGTCTTCTCATTGGAGCCCTGGAACTCGGCCGGGTACTCCAGGGCGCCGGCGCCGACGATGCAGCCCTGGCCCTTCATCAGGCGCGGCACGGAGTGCACCGTGCCGATGCCGCCGGGGTTCGTCAGCGAGATCGTGGTGCCCTGGAAATCGGCGGCGGTGAGCTTGCCGCCGCGGGCGCGCTTGACGAGGTCCTCGTAGGCGACCAGGTACTCGTTGAACGTCATCGACTCTGCGCGCTTGATGCTGGGCACCATCAGAGCGCGCGTGCCGTCGGGCTTGGGCAGGTCGATCGCGATGCCGAGGTTGATGTGCGCGGGGGCGACGACGGACGGCTTGCCGTCGATCTCGGCGTAGAAGACGTTCTGGCTCGGGAACGACTTGAGGGCCTGGATGAGCGCCCAGCCGATGAGGTGGGTGAAGCTGACCTTGCCGCCGCGGGTACGCGCCATGTGGTTGTTGATGACGATGCGGTTGTCGATCATCAGCTTCGCCGGGATGCTGCGCACGCTCGTCGCGGTGGGGACGGTCAGCGACTCGTCCATGTTGGCCGCGAGGGTCTTCGGCATGCCGCGGAGGGTGGTGATCTTGTCGGAGTCGTTCTCGCTCGCGGGCTCGGCCGACTCCGCCTTGGGTGCCGGTGCCTGCGCCGGGATCGGAGCCTGAGCGGCGGGCTTCGCCGTGGTGCGGGCCACCGGCTGCGAGCCGATCACGCGCACCGGCGCGGTCGGGGGAGCGGCCTCATTGATGGTCTCGGTCCGCGCGGTGGCCGCCGGAGCGCTGGCGCGACCGTAGTTCTCCAGAACGGGCCACCACTCCTTGTCGACCGAGTCGCGGTTTACCTTGAACTGCTCGTAGAGCTCCTCGACAAGCCACGAATTGGCCCCGAAACCCCCGTCAGCTGCTGTTCCTACGCCAGTCGTCTGATCCGACACGCTGGTCGCCCTCTTTCGTCGCTGAAGATCCTGTCGCGCGCCGCCCGCGGACCGGGCTTTCCAACACGCGCTCAGGTTTCAAGCCTAACGGGTTTCGGGATTTACCGGGCGCATCCGGCGGCACCGGATCGCCCGGCGATCGCCGGAACCATCCGTGCTCCGCCGCCGAGCCCGACCGGCACGCACCGCTACCCTGAAGCCATGCGATTCTCCGGTGCGGCCCCCACGGTCGATCTGACCTATTCGGACGTGTTCCTCATGCCACGGCGATCGGGCGTGACCTCGCGTCTGGAGGTCGACCTGACCCCGCACGACGGCACGCCGGCGCGGCTGCCGCTGGTCGCATCCAACATGAACTCGGTGACCGGTCCGCGCCTGGCGGCGACGCTCGCCCGCCGCGGCGGGCTCGCGGTGCTCCCGCAGGACATCCCGCTGCAGGAGCTCGCCGCGGCGATCCGATGGGTCAAGCGCCAGCCGGTGCGCTGGGACACGCCGCTCGTGCTCTCCCCTGGCACCACCGTGGCCGCCGCGCTTCGCGTCATGCCGCCGCTCGACGGCCACGGCATCGTCGTGGCCGAGGCGACGGGCCCCGGCCCGGTCGAGATGACCGACGTGGTCGGAATCCTGCCGGCGTCCCGTCTCGCGACGGCCCTGCCGGACGCGCTGCTGGGCGACCTGGTGCGCGGTGCGGCACCCGGTCTCGACGCCGAGGGCATCGGGGAAGGACGCGCCGCCTTCGATGCCCTGCACGCCCTCGCCGAGGAGACCGGTGTGGAGACCGTCGGCGTCTTCGACCACGGGCATCTGGTCGGAACCCTGTCGCGCCGCACCGCGCTGCGCTCGACCCTCTACCCCCCGGCGATCGACGCCGAGGGCCGCCTGGCGGTCGCCGCGGCGGTCGGCATCAACGGAGACGTCGCGGAGAAGGCCGGCGCCCTCGTCGCCGCCGGCGTCGACGTCCTCGTGGTCGACACCGCCCACGGCCACCAGGAGTCGATGCTGCGTGCGCTGCGCACGATCGGCGGCCTGGGACTGGGCGTGCCGATCGTTGCCGGCAACATCGTCACGGCGGAGGGGGTCGCCGACCTCGTCGAGGCGGGGGCGTCCATCCTGAAGGTCGGCGTCGGTCCTGGTGCGATGTGCACGACCCGCATGATGACGGCGGTCGGGCGTCCGCAGTTCTCCGCCGTGCTGGAGACCTCCGAGGCCGCCCGTGCCGCCGGAGCGCATGTGTGGGCGGACGGCGGCGTGCGGTATCCCCGCGACGTCGCGCTCGCGCTCGCCGCGGGGGCCGGCTCGGTGATGATCGGTTCGTGGTTCGCCGGCACGCTCGAGGCGCCGGGAGAACTCCACCGCGATGCCGACGGACGCGTCTACAAGGAGTCGTGGGGGATGGCCTCCAGCAAGGCCGTGCAGGCGCGCTTCGGCCGCCTGGACGCGTACGAGCGCGCCCGCAAAGAGCTGTTCGCCGAGGGCATCTCCTCCTCGACGGTGTACCTGGACCCGCTGCGCCCCAGCGTGGAGGACCTCGTGGACATGATCACCTCCGGCGTGCGTTCGTCCTTCACCTATGCCGGTGCCGCGACGGTGGCGGAGTTCCACGAGCGCGCCACCGTGGGACTGCAGTCCGCAGCCGGCTACGAGGAGGGCAAGGCGCTCCCGGTCAGCTGGTGACGCCGGATTGCATCGGGGCGACCGGAACGGTCACCCCGATGCCGTAAACTCTTCGGCACAATGGACGACCCTCCTTCTCATAGTCCCCAGCCCCACGACCCGACCTTCCGATGCGTGCGCATTCTGCGGCGCGAAGGGGGGCATGCCTGATGGATTACGTCATGCTGGGAGTGGGGCTCCTGCTCACCATCGGCACCGGTCTGTTCGTCGCGAGCGAGTTCGCGCTCGTGAACCTCGACCGAGCCGACCTCGAGGCCCGTCGCGCCGCCGGCGAATCACGGCTCTCGTTGACCATCAACGCGTTGCGGATCACCTCGACGCACCTCTCCAGCGCGCAGCTGGGCATCACTCTCACGACGCTGCTCACCGGTTACACCATGGAGCCGGCGCTGTCGAACCTGATGCGCCCTCTGCTGCTCTCGGTGAATCTGCCCGAGGCGGCCATCCGGCCGGTCTCGGCGACCATCGCGATGGCGGTCGCGACGATCTTCTCGATGATCATCGGTGAGCTGGTGCCGAAGAACTTCGCCCTCGCCGTGCCGCGGCAGACGGCCAAGCTCGTGATGCCCTTCCAGGTCGCCTTCACGACGGTGTTCCGTCCGGCGATCCGTCTGCTCAACGGCAGCGCGAACGGCGTCCTGCGCGCGATGGGCATCGAGCCCAAGGAAGAGCTCTCGGGAGCGCGCACCGCGGAGGAGCTGTCCAGCCTCGTGCGGCGCTCCGCCAGCGCCGGCGTGCTCGAACAGGACACCGCTTCGCTCCTGGACCGCACGCTCACCTTCACCCGGCTGTCGACGGCCGATGTCATGACCCCGCGTCCGAGCATCCACGCCGTGGCCGCCGGGGACAGCGTCGAGGACGTCATCCAGCTCGCCCGCCGCACCGGGCACAGCCGGTTCCCGGTGTACGACGACTCGATGGACGACATCGTCGGCATCGCGCACCTCAAGCAGGCCGTCGCCGTACCGCGCGACCGTCGCTCCGACGTGCCTGCCGCGGCGATCGCAGAGGAAGCCCTGCGCATTCCGGAGGCCGTTCACCTGGACGGCCTGCTGGCCGAGCTGCGGGGACGCGGCTACCAGATGGCCGTCGTCGTGGACGAGTACGGCGGCACCGCCGGCATCGTCACCCTCGAGGACCTCGTCGAGGAGATCGTCGGAGAAGTGCTCGACGAGCATGATCGCAGCAGGGCCGGCGTCGTGCGCGCCGGCGAGTCCGTGATCTTCCCCGGTGAGCTGCGCCCGGACGAGGTGCTGGACCGCACCGGCATCCGCGTGCCGGAGGGCGATGACTACGACACCGTCGGCGGCTTCCTGATGGCCGAGCTCGAACGCGTTCCGGTCGTCGGAGACGAGGTCGAGATCGAGGACGGCACGCTCACGGTGCAGCGGATGGCCGGGCGTCGCGTCGACCGGGTGCGATTCGTTCCGCACCCGCTGCCGGGCTCAGAGGAGCCGGCCGGCAGAGAAGCGGCCAGCGAGGGAGGTGAGCGGCGATGAACGACTGGGCTGGAATCGCATGGCTGGTCGTGCTCCTGGTGTTCAACGCCTTCTTCGTCGCCTCGGAGTTCGCGGTGATCTCCGCGCGTCGCTCGCAGATCGAGCCGCTGGCAGAGAAGGGCTCCCGCGCGGCGAAGACCGCCCTGTGGGCGATGGAGCACGCGACGCTGATGCTGGCGACGAGCCAGCTGGGCATCACGATCTGCTCCCTGCTGATCCTGAACGTCTCTGAGCCCGCGATCCATCACCTCCTGGTGGTGCCGCTGGGCCTGACCGGATGGGGCGAAGCGGTCGTCGACGTCGTCGCGTTCGTGATCACCCTTCTGCTGGTCTCGTACCTGCACGTGGTGTTCGGCGAGATGGTTCCGAAGAACCTCGCGTTCTCGGTGCCGGACCGTGCGGTGCTCCTGCTGGCGACCCCGCTGGTGTGGGTGTCACGGGTGTTCCACCCGCTGATCGTGGCGCTCAACTGGATCGCGAACCACATCGTGCGGCTGTTCCGCGTCGAGCCGAAGGACGAGGCAGCCTCGACCTTCACGCTCGACGAGGTCGCCACGATCGTGAACCAGTCGCGCATCGAGGGCGTCCTCGACGACGTCTCCGGCGCGGTCGCCGCGGCCGTGGAGTTCACGGACAAGAAGGCCCGCGACGTGGCCGTCCCGCTCGACCAGCTCGTGACGCTGCCCGAGACGGCGACACCGGACGACGTGGAGCGCGCGGTCGCCAAGCACGGCTTCTCGCGATACGTCATCGTCGACGCTCAGGGTGAGCCGGTCGGCTACGTGCACCTGAAGGACGTGCTGCGCGAAGCGGAGGACGCCGTGAAGGCGGAGACCCCGCTGAAGTCCAAGCGGATCCATCACATGGTCCCCGTGCAGGAGTCCAGCGACCTGGAGGACGTGCTGGCCCTCATGCGCCGCGCCGGCCGCCACCTGGCGCGTGTGCGCGACGAGTCCGGCAGGACCACCGCTGTGCTGTTCCTGGAGGACATCCTCGAGGAGCTCGTCGGAGAGGTGCAGGACGCCACCCGGCGCGGTCACGGCCGCTGACGGCGGCTGCGTCGAACCGGCCTGCCCGGCGCGATCTGATCGCGCCGGGCAGGCCGGTTCTGATCGTCGGCGCCGCCGGCGGTGCGTGCGAGGTCAGCGCGGGCGCGCCCGCTCGTACGCGACCGGCCACGGCACATCGACGCCGAGCTCGTGGGCGGCGCGGAGCGCGAAGTGCGGGTCACGCAGCCACTCGCGGCCGGCGAAGATCACATCGGCCGCGCCGTCCTGCAGCACCTGCTCCGCCTGGGCACCGGAGGTGATGAGCCCGACAGCGCTCGTCGGAACCGTGCCACCCTGCCGCACGGTGTCGGCGAGCGGCACCTGATAGCCCGGGTGCACGTCGATGCGCTGATGGGCGACGAGGCCGCCGCTGGAGACGTCCACCAGGTCCGCCCCCGCGGTGATGGCGGCGGAGGCCACCTGCGCCGCCTCGGCGGGGTCGAAACCGCCGTCGGCGTGGTCGGTCGCCGAGATGCGCACGAACAGGCCGCGGTCCTCTCCGATCGCCGCGCGGACCGTTTCGACCACACGCAGCAGCAGCCGGGCGCGTCCGGCCAGGTCCCCGCCGTCGGCGTCGTCGCGACGGTTGCTCAGCGGCGACAGGAACTCGTGCAGCAGGTATCCGTGCGCGGCATGGATCTCGATCACATCGAAACCGGCCGCGCACGCACGCAGCGCGGCGTCCCGGAAGGCGTCGACGACCGCGTCGATCTCCGCCGCATCGAGGGCGCGCGGCGCAGCCAGCCCGTCGAAGGCGATCGCAGAAGGGGCCACCGTCTCCCAGCCGCCGTCCGCAAGGCCGACGCTCCCGCGTGCATCGGCCCATCCCCACCACGTCGACCCCTTGCGTCCGGCGTGGGCCAGCTGGACACCGGCGAGAGCGCCCTCGGCGTGGATCGCGTCGACGATCGGGACCCACGCGTCGCGCTGGGCGTCGTTCCACAGGCCCGTGCAGCGCGGAGTGATGCGTCCCTCCGGCGCGACGGCGGTGGCCTCGGTCATGACGAGCCCGGCGCCGCCCTGGGCGAACTGCGCCAGATGCCCGCGATGCCAGTCGGTCGGCATGCCGTCCTCGGCGCTGTACATGCACATCGGCGAGACCCACAGACGGTTGCGCGCGGTACGTGAGCGGATCGGATACGGCGAGAAGAGCGCAGTCACCCCTCGACGCTAACTCCTTCGCGGGGTGGCATGGCGCGTCGGACGAGATCGCGTTCGCCGTCCGATCGTGCGGAGAGGGCGCCGCGCGCCTCCGCCGCACGATCGTGGCACGCGCGCACTAGCGTGGTGGCATGGCGGACGAGCGGATCGCGGGCTGGAGCGGCCGGATGTGGGGGAGCGGCGACACCGCGCGCCTGCTGCGGCCGCCGGGGCCCACGGATGACAAATACACCCGGGGGGTGGTCGCCTTGCGCACCGGATCCCCGCGCTATCCGGGTGCCGCCGTGCTGGGCGTCGAGGGGGCATGGCGCTCCGGAGCGGGGCTGGTCCGGTGGGTCGGGGACGCCGACATCGGCCGCCTCGTGCTTGCCCGGCGTCCCGAGACCGTGCTCGGAGCAGGACGTGCTGGCGCCTGGGTGATCGGCTCCGGCACGGATGCCGCAGACCGCACGCCGGCGGAGGAGGCGGCGCTGCGGGAGATCCTCGACGGTGATGCGCCGGTGGTCGTGGACGCGGGCGCGCTCGACCTGGTGGCTGAGACCCCGGGGCGACGCGCCCCGGTGGTGCTCACGCCGCACGCCGGGGAGCTCGCGCGGATCCGCGAGCGGCTCGGGCGCTCACCGGCCGCGATCGCCGGAGACCGGGGTGCGCGCGTCGCCGCAGCGCGCGAGACCGCGGCGGCGCTGGGCGCCGTGGTGCTGCTCAAGGGCGCGGAGACCGTCGTGGCCGACCCGGCCGGCTGGGTCGAGCTCGTCGATGCCGGCACCGGGTGGCTGGCCACCGCGGGGACGGGTGACGTGCTCGCCGGAATCATCGGGACGGTGACGGCCGGTCTCGGATACAGCGGCTTCGCGGCCCTCGGAGAGGCTGCCGCGTCTGCCGCATGGCTGCATGGTCTGGCGGCCAGGATCGCCTCCGGCACGGTGACCGGCGGGGCCGGCCACCCGATCGTCGCCCTCGACGTCGCCGCGGCCGTGCCGTACGCGATCGCCGACGTGCGAGAGAACCACGGGAGGTGACCACCCGCGTGCCGATCCGCACGCCGGAACCCCGGCGCACCCTGCTGCTGCTGTGGACGCTGTTCCTCGGCGTGCACCTCGTGCACGGCGCGCTCGGCTGGTTCGTCGTGGGGGAGCCTGTGCTGGACGACGTCGTCGAGGTGTACGCACCGTGGGCACGGGATGCGGTGGCCGGCGCCGGCGTCGTCGGCATCACCGAGACCTGGGTGTACCCGCAGCTCGCGCTGGTGCCCATGCTCCTCGCGCACGGGCTCGCGATCCCCCTCGCCCCGCTCGCGGGGGATGCGGCGTTCGGGGTCGCGTGGCTCGTGCTGGTGACGGCCGTGGACGCCCTGGCCTTCGCCGTGCTCCTCGGCGACGGCGCAGCGCGCTCCCGGCGGGCCGCTGCCGTGTTCTGGTGCGCCGCCCTGCTCGTGCTCGGGCCCGTGGCGCTGTACCGCATCGACGCCGTCACCGTGCCGCTCGCGGTGCTCGGCGGGCTGCTGCTCGTGCGGCGCCCGGCGGTCGGCGGGCTGGTGCTCGCGATCGCCGGGTGGACCAAGGTCTGGCCGGTGGCGCTGGTCGCCGCGGTCGCCGGGGACCCGCGCCGCGGCCGACCCGCCGTGCTGGCAGCGGCGGCGCTCAGCGTGCTGATCGTCGCCGGGCTCTTCTTCGCCGGCGCCGGGCCGCACCTCTTCGGCTTCCTCACCACCCAGACCGGGCGCGGCCTGCAGATCGAGGCTGTTGCTGCGACGCCGTTCCTGTGGGCGGCGCTCGCGGGCCATGTCGCGGTCGGCTTCGACCCCGACATCCTCACCTATCAGGTGAGCGGCCAGGCAACGGCGGCCGTCGCCGATGCGCTCACCCCGGTGATGATCCTGTCCCTGCTCGCGCTCGCCGCGGCCGGGGCGGTGCGGATGCGGCGCGGCGGTTCGTTCGCGCGGATCCTCCCGCCGCTGTCCGCGTCGCTCGTGCTCGTGCTGATCGTGACGAACAAGGTGGGCTCGCCGCAGTTCCAGACGTGGCTGATCGCGCCCATCGCCCTCTGGCTGGTGTGGGACCGCCGGGGGGCGATCGTCCCCGCCGGGATCACCCTCGCGATCGGACTGGCGACCTTCGTCGTCTATCCGATCTGGTATCACGGTCTCTTAGAGGGCAACGGGTTCGTCGTCGCCCTCCTCACGGCCCGCAACGTCGGGCTGGTCGCACTGCTTGTGCTGTGCGTCGTCCGCCTGTCCACCATCCATCGCTTCCCAGGAGGAAACCATGCTGATCGCCTTCTCCGTCGCACCGTCCGGCAACGGCCGTGACGACGGCTCCGTCCACGACGCCGTCGCCGCCGCCGTCCGTGTCGTCCGCGACTCCGGGCTCCCGCATCGCACGACGAGCATGTTCACCGAGATCGAAGGTCCCGACTGGGACACCGTGATGGACGTCGTCAAACGCGCCACCGAGGCCGTGATGCCGTTCGGGTCGCGCGTGTCTCTCGTGCTCAAGGCCGACATCCGTCCCGGCTACGCCGGCGAGCTGGATGCCAAGATCGACCGGCTCGAGCGCGCGATCGGCGACGCGGAGGACTGAGGCCGGAGCGGGGGCGCCGTCGCGGGACGGTCACGTCGAATCGTTTCGGTGCTGCGGTCCGGGAGGGCGTAAGCTGGCGCGATGACCTCCTCGACCGTCGCGAGGGGTGCGGCGCGGCGGGCGCTCCTCGCCCTCGCCATCGGCAGCTTCGGCATCGGCATGACCGAGTTCGTCGCGATGGGCCTGCTCCCGGAGATCGCCCGCGACCTGCTGCCGACGCTGTGGCAGGCGTCCCCGGAAGCGGCTCTCGGCCAGACCGGCCATCTGATCTCGCTCTACGCGCTGGGCGTGGTCATCGGCGCGCCCACGATCGCCGGCGCGGTGGCACGGTTCCCGCGGCACCGCGTGATGATCGTGCTCGCGCTCGCCCTGCTCGTCTTCAACGGACTGGTCGTGATCGCCCCGACCTTCGAGACCGTGGCGGCTGCGCGGTTCCTGGCCGGTCTTCCTCACGGGGCGTACTTCGGCATCGGGGCGCTGGTCGCTGCCGATGTCATGGGACCGGGAAACCGGGCCAAGGGCGTGGCGTTCATCCTCACCGGCCTCACGCTCGCGAACGTCATCGGCGTGCCCGTCGGCACGCTCCTCGGGCAGCAGGTCGGCTGGCGCGCCGCCTTCGCCGTCGTGGCCGGGGTGTTCGCCATCGCTCTCATCGCCATCGCGCTGTTCGTGCCGGCCCACCCGGGTGAGGCAGGGCGCACGATGCGCGCGGAGCTGGGGGTGTTCCGCATCGGCCAGGTCTGGGCGGTGCTCGCGGTCGGGGCGATCGGGTTCGGCGGTTTCTTCGCGCTCTACAGCTACATCTCTCCGCTGGTGACCGATGTCGCCGGCGGGTCGCAGCGGGCTGTTCCGCTGGTGCTGGTTGTGATGGGCATCGGGATGACGGTGGGCAATCTGCTCGGCGGCTACCTCGCGGACCTCGATCTGCGCCGTACCCTGCTGTGGGGTCTGGTGGTGATGGGCGTGGTGCTGGTGGCACTCGCGCTGACCGCGTCGTGGATCGTGCCTCTGGTGGGCTTCGTGTTCGCCACGGGGGTGGCCTCGTCGGTGCTGAGCCCGGCCATCCAGACCCGCCTGATGGACGTGGCGGGCGACAACCAGTCGATCGCCGCGGCCCTGAACCACTCGGCGCTCAACATCGGCAACAGCCTGGGTGCCTTCCTCGGCGGCATGGTCATCACCTGGGGGTGGGGCTTCACCGCGCCCGCGTGGACCGGAGCGGTGCTCGCCGCGCTGGGCCTGCTCCTCGCCCTGGCCTCCTATCGAGCCGAATCCCGCCTCGCCGTCCCCGCGGTTCCCACCCCCGCGTGACCCTCGCCCGCGGCGAGCGTGGCTGCGTGGGCAGGGGGCAGGGTGCGGGTCAGGAGGTGAGCAGGCGGGAGAGGTGGAAGCCGACCTCGGGGATCTCGATCAGGAAGCCGTCGTGCCCGAAGTCGCTCGAGATCACCACCGCACGGTCGCCGTCGAGCGTGCCCGGCACGCTGCGCGCGATGCGGTGCTGACCGTCGACCGGAAACAGGCGGTCGCTGTCGATGCCGAGCACGAGCGTGCGCGCAGTGACCCTGTGCAGGGCCTCCTCAACCCCGCCGCGGTCGCGGCCGACGTCGTGCGAGCTCATCGCCTCCACGAGGGTGAGGTAGGTGTTCGCGTCGAAGCGGCGCGTGAACTTGTTGCCGTGGAAGTCGAGGTAGCTCTCCACCGCGAACCGACCGCCGTGACCCAGCGGTGACACATCGGACTGCCAGGTGCGCTGAAAACGCTGGTTCAGCTCGATCGGCGTGCGGTAGGTGAGCATCGCCATGCGCCGCGCGAGCGCGAGCCCGCGGTGCGGTCCCTCGCCGTCCGGCGCATCGTAGTACTCGCCGCCCTGGAAACGCGGGTCGGTGCGCAGGGCCTCCAGCTGGAGCCCGTTCAGCGCGATCTGATCGGCGGTGCTCAACGGGGGAGCGGCGATGAGGGCGAGCCGCTCGACGCGCTCCGGGTGCGTGACCGCCCACTCGAGCGCGTGCATCCCGCCCATCGAGCCGCCCACGACGGCCGCCCACGCCTCGATGCCGAGGTGGTCGGCGAGGAGGCGATGCGCCTCGACCTGGTCGCGGATGGTGAGATACGGGAAGCGGGACGCCCACTCCTGGCCGTCCGGGGCGACGCTCGAGGGTCCGGTCGAACCCTGGCAGCCGCCCAGCACATTGGGAACGACGACGAACCAGCGGTCGGTGTCGATCGGCCGCCCCGGGCCGACGATCTCGTCCCACCATCCGTCGGTCGGGTGTCCGGGTGCTGCGCTGCCGTGAGCATGGCTGTCTCCGGTGAACGCGTGCGCGATGAGCACCGCATTGTCGCGTGACGGGCTCAGCTCGCCCCAGGTCTCATAGGCGATCCGGATGCTGGGCAGAGACTGCCCCGACTCGGTGCGGAACGCGCCGAAGGTGGCGAACAGGCGCTCGCCCACCGGGTCTCCGTCGCGCCAGGCGCCGGTCACCGGTGGGCGGGCGCGGAGCAGACGCACGTCGGCCTCGGTCACCGGGGCGGAGGGAACCGTGTCCTCGGAGATCTGCCAGTCCATGCCTCTATCTTCGCGTGCAGCGGGGCGGAAGCCGACAAGGTTACGCCGGCGCCGCACCACAACAGGCAAACGGCACCAGAACAGGCAGCCCCCAGGCCATTCGGCCTGCGGTGGTGACGTTTGCCTGTTCTGGTGCCGTGCCTCCGGCGGACGTCAGGCGCGGGCAGACTCCGCGACCTCACGTGCGGCGGCGAGCGCCTGCGCGAGGTCGGCCTTGAGGTCGTCGACGTTCTCGAGCCCCACCGACAGCCGCACCAGGCCCGGGGTCACGCCGCCGGCGAGCTGCTCCTCCGGAGAGAGCTGCGAGTGCGTGGTGGATGCCGGGTGGATGACGAGCGAGCGCACGTCGCCGATGTTGGCGAGGTGGCTGAAGAGAGTGAGGTTGTTGACGAACTCGCGGCCGGCCTCGACGCCGCCCTTCAGCTCGAACGACAGCACAGCGCCCACGCCCTTCGGGGCGTACTCGTTGGCCTTGGCGTACCAGGGCGACGAGGGAAGGCCGGAGTAGTTCACCGACGCGACGTCGTCGTGGTCGTCGAGCCACTCGGCGATCTCCTGCGCGTTCTGCACGTGGCGCTCGATGCGCAGCGACAGCGTCTCGACGCCCTGGATGAGATTCCAGGCGCTCTGCGGCGAGATGGCGGAGCCGAGGTCGCGCAGCAGCTGCACGCGCGCCTTGATGATGTAGGCCAGGCCGTCGCCGACCGCCGTGGTGTAGCTGGCGCCGTGATAGGACGGGTCCGGCACGGTCAGGCCGGGGAACTTGTCGACGTTCTTCGACCACTCGAACGTTCCGCCGTCGACGATCGCGCCGCCGATGGTGGTGCCGTGACCGCCGAGGAACTTCGTCACGGAGTGGATCACGATGTCCGCGCCGTGCTCGAAGGGGCGGATCAGGTACGGGGTCGCGATCGTGTTGTCGACGATCAGCGGGATGCCGTTCTCGTGAGCGATGTCGGCGATCGCGCGGATGTCGAAGACGTTGATCTTCGGGTTGCCGATGGTCTCGCCGAAGAACAGCTTGGTGTTCGGGCGGACGGCGCGGCGCCACTCCTCGAGGTCGTCCTGGTCCTCGACGAAGGTGACCTCGATGCCGAGCTTGCCGAGGGTGTACTTGAACAGGTTGTAGGTGCCGCCGTAGATCGACGAGGACGACACGATGTGGTCGCCCGCCTGGGCGATGTTGAGCACCGAGAACGTCGCCGCAGCCTGGCCGCTGGCGAGGACGAGGGCAGCGGTGCCCCCCTCGAGCGCGGCGAGCCGCTGCTCGAGCACGTCCTGCGTGGGATTCTGGATGCGGGTGTAGATGTTGCCGAACTCCGCCAGGGCGAAGAGGTTCGCTGCGTGGTCGGCGTTGTCGAAGACATACGACGTGGTCTGGTAGATCGGCGTCGCGCGAGCCTTCGTGACCGGGTCGGGGGCGGCTCCGGCGTGGATCTGCTTCGTCTCGAAGCGCCAGTTCTCAGGTGCGGACATGATCTTCCCTCTCGGGCTGGCGCCCTGCGGGAGGGCGGTGGTTCAGGTCGTCGCCGGGGGTTGGGGACGTGAGACGAGAGTATGGTGCTAGCGCATCCGGGGCAAAGCAGCGGACATGTGACGTAACACGTGCGATCCCGGTCGTGGGGCGGCAGAAGAGCCCGTCGATTCGTCGTACGGTGGAGGCATGTCGACTGACCAGCACCGCAGCCGCCCCCTGGAAGCCCTCACCCGCCGTGCCGTCGTCACGGGCGCGAGCTCGGGAATCGGCGCTGCCACGGTGCGCGCTCTCCGCGCCTCGGGGTGGGACGTGGTGGGGGTCGCGCGCCGCGCCGACCGGCTGGAGGCCCTCGCGGCGGAGACCGGTGCGCATGTCATCGCGTGCGACGTCACCGCGGAGGGGGCGGTCGCGGCGCTGGTCGAGGAACTGGGCGATGAGATCCATGCCCTCGTCCATGTCGCCGGTGGTGCGCGCGGCACCGACCATGTCGACGCCGCGGCCGCCGAGGACTGGCGGTGGATGTATGAGCTCAACGTGATCGCGGTCCAGCACCTCACCGCCGCGCTCATGCCGGCCCTGCGTCGCGGGGCGGAGGCTACCGGGCACGCCGACACCGTCTTCGTCACGTCGACGGCCGCGCAGCAGGCGTACCCAGGCGGCGCGGGCTACAACGCCGCGAAGGCCGCTGAGGCGATGATCGCCAGGGCTCTGCGGCTGGAGCTGCACGGCGAACCCATCCGGGTCGTGGAGGTGGCTCCGGGGATGGTGCGCACCGACGAGTTCACGCGCAACCGCCTGGGCGGAGACCAGGCTGCGGCGGACGCGGTCTACGCCGGTGTCGAGGCTCCGCTGCTCGCCGAGGACGTCGCAGACATCATCCGCTATGCGCTCGACGCGCCGGCCCATGTCAACCTCGATCTGATCACGGTGCGGCCGGTCGCCCAGTCGGCGCAGCATCTGCTCGCCCGCGGGCCGCTGCGTGTGCGGGGGGAGTGAGCGCGCGTGGCGATGACGCTGCCGGAGCTCGCCGACGCCGGCATGATCGACCCCGGCTGGGCGCAGGCCCTCGCGCCGGTGGGCGACCTCATCTCGGCTCTGGGGGAGCGCCTGCGCGGCGAGGTCGCTGCGGGCCGGCCGTATCTTCCGGCCGGGCGTGACGTGCTGCGGGCGTTCCAGCGGCCGCTCGACGATGTCACGGTGCTCATCGTCGGCCAGGACCCGTATCCCACACCGGGCCATCCGATCGGACTGTCCTTCGCCGTGGACGCGCAGGTACGTCCGATCCCGCGCAGCCTCGACAACATCTACCGCGAGCTCGAGACGGATCTCGGCATTCCCCGCGCCGCGCACGGCGATCTGTCCGCGTGGAGCGATCAGGGGGTCATGCTGCTCAACAGGGTGCTCACGGTGCGTCCTGGTGCTCCCGCGTCGCACCGCGGCTGGGGCTGGGAGACGGTGACCGAGCTCGCGATCCGCACGCTCGTCGCCCGCCAGCAGCCGCTCGTGGCGATTCTGTGGGGCAAGGACGCCGCGGGTCTGATCCCGATGCTCGGGCCGACGCCGTCGATCTCGTCGCCGCATCCGTCTCCGCTGTCCGCGAGTCGCGGCTTCTTCGGTTCTCGCCCGTTCTCGCGGGCGAATGCGCTGCTGGAACAGGCCGGCGCCGCACCGATCGACTGGCGGGTGGGCGACCCGCCTGGCACGGGGGCGGTGTGAGCGCACGCTGGGCGCGTGCGGCCAGACCGCGGGCGACGCGGGCGCTGCGCGGGCGGGCGGATCGGCGCGCCGACGTCGTGATCCGCCCGGCCATGCCGGGGGATCTCGCCGGCGTCCGAGCGATCTACAACCACTCTGTGCGCACGTCTCTCGCGGCCTGGGACCACCGGGGCACGGGCGCGGGCTTCTGGCGGGCGAAACATGAGGCTCTCACCGTCCGCGGCCTGCCGTTCCTGGTGGCGGCAGACCGGCGGGGCCGGATCCTCGGCTACGCGCTCGTCCAGCCCTGGTCGGCCAAGCCCGCGTATCGGCGCACGGTGGAGAACTCGATCTACCTGGCGCCGGATGCCCGCGGCCGGGGTGTGGGTCGCATCCTCCTGGAACGGCTGGTGGCGGCGTGCGCGAACGCGGGAGTCCGTGAGATCGTGGCCGCGATCAGCGACACGGGAGCGGAGTCCTCGATCGTGCTGCACTCCCGGTGCGGCTTCGTCGAGCGAGGCAGGATGGCGGGGGTCGGGGAGAAGTTCGGCCGGCGGCTGGGAGTGATCTATCTGCAACGGAGCCTGCGATAGGGCCGTCGTTCCCTGTCGTGCGCATGCCTCGCGCGCCCAGCCCGGTTTCCGCCGCGCGGCGCGCGCATGTGCGAGCCGGGGTCACGCGACCGCGTGCGGCTACCGGCCCGGGATGACCGGAATCGCGGCGAGGAGCCGGCGCGTGTCGTCGTGCCGCGGGCTCAGCAGCACGTCCGTGGTGGCGCCGCGCTCCACCACCCGGCCGTCCTTCATGACGGCGACGGTGTCGCAGAGGTTCTGCACCACGCCGATGTCGTGTGAGACGAGCAGGAGCGTCAGCTCCTCCTCGCGACGCAGGGTGTGCAGCAGCTCGAGGATCTGAGCGCGCACGGTCACGTCCAGCGCCGACATCGGTTCGTCGCCGACGAGGATGCGCGGTCGGTGCACGATCGCCCGTGCGATCGCGATGCGCTGGCGCTGGCCGCCGGAGAACTCATGCGGGAAGCGATCGGCCATCTCCGGATCCAGCCCCACCTGGGAGAGCACCTCGTGCACGCGTTCGCGTCTGTCGCCGGGGATGCCGAGCGCCCACAGCGGTTCGCCCACGATGCGCCCGACGCTCATCCGCGGGTCGAGGGAGGCGTAGGGATCCTGGAAGACGAGTCCGGTCTGCCGGCGCAACGCGTGCAGGGAGCGGGCGGGCGCGGAGGCGTCGACCTCCGCCCCGTCCACCCGGACGGTGCCGGCGGTCGGGGTGTCCAGGCCGAGGAGCAGCCGCACGAGGGTCGATTTGCCGGAGCCGGACTCGCCGATGATGCCCAACGACTCGCCGGCCTCGACGTCGAGATCGGTCGGGTGCAGCACGGTCCGCTCCGTCGCGCGCGAGAACGGCGTGCGCCGGGAGGCACGGTATGCGCGGGAGAGTCCCCGCGCCTCGATCAGGCTCATCCGGTCTCCTCCGGCTCGTGCGGGGCGTCCCCGGCTGCGGGGTCCTGGCCGATCGGCCGATCCCCGAGCGGCACCGATCCGGTCTCGCCTGGTCTCCACAGCGTGGCGGTCGCATCGCGCAGCAGCGCCTGGGTCACCGCGGAGGACGGCGACCGGAGGAGCTCGGCCACGGAGCCCTGTTCGACGATGCGACCGTGTTCGAGCACGACCCCGTGGGTGGCCACCTGGGCGAGCACGGCGAGGTCATGGGTGATGAACAGCAAGGACATGCCCTCTTCGTCGACGAGCCGCAGCAGCAGCCGCAGCACCTCCGCCTGGATCGTCACATCCAGTGCCGTGGTGGGTTCGTCGGCGATGAGCAGGCGCGGGCGCCCGGCGAGCGCCATCGCGATCGCGGCACGCTGTCGCTGCCCGCCGGAGAGCTGGTGGGGGTAGCGGGTGACGATCTCGGCGGGGTCGGGCAGGCGCACGCGTTCCGCTTCGGCGACGGCCCTGGTCAGTGCGGCATGGCGTCCGAGCTTCTCGTGGATGCGCACGACCTCCGCGATCTGGTTCCCGATCGTGCGGATCGGGTTCAGCGCCGTCCGCGGCTCTTGGAACACGATGCCGATCTGGTCGCCGCGGAATCGTGCGAGCTCGCGATCGCTCATGCCCACCAGCTCGGTGTCGCCCCAGCGAATGCTGCCGCTCACCGTCGCGCCGTCGGGGAGAAGCCCGAGCACGGCGAGAGCCGTGAGCGACTTGCCGGACCCGGACTCCCCGATGAGCCCGACCCGGGCGCCGTCCGGCACGGCGAAGCTGATGCCGTCGATGAGCCGCCGGCCGTCGATCTCCACGGCGAGGTCGGTGACCTCGAGCCTCATGCGACCACCTCCGGGACATGCGAGCGCGGGCCGTGCTCGCGGGGCTGCTGGCGCAGCGTGGGGTCGGTGGCATCGCGCAGTGCGTCGCCGAGCAGGTTGAGCGCGAGGACGGTGAGCGTGATCGCGAGCCCCGGCCAGATGACGGAGAGCGGGTGGATGGCGATGTAGCGCTGCACGTCTGCCAGCAGGATGCCCCAGGACGGCTCGACGACCGATGCGCCGAATCCCAGATATGACAGGCCCGCCTCGGCGAGCACGGCCACCGCCATCGACCACGACAGCTGCACGATGAACACCGGCGCGACGTTGGGCAGGAGGTGGCGCACGAGGTTCTGCATCGGGGTGAGCCCGGACGCCCGCCCGGCGAGCACGAAGTCGCTCTGCTGCACGCGGCGCAGCTCCGGGCGCGTCACCCGGGCGATGTTGACGCCGAAGCCGATGCCGACCGACCAGATCACCACCCACAGCGAGCCGCCCCACACGGCGGAGACCATCATCGCGATCAGAAGCGTCGGGAAAGCGATGAGCATGTCGACGAGGACAGCCACCCCCTCCCGCATCGGCCGGGGGGTGAGCGCGCCGAGGGCGGCGAGGGTGATTCCGATCACGGTCGCCAGCACGCCGGCGCCGATCGCCACGAACACCGCCGTCTGCGCTCCGGCCATGATCAGGCTCAGGATGTCGCGCCCGGTGCCGTCCGTGCCGAGCAGGTGCGGCCAGCCCGGCAGCTGCCAGCGGCGTGCGATCGAGGCGGACTTCGGGTTGAACGGGGTCCAGAACAGCGAGACGGCCGCGGTCACGGCCACGACGCCGAGCACGATGATGGCGAAGCGCCCCGGGGCGCTGCGCCACAGGCGCCTGGCCCAGCCGGACGTGATGCGCCGGCGTGCCGCGGCGTTCATGAGGCCTCCCTCTGGCGCGGGTCCACCATGCGGTGGACGATGTCGACAGCGAAGCCGATGATCAGCACGAAGCTGGTGAGCACGAGGAGCTCTCCCTGTACCTTGACCAGGTCCCTGGTCCCGACATCCGTCACCAGCATGCGCCCGATCCCCGGCAGCGTGAACAGCTGCTCGATCACCACGGACCCCACCACGATGCCCGCCACCTGCAGACCGAGCACGGAGACCACCGAGAGGCCGACCGCGGGGATGCCGTGCCGGATCAGCGCGGCGCGGCGGGTGAGGCCCTTGGCCGCGGCCGTGCGCACGAAGTCCTGATCGGCGGCGGCGAGGGTGGCGCTGCGCACGAAACGCATCAGCATCGCGCCCTCGACGATGCCGATCGTGAGCGCAGGCAGGAGCAGGGAACGCAGAGCCGCCCCCGGCTGCTCCCATCCCGCGCGGGGAAAGCCCTGCGCCGGCAGCCATCCCAGCCACACCGCGAACACGACGATCAGCATCATGCCTGCCCACACCACCGGCACAGCGGCGAGCGCCTGCGCGCCGACGCTCATCAGCGTGCCGCTGCGGCGGCCGCGCTGCAGTGCCGCCAGGACCCCGAAAGGGGCGGCGATGAGCAGGGCGATCGCCATGGCGATCAGGCCGAGCGGCACGGTGACCTGGGCCTTGGCGAGCAGCTCGGCTCCTACCGACGTCCCGGTGATCATGGATGTGCCCAGGTCGCCGGTGATCACCCCGCCCATCCAGTCGAGATACTGCTGGGCCAGCGAGCGGTCCAGTCCCAGCGAGATGCGGATCGCGTCGATCTGTTCCGGGGTCGCCTTGGTGCCGGCGATGATCTGCGCGACGTCACCCGGGAGCACGCGCAGCGTGAAGAAGATGACGATGCTGGCGACGAGGAGCCCGGCGATGAGCAGGGCTCCTCGTGTCAGCGCATAGCGGAGCACGCGGTTATCGGATCTGTCGCGCTCGCCGGATCACTCCGCGGCGACGGTGACGTCCGCGAGGTTGATGCGGGAGTTGACGGAGTTCACCGGGAAGCCGGAGACCGTCGGCACGTGCGCGGTGATGGTCGCGCCGTTGTAGAGCCAGTCCGCGGCGTGATCCTCGGAGACCAGCCGGGCGGCCTCGGCGAGCAGCTCGGCGGATCGGTCGGCGTCCAGCGCGCCGATCGCCTGCTGGTAAAGCTCTTGCACCTGGGGGTTGTCGTAGCCGAAGTAGTAGTCGGGGTCGGCGAAATTGCTGACGTCGCGCGGCTCGACGTGCAGGACGAAACTGAGGTCGTAGTCCTTGTTGGCGTAGACATCGGTGAGCCAGGTGCTGAAGTCCACCGGGTCGACCGTGAGCTCGACGCCGACCGCGGCGAAGTCAGACACCAGCACCTGGGGCACGGTCGTGCCGTAGAAGCTCGGGATCGTCAGCGTCAGCGCGAGGGAGGACTGGCCGGCCTCGGCGAGGAGCTCCTTGGCGCGGGCCGGGTCGTACGGGGCGACGTCTGCGAGATCCTCGTATCCGGGGTCGAGGTCGGGGATCGGCCCGTAGAGGGTCTGGCCGGACCCGATCGCCTCGATGAGGGCGTCGTGGTCGATCGCCAGACGCAGCGCCTCGCGGACGCGCACGTCGTCGAGCGGGGCCTTGGCGTTGTTGAACGCCAGCGTCGCCTTGTCGGTGGTGCGACCGGTGGTCAGGATGAAGTCGCCGGACTTCTCCAGCTGCGGTGCGAGGTTCGGATCGACGGCGGTGAGGACGTCGAGGTCCCCGCCGAGGGCGGCATTGACGCCCGCGGTGAAATCGGGGATGTACTGGAAGACGACCTCGGCGAGGTTTGCCGGCGTGCCCCAGTAGGCGTCGTTGCGCACGAGGGTGATCGAGCTGCCGGTGTTCCAGCGCTCGAGCTCGTACGGCCCCGTGCCGTTGGCGCCGGTCTTCAGGTCGGTGGTGTCGTTCGCCTCGAAGACGAGGCCTGCCGGTCCGGTCAGGGCGAACAGGAAGTTCTGGTTCGGCTCGCTGAGCGTGATCACCACGGTCTGCGGATCGGGCGCGGTGATGCTGGCGACCCCGGCGAAATCCTTGTAACCCTGGACGGTCGCGTCGGACTGCACGGTCTGGAACGACCCTACCACGTCCGCGGACGTGAGCGCTGCCCCGCTGTGGAAGGTCACGCCCTCCTGCAGGGTGAAGGTGTAGGTGAGTCCGTCGTCCGAGACGTCGTATGCGGCGGCGAGGAGCGGAATGATCTCGTTCTCCTGCGTGCGCGTGACCAGACCCTCGTAGACGTTGTCGATCAGGATCTGCTCCAGCGCCGCGCCGGAGGTGTGGCGGATGTCCAGGTTCGACGGCTCGAGCACGAGTCCGACCGTGAGCGAGGCGTCCGGGTCGGCGGTGCCCTGGGCGGGAGACGGGCCGGGGCCTGTCGGCGTGGCGCCGGTGCAGGCGCTCAAGGCGAGCGCGGCGGCGAGGACGGCGGACGCCGCTGCGAGGCGGCCGGAACGGCGCGGGTGGGGGGTGCGGGACATCTGTGGACCTCTCGTGATGTCTGTCTGGGGCGGATGTCTGGTGTGTCAGTGAGCGTGGGGCGCGGCGAGCAGCGGATCGAGGACGCGGGCGATCTCGGCGTACGCGGTCTCTTGCAGGTTGTGCGGCCCGGTGATTGTCTCGATCCGTGCGTCCGGTCGGTGTGCGAGGAACGCCGCCGCGTCGCCGTCGGTCAGGAAGCCGTCTGTGGCGCGCAGCAGCCAGACCGGACCCGCCGCGGCGGCCAGGTCCGCCCAGCCGTCCGCCGTGCGGTGGCCGCCGAGCAGACGGTCGGTGAGGTGGGCGAAGTGGTGCTTCCACTCGGCGCGACCGTCCGGCCGGATCCGGGAGTTGAGGAAGACGCCGCGTTCGGCGTCGGAGCGCGTGCCGCCCAACCCGAAGGCGATCGCGCGCTCGAGGATCTCCTCGCGCGAGTCGAAGTCGGTGACGGCGAAGAACGCCTGGAGCCCGGCTGTCGCGTGCTCGACCGACATGGCGGGCGCGGCGTCGACGAGGACGGTCGCTGCCGCGAGTCCGGGGTGGCGTGCTGCCAGCGCGAGCGCAGTGAGCCCGCCGAGGGACTGGCCGACGACGACCACCGGGGCGGTGGTCCACGCCGCCAGGCCGGCGGCGACATCGTCTGCGAGGGAGCGGGGGGTGTAGTCCAGATCCTCGCGCCAGGACGAGTCGCCGTGGCCGGGGAGGTCGATCGCGAGAGCGGGCAGGCCGATGGCCATCACGGTGCTGTCCCAGGTGTGCGCGTTGAGCCCTGCGCCGTGGAGGAAGACGACCAGCGGGACGCCGTCTCCGTAACGGATCGCGCTGAGCGTCCTGCCATCGGGAAGCGCGGTCTGCAGGCGTTCCACCGCCGGGGGGACGGTTCCCTGGCGTTCGGCCTGCTCCGGCAGGAAGGAGAACTCGGAGATCTCTTCTCTGGTCACGGTGCCATTGTGCTCTGCGGGGGAGGAGGTGGTCGTCGTGCAGATCAGAATGACCGTCATAAGAGGAAACAGGCGAGCATTCTGCTCATAGAATGCGTTTCTGATCTTGGTATACGATCTCCGGCGCCGTGCGGCATGACCGTCGAACGGATGTGCGGGCACGGGCGGGACGGAGGGGAGCCCTGCGGCGGGCCGACCTCCTAGGCTGGGGGCATGAGCGAGCCGCGTGTGCACCTGTCCAAGACCTACCGGGAGATCTACGCAGCCCTGGACCAGTTCTCCCGGACGGTCAACGACGCGTGCCGTGACAACGGCATCGACGACCGGCTGAAGGAGCTTGTGCTGCTGCACACGTCCCAGCTGAACGGCTGCGCGTTCTGTGCACGCATTCATGTGGATCGGGCCGTCGAGGCGGGCATCGGCATCGACACGATCGGACAGCTGCCCACGTGGCGCGAATCCCAGGTGTTCAGCGCCCGCGAGCGCGCCGCCCTGGATCTGGCCGAGTCTTTCGCCTTCATCCACCGGGACGGAATCCCCGACGACGTCTACGCGCGCGCCCTCGCGGTCTTCTCGGAGCAGGAGTACGCCGCGCTGAGCTGGGCGTGCGTCAACATCAACGCCTTCAACCGGGTCGTCCTGGCCGGCAGATACGCTGTGCCGCGCCGCGACGGGCAGTGAGGCGGGCGCGGTGACCGTTGTGAACATCCCCGGCGTGCCGAACTTTCGCGACGTCGGTGGCATTCCGGCGGGGAACGGCCGGATCCGCGACCGCGTGCTGTATCGCTCCGGCCAGCTCGCTGCGATCACGCCGCGAGGGCAGCAGAAGGTGACCGCGCGGGTGCGGCGCATCATCGACCTCCGGGCCGACGAGGAGGTCGATGGCGAGCCGACGCGCATCGATGGCATCGAGATCACGCGCGTACCGCTGCTGCTGGGCTCCGTCGCCTCGCTGTTCTCCGACGACATCAGCCTCCCCGGCATGTATCGCGGGATCGTCACGGGGGCATCTGACCGTGTCGTGGCGGCGATGAGAGTGATCGGTGCCGGCGATCCGACGCTGGTGCACTGCACCGTCGGCAAGGATCGCACCGGCGTGACCGTCGCGATCGCCCTCGCGGCGGTGGGGGCAGAGCGCGAGGCGGTCGTCGCCGACTATGCGCTGACCGCCTCGCAGCTGCCGGCGGAGCGCAACAGAGCCGTGGTGTCCTATCTGCGTGCGCGTCATCCGCATGCCGAGCACGTCGTCGCCCTGGCCACGCAGTCTCCCGCCGCGGTGATGCGCGACCTTCTCGCCGAGGTCGACCGGGAGTACGGCTCTGCGGCGGACTACCTCATCGCGCACGGTCTGACCTCGGGCGAGCTCGACCGCCTGCGCGGCGCGCTGGTCGCCTGACCGCCGATCTGCGGCGGGCTGGCCGCGTTACGCCAGGAATCGTGCACGATGAGGTAAGGCTTGGCTAATTCGGTGCTAAGATAGTCGATGCTATGGATACCACGCTCGCCCCCTCGCGTTCGCGTCGCACTGCGCGACGTGAGCATGTGCAGCACCTGATCGCCGCGGACGAGAGCTCGTTCGCCGAGCTCGAGACCTATCTGGCGACGCTGCCGTTGTGCGCGACGGGGCGCGTGTTCATCGAGGTCGCCGACGAGCAGTCCATCGGCCACGTCGACGCTCCGGCACGGATGACCGTCACCTGGCTCGCCCGCAGCCGTCGCAGCGGAGCCCCGGGTACGGGCCGCTCCTGCCGCAACGGTGAGGCGCTCGCGCGCGCGGTGAACGCCTGGGCGGACGAAATGCTGTGCGACGAGATCGGCAGCACGCGCATCGTTCTGCTGGGGGGCTTCCTCGGCACCGCGGACATCTTCGATCACATGGTCGAAGACCTCGGCGTGGACTCCGCGGCGATCGCGGTCCCGAAGCGGTTCCACCTCACGGCCTGATTCCTCGGCGCCCGGTGCGGGCGCCGGCTGTCGGCGTGTCGCAGGCCCGCTGAGGCGGTACGAGACGCGCCGGCCCGACCGGCGCGTCTCGTACCGGTCGGGGCTCTGACAGGCCCGGCGCCTGCTGCCGGATCCCGCGTGCTCAGCGCGCGGGATCGCGCACGCGGACGTATCCGCCGTCGGCCAGACCCGCCTCGATCTCGAAACGGTTGCGCAGCGGATCGCGGCCGGCCAGATGATAGAGCACCGGCATCAGGAAGCCGTAGCGCAGCCATTGGGCACGGTGCACGGCCTCGTGCCGGAGGATCGCGTCGCTCGGTGCTCGATCGCCGGTGAGGAAGCATCCGCCGACGCACACCCCGCCCCGGGCATAGGTGGCGCGCGGCATGCCCCGGAACACCCACATCCCGCCGCGGCGCTCGATCGGGCCGGTGCTCCACAGCCCGCCCCACACCCAGCCGAGTGCGCATCCGGCGGCATAGCCGAGCCGGGAGATCGGGGACCGCAGCAGGAACGACGGGATGCGGCGATCGAAACGGCGCCCGCGCGCGAGGATCTCCTGCTGCTCCGCGGTGAGCACGTGCGCATCAGGGGCGGTGAGCTCGATCATGCGAGAGCGCCGATGAGGCGCAGAATCGCCCCCAGGTCTCCGACCGCTCCGTCGGCGGTCGCCGGGGCGAAGCCGGCGATCGTGGCGCCGGCGAGCGGCACCTCCGTGCGCAGCTCGCGGAGGGAGGAGGCCAGGGCCGCCACACCCAGGCCGAACGGGAGCGCCTCGAAGACCCCGCTGAACTCCGGGGGATCGAGCACATCGACGTCGATGTGCACATAGACGCGGGAAGCTCCGGTCGCCGCGACCGCGGCGATGAGCGATGCGGAGTCTGCAGCGGTGTCCACCCGGGTGATCGGGAGGGTCGTGAGGGCATCGTCCTCCGCCGGGTCGAGGCTGCGCGCCCCGACCAGGACGACGCGTTCTGCCCTGATACCGGGAGCAGCGGCCAGACGCGGTTCTCCCGCACCGATCGCGGCGCGCAGCGCCATGCCGCCGAAGGCGCCGGAGGGGGAGGTGTCCGGGGTGTGCAGGTCCCCGTGGGCGTCGTACCAGACCAGGGCCGTGTCGGAGAGGTCGCTGCCGTGGGCGGAGAGCACTGCAGGGGTGATCCCGCAGTCACCGCCGATCGTGACGATGTGCTCGCCCGCGTGCTCATCGGAGAGGCGGCGAACCTCCTCGGCGATGAGGTCGCGGATCCGGGCGAGGGCGCTCAGCCGGTGAACGCCGGTGTCGAGGGCCTCCCCGGCCTCGATCGGCACATCCAGGACGGTCGTCGCGTGGCGGGGCAGATCACCGGCGATCGCGGCGGCGCCGTCGGTCAGCAGCATCGCTCGCGTGGAGGGCGAGCCCTGCCACTGGGGTGCGACGAGGAATCGTGTCATCCGTCTCTCCGGGGTGGGCGCCGGTCGCGCGGAGGCCTCCGCGCGACCGGCGCAGGTGTCACTCGGACTCGATCGCGGCGCGCGGCGTGCCGCCCGCCTTCAGCTCGGCGAGGCGTGCCTCGACCTCGCTGAGCTCACCGAGGTCCTCCAGACTCTCGAACTGTGCGTCCAGCGATGACGCTGCCAGCTCCGCCTTGCCCTGGGCGATGGCCTCCTGACGGCGGATCTTGTCCTCGAAACGGCCCAGCTCGCTGGTGGGGTCGAGCACGTTGATCGACGAGATCGCGTCCTGGACGCGGGTCTGCGCCTCCGCGACCTTGGCTCGGGCGAGCAGTTCGCTCCGCTTGCCCTTGAGCTCCTCGAGCTTCTCCTTCATGCCGTTCAGGCCGGCCTTGAGCTTGTCGACGATCTCGGTCTGCGCGGCGATCTGCGGCTCGGCGGAGGTCGCCTCGCGCTCCGCGCCGATCTGGCGCTGGAGCGCGATCTTGGCGAGGCTGTCGAACTTGTCGGCGTCGGCGGTGTCGCCGATCGACCGCAGCTCATCGGCCTTGCGGCTGGCTGCCAGCGCCTTGCGGCCCCACTCGTTCGCTGCCTGGACGTCTTCCTGGTGGTCGCGCTCCAGGAGGCGGAGGTTGCCGATGGTCTCCGCGATCGCGGCCTGAGCGTCAGAGATGCTGTTGGTGTAGTCGCGCACGAGCTGGTCGAGCATCTTCTGCGGGTCCTCGGCGGAGTCGAGGAGTGCGTTGATGTTCGCGCGGACGAGGGTCGAGATGCGTCCGAAGATGGACTGCTTTGCCATGGGTGCTCCTTTCGAGCGGGTTCGATCTGGCGGTGCTTTTCGAAGACGACGACGGTGCCACGGTCCGGGGATCTAGAAGCGACCACCCCCGGACCTGCTGCGGGAGCCGCCGAAGCTGGACGACCGGAAGCCACCGCCGGAAGAGCGCCAGCCGCTGCTGCGGTTCGATCCGCCGCTGCGCCCCGACGACCATCCGCCGCCGGAGGACCGTCCCGATCCGCTGCTGGCGATGATCCCGCCGATGATGCCGCCGAGGATGTCGCCCCCGAGACCGCCGGATGATCCGCCGCCGTACCCGCCCCCGGAGCCGAAGCCGCTCACGTCGCTCTGTGCGGCGCTGATGGCGTCGCGCGCCAGCTGATCCGCGCGCTGGGCGAGCCCGAGAGCCTGCTCCGGGTCGGTCGAGGCGAGCGCGCTCGCCTGCGTCAGGGTGCTGGATGCCTCGGCGAGCCTGGTACGCGCCGTCGCGCCGATCGCGCCGCGACGGGTGGTGATGAAGTCGGACGCGGCGTTGACCTGCGTCTGCGCGTGCAGGAGCCACTGCTGCAGGACCTGGCGGGCCCGTTCGGCACGCTGGGCGGCATCGCGGACCGTGGCGGTGGTCGTGTCGATGCGCGTGTTGGCGGCGTCCAGGGCGTCGCGGACCTCCTGCGGCCGCCGGGAGACGCCGGCGAGATCGGCTCTGGCCCGATCGATCTCGGCGCGGGTGGCTGCCACGACGGGGGCGAGCTGGCCCTGGGGGTCCGGCAGCGCCGCCGCGGCAGCGATGTCGCCTTCGAGGTCGGCGATCAGTGCCCGTGCCTGCTCCTCGAGCGAGGCCAGATCGGCCCCCAGCGTGTCGGCCGCCGCGGCGAGCTGACGTGCCTGCAGGACGGACTCCTCCGCGGTGCGGATGGCGAAGGCGGCCTCGCCACGGCGTCCGGCCGCGAGGTGGGTCTCTGCATCGGCGATGCTGGTGTCCGCCAGGGTGAGCCTGCTGTGCGCCTGGGCGGCATTGTCGGCGACCGTGCTGAGCGCTGCGGGGGCGTAGAGCTGAGCCAGCGCTGCCAGTCGTGCCGGGATGCCGGCGACGAGCGGGGCCACGGCGGCACGCTGCTCCCGGGTGGCGGCGAGCGCAGCCGGTGCGTTCTTCTCGAGCTCGCGCAGCTCGTCGAAGGCGGCCACCTGCGCGTCGAGGGCTTCGTCGGCCTCGGTCGCGAGCTGGATGATGCGCGCGAACCAGGCGCGGCGCTGCGTTCGCGTGTCGGGGATCTCATCGTCGAGTTTCTGCTGCAGCGCGAAGACCTCGTCCATGCGCGTGCGCGCCTCGCCGATCACGCGACGGAAGTCGGCGGTGGCCTCCTCGCCGAACTCCGCCGCGGCGAAGCCGAGGTCCTCGCTGCTCGACGTGATCGAGTCGTCAGCCGAGACGATGGCCAGGGCGGCCCGCTTCTCCAGCTCGGCGTCGTCGAGCTCGGGGTGCGCATCGTCGGGCGCCAGCGCTTCCGGCATCGCGCGGCGGCGGGCGCGCACCACGAGCCAGATCACGACGGCGACACCGCCCACCACGATCAGGCCGATGATCCAGGGCCCTGATCCGCCGCTGCTGGAACGATCGAAGCCCGCCGCGGCGACGTCGATCGCACCGGCCCAGTCCTGATCGCTCAGCACGGGGCGAAGGGAGTCCTCGATGTCGTCGAGCCGCGACCCGCTGACCGGACCCTCGTCGTCGGCGGAGATGAAGAACTGCCGTCCCTCCGTCGCAACCGCGAGGAGGTACTGGTCGGAGCCGAGACCGTTGCCGAAGGCGGTCCGGTTGGCCCAGTCGACGCGACCGGCGGGGTCGGTGAACTCGTCGACCAGCACGACGAAGAGATCGACGCCCGCGGCGTCGCGGAGCCCGGAGAGGCGCTCGTTCGCCGCCTGCTCCTGCGCAGGGGTGAGCACGTCGGCGGAGTCAGTGACGAAACCCGGATCAAGCGTCACGGGCGGCGTGGCCGCCGCCGGCGACGCGAGCGCGCCGATCAGCAGGGCACCCCCCGCGAGAAGACCTGCACTGAGGCGTGTCATCCGGCGTCGTCGCATCGCCACCCCTTCTCGGCTGCGCGGCTTGTCGGCTGCGCGGCGCCGCTCCCCGACGCCTGGGCCAATCCTACGCACCGCCCCTGACGTGCGGGGATCGGAATTCCCGGTTTCCTGTGCCGTCCGCGCCAGCGCGGCGACCGTGGCGGAGCCGGCGGACGGGGCGCGATGGTGCGACATGCTGCGACCTCACCGGACCATCCCGCCGGTGCTCCTAGGCTGGGAGACATGGACGATCGATATGGCTCCGACGTTCTCGCGGACGGCTGGCGTGAGCGCGGTCGCCGCGTCGTGCCGGACATCCCCGCCGAGGCGGACCTGGTCGTGGAGGTGGCCGACGACGGCTACTGCGGCGCGGTCACCCGGGTGCAGGGTGGCCTGGTCGAGCTCGAGGATCGCCGGGGACGCAAGCGCGTCTTCCCGCTCGGCGGCGGATTCCTCGTGGATGGTCAGCCGGTACGCCTTCGTGCGCCGGCGCAGCAGACCGCACCGGCTCGGCGACGCACCGCGTCCGGATCCTTCGCGGTCGCCGATGCCAGGGCGCGGACCGCGCTTCCCAGCCGCATCCTCGTCGAGGGACGGCACGACGCCGAGCTCGTCGAGAAGGTCTGGGGCGACGACCTGCGCATCGAGGGCGTCGTGGTGGAGTACCTCGCGGGCATCGACCTGCTCGATCAGATGCTCGACGCGGAGCCTCCCGGTCCCGGGCGTCGCTACGGGGTGCTCGTGGACCACCTCGTGCCCGGTTCCAAGGAATCCCGGATGGCGGCTGCCGTCGCCCGCGGGCCGCACGGCGCTCATGTGCGCATCGTGGGGCACCCCTTCGTCGACGTCTGGCAGTGCGTGACCCCCCGTGCCATCGGAATCGACGCGTGGCCGGAAGTGCCCCGTGGCCAGGACTGGAAGACCGGTATCTGCCGGGCCTTCGGGTGGCCGGCGCAGACGCAGGCCGACACCGCCAGAGCCTGGCAGCGCATCCTCGCCCGCGTGAGCAGCTACCGCGATCTGGAGCCCGCGCTGCTGGGTCGCGTCGAGGAGCTCATCGACTTCGTGACCGCGCCGGCCCGCTGAGCACCGGCGGCGCCGGGCCGGGGAGCGGACGCGAGCGCATCCGCAGCGTCGTGCCGCCCCGGTAGCCTGGAAAGATGCCCGAGACCCCCGTCGTTCCCGAGGACCGCGTCTTCCGCGACGAGCCCGTGTCCTTCGTCCGTCGCAGCGGGCGGATGTCCGAGGCGCAGGAACGCGCCTTCAGCGACCTCGCCCCGCACTACCTCATCGAGGTCGAGCGCTCCTTCGCCGGCACCTCCGTGCACCCGGCCGCGCGGCTGGATCCTGCCGCCGCCTTCGGGCGGAGCGCACCGCTCATCGTCGAGGTGGGGTCGGGGCAGGGGCACGCGATCGTGCACGCGGCGAGCTCCCGGCCGGACGTCGACTTCCTCGCCGTCGAGGTGTTCCGCGCCGGCCTTGCCAGGACGATGCTCGACGCCGACCGTCTGGGTGCGCGCAATCTGCGCCTCATCGAGGCCAATGCGCCTGAGGTGCTGTCGCCGTTCCTGCCCGCCGCTGCCGCCGCGGAGGTCTGGGTCTTCTTCCCCGACCCGTGGCACAAGAAGCGGCACACCAAACGGCGTCTGGTGCGCCAGGGCTTCGGGCCGATCGTCTCCCACGCCCTGCAGGACGGCGGGCTGCTGCGGCTGGCGACCGACTGGGAGGACTACGCCCTGCAGATGCGCGAGGTGCTCGACGCCGAGCCCGACCTCGAACGCGCCTTCACCGGCGAATGGGCCGGACGATTCGACGGCAGGGTGATGACCGCGTTCGAACGGAAAGGCATCGCGAAGGGACGGGATATCCGTGACCTCGTCTACCGGCGGGTGTCGCGCGGGTGATCCGCTCCGCGCACGCCGGCGTGCTCGAGGAGCGGGCCATCCGGCCCGTCCCGCTCCTCGCCGCTCTTGCGGTGTGCGTGGCAGCCCCCGCGCTGTTCGTGGCGCAGATCCCCTGGCTGGGATGGTCGCTGATCGCGCTCGGGCTGGCAGGGGCGGCTGCCGATGAGGGGGGCGCTCTGCGCCACCGTCCGCGTGATGCCGCGGGACGGAATCTGCCCTCGCTCACCCGCGACCTCGGCCTCATCGCGCTCGGCCTGCTGATCGTCGCCGCCATCCCGCTCGCCGCCCGGCTGGACACCGTCTCGATGATCCGCTTCACGCTCGCCCTCGGCGGCGCGGTGCTGGTGCCTTATCTGGTGTCGCGGTTCGTGTTCCGCGATCGCGCGACCAGCTTCCCCTGGCGCGGCGGCGGACGCTGGGGAGCGCTGCACGGCACCTGGCTGGTCGCGGTGCTCGTGCTCGGGTGGCTCATCCTGCCGGTCTATTTCATCCGCAGCGGTGTCTACCTCAACTGGCCCGTCGTGGACACCCCCGACCTCATCGCGCGGCTCTTCGTCGGCGTCGGTGCGGTCGGCATCTGGGACGAGTTGTTCTTCATCTGCACGGTCTTCGCGCTCCTGCGCCGCCATTTCCCCGACGCGGTGGCCAACGTGCTGCAGACGATCGTGTTCGTGTCGTTTCTGTGGGACCTCGGATACCGGGCGTGGGGTCCGGTCCTCACCATCCCGTTCGCCCTCCTGCAGGGGTTCATCTTCCTGCGCACGCGGTCGCTCGCCTACGTCGTGACGGTGCATCTGCTCTTCGACGCCGTGGTCTTCGCGGTGCTCGTGCATGCCCATAACCCGGGACTGCTCGACGCGTTCTTCCTGCTCTGACGGGTCGCCGCCGGCCGGGCAGCGGGCCTCGGCGCGCACGGACGGGCAGGGTACGAGGGGGAGCGGGCCGCGCTGACGCGGTCCGTCAGCGGCCGCCTCCGCCGCCGCCGCCACCGCCTCCGCCGGAGAAGCCGCCGCCGGAGAGCCCGCTGCTCGAACTGGACGATGTGATCGCGTACGCGGAGGTCGTCGAGGCCGTGAACGTCGACATCGATGAGCTGAAGCGCCCCGAGTCGAAACCGCCGGCACCGACGTACCAGAGCGGCGCGAGCTGCGGCGCCTGGGCGTACTGCAGGGCGATCACCTGCGCCCAGTACTTCTCCTGGCCGAACAGGATCGCGTAGGGGAGAAGACGCTCGTACAGGTGCACGAGCTGGGCGGGGTCATCCGGATCCACGGTCTTCCGCTCCGCACCGGCGGGGCTCTGCAGGACGCGGATGCGCTCCTGCTCGGCCATGCGGATGTACAGCTCGAGGCCCTCCAGGTGCTCCCGGAGGAGGGCCCCTTTCCGGGTCAGGGGGTGCATCCCCACGACGAGGGCCAGGCACACGATCGCGGCCGCCGCCGTGAGCACGCCGAGCAGCACCGGCGCCGGGTTGCCGATCCCGACGCCCGCGATGATGAGCGCGCCCGCGACGACGAAGCCGGCGATCGCTGCGCCGACGAGGACGCCGGGGGTCTTCTCCCGCCGACGCAGCCCGTCGGCGGGGGCCAGCTCTGAGCGCACGGAGGTCTCGACCGCGCGCACCGCCGTCGCCGTCGACTCCGGAAGATCGGCGAGGGACACGGTGTCGCCCTCGCGCAGATCGGTGAGGGCCGCGAGCAACTGCCGCTCCTCCGGCCGCAGGCCGTCGGTGTGCAGCAGCCGCACGGCGAAGCCGGCCTTGCGACCCTCTCCGACCTCGAGGATCTGGACGTTGCCGCGGACGGCGAGATCCACCAGCTGGGCGGGGACGACCGGGCCCTGGCGCGAGCGGACCGTGTCGGCGAGCATGACCGACGTGTCCGCGGGCGGCTCATACTCGGCGATGATCGTGCCGCGGCCGGCCGCATTGCGCCCGCGCCCTCGCCGCACCGCGATCGCCGGGATCAGCAGGACGAACGGCGCGATCGCGCCAAGGACGGTGGCCCCGATGCCGAGGGGAGCGTAGAACGCAGGCTCCTGGTAGCCGGAGAACGTGTCCGCGGCGAACCCCGCCACCAGCGTGAGGTTCTCGTGCGGGCCGAGTCCCGCGTCGGAGCGGAACACGATCGTGTCGCCGGAGGCGCGCGCCTCGCACGCGTCGCCGGCCCCCTGCGCTCCCTGATAGCAGGCGACCCTTCCGTCGAAGGCGTCGGCGATCGCGGGGGACAGGTGCAGCGTCGCGGTCACGCCGGCGGTGATGGGCTGGGGCCATCCGGTGCCGTTGGTGTCCCAGTACAGCTCCTGATGATCGCCGAAGTCCTTCGTGACATCGCGCAGCGTATAGGTGATCTGGTAGGTCTGCACCCCCAGCACATAGTCATCGTCGCCAGTGGACAGGTTCAGCACCCCGTCCGACCGCTCCTCGGAGAAGATCGGCTCGTCCTCGCCGTTCCGGGTGAGTGATTCGAGCTCGACCGACGCCGGGTGCCCGTCGTAGTCGAGGGGGATCAGCCGGACGATGCCCTTGTTCTGCTCGACGGACGGGAAACGAGCCGTGATGGTCTCGACCACGCGCAGCGTCGATCGCCCCTCGGCGTCGCGATCGAGGTAGTAGTCGGCCTCGAAGGTGTCGAACGTGAAGTCGTCCACACCGGCGTCGCGGGGCGCGGCCAACGCCGCCGTGGGGGCGACGTCATCCGGCGCCGAGGTCTGCAGAGACGCCGTGCCGAGCGGGGCGAACGCCAGCAGGAGCGCAGCGGCGGGGATGAGCGCGGTGTGAGGCGTCATGCCCCCATGCTAGGCACGCTCCGCGGCGGCGCTCGGGGATTCGGGGTGAACCGGTGTGCCGCCGATACGCGGTCTTCGCGCTCCGGATGCGAGCATGGTCGCATGCCGAGCGCCGTCCCTCCCCTCTTCGAGCGCAGAGAGCCCCTCCCCGACCGCATAGAGATCGTCCCGACGGACGGCATCGTCTCGCAGGTGACGCGGAGCCTGGCGCCGGGCGCCGCGATCAGTGTGACCGCGCTGCCCGGCCGCGACATCCGCGACACGGTCGATACGGCTGTGTCGCTCGCGGCAGCCGGATACGACGTGATGCCGCACCTCGCGGCGGCGCGCGTCAGCGACCCGGCGCAGCTGCACGAGCTCCTCCGCCGGCTCGCCGATACGCCGGTCGCATCGCTGTTCGTGGTCGGGGGTGACGCGCCGGGCGCGGACGACGCCTATCCGGACGGCGGAGCGCTGCTGCGGAGCATCCGAGACCGGTGCGGTGACCGTTTCGCGCTCGGCGTCGCGGCCTATCCGGAGGGGCACCCCGCGTTCGACGTGGCCAGGGGGCTGTCGATCCTGCGCGAGAAGCAGCCGGACGCCGACTTCGCGGTCACCCAGATGTGTTTCGATGGCGCGTTGCTGGGAGCGTTCGTCCGGCGTGCTGTCGCGGAGGATGTCGGGCTGCCGTTCTGGCTCGGCGTTCCGGCGAGGGTGGGGATGCTCACCCTCGCGCGGATCGCCGCGCGCATCGGGGTGGGTCCGTCGCTGTCGTTCGTGCGGAAGGGCGCCAACCGGCGCCTGCTCACCCGATACGACCCCGCATCCCTGCGCCGTGCGGCGCTCGCGACCGCCGATCCGGCGGCGGTCGCCGGGTTCCACGTCTACAGCTTCAACGCGCTGGACGCGCTGGACGCGGTCGGCGCTGCCTCGGACGCGCCGTGACCGGACGCGCCGTGACCGGACGCGCTGCTCAGCCCGCCGCGTCGAGCAGCGCCGTCAGGACGGTCACCACGCCGTGGTCGCGGTACGACGGGGCACGGAACCGGGCCGTCGCGACGATCTCCGGATGCGCGTCGGCCATCGCGAACGACAGCCCGGAGACCGCCAGCATCTCGCGGTCGTTCAGATAGTCGCCGAACGCGCAGGTCTCGGCGGGGCCGATGCCGAGCTCCGCCTGCAGCCGCTGCACAGCAGCGCCCTTGTTCGCCTGCTGCGACATCAGATCGACCCAGTGGCGCCCGGCCACGACCACCTGGTGCGTCCGTCGGAAGGCATCCAGAGCCGGGGCCACGCCGTCCTCGGCACCGGCCGCGTCGAACACCGCGATCTTCAGGGTCTCGTCCTCCACGGCGAGGACGTCGTCGACGACCTCCAGCCGGGCGTAGTAGGTGCGGGCCTCGTCGAGGAACGCGCGGTCGGAGCGCTCCACGTACGCCGAGCGCTTGCCGCAGCGGACCAGGCCGACATCGCGCCGGCCGCCGAGCTCGCGGATCGTGCGAACCGCCGCCGCGGCGGTCGCGGGGTCGAGGGGGATCACGCCGAGCTCCTCGCCATCGCGCACGACGTACGTGCCGTTCTCCGCGATGTAGGGCATCCCCGCGGCGGCCGGGGCGAACAGTCCGGCGAGCGTGGCGTATTGTCTTCCGCTCGCCGGCGCGAAGACGATTCCGCGCCGGCGCATCCGCTCCAGCAGCGGCCAGAACGAGTCAGGCACCGCACCGCTCTCGTCGAGCAGGGTGCCGTCCATGTCGGCCACGACGAGCCGGATGCGGGCGGCGTCCGCCGCGGAGGGAAGAGCAGAAGACATCATGCCGCCATCGTCTCAGACGTGCGGGATGCTCAGACCTCCGGGCGGGCGGGGGCGATGGTCAGCGCCTGACGTCGTTGATGCACCGTGAGGTAGCCGAGCCCGTCGGCGCCGGCCTCCACTCCGCGCCGTGACCGGGCCGGGAGCCAGATGAGCTCTCCGGCGCCGATCGCGATCCGGTCGACTTCGCGGCTGAGCGTGCCGGACCCGTGCAGCACGACCCACAGCACATCGAGGTCGGGGCCGGTGTGCTCCTCGATCCGCTCGGCAGGACCCAGGCGGATGAGGTTCGCGTCGAGGCCACGGTCGCGGGGCTCGAGCCGCCACACCGCGCCGGAGACTCCCGTCGCCGCGTCCGTGAGGACGGCGGTCTGGCCCACCACGCGGGGGAGGGCGGCCGGGGAGATCTTGGTGAGGCGCGCGCGCCAGGCGTTCGGGCCCGGTTCGAGGTCCTCCCAGACGACGCCCCCGGGCAGCGCGCGCTCGACGTCGGCGCGAACGTGCTCCCCGTCGTGGTCGTCCGCGAGCACGAGGGCATCGCCGGCCGCGAGCGCGTCATAACGCCGTCGGATCAGCACGACGCGTTCCGCGCGGGGCACGTCGCGCAGGTCCAGCTCGCGGTCGGGCATGGCATAAACCCTAGTGCTCGCGGATCAACCGGCGGCGTGGTCGCCCCGGCAGCTCCCGGTCCCGGCGATGTGGGGCCCACGAAAACAGGCAGAAAGCACCAGAACAGGCAGTTCCTGCGGGTTTCTGCCTGTTCTGGTGCTTTCTGCCTGTTTTCGGGGGCGGCGTCAGCGGCAGGCCCGGCGCAGCAGCGTGAGCACGAGGTAGGCACCGCCGATGCTGATCGTGACCGCGCCGACCGGCAGCTGCGTGGGGGCGAAGGCGTGGGCGGCGAGCCAGTCCGCCGCGCTGAGGAGCACGGCGCCGGTGACCGCTGCGGCGACGATCGGGCGGTGCGGGGGCAGTGTCGCCCGCGCGAGGTGCGGTGCGGCGAGCGCGATGAACAGGATCGGTCCGGCGGATGCGGTGGTGACCGCGGTCAACGCGACGGCGGCGGCGATCAGGAGCGTACGGCTGGCGCGGACGCGGAGCCCGAGAGCCGTGGCGAGGTCGTCGCCGAGGGAGAGGACGCGCAGCCGCGGTGCAACAGCGCCGAGGACGACCGCGGCGACCGCGAGCGCCGCGAGCGCGGGGACGAGGTTGTCCCAGCGGGTGTTGTCGAGCGTGCCTGCCGCCCACACCGAGCCGGCGGTGGCTGTGGCGGTGTCGGTGCGGTAGACCAGCCAGGTGTTGATCGAGCCCAGCAGCGCCCCGACCGCGATGCCGGTGAGGATGAACGTACGGCCGCCGAGCCCGGCACGGCGGCAGAAGGCTACGACGACCGCCGCGGTCGTGAGCCCGCCCGCGAGGGCGGCGCCCGCGGTCAGTGCGAAACCCGCGGCGGGCGCGAAGAGCAGCACGATGAGCACACCCGTGTAGGCGCCCGTGTTGAAGCCGATGACGTCCGGGCTGCCGAGCGGGTTGCGCGTGACCGACTGGAAGACGGCGCCGGCGGCGCCGAGCGCCGCGCCGAAGACGAGCGCGGCACCTGCCCGGGGCAGCCGCCAGGACAGCACGACGGTCGTGGTGAAGGCGTCCGCCCGGCCGGTCAGGGCGGCCCAGACCTCGGCGGGGCTGAGGACGAGGTCGCCGGCGAGCAGGGCCGCCAGAAGGATCCCGGCCAAGAGGAGGCCCGCCACCGCCCACCGGCCACCGCTGCGGACCGGCGCTGTCCCGACGCTCACCGCGTGCCCCGGATGAGCAGGAGGAGGATCGGTGCTCCGATGGCCGCCGTGACCACCCCGACGGGGAGCTCACCAGGCCACAGCGCGATCCGCGCGACGACGTCGGCGGCCAGGAGGATGGCCGCCCCGACGACCGTGCTGACCAGGAGGAGCCGTGCGGTGCCGGGACCGGTGAAAGGGCGCACCAGGTGGGGAACGATGAGTCCGACGAATCCGATCGGGCCGGCGATGGCGGTTGCCGCTCCGACCAGGAGGGCGACGGCCACGGCCACCCCGCCCCGTGTGAGCAGGGGGCGGGTGCCGAGGCTGCGGGCGAGGTCGTCGCCGAGCGAGAGAGCGTCGAGGGGGCGGCACAGCAGGAGAGCGATCGCTGCTCCCGCAGCGAGCAACGGGAGGGCGATCGTGAGCACCTCCGGGTCCGGGGTGGCCAGCGACCCGGCCGACCAGGCGCGCATCGCGTCGAGCGCCCGCGGATCGAGCAGGGTGATGCCCAGCTGTATGCCGGAGATCGTCATGCTCAGGGCGACGCCCGCCAGGATGAGCCGCGCACCATCGGTCGAACCCCGCAGTCCGAGGGCCAGCACCGCCGCGGTCATCACCGCAGCGCCCAGCACGGCGGCCGTCGCGATCCCCAGGGCGCTGTGGACCCCGATCCAGCTGAGCGCGACCGTGACGAAGAACGCGGCTCCGGAGCCGACGCCGAGGATGCCAGGCTCTGCCAGCGGATTGCGGGTCATCGCCTGCATCAGCGCTCCCGCCCAGGCCAGTGCTGCGCCGACGAGAGCTGCGGCGATCGTGCGCGGAACACGGACGGCGTGCACCAGGGTGCGGAGGTCGTCGTCCGCGGTGCCGCGGAGGAGGGCGAGGAGCTGGTCCGGCGGAACCGGCCGGGAACCGACCAGGATGCTCGCGGCGAGGAGCATGCCGAGCGCGGCGAGGAGGACGGCGGTTGCCGCCAGGGAGCGACAGCGGCTGGAGCGGGCTGGTGCGATGCGTTCGGCGACGGTCGACCCCTGGCGGTCCAGGCTCACGACGCGGGAATGAGCTCGAGTCCCGGCCGCAGCTGCGTGAGCAGCCAGGGCACCGCGACGACGTTCGGGTCCTGAAGCGCCGTGGCGGTCTCCAGGTCGACGGGCACGTAGCGGCTGGTCATGATCGGCTGCGCGGAGACGATCGGGTTCTTCTCGAAGGCCTCCCGCAGCACGTCCGACTGATACGTCATGAAGAGCACACCGGCGTCGTCGAACAGCGGCGCCTGCTCGAAGCTGACGTCGATCGCGCCGGGCACGGAGCCCTCGCCGCCGAGCCCCGCGACGGCCGGGAGCGCGACGAGGCCGAGTCGATGCATGAAGCGCGCCGTGACGTTGGTCTCCTCGACGAGCATGACGACCACGCCGTCGCGGGCCTGCCCGTAGAGGAACGTGCCGCCGTCGAGGTTCGGCAGCTCCGTGCGCAGGTCGGCGATCGCGTCGTCCGCCTGCTCGATCAGAGCCTCCGCTGCTTCGCCCTCGCCGAGCGCCGCAGCGATGCGCCGGGCCGAGTCCTCGCTGGTGGCGGCGTAGAGCTGCTCTTCGTAGGTGACCACCGGTGCGATGTCGCTGAGCTGCTGATAGAGCGCCTGGTCGAGAGTGAAGCCGGCGGTGGCGAGGATCACATCGGGTCGTGCTGCCGCGACCTGCTCGACGTTGATGCTCATCGGGTTGATCCACGTTGTCGCGTCGGGCAGGGGAGCGAGGTAGGGCAGGTTCGGGTCTTCGTCGGTTCCGGACAGGGCCGAGAAGGACTGCGGTGCGAGGACGACGTTGGCATCCAGCGCCGATGCCACGGCGACGTCCGCATATCCGAGCGCCGCGACGCGGTCGGGCCGGGCGGCGATCGTCACGTCGCCGTAGGCGTTGTGCAGTGTCACCGGGAAGCCGTCGGCGGGGGGAGCCTCGGCGGCCGGGTCGCCTGCGCTGGCATCCGGCGTCGCCGCGCAGGCGGCGAGCAGCGCAGCACCGGCCGCGATGGCGCCGATGGCGAGGGGAAGCCGGCGGTGGGGTCGATGAATGGGCATGGATGACTCCTTGTCAGTTCGGGGGAGATCGTCGGTTCTGCGGAGATCGTCAGGACGCCCGGATGGGCGCCGGAGGGCGCGGCGGCCTCAGCGGGTCGTGAGCAACGCGGCCGCCGCGCGGAAGATCGCCTCCGGCGCAGCGCGGGCGTCCAGCTCTGGCCAATGCGGTGCCAGGGCGGCCACAGCCGGGGTGCTGTCCTCCGACGCGCGTGGCGTGGGGGCCACCGCGATGCCGCTCTGGCGGCGCGCAGCGGTGATGGTGGCCTGGCCGAGCACCGTGGCGAACATGGTGCGGTAGAAGATGAAGGCGGCCGCGTCGGCGAGGCCGGCGTCACGCGCACAGCAGAGGAACCCCTCGGGGAAGCGCAGTCCGGCGGGGCTGGTGAGGAGCCCGGTGGAGATGAGCCGGATCATCCAGGGGTGGTCGGCGAGGAAGTCGTGCAGGCAGAGCGCCAGCGCGACCGCGTGGTCGCGGGGTGCTCCGACCGGCTCCGGCAGCCGGATCTCGGTCGAGACGCGCTCGACGAGGGCGAGCAGCAGCGCGTCGCGGTCGGGGAAGTAGCGGTAGAGCGCCATCGGCGTGACGCCGAGGCCGCTCGCCAGCTGGCGCATCGACAGGGCGGGCTCGCCGTCCGCCGCGATGATCTCCAGCGCGTTCTCGATGACGCGCTCTCGATCGATCTTCGTCATGGTGCTCCTTAAGGTAGGCAACCCTAACTATACGCGTATACTTTTTCCGTGAGCAACCCGACGTCCCTCTCCTCTCCCGCTCTTCGCGGCGTCCTGGCGCCGTCGATCCCCGCACTGCTTGCGGCGGCGATCGCCGCCGCCGGTGCCGGACTCCTGTCCCTGGCAGCGGTGTGGTCCCTGGTGCGGGCGGTGTCGGGCGACGGTGCGGGAGGGGTGGTGTCGGCGTGCGTCGCCTGGGCCGGCGCAGCGGTGCTCTCGGCGGCAGCGGCGTGGCTGGCGCACCGGGCGGAGGGACGCTTCGAAGCGCGACTGCGGCGCCGGGTGGCCGTGCAGGTGCTCAGGATGCCGGCCGACAGGCTGAGCGTGAGATCCACCGACCGCCTGCGCCGCCTGGTGTCGGATGACGTGGCGGCCCTGCACCACCTCATCGCGCATCTGCCGTCGGAGGTCGCCACACTCGCGCTCGTGCCGGCTGCCGCGATCGTGCTCCTCCTCGCCGCCGCGGGGCCGGCCGCACTCCTCGCGCTTGTGCCGGGCGCCGTCGCGGCAGCGGTGTACCTCGGCGTGATTCCGCGGCTGTCCGCTCGGCATGGTGCGCAGCGGGCCGAGGTGATGGCCGGCATCACCACGGCGGTCGACGACTACGCGCGCGGCATCGAGGTGTTCCGTCTGAGCGGATCCGCTCAGGGCGCTCTCGCCGACTACGTCACGGCCGCGGAGCGCTTCACCGCCGGCATGGTCTCCTGGGTTCGGCGCGTCGCCACCCCGGCCGCCATCGCCGTCGCGCTGCTTCAGGCCGCGGCGAGCCTGGCCATCGCCTACGCGGTCGGCGCCTCGTGGGACATCTCCCGGCTCGCCGCGGTCCTGCTGCTGAGCCTGTCCCTGGTCGCCCCGGCGTTGCGGCTCGGCCACGGCCTGGACTACGTGACGGCCGGGAGAGCGGCGGCCGCCCGCATCGCAGAGCTCCTGGCGGAGCCCCCGCTGCCGGCGGGAGAGCGCGGCGTCCCGGACGGGGATGGCGTGCGGGCCGACCGGATCTGCGTGTTCGCCGGAGAACGGATGGTCATCGACGGGCTCTCCTTCGCGGCGCGTGCCGGATCGGTCACCGCGGTGACCGGGCCGAGCGGTGCGGGGAAGTCGACGCTGCTCCGGGCGATCGCGGGACTGATGCCCACGGCGAGCGGAGAGGTCCGGATCGGGGGGACACCGGTCGCCGCGCTCGACGAGACGTCTCGCCACGGCGCCGTGCAGTTGATCCCGCAGGGCGGGGACGTGCTGCCGGCGAGCGTCGCCGACAATCTCCGACTCACCGCCCCGGATGCCGATGACGAACGGCTCTGCGCCGCGCTCGCGCGGGCGGGGGTCGCGGTCGGCCTCGATGACGACGCCGAGTCGTTGTCCGGGGGAGAGCGTCAGCGTCTCTCCCTGGCGCGCGCCTTCCTCTGCTCCGCCCCCGTGGTGCTGCTCGACGAGCCCACCAGCGCGCTCGACAGGGGCACTGCCGATCGGCTGTGGGAGCAGGTGGAGGCCCTCGCGCACGACGATGGGCGCACGGTCGTCGTGGTCACCCACGATCCGGCTCTCGCCGCGCGCGCCGACCAGCGCGTGGCCGTCACCGCCGCAGAGAACGGTGTGCTCCGATGACCCCCGCGACCCCGCGACGCCCCGGCATGACCGCCGTCTTCCCGCGGTCGGCCCGCCGCCGGCTGCTCGGCATCGGCCTCGGCTGGACGCTCGCCGGCGTGACGGAGGCGACCGCGTACACGATGCTCGCGCTGGCCGTCGCCCAGCGCGGCGGCATCGCGCCCGTCCTCGTCGCCGCCGGGCTCGCCCTCATCACGACCGTGCTGTGCTCGCGCTCCGGGTATCTCGCCGGAGCGCGCGTCGCCGGCGACCTCTACGCCGCGCTCGGCCGTGCCGTGGCGCGCACGAAGCTCGCATGGTTCACCGCCGAGCATCGTGCCCTCGTCACGCGCGTCGCGGGCATCGGCATCCCCTCGTTGATGGGTGTGCCGGCTCACCAGCTGCAGACGTTCATCCTCGCGCCGCTCGTGCCCCTCCTCCTGCTCGGCGGGATCGCCATCGTCAGCGGTCCGGCACCGGCCCTGGTCGCCGCCGGGCTCCTCGCCGCCGCACTGCTCGCCCAGATCGTCGCTCAGCGGCGACTTGCGCGCGCGGACGCCGGTCGCCATCGCGCAGAGCACGCGGCGACCGCGGCGACCCTCGAACTCGTCGACCACCTCGAGCTGCTGCGGACCGCTGCTCCCGCGGATCGCGCATTCGGGCGTGCCGAGCGAGCCTGGAGCGCACAGGAGCAGGCGATGTCGCGCACGAACACCGCCGCGGCTGCAGCGACATTCGTCTCGGCGCTGGCCGGGGTGCTCCCGCTCGCGGGCATGGCCGCATTCCTGGCGGCCAGCGGCGGCTTCGCCGATCCGCCGGCCGCGCTCGCTCTGCTGCTCCTCACCGGGCGGGCGAGCGCGCCCCTCGACGATCTCGCGCTCGCCGGCATCTCGATCAGCGAGGTCCGTGCCACGGTGTCCGCCTATCGGGAGGTGGTCACAGCGCCGAGGCTGCCAGCACCGGCGGCAACCAGCGTCCCCCGCGACAACACGATCGGCCTGCGCGACGTGGTCCAGCCGCCCGCGTTGGACGGAGTGTCTGCGACGATCCCAGAGGCAGCGCGCGTGCACGTGGCCGGGCCCTCCGGCGCCGGCAAGACCACGCTGCTCGGACTCCTGCTGCGCTTCGACGACCCCGCAGGCGGCGAGATCACCCTCGGCGGCGTCCCGCTCACCGCGCTCGCCGAGCATGAGCTGGCCGGCCGGATCGCCTACGTCCCGCAGGATCCGGTCGTCTTCGGCGGCACGCTCGCGTCCAACATCCGTCTCGGCAGACCGGATGCCGATGATTCTCAGATCATCCGGGCCGCCGAGCAGGCCGGGCTCGGAGCGATCATCCGCCGCGACCCGGCGGGCATCGACCAGCAGGTCGGACGGCACGGCGCCGCACTGTCGGGTGGTGAGCGGCAGCGCGTCGCCCTGGCGCGGGCGCTCGTCACGGAAGCGCCGATCCTGGTCCTCGACGAGGCGACCGCCGCACTCGACAAAGACACCGAGAGCGCCATCGCCGCCCGGGTCGTGAGCACCGGGACCACCATCGTGTTCGTGACCCACGGCGACCCGGGCCTCTGGCAGCCGGACGGCACGATCGAGCTCAGCGGGGGAGCGCGGTGACAGGAGATCAACCATGCCACACCCGAGATTCGCGTGCGGCACGGTCGAACCGTGATGGTGTGGTGCCCCCGACAGGAATCGAACCTGCGACCTACGGTACCGGAAACCGGCGCTCTATCCGCTGAGCTACGGAGGCGTACCGAACGACCTTACCACCCGGATCGGGCTCGCTGACGACGTCGGCGCGCCCCGCGTAGACTGGGCCGTCTATGAACCCGGATGCCCTTGCCGAAGCCCTCGTCTCCGTGCTCGCCCCCCTTGCCGTCGAGAAGGGCGTCGATGCGGGCGTCACCCCCGCCGACATCACGCTGGATCGTCCGCGAAACCGAGACCACGGCGACTGGTCGACCAACCTCGCGATGCGTCTGGCCAAGACCCTCGGGATGCCGCCGCGCGAGCTCGCACAGCGGATCGCGGACGGCCTGTCCGCGGTCGAGGGAGTGGCCAGCGTCGACGTCGCAGGGCCGGGCTTCATCAATATCCGCCTCGACGCGGCGGCGGCCGGCGTGCTGGCCCGCACGATCGTCGAGGCCGGCGCAAGCTACGGCACCAACGACTCGCAGGCGGGACGCTCGATCAACATCGAGTTCGTGAGCGCCAACCCGACCGGCCCGCTGCACATCGGGCACACCCGCTGGGCTGCGCTGGGCGACGCGATCGGGCGGTTGCTCGCCGCTTCGGGCGCGACCGTCGCGCGGGAGTTCTACATCAACGACGCCGGCGCGCAGATGGAGCGCTTCGCGCGGTCGGTGCTCGCCGCAGCGGCGGGGGAGCCGACCCCGGAAGACGGTTATGCCGGCGCGTATGTCGCCGACCTCGCCCAGCGTGTGCTGGCCGAGCGTCCCGACCTCCTCGACCTGCCGGAGGACGAGCGCCTCGTGGTCGCGCGCGAGCTGTCCTACGGCTATCAGCTGGCGGAGCAGAGGGAGTCGCTCGCGGCATTCAACGTCGACTTCGACGTGTGGTTCTCCGAGCGCACGCTGCACGCGAAGGACGACGAGGGGCTGAGCCTGGTGGACCGGGCGGTGGAGCGGCTGCGCGCGCAGGGGCACGTGTTCGACCAGGACGACGCGGTGTGGGTGCGCACCACCGAGTTCGGCGACGACAAGGACCGTGTCATCCGTCGCTCCAACGGCGAGTACACCTACTTCGCCGCCGATGCCGCGTACTACCTCGACAAGGGCGACCGGGGGTTCGAGCACAAGATCTACCTGCTGGGCGCCGACCACCACGGCTACGTCCACCGCCTCAAGGCGCTCGCCGGTGCGGCCGGAGACGATCCGGAGAAGGACATCGAGGTGCTCATCGGGCAGCTGGTCTCGGTGGGCGGAGCGCGGCTCAGCAAACGCGCAGGCAACATCATCGAGATGGACGACCTGCGCCGCTGGCTCGGCACGGACGCGCTCCGGTACTCGCTCGAGCGCTACCCGGCGGATTCACCGCTGTCGCTGGACCCTGAGCTGTTGCAGAAGCGGACCAACGACAACCCGATCTTCTACGTGCAGTACGCCCACGCTCGCACCCACAATGTGGCCCGCAACGCCGCGGACTCGGGTGTGGACCGTTCGGAGTTCGCCCCGGAGCTGCTCGATCACGAGACCGAGGCGGCCCTCCTCGGAGCGCTGCAGGAGTTCCCGCGCATCGTCGGGTTCGCCGCGGCGGTGCGCGAACCGCACCGCATCGCGCGCTACCTCGAGGAGCTCGCCGGCCTCTACCACCGCTGGTACGACAACTGCCGTGTGATCCCGAAGGGCGACGACCCGATCACCAGCGTCCACCGCACGCGCCTGTGGCTCAACGACGCCACCGGTCAGGTGCTCCGCAACGGCCTCGCCCTGCTCGGCGTCTCGGCGCCAGAGCGCATGTGACGTGATGGCGGGCGAACGGCGACGGCGCTGGCCGTGGGTGGTCGGCATCCTGCTGGTGCTGCTGGCGGGGCTCGCCGTGGCGGGGGAGTTCATCGCGCGCTCCGTCGTGCAGTCGATCGCGAGGACCGAGATCATCCGGGTGCTCGATCTGCCGGCCGACCAGGCGATGGACGTCGAGACCGATGGGCTGGTGCTGCCGCAGGTGATCGCCGGACGCCTGGACACCCTGCGCGTCTCGGCCGACGAGCTCTCGATCGGCGCCTTCACCGGCGCCGTGTCGGGTGAAGGCGTGGGAATCCCGCTGCGCGGCGGCGACCTGGGGTCTGCGACGCTGAACGTGCGCATCGACGAGGAACAGGTTCTCGATCTGCTGGCCACCACCGAGCTGCCGGTGGACGCGGTGACGCTCGCGGCGCCGGATGTCACCGCGACGGGCGCTTTCCGTGTGCTCGGACTCGCGGTGCCGGTATCGATCACCCTCCGCCCCGACGCGGCCGAGGGTGATCTGCTCGTGACACCGGTGTCGGTGTCCGTGGCCGGCGCCACGCTCGAAGCCGCCGACCTCGAGCGGTTCGGCGACATCGGCCGCACGATCACCGGGGCGCACCGCATCTGCATCGCCGACCGCATCCCCGCCGGCGTTCACCTCGTCTCCATCGAGGTGGCGCAGGCGGAGCTGATCCTCATCGCCGACATCGACGGAGCCATCGCCACCGATCTGTCGCTGCAGGAACCCGGCACCTGCGACTGAGGGCGCCGCCACCGCTGATCCGTTCCCTCGCACATGTGCGCCCGCGTCGCACGGAGCCGCGCAACGCGCCCGCAGGAAGCTCACATGCGCGGGGGAAGCGCTCGCGCAGCGCGGGGCGCGGTCAGCGCGGCTCCCGCGCGTGCGCCGTCCGTTTCTCGCGTTCCGCGGCGACGGCCTGCTCCGCGGTGCGCAGCTCCGCGGCGGCCGCGTCGACGTCCTGCTGGGCGCGGAGCACGCGCAGCTCAGCGAGCGTGCGTGCCCCGTACCGCGCACGCACGCGATCCTTCTGCTCTTCCACGCCGACGATGATCCAGCTGCTCGCGATGAGCATCACCTGCACGGAGAGGTTCACCCAGAGCAGCAGCGCGATGAGGGAGCCGAAGGTGGCCAGCAGCGGGTTCTTCGTGGCCCCGCCGACGAAGAGGCTTGAGAGCTGCTGCAGCACGGTCAGTCCGACGGCGCCCAGCAGCACGCCGGACCACAGCGTCCAACCACGCGCCTTCACCCCGGAGAGCGCTCGGAAGACCACGAGGACCATCGCGACGTCGAGGGCGAACACGACCACCGCGGAGACGATCGTCGGCGCGGCGGCGGCGAGTCCGCGGGCATCCGGCAGGTCGATGAGGCCGAGCACCCACCGTGCCCCGACCGAGCCGACCACCGTCGCCGCAGCGGCTGCCAGGAACGCCAGGCCGATGAACAGCGCCAGACCGATGTCGCGCAGCTGCGCCCAATACCAGGCGATGTCCTCTGCCGCGCCGCCCGCGATCGTGCGCAGCGCGAGGCGGAGCGTGCTGATCGCTCCGAGCGCGGCGACGATCAAGCCGACGAGCGAGACGACTCCGGCGATCGACAGTCCGACCGGAGCGGTGATCCGGTCGGGATCGACCAGGCCGTCCGGGCCCACCAGCCCGGGCACCGCGGTGCCGACGGCCTCGATCAGCGCGTTCCACACCGCCGGGTTGCCGGCCAGCCACAGGGCGGCCGCCGAGAACCCGAGCAGCACGGCGGCGAAGATGCTGAACAGTGCACGATAGGTGACGCCGTCGGCGAGGTTCGATCCGTTCCGCCCCTGGTACAGCAGGAAGGCGCGCACCAGTCGACGCTCGAGGGCCCAGGCGATCACGGCATCCATGCGCCCAGCCTATGCGCGCCTCGTCGTCGCGCCATGTCGCGGCTCCCTCCGGCCGCGCTGGGCGGAGAGGCGCGCGGTCCGGGCCGGTTGCGCCCGGTGCCGTAGGATTTGCGGAAGACTTCCGCCGTTCCCCGTGTCAACGGGAGAACCTGTCCACACGATTGGTCGCCCGTGCTCCCCGTCTCGTCCGCCGGATCGCCGGCCCCGGAATGGCTGCGCGTTCCCGCCGACGCCGACGCGCTCGCCCCGCTCGTCTGGCCATCGTCGGCGGGGCGTGATGAGGACGGCTGTCTGCTGATCGGCGGCGTCCCCGTCACCGAGCTGCGCGACCGCTTCGGCACGCCCCTGCAGGTGATCGACGAGGACGAACTGCGCGCCCAGGCGCGCCGGGTGCGCGCGGCCTTCTCCGACGCCGCGGCCGCCCACGACGCCCTGGTACGCATCTATTACGCCGGCAAGGCGTTCCTGACCGCCGACGTGGTGCGCTGGGTCCTCGCCGAGGGGCTCAACGTCGACGTCTGCAGCCGCGGCGAACTCGAGCTGGCACTGGCCGCGGGGGCAGACCCCGCCCGTCTCGGCCTGCACGGCAACAACAAGTCCGTGGCAGAGCTGGAGCGCGCGGTGGAGGTGGGGGTCGGCTCGATCGTGGTCGACAGCCTCATCGAGATCGAGCGGCTCGGTGCGATCGCCGAACGCCGCGGCGTCGTGCAGCCCATCCTGCTGCGTGTCAACAGCGGTGTGCACGCCGAGACCCACGACTATCTGGCCACGTCGCACGAGGACCAGAAGTTCGGCTTCGCCCTCGACACGGCGGCTGCCGCCGTCGCGCGCATCCGCGAGATCCCGGCGCTCTCCCTGCAGGGACTGCACGGGCACATCGGCTCGCAGATCTTCGGGGTGGCCGGTTTCGCCGAGGCGGCGTCGCGCCTGATCGAGCTCCATGCCGAGCTGCGCGAGGGCGGCGAGCTGCCGATGCTCAACCTCGGCGGCGGCTTCGGGATCGCCTACACATCGGCCGACGAGCCGACGCCGATCACCGAGCTGGCGGCCGGCATCCTCGACGCGGTCGTGCGCGAGTGCGCTGTCCGCGGTATTCCTGTTCCGTTGCTGGCCTTCGAGCCCGGCCGGGCGATCGTCGGACGTGCGGGCGTGACCCTCTACACGGTGGGCACGACCAAGGAGGTCTGCCTCGGCGGGGGAGCCGCGCGTCTGTACGTGAGCGTCGACGGCGGGATGAGCGACAACGCCAGACCAGCGCTGTACGGCGCGCAGTACTCCGCGCGCATCGCGTCGCGAACCAGCGGCGCGGAGCCGGTGTTGTCGCGTGTGGTCGGATCGCACTGCGAGTCTGGCGACATCGTCGTCGAGCACGAGTACCTGCCGGACGACATCACCCCGGGGGACCTCCTGGCGGTGCCGGCGACCGGGGCCTACTGTCACGCGCTGTCGAGCAACTACAACCTCTTCACGCGCCCGCCGGTGGTGGCGGTGCACGACGGAGAGGCGCGGGTGATCGTCCGCGGTGAGACCCTGGAAGACCTGTTCGCCCGAGATGCGGGGCTTGCCGTCGACCCGTCGGACGGCCCGTCGGACGGCGGCGAGACCGGTGAAGAGACCCCGGGCGATGCCCGGGAAGAAGGAGAGAGATGACACCTCAGCGCACGCTGCGAGTCGCCCTGCTCGGGGCGGGATCTGTCGGGTCGCAGGTGGCCCGCCTCCTGCTGGAGCACCGTGATGACCTGGCTGAGCGCAGCGGGGCGACCCTCGAGCTGGCGGGCATCCTCGTCCGCGATCTCGACGCCCCCCGCGATGCCGATCTGCCGCGCGAGCTGCTGACCACCGATGCGGAGAGCCTGATCGTCGGCGCCGACATCGTCATCGAGCTCCTCGGCGGGATCGAGCCGGCCCGCGGCTTCATCCTGCAGGCGCTTGCTTCTGGCGCGTCCGTGGTGACGGGCAACAAGGCGCTGCTGGCCACCCACGGCCCGGAGATCTTCGACGTCGCGGATCAGCTCGGCGCATCGGTGTCGTATGAGGCGGCGGTCGCCGGGGCGATCCCGATCATCCGCCCGCTGCGCGATTCGCTCGCGGGCGACCGGATCGTGCGGATCTTCGGCATCGTCAACGGCAGCACCAACTTCATCCTCGACAAGATGGACCGCGAAGGCTTGAGCGCCGCGGACGCGCAGCAGCTCGCGACAGATCTGGGCTACCTCGAGGCAGACCCGACCCTGGACCTCGAGGGCTACGACGCGGCGCAGAAGGCCGCGATCCTGGCGAGCCTGGCCTTCCACACCGAGGTCTCGATCGACGACGTGCACCGCGAGGGCATCGAGTCGGTGACGGCGGAGATGATCGCGGACGCGCAGGCCGCCGGCTACGTCATCAAGCTCCTGGCCGTGTGCGAGCGCCTGGCGGACGACGCGGCCATCTCGGTGCGCGTCTATCCGGCGTTGATCAGTCGTGAGCACCCGCTCGCGGCGGTCCACGGCGGGAACAACGCCGTCTTCGTCGAGGCCGAGGCCGCCGGCCCGCTGATGTTCTACGGGGCGGGCGCCGGGGGCGTGCAGACGGCGTCTGCGGTGCTGGGCGACGTCGTCTCCACCGCGCGTCGGCACATCGCCGGCGGCGTGGGGGTGGGGGAGTCTGCGCGGCAGAGTCTGCCCGCCGCGCCCATCGAGCGCATCACGATCCGGTACCAGATCACCCTGCAGGTGTCTGACGAGCCCGGCGTGCTCGCGCGGATCGCCGGGATCCTGAGCGACGCAGGGGTGTCGGTCGCGACGGTCGTGCAGACCGCAGATGACGAAGGACGCGCGCGTCTGGTGATCGGCACCCACGCGGCTCGGGAGAAGGCGCTGGGCGAGACCGTCGCACGCCTGGCCGACACCGCGGGTGTGGAGAGCGTCGCCAGCGTGCTGCGGGTGGAAGGCGAGTGAGCGCGGATCTGACCGGGCGCAGCGTCGCGGTGCGGGTCCCGGCCACGAGTGCGAATCTCGGCCCGGGTTTTGACACCCTGGGTCTGGCGCTCAGCCGCTATGACGACCTCACGGTCACTGCCATCCCCGCTGGCCTGGAGATCGAGGTCTCCGGTTCCGGCGCGGAGGAGATCCCGCGCGATGAGTCTCACCTGGTGGTCCTCTCGATCGCACACGTGTTCGCCGACGCGGGGGTCGAGATGCCGGGCATCCGGCTCACCGCCCGCAACGACGTGCCGCACGGCCGGGGGCTCGGATCATCGGGCGCCGCGGTGGCCGCCGGCGTGCTCGCCGCGCAGGGACTGCTGGACGGCGTCGCTGATCTCGACGCCGATGCGCTGCTCCGCCTGGCGACCGAGCTGGAGGGTCATCCGGACAACGTCGCCCCTGCGCTGTTCGGGGGGCTGACGATCGCGTGGGTCGCCGAGCGCGGCCCGCAGCACAAGAAGCTCCTCGTGCATCGCAGCGTGTCGCCCCTCGTGCTGGTGCCGAACCGGACGATGTCGACCCATCTCGCTCGCAGCCTGCAGCCCACGCAGGTGCCGCGAGAGGACGCGGTGTTCAACGTCTCGCGGTCGGCGCTCCTCATCGCCGCGCTCACGCAGAGCCCCGAGCTGCTGCTGGACGCAACCGAGGACCGTCTGCACCAGGACTACCGTGCGGAAGCCATGCCGCACACCCAGGCGATGGTGCGCGGGTTGCGTGCGCGGGGATTCGCTGCGGTCGTCTCCGGGGCAGGGCCGAGCGTCCTGGTGCTCGCGGACGGACCGGGGCAGCGCCTCGCCGCCGCCGAGGCCGCCGCGTCGATCGACACGGGCGACACGGCGTGGGAGGCGCTGTTCATCGCCGTCGATGCGCGGGGTGGTACAGTGAAGGAACGCGCGGAGGGCGTCACGTCCACGACGTGAGACGGCCTCTCACCGCTTTCGCGATTTCTCGCACAACCCGCCCTGATCCCGGGAATCACCGTTCCTGTGCATCATCCCTCTGGCGCGGCATCGTTCCAGGAGCAGGGCAGAGCAACGCATCGCGTTGACTCGAGCGATCCGCACGGCATCCGGCCGTGCGCGCTGTCAATTCCGCACGACCTACAGATAAGAGGAGTGCTCGTGGAGACTGTCTCCGAGACCACCCAGACCGACGCTCCGGCGTCGGAAGCCCCGGCCTCTGCCGAGGCCCCCGCTGCCCCCGCTCGCAAGCGCGCGCCGCGCAGGGCGACCTCCGCCACGGCGGCGAAGAAGGCCGCGGAGGCAGCTGAAGCCGCACCGGCCGATGCGCCGGCCGCGGAGGCTGCGCCGGCCGCGGAGGCACCCGCCGAGACCGCGCCCAAGGCGCCCCGCCGCACGCGGGCGAAGAAGGCGGACACCGCTGTCGTCGAGGCCGCACCGGGCGACGACGCCCCCGCCGAGGCACCGGCGAAGGCGCCGGCCAAGGCTGCTGCCAAGACTGCCGCCAAGACGGCAGAGCCCGCGGCGGAGACCGAGGCGCCCGCCGTCGAGGCCGCGCCCAAGCGTGCTCCGCGCCCCCGGAAGAGCCGGAGCACCGCTGCAGCGGAGACCGCCGCAGACGGGGAGACGACTCCGACCCGCGCCCCGGAGGCGCCGGCCGCTGAGGCGCCCGCCGCCGCGCCGGAGAAGGATGACACCGCCGCGGCAGACGCCGCGCCCGCCGCCGCGCAGCGAGGCGACGCCACGAAGGGCGACGCGCAGAGCGGCGACGCCGACGAGCAGGCCGGCGAGACCACCGGCCGCAGCCGCAGCCGCAGCCGCAACCGCAGCCGCAACCGCGGTCAGAACGGCGGGCAGCCGGCCGAGCAGGCCCCCGTGGAGGATGAGAGCAACGCCCGCGGCCGTCAGCGCAACAAGCGCCGCGGCAACACCACCTCCGACGAGTTCGAGACCGAGATCGGCGAGGACGACGTGCTCGTCCCGATCGCCGGGATCCTCGACGTGCTCGACAACTACGCGTTCGTTCGCACCGCCGGCTACCTCGCCAGCTCGGCCGATGTGTATGTCTCGCTCGGACAGGTCAAGAAGTACAACCTGCGCAAGGGCGACGCGATCGTCGGCGCCATCAAGCAGCCCCGTGAGGGCGAGCAGCAGGGCCGCCAGAAGTACAACGCCCTGGTCAAGGTCGACTCGGTCAACGGGCTGACCCCGGAGGACGCCGCGAACCGCGTCGAGTTCGGCAAGCTCACTCCGCTGTACCCCCAGGAGCGGCTGCGTCTGGAGACCGAGCCGGGCAAGCTGACCCAGCGCATCATCGACCTGGTGGCGCCCATCGGCAAGGGTCAGCGCGGCCTGATCGTCGCGCCCCCGAAGGCGGGCAAGACCATCGTGCTGCAGCAGATCGCGAACGCGATCGCCCACAACAACCCCGAGGCCCACCTCATGGTCGTGCTCGTCGACGAGCGCCCGGAGGAAGTCACCGACATGCAGCGCACGGTCAAGGGCGAGGTCATCGCCTCGACCTTCGATCGTCCGGCAGAGGACCACACCACGGTCGCCGAGCTCGCGATCGAGCGCGCGAAGCGTCTTGTCGAGCTGGGTCGCGACGTCGTCGTGCTGCTCGACTCGATCACCCGACTGGGGCGTGCGTACAATGTGTCGGCCCCGGCGTCCGGCCGGGTGCTCACCGGCGGCGTCGACGCCTCGGCGCTGTATCCGCCCAAGCGCTTCTTCGGCGCAGCGCGCAACATCGAGAACGGCGGATCGCTCACGATCCTCGCCACCGCGCTCGTCGAGACCGGATCCAAGATGGACGAGGTCATCTTCGAGGAGTTCAAGGGCACCGGCAACAGCGAGCTGCGCCTGTCGCGTCAGCTGGCGGACAAGCGCATCTTCCCCGCGGTCGACGTGAACGCCTCGTCGACGCGCCGTGAGGAGATGCTGCTCTCGCCGGACGAGGTCACGATCACCTGGAAGCTGCGCCGCGCCCTCGCCGGCCTCGACCCGCAGCAGGCCCTCGAGGTCGTCCTCGGAAAGCTCAAGGAGACCGACTCCAACGTCGAGTTCCTGCTGCAGATGCAGAACGCGCAGCTGAAGTCGGCGCCGTCCCCGGGCGCGCGCGACAACGACATCCGCTGATCGGGTCCTGCCGGTGTTCGATTCCGTCCAGGCGCTGATCGACGAGCACCGCCGGGTGCAGGAGGAGCTCTCCGACCCGGCGGTGCACGCCGACGCCGCGCGCGCCAAGCGCGTCAATCGCCGCTATGCGGAGCTGTCCAAGATCGTCTCGGCGCACGAGACCTGGCTCGCGGCCTCCGACGATCTCGACGCGGCGCGCGAGCTGGCACGAGAGGACGAGGCCTTCGCGGCCGAGGTGCCTGGCCTCGAGGAGGCGCAGGCGCAGGCGCAGGAACGCCTGCGCCGCCTCCTCATCCCGCGCGATCCGGACGACGCCCGTGACGTGATCATGGAGATCAAGGCGGGGGAGGGCGGTGCGGAGAGCGCTCTGTTCGCCGCCGACCTGCTGCGCATGTATCTGCAGTATGCGACGTCGATGGGCTGGAAGACCGAGCTCCTCGAGCGCAACGAGTCCGACCTCGGCGGCTACAAAGACGTCCAGGTGGCCATCAAGGGATCCTCCAACGATCCGGCCCAGGGCGTGTGGGCGCACCTCAAGTACGAGGGCGGGGTACACCGCGTGCAGCGGGTGCCGGCCACCGAGTCGCAGGGGCGTATCCACACCTCGACCACCGGGGTGCTGGTTTTCCCCGAGGTCGATGAACCGGATGAGATCGAGATCAGCCAGAACGATCTGAAGATCGACGTGTTCCGTTCTTCCGGTCCCGGGGGGCAGTCGGTGAACACGACGGACTCTGCGGTGCGCATCACGCACGTGCCCACCGGCATCGTGGTGTCGATGCAGAACGAGAAGTCGCAGCTGCAGAACCGGGAGGCGGGGATGCGCGTGCTGCGGGCCCGCCTGCTCGCGAAGCAGCAGGAGGAACGGGACGCCGCGGCGTCCGACGCCCGCCGGTCGCAGATCCGTGGCATGGATCGGTCCGAGCGCATCCGGACGTACAACTTCCCGGAGAACCGGATCGCAGATCACCGCACCGGATACAAGGCCTACAACCTCGATCAGGTGATGGACGGCGCGCTCGCGCCGATCGTCGAATCGTGCATCACCGCCGATGAAGAGTCGCGCCTGGCCGCCCTCAACGCCTGACCCCGCGTTCCCGTCCCCACCCGCGCTTCGTCGAATCCACGCCGTTCTGGCGCGCCCCCAGGGTGGGCTCGGCGGAGGTGAGAGGGGGGCTAGATCTGGTACTCGGGGGCGGTGAGGATGCCGCGGATGTCGTCGCCGGGGGAACGGTGACGGGCCCTGGCCGGCACGCCGATGAGCACGGAGTCCGCGGGGGCATCGTGGGTCACCACGGCGTTCGCACCGACCGCCGTCCGCGCGCCGAGCGTCACGGGGCCGAGGATCTTCGCGCCGGATCCCACCGCGACGCCGTCGCCGAGTGTGGGATGCCGCTTGCCGGTGTCATGGGTGCGCCCGCCCAGCGTGACGCCGTGGTACAGCATCACGTCGTCACCGATCTCCGCGGTCTCCCCGATCACCACGCCCATGCCGTGATCGATGAAGAAGCGCCGCCCGATCGTGGCCCCGGGGTGGATCTCGATACCGGTGAGCCAGCGGGTCAGCTGGGAGAGGGCGCGCGCCGGGAAACGCACGCCGCGCACCCACAGCGCGTGCGACAGACGGTGCATCCACACCGCGTGCAGACCAGGGTAGAGCAGGGCCACCTCGAGCCCGCTCCGCGCCGCAGGGTCACGCAGGCGGGCAGCGGCGACGTCCTCCCGCACGCGGGACCAGAGCGACACCTCAGTCCTCGCGGAGATCCTCGAACAGTGCGGTGGTGAGGTACCGCTCCCCGGTATCCGGAACGACGACCACGATCGTCTTGCCCGCGTTCTCCGGGCGCCGCGCGACCTCCAGGGCGGCCCACACGGCGGCGCCGGACGACATCCCGACGAGCAGGCCCTCCTGTGCGGCCAGCTCGCGGGCCACGCGCAGGGCATCATCGAAGTCGACGTCGACGACCTCGTCGATCACGTCGCGGTCGAGGATCTCCGGGACGAAGTTCGGGCCGATGCCCTGGATCTTGTGCGGGCCGGGGTGGCCCGCGGTGAGGATAGGGGAGTCCTTGGGCTCGACGGCGATGATCTGAACGCCGGGGACGCGCTCCTTGAGCACCTGGCCGACGCCGGTGATGGTGCCGCCGGTGCCGATGCCCGCGACGAAGACGTCGACCTTCCCGTCGGTGTCGCGCAGGATCTCCTCAGCGGTGGTGCGGCGGTGGATCTCCGGGTTCGCGGCGTTCTCGAACTGGCGCACCCAGACAGCGCCCGGGGTGTCCTCGACGATCTGCTTGGCCACGTTCACGGCCTCGGACATGCCCTTGGTGGGATCGGTGAGGACGAGCTCGGCGCCGAACGCCTTCAGCAGCACCCGCCGCTCCTTCGACATCGAAGCCGGCATCGTGAGGATGACGCGGTAGCCGCGGGCCGCGCCCACCATCGCCAGGGCGATGCCGGTGTTGCCGCTGGTGGACTCCACGATCGTCCCGCCGGGCTGGAGCTCTCCGGCGGCTTCCGCGGCGTCGATGAGGGCGATGCCGAGACGGTCCTTGACGCTGGAAGCCGGGTTGTAGAACTCGAGCTTGGCCAGCACCGTCGCACCCACCCCCTCGGTGACGCGGTTGAGCCGGACCAGCGGGGTGTTGCCGAACGCGGTGGTGATGTCTGCGTGGATGCCGGACATGCGAGGCCTTTCCGAGAGGGACGAGGTCGAGGCGCATCGTGGTCGACGTGCGTGCCACAGCCTAACGGCCACAACCCGGAGGACGACCGAATATGACGAGGAGACGGCCCCGTCCGCCGTGGCGGTCTCTGGTGGTCGGGATACGCTGACGGGCGTGTCAGAGAATGCCATGACCATCGCAGACGCCCTCCGGCGGGCGGCCGCCCGCCTGGCCGAGGCCGGCGTGCACGATCCCGTGGTCGACGCCGAGCTCCTGCTCGGGCATATCCAGCAGAGCAGCCGCGGGGCGGTGCAGGCGGCCGCGATGCGCGGCGACGCCATCGGCGCCGCAGACGTAGCGGCCTTCGACACCGCCGTCGCACGCCGCGCGCAGCGGGAGCCGCTGCAGCACATCACCGGCACGGCGCCGTTCCGTCATCTTCTGCTCGCGGTCGGCCCCGGAGTGTTCGTGCCGCGGCCGGAGACCGAGACCGTCGCGCAGTTCGCGATCGACCTGCTGCGCGCCGACGCTGACCCTGCGCCGATCGGCATCGACCTCGGCACGGGCTCCGGCGCGATCGCGATCGCGATGGCCACGGAGGTGCCCCATGCGCGGGTCTACGCGGCGGAGCTCTCCGACGACGCGATCCGCTGGACCCGCCGCAACGTCGCGGGCGTCGACAACCTCGTCCTCGTCCACGCCGATCTCGGAGCAGCCTTCGACGAGCTCGCCGGAACAGCGGCGGTCGTGGTCTCCAACCCGCCCTACGTGCCGGACGCGGCGATCCCCCGTGACGCGGAGGTGCGCTTGTTCGACCCCGCGATGGCGCTGTACGGCGGCCCGGACGGTCTCGACGTCGTCCGCGTCCTCAGCGCGCGCGCTCTGCTCCTCCTGCGCTCCGGCGGTGCTCTCATCATCGAGCACGGCGAGCTGCAGGGGGAGCAGATCCGCACCCTGCTCGCCGCGGACGGGTGGCGTGCGGCGACCACCCATCCCGATCTCACCGGCCGGGACCGCACCACCATCGCGATCCTTCCCTGAACACGGCCCCCGGGCCGTCCGCATAGAATCGATCCGATATGTCCTCGATCTTCGACTGCCGCGATGAGGCACAGCTTCTCGCGGGGATGCGCAATGCCCGTCAGGCGATCGCCCGTGGCGAGCTCGTCGTCGTCCCCACCGACACCGTCTACGGCGTCGCGGCCGACGCCTTCAGCCCGGCGTCCGTCCAACGGCTCCTCGATGCCAAGGGGCGTGGCCGCCAGCAGCCTCCGCCCGTGCTGGTGTCCGGGCACGCCATGCTCGCCGCTCTCGTCGAATCGGTTCCCGAGGAGATCGAGCGGCTTGTGGAGAGCTTCTGGCCGGGCGGCCTGACCATCGTCCTGCCGGCTCAGCCCTCGCTGTCGTGGGACCTCGGTGACACGGAGGGCACTGTCGCGGTGCGCATGCCGGACAGCGCGCTCACGCGCGAGCTGATCGAGGAGACCGGCCCGCTGGCGGTCTCCAGCGCGAACCTCACAGGCTTTCCCGCCGCCGTCACCTCGCCGGGCGCTGAGCGGATGCTGGGCGAGCTGGTCGCGGTGTACCTCGACGACGGCCCGAGCCGGCTGGGTCTTGCCTCCACGATCATCGATGCGACCTCGCTGGTGACGCGGCCTGCCGGTGACCCGGAGCGCCGCGTGCGCATCCTGCGGGAGGGCACCATCTCGCGTCATGCGCTGGAGGCGGTGCTGGGCGACATCCTGGAGCCCGAGGCGGCTGCCGCGGACGCGACGGCCACGGCGGAAGCCCCGGCGGCGGCGCTCGATGCCGCGCAGACGCTGCCGGACGCCGCAGATGCGCCGCAGACCGCGTCCGCCGGCGAGGCGGAGGACGCGGTGGCGCACGAGCCGATCGCGGCCGTGGGGGAGCAGGACGCACCGGCGCCCCCGAACGAGAGCGCGTGAAGCAATACGTCTTCGTCATCATCCTGACCGCGGCGATCACGCTGGTGCTCACGTGGGCGGTGTGGCGGCTGAGCCTGCGCTTCAAGCTCTATCCGGCGATCCGCGAGCGCGACGTCCACACCACCCCGACCCCGCGGCTGGGTGGCATCGCGATCTTCCTCGGCGTGGCGGCGGCGATCGCCGTCTCCGCGGCGAACCCCTTCTTCGAGAGGCTCTGGAATCCGCCCCAGGCGATGTGGGCGGTGCTGGGCGCGAGCCTGCTCATCGTGATCGTCGGCGTCGCGGACGACCTGTGGGACCTGGACTGGATGATCAAGCTGGCCGCACAGTTCCTGGCGGCGGGGATCATCGCCGTCGGTGGCGGCCTGCAGATCCTGTCGCTCCCGATCGGCGGGATGGCGATCGTGTCTGGCTGGGCGAGCGCGATCCTCACGATGCTCGCGATCGTGATCGTGATGAACGCGGTGAACTTCATCGACGGCCTCGATGGGCTGGTGGCCGGGGTCTGCCTCATCGCGAACGCGGTGTTCTTCGCCTACTCCTACATGTTCACCCGTGATGCCGGCCAGACCAGCTACTTCACGCTGGCGTCCTTCCTCGCAGCCGTGCTGATCGGCGCCTGCCTCGGATTCCTGCCCCTCAACTGGAGTCCGGCCAAACTCTTCATGGGCGACTCCGGTGCCCTCGTGATCGGTCTGCTGATGGCGACGTCGGCGGTCGCCATCACGGGGCAGATGCCGCCGTCGGCGCTGGACCCTGAGCTGCTGGGCCGCTCGCAGCTGCTCGGCGCATTCATCCCGATCCTGCTGCCGATCGTGGTCGTGCTGCTGCCGTTGCTCGATTTCGGGCTGGCCGTGCTGCGCCGCGTCGGGAAGGGGAAGTCGCCCTTCTCGCCGGATCGCGGGCACCTGCACCACCGGATGCTGGATCTCGGCCACCGCGATCGCGACGCGGTGCTCATCTTCTACGCGTGGACCGCCGTGGTCTCCCTCGCCGTGCTGCTGATGTACATTGGCACCCGCGAGGAGTGGCCGGGCGACTACCGCATCGGCGTCGTCTTCGGCGTCGTGGGTGTCGCCGCCTGCCTCGTCGTCACCTTCCTCCCGGCGCCGCGCGCCGTGACAGCATCGGCGAAAGCCGCTACCCCGGCCACGGCCCCCGAACAGGAGACGCGATGACCGACTCTTCCGCCCGCAAGGCGCCCACCAGCAATCTGATGCTGCGCAAGACGCTCGTCTGGACCGCGATCGCGGCCGTCGCCCTGGCTGTGCTCGGCGGCGTGCTCGGCATGCTCTTTGCGGGGCAGGACGGCCTGTGGAGCGCGCTGGCCGGTGTGGTGGTCGCGGTGGTGTTCCTCGCGCTCACGCCGCTGAGCATGCTGATCGCCAACCGGTGGTACGGCTCAGACCAGTTCGTGACGATCTTCTTCGGCGTCGTCATGGGGGGATGGCTGCTGAAGTTCGTGCTGTTCTTCTTCGCGATGGTGTTCCTGCGCGATCAGGAGTGGCTCGTGCCCACGATCACCGTCGTGGCCCTGGTCGTCGGCATCGCCGTGAGCCTGGGCATCGACGCCATCGCGTTCACCAAGGCGCGGGTTCCGTACGCCTCCGAGGTTGCCCTCCCGGGGGACGAGGACGACCGCGATTCGTGAGCCTGAGAAAATCTTGATAGTCTCTCTGAGGGTTCGCTGAGCGATCACTCACCTGCGGGGTGCCGTCACGGCGCCTCGGACTCCCCATCCCAATCGTCGCGCCGGCCACCGCCGGTGCCCCGAAGTTGGAGCTGCAACGTTGACACACGCCGCGAGCCTGCTCTTCCGGACCGCAACGGATGGTGAAGGATTCCACCCGCCGTCGATCACGGAGTTCTTCCCCGAGATCCTCCTGGAGTTCGGACCCTTCGCGATCCACCGGATCCACCTTGTGCAGTTCCTCGCGACCGCCGTCCTGATCCTGGTCCTGGTTCTCGGCACCCGCCGCCTGCGCCTCGTGCCGGGCCGTGCTCAGACGATCCTCGAGATGGGCTTCAGCCTCGTTCGCGTCAACATCGCGCACGACATGATCGGACGCAAGGACGGCGACCGCTTCCTGCCGTTGCTGACCACGATGTTCTTCATGATCCTGTTCTTCAACATCACGGGTGTCATCCCGGGGCTGAACATCGCAGGAACGAGCATCATCGCGGTGCCGCTGGTGCTCGCGGTCATCAGCTACGTGACCTTCATCTACGCGGGTATCCGCAAGAGCCCGATCGGATTCTTCCGCAACGCGCTCTTCCCGCCCGGGGTTCCGCCGGCACTGTACGTGATCGTCGCCCCGCTCGAGTTCATCTCGACCTTCATCGTCCGTCCCGTCACACTGACGCTGCGTCTGCTGATGAACATGATGGTCGGCCACCTGATGCTCGTGCTGTTCTTCGCCGCCACCCAGTTCTTCGTCGTCAGCATGGGCGGCTTCTGGACCGTGCTGGGCGCGGGAACGCTCGCCTTCGGCTTCGCCTTCACCGGCTTCGAGATCCTGGTGGCGTTCCTCCAGGCCTACGTCTTCACCATTCTGACCGCGGTGTACATCCAACTCGCCATCGCGGACGAGCACTGACCCGGACGGCTTCTGCCGCCACAATGAAAGGAAAATCCCGTGGATTCTGTCACCGTTCTCGCTGAGGTCACCGGTTCCATCGCCAACGTCGGCTATGGCCTCGCAGCCATCGGCCCGGCCATCGGTGTTGGCATCGTCGTCGGCAAGACGATCGAGGGCACCGCTCGCCAGCCCGAGCTCGCCGGCAAGCTCCAGGCCACGATGTGGATCGGTATCGCCTTCACCGAGGCGCTCGCGTTCGTGGGCATCGGCGTGGCGTTCCTCTTCGGCATTTGACCCGCTTCCCCGACACTCAAGACACCTAAGGAGACAGGATGCTGAACGCTCTTGTCACGGTCGCGGCGGAAGAGTCGAACCAAAACCCGATGCTCCCGGCGATGTACGACATCGTCTGGTCGCTGGTCTGCTTCGTCCTCATCCTTCTCGTGGTCTGGAAGGTCGCCCTTCCCCGCGTGACCAAGATGCTCGATGAGCGCTCCGCTGCCATCGAGGGCAACATCGCCAAGGCCGACGAGGCGCAGAAGCAGGCCGAGGCCGCGCTGGAGGAGTACACCCGCCAGCTCGCCGAGGCCCGCGTCGAGGCCGGAGAGATCCGTGAGGCCGCGCGCGAAGAGGGCAAGCAGATCGTCGCAGAGGCGAAGGACGCGGCCGTTGCCGAGGCCTCCCGTGTGACCGCTTCCGCCCAGGCCCAGATCGAGGCGGAGCGCCAGGCGGCGCTGGTCTCGCTGCGTGGTGAGGTGGGCTCGCTGGCCCTCGACCTCGCCGGCGGCGTTGTGGGCGAGACGCTCTCCGACGACGCCCGTGCGACCGCTGTGGTCGACCGCTTCCTCGCCGACCTCGAGGCATCAGAGAAGGCGGCCCAGTAATGGGCAGCGCGACCACTCAGGCACTGGCGGCATCGACGGCGGCGCTGTCGGCGTCGTCCGGCGTGACCCTCGACACCGCGGCCGAGCTCTTCGCCGTCGCGCGTGCGGTGGGGGAGTCCGCTCAGCTGAGCGGCGCGCTGGTCGACCCCGCGGCGGCTCCGGAGGCTCGTTCCGCGCTCGCCGAGCGTGTCTTCGCGAGCCTCTCGGATGTGACGCGCGCCATCGTCGGCACCGCGATCTCCCAGCGCTGGTCGAGCCCGTCCGATCTCGTCGACGGGATCGAGGAGCTGGGCATCCGTGCTGCGGCGATCGCCGCCCCCGACGCGGACATCGCCGGCGAGCTGTTCGGGTTCTCGCGCGTCATCGCCGAGAACTCCGAGCTCGAGCTCGCCCTGGGCAGCCGTCTGGGCGACGGCGCGGCCAAGGGCCAGCTGGTCTCCACGCTGGTCGGCCAGGCCGTGAGCCCGGCCACGGCGCTGATCGCCTCGTCTCTCGTGCGCGACGCGCGCGGCCGCCGGGTGCGTCAGCTGCTGAGCAGGGCGACGCGTCTCGTCGCCGCGCAGCGTGAGCGGGCGGTGGCGACCGTGCACACCGCCGCGCCGTTGACCGACGCGCAGCGTACGCGCCTCTCCGACGCCCTCTCGCGTCGCTACGGCTCTGCCGTGGCGCTGAGCGAGGTCGTCGACCCGGCACTGGTGGGCGGCCTGCGCGTGCAGATCGCCGACGACGTCATCGACGGCAGCATCTCGGCCCGTCTCGCGGACCTCCGTCAGAGACTCGCGGGCTAACAGACTTCGCGCGGCCGACCCCGCGCACCCCTCTCCGATACAAAGGGAAGACAATGGCAGAACTATCGATCAGCCCCGACGTCATCCGCGACGCGCTGAAGGACTTCGTCGCCGCCTACGAGCCGACGGGAGCCGCGGCAACCGAGGTCGGCACCGTCGTGGACGCCGCTGACGGGATCGCGCACGTCGAGGGCCTGCCCGGCGTCATGGCCAACGAGCTGGTGACCTTCGGCGATGGCACCCAGGGTCTGGCCCTGAACCTCGACGAGCAGGAGATCGGTGTGGTCGTCCTGGGCGACTTCACCGGCATCGAGGCCGGCCAGGAGGTGACCAGGACCGGAGAGGTGCTCTCGGTCGCCGTCGGCGACGGTTACCTCGGTCGCGTCGTCGACCCGCTCGGGAACCCGATCGACGGCCTGGGCCCCGTGGCCTCCGAGGGACGTCGCGAGCTGGAGCTCCAGGCACCGGGCGTCATGCAGCGCAAGAGCGTCCACGAGCCGATGCAGACCGGCATCAAGGCGATCGACGCGATGATCCCCGTCGGCCGCGGTCAGCGTCAGCTCATCATCGGCGACCGCCAGACCGGCAAGACCGCGATCGCGATCGACACGATCATCAACCAGAAGTCCAACTGGGAGTCCGGCGACGTCAACAAGCAGGTGCGCTGCATCTACGTCGCTATCGGCCAGAAGGGCTCGACGATCGCCTCGGTGAAGGGCGCCCTCGAGGAAGCCGGCGCGATGGAGTACACCACCATCGTCGCGGCCCCCGCATCCGACGCGGCCGGCTTCAAGTACCTCGCCCCCTACACCGGCTCGGCCATCGGTCAGCACTGGATGTACGGCGGCAAGCACGTCCTCATCATCTTCGACGACCTGTCCAAGCAGGCCGAGGCCTACCGCGCCGTGTCGCTTCTGCTGCGCCGCCCGCCGGGGCGCGAGGCCTACCCTGGCGACGTCTTCTACCTGCACTCGCGTCTGCTCGAGCGTTGCGCGAAGCTGTCGGACGAGCTGGGCGCCGGATCGATGACCGGTCTTCCGATCATCGAGACGAAGGCGAACGACGTCTCCGCGTACATCCCGACCAACGTGATCTCCATCACCGACGGCCAGATCTTCCTCCAGTCCGACCTCTTCAACGCCAACCAGCGTCCGGCGGTCGACGTGGGTATCTCGGTGTCCCGTGTCGGTGGTGACGCTCAGGTCAAGTCCATCAAGAAGGTCTCCGGAACGCTGAAGCTCGAGCTCGCGCAGTACCGTGCGCTCGAGGCCTTCGCGATGTTCGCGAGCGACCTCGACGCCGCATCGCGTCGTCAGCTCGCCCGCGGTGCGCGCCTGACCGAGCTGCTCAAGCAGCCGCAGTACTCGCCGTACCCGGTCGAGGAGCAGACCGTCTCGATCTGGGCCGGCACCAAGGGCAAGCTCGACACCATCGAGGTCGAGGACGTCCTGCGCTTCGAGAAGGAGCTGCTGGAGCACCTGCGTCGCAATTCCACCGTCCTCGACACGCTGCGTGAGACGAACGTCCTCGACGCCGACACCGAGGCCCAGCTGGAGAAGGAGGTCGACGCGTTCCTCGCCGGCTTCCAGGGCGGCAAGGGCCACGGCATCGGTGACCCGGGCAACGAGTCGGTCCCCGCTCAGGACATCGACGACGTGAACCAGGAGAAGATCGTCAAGGGTCGTCGCGCGTAATCGCGCGGGTATCACGCTATGGGTGCACAACTCCGGGTCTACAAGCAGAAGATCAACACTGCTCAGACCACAAAGAAGATCACGAAGGCCATGGAGCTCATCGCGGCCTCGCGCATTCAGAAGGCGATGGCGCGCGTGCGCGCGTCCTCGCCCTTCGCGCGGGCCGTGACCCGGGCGGTGTCGGCCGTCGCGACCCACTCGAACGTCGATCACCCGCTGACGCGCGAGCCGGAGGTGATCCGCCGTTCTGCGGTGGTCATCTTCACCTCCGACCGCGGTCTGGCCGGCGCGTTCAACTCGCAGGTCATCCGCGAGGCGATGGAGCTGGCCGAGCTGCTGCGCAGCGAGGGCCGGGAGCCGGTGTATTACCTGGTCGGCCGCAAGGCCGTCGGCTACTTCACCTTCCGCCAGTTCACGGCGGCGGCGGAGTGGACCGGTGACACCGACACCCCGCAGTTCCAGACGGCGGAGGAGATCTCGGCCGTGCTGCTCGACGCGTTCGCGCGTGGCGGGCAGGCCGGAGGCGTCGACGAGATCCATCTCGTCTACAACCGCCTCGTGAGCATGATGACCCAGACGCCGGAGACGGTGCGTCTGCTCCCGCTCGAGGTCGTGGAGGCCGAGAGCGAGGGCGAGGCCGCTGCCGACTCCCTGTATCCGCTCTACGAGTTCGAGCCGGATGCGGCGACGGTGCTCGACGCGATCCTGCCGGTGTACATCCAGAGCCGCGTTTTCAACGCGCTCCTGCAGTCGTCTGCCGCCAAGCAGGCCGCGACGCAGAAGGCGATGAAGTCGGCGAGCGACAACGCGGACAAGCTCATCACCGACTACACCCGGCTGCGCAACAACGCGCGTCAGGCCGAGATCACTCAGCAGATCGCGGAGATCGTCGGCGGCGCCGACGCCCTCGCGTCGAGCAAATAGACCACCAGGAAAGAGACGAACATGACTGCCACAGCAACCGACGTCGTCGGGCGCGTTGCACGCGTCACCGGACCCGTCGTGGACATCGAGTTCCCCCACGACGCGATCCCCGACATCTACAACGCGCTGAAGACCACGATCACGATCGGCGCAGAGTCCACCGAGATCACCCTCGAGGTCGCGCAGCACCTCGGCGATGACCTGGTCCGCGCGATCGCCCTGAAGCCCACCGACGGCATCGTCCGTGGCCAGGAGGTGCGCGACACCGGCGCCCCCATCTCTGTCCCGGTCGGCGATGTCACCAAGGGCAAGGTCTTCAACGTCATCGGCGAGATCCTCAACGCCGAGCCCGGCGAGCAGATCGAGGTCACCGAGCGCTGGCCGATCCACCGCAAGGCGCCGAACTTCGACCAGCTCGAGTCCAAGACCCAGCTGTTCGAGACCGGCATCAAGTCGATCGACCTGCTCACCCCGTACGTGCAGGGTGGCAAGATCGGCCTCTTCGGCGGTGCGGGCGTGGGCAAGACCGTCCTCATCCAGGAGATGATCCAGCGTGTGGCTCAGGACCACGGTGGTGTCTCGGTGTTCGCCGGCGTCGGTGAGCGCACCCGTGAGGGCAACGACCTCATCCACGAGATGGAGGAGGCCGGCGTCTTCGACAAGACCGCCCTCGTCTTCGGCCAGATGGACGAGCCGCCGGGGACGCGTCTGCGTGTCGCGCTGTCCGCCCTGACGATGGCGGAGTACTTCCGCGACGTGCAGAAGCAGGACGTGCTGCTGTTCATCGACAACATCTTCCGCTTCACGCAGGCGGGTTCCGAGGTGTCGACGCTGCTCGGCCGCATGCCGTCCGCGGTGGGCTACCAGCCGAACCTGGCCGACGAGATGGGCCTCCTGCAGGAGCGCATCACCTCGACCCGCGGCCACTCGATCACCTCGCTGCAGGCGATCTACGTGCCGGCCGACGACTACACCGACCCGGCGCCCGCGACCACCTTCGCGCACCTCGACGCCACCACGGAGCTCTCGCGTGAGATCGCCTCGCGCGGTCTCTACCCGGCGATCGACCCGCTGACCTCGACCTCGCGGATCATGGACCCCCGCTACCTGGGCGAGGACCACTACCGCGTGGCGACGACGGTCAAGCAGATCCTGCAGAAGAACAAGGAGCTGCAGGAGATCATCGCGATCCTCGGTGTCGACGAGCTGTCCGAAGAGGACAAGATCATCGTCGCCCGTGCGCGCCGGATCCAGCAGTTCCTGTCGCAGAACACCTACATGGCGAAGAAGTTCACCGGTGTCGAGGGCTCCACGGTGCCCCTCAAGGAGACGATCGAGTCGTTCGACGCGATCGCGCGCGGTGACTTCGACCACGTCGCCGAGCAGGCCTTCTTCAACGTCGGTCCGATCTCGGACGTCGAGGAGAAGTGGGCGCAGATCCAGAAGGAGAACGCCTGATCATGGCGCTGCATGTCAGTCTGGTCTCGGCGACCGCAGAGGTCTGGACCGGCGAGGCGGACCTCGTCGTGGCCAAGACGGTCGAGGGCGAGATCGGCTTCATGTCCGGTCACGAGCCGGTGCTCGCCATCCTCGCCGAGGGACAGGTGCGGATCACGCAGAACGACGGGACCCGCATCGTGGCCAACGCCCAGGACGGCTTCGTCTCGATGGAGGGCGACAACCTGACCATCGTCGCCGGAAACGCGGCGCTCGTCGCCTGACAGGCATCCGATATCCCGAATGAGGGAGGCCCACGGGCCTCCCTCATTCGCGTCTGAACCGCGGGAGCATCCAGTCATGAAGATCCTTCTGCCGCCCTCGGAGACCAAACGAGCCGGTGGCGGAGCGGCACCGCTCGAGATCGCCGCCCTCGCACTGCCTGGCCTGGGTCCGCAGCGGGAGGAGGTCGTCAGTGCGCTCGTGGCGCTGGCGGCCGATGCCGCGGAGACCCGGCGCGTGCTCAAACTCAGCGACCGGCAGCTGGACGATGCCGTCGCCGACAACCGCGCGCTGCGCACCGGGCCGACGATGCATGCTGTCGACCGCTACACCGGCGTGCTCTATGACGCCCTCGACGCGGCATCGCTCGGCGCCGCGTCCCGCCGCTGGCTGGGCGCGCACGCGTGGATCCACTCTGCGCCCTTCGGCCCGATCGGCGCGCTCGATCCGATTCCGGCGTACCGGCTCGCAGCCGGAAGCTCTCTGCCGGGCACGGCGCCGCTGCGGCGGCTCTGGGCGGCCCCGGCGGGGACCGCGATCCGTGCGGCGGAGCCGTCCTTCGTCCTCGACCTGCGGTCGGAGTCGTATGTCGCGCTCGGCCCGATCCCGGCGGACGTGCCGGCGGCCTATGTGCGTGTCGTTGCGGACGAGGATGGACACGCACGGGCGCTCAACCACTTCAACAAGAAGGGCAAGGGGCTGCTCGTACGTGCCCTCGCGGAGGCGCGGCCCCGTGTCACGAGCCGGCGCGGCCTGCTGGCATGGGCGCAGTCAGCCGATGTGCGCCTGCGCGAGACCGACGACCCCCGGGTGCTCGAGCTGGTGGCATCGCCCTGACCCGAGCGCTGCGGGATGACGCGCCGCGACCTTGAACCCTGCGCCGCGCCGCCGCTAGCATGTGCAATGCCGTGGCGCGGCCCCCACCCAGAGATGGAGCACACAGATGGACGATCTTCCCAACTTCGGCTACAGCGTCGCCCTGGCGGTCTGGGGCCTGTTCCTGTTCGTGATCTCCATCGCGGGCTACCTGATCACGAGCTTCTTTCTGATGAAGATCTTCGACAAGGCGGGTGTGCAGGGTCGCTGGCGGGCCTGGGTGCCCGTGTACAACGTGATGATCTTCGCGAAGCTCGGCGACTTCTCGCCGTGGATCGCGCTGATCTTGATCGCGGCGTCCTTCGTCCCCGCCCTGCAGTTCTTGGCGGCACCCGCGGCCGCGGTGTTCCTCGCCGTCGTCGCGTGGCGGGTCGGCCTGAAGCTCCAGAAGGAGGCCTTCTGGGTCGTGCTGTGGGTGCTCCTCGCGCCGGTGTGGCTGGGCATCAACGCCTTCGACAAGTCCCGCTGGAACACCGCGATCGCCCCCGCCCCCTGGGCCGGGACCTCCTGGCTCGTCGACACCACGCAGTGGCCGGGCGTGCCGGTCCAGGCGTCCGCCGGTCCGGCTGCGCCGCAGGGATACGGCGCACCGCAGGGCTACGCACCGCCCGCGCCGCAGGGCTACGCACCGCCTGCTCCGCAGGGCTATGACCCGTCGGCCCCGCAGGGCTATGTTCCGCCCGCGCCGCAGGGCTATCGCCCGCCGGCGGCGGGTCCGGTTCCGCCGGTGCCCCCGATGACCCCCGGCGGCACGTCGGACGGCTCGCCGGAGAACCCGACCCCGCCGGCGCCGCCCGCGCCGCCCCAGGGCTGATCCGGACACTCGGACGGAGCTCCCTCCCGGGCGGAGGGCGCCCTGTCCGTCACGGGCTGCTCCGCGGCGCGCTACGGTGGAGGAATGACTGATCTGCCGCTTCGTCGTGTCGGTTCCTCGGGGCTGCTGGTGTCGGCCGTCGGCCTCGGCTGCAACAACTTCGGCCGCGCGGGCACCCGTACCGAGACGATCGAGGGCACGCGGGCGGTGCTCGACGCCGCGATCGGCGCGGGGGTCGTCTTCCTCGACACCGCCGACATGTACGGCAAGGAGCCCGGCCTCAGCGAGACGCTGATGGGCGAGGCCCTCGCGGGCCGCCGCGACAGCGTGGTGCTGGCGACGAAGTTCGGCCATGTCGCCGACATGGGCTACGCCTTCCCCGCGGCGCGCGGATCGCGCCGCTATGTGCGCTTCGCGGTCGAGCAGTCGCTCCGCCGGCTGCGCACCGACTGGATCGATCTCTACCAGCTGCACCTGCCAGATCCGGAGACACCGATCGCCGAGACGCTCGATGCCCTCGACGAGCTCGTCCGCGAGGGCAAGATCCGCTATTACGGTCACTCCAACCTCACCGGCTGGCAGATCGCGGAGGCCGAACTGACCGCGGCCGCCCGCGGGGGCGGGCGCTTCGTCTCGGCGCAGAACCAGTACTCGCTGCTCTCGCGGGCGTCTGAACGCGAGGTCCTCCCGGCGGTGCGCCGGTTCGGGCTCGGGTTCTTCCCGTTCTTCCCGCTGCACAACGGGCTGCTCACCGGAAAGTTCACCCGCGAGGGCGGCCCGTCCGAGAGCCGGATCATGTCCATCCGGCCGCACCTGTGGGCGAACGCCCCCTGGGACGCCCTGGACGCCTACCGCGCCTTCTGCGCAGAGCGCGGCATCACGATGCTCGATGCGACGTTCGGCTGGTTCCTGGCGCAGCCGGAGGTCTCGAGCGTGATCGCGGGGGCGACCACACCGGCCCAGGTCGAGGCCAATGCGCGCGCAGCGACCGCCTGGGCGCCGACGACGGAGGAGATCGCCGCGATCGACGCGTTCTTCCCGCTGCCGGCGGATCCCGCAGAGTGAACCGCCGGGCCCCGCAGATGCTGGCATGCTGGCCGGGCGCGGGTGTCGACTACGATGGAGCCCGACCTGCGGTCGAGCAGGATCGCCGAGAAGGACGAGGAGCTTGATGGAGCCGACGACACTGCACACGCGTGATGTCGTGCTCGACAGCGGAGAGCGGATCGTCCTGCGGTGGGCGGGGGCGACGGATCGCGGTCGCCGCCGGGAGAACAACCAGGACGCCTTCCTCGCCGCCTACCCGCTGTTCGTGGTCGCGGACGGCATGGGCGGTCACGCGGGAGGCGAGATCGCCAGCAGGGCGACCGTGGCGCGGCTGCGCGCGCTGGTCGAGCAGGAGCGCGTTGGCCCGGTCGGGATCGAGCAGGCGATCGGGCTCGCCGTTTCGGACATCGTCGGTGCTGTCGACGAGATCGACGAGGGCACCGGTACGACCCTCACCGGGATCTTCCTCGACACCGAGGGGGAAGAGCCGCACTGGACCACCCTGAACATCGGGGACTCCCGGGTGTATCTGCTGCGTGACGACGAGATCGTCCAGCTCACGGTCGATCACTCGGTCGTGCAGGAGCTGCTGGCCGCCGGTCGCATCGGTCCGGCGGAGGTGGACGGGCACCCGTACTCCAATGTCATCACACGCGCGGTGGGCGTGAGCGAGGGCCAGGCGCCGGACTACGTCTCGGTCGAGGTGCGCGACGGCGATCGATTCGTGATCTGCTCCGACGGCCTCACCAAGGAGCTCACCGACTACGGTATCCGGCACTTCCTCCAGCAGGAGGGTTCGCCGGATGCGGCGGTGACCGCGATGCTGCGCGCCGCGCTCGAGAACGGCGGACGCGACAACATCACCCTGGTCATCGTGGAGGTCTCGCGCCCGGACGCCGAGTCAGACAGCGCTGAGTTGTCCTCATCCGATGACGCGGCCGGACTCTCCACAGATCCCGCCTGAGCGCCCGCGCCCCGGTCCGGACTCGGCTGACATGGGGTCATGCACCTCACCGAGCCGATCGAGCTTCCCGCGTCGACGGCCGTCGTGCCCCGGCCGCGGCCCGGGCTGGCGACGGCACTGGTCCCTCTCCTCGGTGGCGTGGCGCTCTGGCTCGTCACCGGATCCGTGCTCGCTCTGTGCCTGGCAGCCGCCGGCCCGGCGATGATCGCGGCCTCCGCCGGCACCGGCATCTGGCGGCACCGTCGCCAGGAGCGCGCAGCCCGTGCGGGGGAGGACGCGGCCTGGCAGCAGGCGGAGGAAGAGCTGGCGTGCCGTCATGACGCAGAGCGGACAGCGCTCGAGCGCGCGAGGCCGGACGTCGTGGCGATGCTGCGAGACGCGACCGTGCGCCTGCGCGCGGTCGAGCGCGACGAGGTCGTCGTGATCGGGCGAGCCGATGCCTCCAGTGCTGTGCGCGTCACCGGGGGAGTGGGCGACAGGGCGCGGGCGTTCCGTGCGCGGGCGCGCGTGCTCTCCGGGGCTCCGCTCACGGTCCCCCTCGCCGATGGAATCTGCGTGCGGGGCCCTGGCCCGCTTGCCCGTGCCGTGGCGCGCGCTCTCGTCGCCCAGCTGGCGCTGCGCTTCTCGCCGAGCGGGCTGTCGCTCACCGGCCCGGGACTGGACGCCCTCGGCTTGGCTGCGCTGCCCCACGCGCGGCGGCAGCAGGGGGTGGTCGTCACGGTGACGACAGACGACCATGCGGTGACGGGTGCGCACGGCCGGATCGCGGTCATCGCCCCGCACGCAGAACCGCCGGCGGGCGCGGGTGCGCTGATCGATGTCGCCGAACCGAACCGCGCGGTGGTCCGGTTCGGCGGCGAGGTCGTCGAGCACGTCGCGGTCGAATGCCTCTCGGCCGCCCAGGCCGACGGGCTGTGCGCGATGCTCGCCGCGCACCCGCAGCCGCAGACCGAGCCGCCGGCGCAGCTCTCGTTCGACGCACTGGCCGCGGCCGGCAGCGGCGGCCTGTGCGCGACGATCGGGCGCAGCACCGCGGGGGACGAGATCGTCGACCTCGTCGAGGAAGGGCCGCACGCGCTGGTGACCGGTGTCACCGGCACGGGCAAGAGCGAGCTTCTGATCACCTGGGTCGTGGCCATGGCGTCCGTGCGTTCTCCGGATGATGTGGCCTTCGTGCTCGCCGACTTCAAAGGCGGAACGGCCTTCGAGGGCCTGCGGTCGCTGCCGCATGTCGCGGCCGTCATCACCGATCTCGACGCCGCAGGGGCGCGCCGCGGGGTCGAGAGCCTGCGCGCGGAGCTGCGCCGCCGCGAGCGTGCCCTGGCGGACGCCGGGGCACGGACCGCCGCAGAGGCGCGGCTGCGGCGGCTCGTGATCGTGGTGGATGAGTTCGCGACACTCCTGCATGAGCACCCCGATCTGGGCGCCGTGTTCACCGATATCGCCGCGCGGGGGAGGGCGCTGGGGATGCACCTGATCCTCGGCACCCAGCGGGCCGCAGGAACCGTTCGTGACGACCTCGCCGCCAACTGTCCGCTCCGCGTGAGCCTGCGCGTGGCGGACGCCGCAGACAGCCGTCTGATGCTCGGCAGCGACGAGGCGGCCTCGCTGCCGGGCGACGCCGCTGGCCGAGGTCTGGCACTGATCCGGCGCCCGGGAGACGCCGCCGCGGTGCGCACGAGGATCGCGCGCACCGCGGAGTCCGATGTCGCCGCGCTGGTGATCCGCGGCGGGACGCGTCCACCGGCGCCCTGGCTGCCGCCGCTGCCGACGCGCCTCGGCGTCGCGCAACTGCGCGCCGGAACGGACCCGGCATCCGCCGCGGCGGCCTCCGGGGTCGTGGCGTTCGCGCTGGCCGATGAGCCGCGAGCCCAGCGCCAGCGGGTGCTCCTGCTGCGACCGGGCCACGACAGAGGCCTGGGCGTCATCGGCGGCGTCGGTGCGGGCAAGAGCGCTCTGATCCGCCTCCTCGCCGACGCCTGCTCAGAGGTCGCCGGCGTGATCCCGCGCGACCCGGAGGCGGCATGGTCGGCTCTGCGCGCCTGGGCAGGCGCGGGAGCGCGCCCACCGGCGCTCATGCTGTGCGACGACCTCGACGCGCTCCTCGGCGCTCTCCCGCCCGAGTACGCCACGGCCTGGTCCGCACTGCTCGAGCAGGTGATCCGCGAGGGGAGGACGACCGTGGTTGCGACGGTGACCCGTGCCGCGGGCCCGGGGATGCGCGCTCTCGACCTGCTGCCGCGGCGTGCGGTGCTCGCGCTGCCAAACCGGGCGGAGCACATCGCGGCCGGGGGAGATGCCGCCGGATACGATCCGGACCGGGTTCCCGGGCGGGCGATCATCGACGGCGTCGAGGCGCAGATCGCCTGGCACCCGGCGGAGAAGGACGGCCGCGGCGGCGCCGCCCCTGTGACGTCACCAGCGAGCGCCGTGCGGCACTGGTCGCCGGGCGGCGGCCCCACCGCCATCGTGACGATCTCGGCGCGACATCTCGCCGAGGCCGTCGCACGGAGGTCTCCGCGCAGCGCGGTGGTCCGGCTGGGCGGTGGCCCGGTCCGCGAGCTGCCCGCCGGGCGGGTATGCGTCATCGGTGAGCCAGAGGCCTGGCTGCGCGAGGGGGTGCTGTGGCAGCGGATCCGCGAGCACGGCACGGCGCTGGTCGCCGCGGAGTGTTCCGCAGCGCTGCGCACCCTCGGCGGTGTGCTCGAGCTGCCTCCGTACGCCCGCCATAACGCCGGGCGTGCGTGGTTGCTGCGCGACGGCGAGGAGCCGGCGCTGGTCCTTCTCCCGACGGCAGCCGAGGCCGGCTGACCCGGACATGCATGGTGAGCCGGAGGGGGCGGCGCCGCGAGCGGTTGCTGCCGGGGTTCAGGCGGCGCCGGGCACGCCTCAGATGCCGGGGCCGGGGCGAATCATGCCGACCGGGGCGCCCCCGCCCAACACCTTCAGGGGGAGCGCGGCGACCAGCGCCGCGGCGTCGGTGGTCTCCACCGCGCCTGCGCGTGCGAGCAGGGTGATCGCGACCACTGCTGCGGCGCGCGGGCTGCCATCGAGCATCTTCAGGGCAACGGTCGTGCCGTTCGGGGCGACCATCACCTGGACGCCCTCGGCTCCCTTCTTGCTGAAGACACCGGTGCGCTCGATCGCGAGGGTGTCTGTTCCGCCCGGGCCATCGACCGCCCAGGGGTGCTCGCGCGCCGCACGGGCCAGGGCGCCGGCCACACGATGCAGCGCGAACGGCGAGCGTTCGGATGCCGTGCCGACCCGGTGGATCGCGCGCGCCAGCCCGATCAGGGTCAGCGCATGCACGGGCGCGCCGCAGCCGTCGACGACGGTCGCGGCGACCCGCTCACCAGAGAGCCGCTCGACCACATCGCGCGTGTGCTGCTGCAGGGGGTGCTCCGGGTCGAGATATCCATCCACCGGCCACCCCGAGGCCACACAAGCACTGAGCATCGCGGCGTGCTTGCCGGAACACTCCATCCGCAAGCGAGAAGGACCGATGCCCTCGCGCACCATCTCGTGGCGAGCCGCGGGATTGCCCGGCAACGAGACAGGGCATCCCAGGGCGTCCTCGGTCAGGCCGGCATCCTGCAGGATGCCGCGCACGACATCGGCATGCCGATCGGTGCCGCTGTGGCTCGCCATGGCGAGCGCGAGCTTCTCTCCCTCGAGCTCAGCGCCGGCGGTGACGGCCGCGACGGCCTGCAGCGGCTTCAGGCTCGATCTCGGGAGAACGAGGGCTCCGGGGTCGCCGTGGGCGGCCAGCTGCTCGCCGTCGGGGGAGAGGACGACGGCCGCGCCGCTGTGGCGCGACTCGACGAAGCCGCCACGCTCCACGATCGCGAGCTCGACGGCGTCCTGGGTCCTCAGCGTCTCGATCACCTCGACAGCCTACGCAAGAGCGCGACCGCGATCACGCCATGACACACTGACCACATGGACGCCCCGGACCTTCCCGACACCGAAGACCGCCCCGTCGCCCTTCCGCCGGCCAAGAGGCCGGCCCGGAGCGCGTCGCTCGCGCGCCGCGCACACACCTACGCCGTGTCGGCGGAGTGGACCGGCAATCGCGGGACGGGAACCAGCGGCTATCGCGACTACGCCCGTGACGTGTCGCTGCGGATCGACGGCAAGCCTGACCTCGCCGCGTCCGCCGACCGCCCGTTCCGCGGGGATCCGGCCCGGTGGAACCCGGAGGACATGCTGTTGGCCGCCCTCGCGGAATGTCACCTGCTGTCCTACCTGCACGCGTGCGTCACGGCGGGCGTCGTGGTGGTCGACTACCGCGATGACGCGACCGGCACCATGACAGAGGACGGTCGTGGCGGTGGCGCATTCACCGAGGTCGTGCTGCGGCCCCGGGTGACGGTGGCCGAGGAGTCGATGGTCGCCGCGGCGATCGCCGCTCACGCCCAGGCGAACGCCTGGTGCTTCATCGCGAACTCCGTGTCGTTCCCGGTGCGGCATGAGCCTGTCGTGACCGTTGCGGCTCGCTGACGCGCGCGTCAGCGTGACCGCCTCACACCGGAACCTCGGTGCGATGCGGTGCGATGCGGTGCGGTGGTGGTGACGGGGTGGTTCCCCTCGTGCGGGGCGCGCACGGACGCCGTCAGCGGCGCTCGTGGGGGAGGACCTGCTTGATCTTCTCCATCGGGGTCTGCGCCGGAGGCTCGTTGTAGGTGCCAGCGAGCTCTTGCCCGGACAGGGCGTGGATCGCGGCCATGATCTCGTCGGTCGCCAGGCGGCGGGCTTTTCCTGAGCTGGCCGCACCGTGATGGGACAGATCGAGGGGCTCGCCGAAGCGCACCGAGATCCGTTCGCGCACCGAGGGGATTTTCGCGCCCCGCGGCATCACCCGATCCGTGCCGATCAGACCCACCGGCACCACAGGGGCGCCGGTCTGGAGGGCGAGGAAGGCGACGCCGGTGCGGCCTTTGTAGAGCCTGCCGTCGTCGGACCGCGTGCCCTCGGGATAGAGGGCGACAGCGAGCCCTTCGTCGAGCAGCCGACGCTGCTGATCGAGAGCATCGAGGGCAGCCTGTCCGCCCCCGCGCTGGACGGGGATCGCACCGATCGATTCGAAGAAGGTGCGCTGCACCGCGCCCTTCATGCCGGTCCCCTCGAAGTAGCTCGACTTCGCCAGAAAATGCACCGGGCGGGGAGCCGCGACGGGGATGGCGATCGAGTCGATGAACGACAGGTGGTTGCTCGCCAGGATCACCGGGCCGTCCAGGGGCACGTTCTGCCTGCCCTCGACCCGTGGTCGGTACACGAACCGCGCCAGCGGCGCGATGATCATGCGCCCGGCCGCATACGTCGCGCCGGCGTGGCGCGGAGCGGGGGCATCGGAGGGGGCCGGTTCGGGGGCTGGATCGGCGGTCACCGCGTCAGATTACCCGAGGGAGCATGCCGACGTGGGAATGAGCGATGACCGAGTCTGGGTCGCACAGCCGCGCATCAGGTCCCTCCCAGCCTGGACTTAGAACAGAACGGCAGGATAGGAGAGCCCCCACCCGGACCCTCGCAGAGGAGCAATCATCGTGCGCACGCGCCTTCTTACCGCCGTCTCGGCCGTCGCGCTGGGCGCGGTCGTCCTCACCGGATGCCAGGGAACGGCGGAGCCGGAGACCGCGGAGACGCCGGGCGCCGACACCAGCCACTGCCTGATGAACGCGCCGTCCGGTGCGTCGTCCGACGCGGTTGTCGTGACCGGCTCCGGTGACGACACCCACGTCGAGCTGCCGGAGGGGACCGAGGTCCTCCAGGTGGAACGCACGGTCGTCGAGCCGGGCAGCGGTGAGGAGATCGTCGCGGGCGATCTGGTGTCTGTGCGTTTCCAGATCGTCGACGCCACCACCGGCGAGGTGCTGGACTCCTCGGCGCGGGACGATGAGGGCGTGCTGCCGGTGCTCCTGGACGCCCAAGGGTCATCGCTGTTCGTCGCGGCGCTCGAGTGCGAGCCGCTCGGCTCGCGCATCGTCATGACGCTTCCCGGCGGCGCCATGGGCCAGGGCTCGCCGAACATCATCGTCTACGCGGAGGCCACCGCGCAGCTTCCCACGGCCGCTGACGGCACGCCCGTCGCCCCCGTGGACGGCCTGCCCACCGTCGAACTCGACGCCGACGGCGCCCCGACCATCACGGTGCCGGATACGGCTCCCCCTGCGGAGACGCAGATCGCGGTGCTGCAGGAGGGCGACGGTCCCGTGGTGCAGCAGGGTGACCTGGTCGTCGTGCAGTATCGCGGCGTCGACTGGGAGACCGGCGAAGAGTTCGACTCGAGCTGGTCGCGGGATGCGACGCCGTCGATGTTCGCCACCACGGCCGTCGTGCCGGGCTTCCGCTCCGCCCTCGAAGGCAAGAAGGTGGGCTCGCAGGTGCTCGCGGTCGTCGCCCCGGCGGACGGCTATGGCGAGGTGGGCGAGAGCGAAAGTGCGCTTGCCGGCAAAACGCTGGTGTTCGTCGTCGACATCCTCGCCACGAGCCCGGCGGAGCAGACACCGGCCGGGTGACGACGCCGCCGCGCAGCGGGCACGGCGACCGCCGTCCCGCGCGTAGGCTGGGCGGATGCGACGCATCATCGTCCTCGGATCCACCGGCTCCATCGGCACGCAGGCGCTCGACGTCATCCGCGCCAACCCGCGTCGCTTTGAGCTGGTCGGCATCGCGGCGGGCTCGAACGCGGCGATGGTCGCCGATCAGGCTGAGGCATTCGGCGTCGAGCACACCGCCCTCGGCGCCGCCGAGGCCGAGCAGCTCGTGCGCGACGTCGAGGCGGACGTCGTGCTCAATGCGATCACCGGATCGGTCGGGCTCGGCCCGACGCTCGCGGCGCTGCGGGCCGGGCGCACGCTCGCGCTCGCGAACAAGGAGTCGCTGATCGTCGGCGGCGCGCTGGTGACCGCGCTCGCCGCGCCGGGCCAGATCGTGCCGGTCGACTCAGAGCATTCCGCGATCGCTCAGGCCCTGCGCGCGGGCGATCCCCGTGAGGTGCGCCGCCTGGTGCTGACCGCATCCGGCGGCCCGTTCCGGGGGTGGAGCTCCGCACGGATGCGTGACGTCACCCCGGCTCAGGCGCTCGCTCACCCGACGTGGGACATGGGCCGGGTCGTGACGACGAACTCGGCGACGCTCGTGAACAAGGGACTCGAGGTGATCGAGGCCCACCTGCTGTTCGGGGTTGACTACGACGACATCGATGTGGTCGTGCACCCGCAGTCGATCGTGCACTCGATGGTGGAGTTCATCGACGGATCGACCATCGCCCAGGCGTCCCCGCCGGACATGCGCCTGCCGATCTCGCTCGGTCTCGACTGGCCGAGCCGCGTGGGCGGGGTGGGACGGCCGCTGGACTGGACCACGGCGGCATCGTGGACCTTCGAGCCCCTCGACGACGCCGCCTTTCCGGCCGTGCGGCTGGCGAAGAGGGTCGGTAGGGCGGGGTCGACATACCCGGCGGTGTTCAATGCGGCCAACGAGCAGGCGGTGCACGCCTTCCACGACGGCGCACTGGCATTCCCCGGCATCCTCGACACCATCACCAGCGTGGTCGAGGCCCACGAGCCCCCCGCAGACCTGACCGTCGAGACGCTCACCGCTGCCGAGGAGTGGGCGCGCATGCGCGCCGACGCCCTGATCGCAGCGGCGTAGCATCACCTGTCGCCCCGCGACCCCGGCGGGCGCCGCATGCCACCGGCCTCGGCGGATTCCAAGGCCGCGCCGGTAGCGTGTCGGGGTGGAGATCGCACTGTACGTCGGGGGCCTGCTGTTCATGCTCGTGGGCCTGGGCGTCTCGATCGCCCTGCATGAGATCGGCCACCTCGTTCCGGCGAAGCTGTTCGGCGTGCGCGTCGGGCAGTACATGATCGGATTCGGGCCGCGCCTGTGGTCCAAGCGCATCCGCGGCACCGAGTACGGCGTGAAGGCGCTGCCGCTGGGCGGCTACATCTCGATGTCCGGCATGTACCCTCCGGCGGGCGGCAAGCAGGCGAGCGGAATGTTCCGCACCCTGGTGCAGGACGCCAGAGCCGCGAACGAGGAGACCATCGACCCGGATGACGACGGGCGGGTCTTCTACCGGCTGCCGGTGTGGAAGCGCATCGTCGTGATGCTCGGCGGCCCGGCGATGAACCTGGTCCTCGCTGCGGTGCTCTTCTCGGTGCTCGCGTCCGGGATCGGCATGCAGCAGGTCACCACGACCGTGCAGGCTGTCTCGGAGTGCGTCGTGCCGGCCGGGCAGACCCGCGATGCGTGCGAGCCGGGCGACCCGCTCGCCCCGGCCGCCGAGGCAGGCCTGCAGCCGGGCGACGTGCTGCTGAGCGTCGACGGGCATCCGGTGCAGACGTTCGCCGAGGTGTCGGAGATCGTCCAGGCCGCGCCGGGACGGCCGCTGCCGGTCACGGTCGAGCGCAACGGCGCGACGGTGGGCCTCACGCTCACGCCGCTGCTCGCGGAGCGGCCTGTGCTGGATGACCGCGGTCAGGTCGTGCTGGACGACGATGGTGAGCCGCGCACGCAAGAGATCGGATTCGCCGGGATGTACGCGCAGGTCGCCCTGGTGCGCCAGCCGATCTGGACCGGGGCGGAGATGACGTGGCAGAACGTCACCGGCGTCGCGTCGATCATCGTGACCCTGCCGGAGAAGATCTGGAACGTCGGCGTCTCCCTGGTCACAGGGTCCGAGCGGGACCCGGACGGGCCGCTCAGCGTCGTCGGGGTCGGCCGGCTGGCCGGCGAAGTCGCTGCGACGGAGACGCCGGTGGCGAACCGCCTGGCCACCCTCATCGGACTGCTCGGATCGGTCAACATCGCCCTGTTCGTGTTCAACCTGCTGCCGCTGCTCCCGCTCGACGGCGGACATGTGGTCGTAGCGCTGTGGGACGGCCTCAAGCGGACCGCTGCCCGTCTGCTCGGCCGGCCGGCACCCGCGCCGGTCGATGCCACCCGGCTCGTGCCGCTGACGGTGGTGGTCGCGGCGCTGCTGATCGGCATGGGCGCGCTCCTCATCCTCGCCGACCTGGTGAACCCGATTTCGCTGCTGGGCTGAACTCCGCCTGCCGCTGCCCGGCGGCAGGCGCTTCCGCGCTGCCGCGCCCCTCCGAACTCAGGCACAACCGGTGCCCGGGGTCGACAGCTGCCGTTTCCGCGGGCCGGCCGCCGGTTGTGCCTGAGTTGGGAAAGAGCGGCGCGGGTCAGCTCAGCGCATGGGAGACGAGGCGCTCGAGCGTGCGCATCCCGTCGCGGCTCAGGATCGACTCGAGGTGGCCCTGTACCGACGCGAAGGACGGGCCACGCAGCGCATAAACGTTGCCGGAGCGCGGGTCTGCCGAGACCTCGGCGTCGCCGGCTGTGACCGTGCCCGGCGTCACCCGTGCCGTGAACGTGTTGTAGAAGCCGATCGAGGCTTCCTCGCCGAACACGGGCACGACCTTCTGCAGACCCTGATGGGGCTCGTCGAGCGGGACGAGCGGAATGCCGAGCCGGTCGGCGAGGATCTGGTGGCTGAGGCACACCGCCAGCAGTGGGCGGCCGGACTCGACGCGCCGGGCGATCACCGACCGCAGGCGTGCGACGCGCTCGTTGTCCGTATCGCGCGGGTCGCCGGGCCCGGGGCCGGAGACGACGAGGTCGGCGGCGTCCGCCGCGGCGGGGGACACCTCGCTCCAGTGCACGATCGAGACCTCACAGCCGAGGTGGCGCAGCTGGTGGGCGAGCATCGTGGTGAAACGGTCCTCCGCGTCGACGACGAGGGCGGTGCGCCCCGCGAAGGGACCGGCGTCGCCGGTGGCCTGGGGGTTCATCCAGAACGGCGCGAGCCGGTCGTTGCGGGCACGGAGGAGCGTGGCGATCGCCGGGTCGTCCGCCAGCAGCCGTGGCTGCGGGGCTGGTGCATCCTCATCGACGGCGTCCGCGGCGAGGGCTGCCTCGGCCGCCGTGTCTCGGGCGACGGCTCCGATCGCGCCGAGCACCCCAGCGGCCTTACCGTGGGTCTCGCTGACCTCGCCCTGCGGATCGGAGTGGCGTACCAGGGTGGCGCCGACCGGCACGCGCAGCGTGCCGCCGTCGAGATAGACGGTGCGGATGAGAATGGGCGCGTCGAGGTCGTAGCCGTTCTCGTGGTTCGGCGTGAACAGCGCAGCGACGCCGGAGTAGTAGCCGCGGGGCCGCATCTCGTGGCGCTGGATCACCGTGCAGGCGTTCTGCATCGGCGAGCCGGTCACCGTCGGGGCGAACATCGTCTCGCGCAGGATGTCGCGCGGATCGAGGCGGCTGGTCCCGCTGAGCATGTACTCGGTGTGGGTGAGGCGGGACATCTCCTTGAGGTGCGGGCCGGTGATGCGGCCCCCGTCCGAGCACACCGCGCTCATCATCTTGAGCTCTTCGTCGACCACCATGAACAGCTCTTCCGTCTCCTTGGTGGAGGTGAGGAACTCGCTGAGGTTCTCGGGCGTCGCACCGCCGGCCGGGTGGCGGAAGGTGCCGGAGATCGGGTTCATCGTGACGGTTCCCCCGCGGGCGACGACGTGGGCCTCCGGGCTGGCGCCCACCGCGATGACGCCGGGGGTGATGACGGCGAAGGTCCAGTACGCGCCGCGTTCGTGCGCCAGCAGCGCGCGGAACCACGTGAGCGCCGCGATCCGGTCGTCGACGTCGAAGCGTGCGGTGAAGTCGCGGCGGATGACGAAGTTCGCGCCCTCTCCCCGGCCGATCTCGCCGTCGATCACACGGCGGACGATATCGGCGTACTCCTCGTCGGCGATGTCGAACCCGGTGTCGCGCAGCGGGACCGCCGCGTCCGGCAGCTGCGACATGGCGTCGTCGCGCGGCATCCGCGCGTGCTCGTCGACGAGCAGGCAGCGCAGAGGAGTGTCGTCATCGAGCGCGGTGAAGCCGCGTTCGCGCACCTGACGGTAGGGCACGAGCGCGAGGACTTCTCGTGCGTCCGCGCCGGTGCCCAGCGGGATGTCGGCGAGGAGGTCGACGTCGCGCACCTCGCCCGTGAGCAGTTCCACGTCGGACGATCCCTCGCGCGCGAGCAGCGCGAACGAGGTGTTCGGGTCGTGGGCGAGCGCGAGCAGCCGCGACGGGGCGTGCGTCATCGTTCCTCCTGGGGAATGGTGCCCGGCGAGACTCGGCATGCGAGACCGCCTCGACGGGCGGTCTCGGATTGTGGGTACGCCGACTCGCCGCCTAGGAGGCGGGCCACCAGGAGCGAGTCGCGAGCATGCGCCGAAACTATCACAGGGCGGCGAGCCCCGGCTCCGGCGCCGCAGTGCCGCGCATCCAGCCCGCGTTCGGGTGCCGCGAGTAGGCTGGCCCGGTGCCTGCCGTGAACCTCGGGATCCCGCGGATCCCCGAAACTCTCGCCCCTCGCCGCAAGTCCCGCCAGATCCGCGTGGGGAAGGTGCTGGTCGGCGGGAACGCGCCCGTCTCGGTGCAGTCGATGACGACCACCAAGACCACCGACATCAACGCGACCCTGCAGCAGATCGCCGAGCTGACCGCGTCGGGCTGCGAGATCGTGCGCGTCGCTGTGCCGTCCCAGGATGACGCCGATGTGCTGCACATCATCGCCAAGAAGAGCCAGATCCCGGTGATCGCCGACATCCACTTCCAGCCGAAGTACGTCTTCCAGGCGATCGATGCCGGGTGCGCGGCCGTGCGGGTGAACCCGGGCAACATCCGCCAGTTCGACGACAAGGTCGGCGAGATCGCGCGTGCCGCCCAGGCCGCGGGTGTCTCGCTGCGCATCGGCGTGAATGCGGGATCGCTGGACAAGAGGCTGCTGGAGAAGTACGGCAGAGCGACGCCGGAGGCGCTGGTGGAGAGCGCCGTGTGGGAGGCGTCGCTGTTCGAGGAGCATGATTTCCACGACTTCAAGATCTCGGTGAAGCACAACGACCCCGTCGTGATGGTCAAGGCCTACCGGCAGCTGGCGGAGCGGGGTGACTGGCCGCTTCATCTCGGTGTGACCGAGGCTGGTCCGGCGTTCCAGGGCACCATCAAGAGCGCCACGGCGTTCGGCATCCTGCTCGGCGAGGGCATCGGCGACACCATTCGCGTGTCGCTGTCCGCCCCGCCCGCGGAGGAGGTCAAGGTCGGCCATCAGATCCTGCAGTCCCTCAACCTGCGTGAGCGCACGCTCGAGATCGTGTCGTGCCCGTCGTGCGGCCGGGCGCAGGTGGATGTCTACACGCTCGCAGAAGAGGTCACCGAGGGTCTGAAGGACATGACCGTGCCGCTGCGCGTCGCTGTCATGGGCTGCGTCGTGAACGGACCGGGTGAGGCACGCGATGCCGATCTGGGGGTCGCCAGCGGCAATGGGAAGGGGCAGATCTTCGTCAAGGGAGAGGTCGTCAAGACCGTCCCGGAGGCGGAGATCGTCGCGACGCTCATCGCGGAGGCCAACCGCATCGCGGCGGAGATGGGTGCGGACGCCCCGGTCGGCACCGCGCAGGTGGTGACCGCGTGAGCGCGACCCGTGTCTCCTTCCCCGCCGGTGCTGTCCGTGGCACAGCGGTCGTGGAGCGGGTGGAGCCTGTCTCTGGCGGGATGGTGGTGGTGCTCGACGCGACGCCGTTCCACCCGGTCGATCACACCTGGCCGGATCAGCCCGGCGACACGGGTGCGCTGCGCAGGGGAGCCGAGACCGTCGAGGTGACCGAGACCGTGATGGCCGCCTCCGGTGCCGACGGCGCGTTCGCCGTGTCCGCCGACATCCCCGTCAAACGGGGCGCGCCGGGCTGGACCTGGCTCGTCGGTCATCGACTGGCCGAGGCGCCGTCGTGGCTCGTGCCCGGCGCGCAGGTGGACGCCGTCGTCGACGCACCGCGCCGCGCGGGTCTCAGCCGTGGCCACACCGCCTGCCACCTGGCTGCGCTCGCGGTGAACGAGGTCTTCGCAGATCTCTGGCGCAAGGACACGCCGGTCGATGCCCTGGGCTCGCCCGATTTCGATGCCACGGCGAATGTCTCCAGCCGCATCCTCTCCGACGGTGCGATCGACGAGTATCGGCTCGGCAAGAGCCTGCGCCGGGCCGGATTCGACGCCGAGACGCTCGCCGTGGAGCTGGCCGCTCGCGAAGCAGCGGTCAACGCGCGCCTCGCCGCATGGATCGCCACGGGCGGCCGCAGCTGGGTGTCGACGCTGGGCGACACGATCGTCGACCGCCGTTCGTGGCACTGCTCGCTCCCCGAGGGCGAGGCGTCGATGCTGTGCGGCGGGACGCACGCCGAGTCGCTGGCGGAGTTCCTCGGCGTCCGGGTGTCTTTCGACCTCTCCGGCCCGCAGCTGCTCGTGATGACCACCACCGCGGTGCCGGCGGCCTGAGCCGCGCACCGAGGCGTCACCCGTGCTGCACGGGTTGTCTCTGCGCCGCACGGTGTTGTCTCCGCGCGCACCGCGTTGCTCCGGCGTCGAGGGCGGGTGTTGCTCCGGCGTCGAGGACACGCGCGCGCACGCGGCTCACACGGCGAACACGCGGCTCACACGGCGAAGGTCAGCTCCCCGCGGCCGATGTCCGCCCCGGTCAGCAGGAGCGCCACGGTATCGCCCGGAGCCGCCTCGGCGGGCAGGGGAGCGGAGGCGGTGACGGCGGGTTCCGCGACCTGGACGCGGCCCCGATCGCCGTTGCGCCGTTCGATCACCGTCACCGCGATGCGCTCTCCGACGAAGGGCGTGAGGAGCGCTGCCTCGACGCGGTCGATCGTGCCGCTGTTGAGTCGGGCGGCGCGCTGCTCTGACGCCCGCATGAGGCCGGGCAGTTCGATGAGGCTCTCCCGCGCCCACGCCGGCGCTGCGCGCCCGGCAGACAGGTCCAGACAGATGGCGAGCGCCCACCGGTCGACGAGCCGGCGGATCGGGGCGGTCGCGTGCGCATAGGGAGCGCCGATCGCGGCCTGCATCCGCTGTTCCGGAATCGGGAGGTCGGGCTGGGCGGTATCGAAGACGGCGTACCCCGCGCCCCGAAACAGGGTGGCTGCGGCTTCGAGGACGGGCAGGGCTTTCGGGTCTTCGCGGGGGAGTCCGCGCAGATAGTCGCCGTAACGCCCGGTCGTCCAGGGACGGCCGAGGGCGCGGGTCTGGTGGCGGAACGCCGCGAACGCCGCCTCATCGGGCTGGGGCATCGTGCGCAGCACGCCCACGCCCGCATCCAGCATCAGCCGGGCGGCCGCCATGCCGGTCAGCAGGGAGAGCTGGGCGTTCCAGTCCTCCACGGCGAGCGGATGCCGCCGCTCGATCCGATACTGGCCGTCGTCGTCGTGCACGACGTCCTCATCGGGCAGGTTCAGGCTCGCTCCGCCCCGCAGCACCTCGTGCTGCTGGCGGAGCTGCCCGATGACCGGAAGCAGCGCGAGGGGGGAGTCCGCGTCCACGGCATCCGCGTCGAAGGCCTCCTGCACGGCGTCGTAGGCGAGCTGGGCGCGTGAGCGCACCAGCGCGCGCTCCAGACGCGCGCCGGTGGCGCTCCCGTCTGCGTCGAGCGTCATCGTCCAGACCAGCGCGCTGCGATCCTGGTCGGCCAGCAGGGAGGCGCGGTCCTCGCCGAGCACCGGCGGGTGCAGCGGGATCATGCCGTCTGCGGCATAGAGGCTCTGCCCCCGCTCCCGCGCCGCGAGATCGACCGCACCGCCGGGCCGGACGAACCCCGGGATGTCGGCGATCGCGTAGCGCACCACGAACCCGCCACCGGCGCGCTCGAGATGGAAGGCCTGGTCCAGGTCGCGGGAGCCTGCGGGATCGAGCGTGAGGAACGGCACCTCGCGCAGGTCGACATCCGGCACGGGCGGTGCGGCCCCCTCCGCCTCTGCGAGCGCCCGCGGGGGGAACGCCGTCGGAGCGTCGATCTCTGCGCGCAGTGCCGCGAGCGCGGCGGCGAGGGCGTCCTGTGCGGTCGGTTCGGCCAGGTGGGCGCGGCGCTGGGGCATGCTCCTCAGCCTAAGAGGTCGCATGCGGCGGCAGGCGAGCGTCCTCAGTGGATCGCGCCACCGGGGACGCGGATGTCGGCCGGCGTGTCGATGGCCGTGCGCACCGCGATCTCGAGTGCGCGGACGATGTCGGCGAGCGGGAGCGACGGCCGCCCGGCGACCTCGTGCTCGGTCGCCCAGGGGACGTGCACGAAGCCCGCGCGTCCGCCGCTGCGGGAGGCGGCGTGCACGGCGCGGTAGAACACGTGGTTGCACACGAAGCTCCCGGCGCTCAGCGACAACGCGCTCGGGATCCCCGCCGCGGCGATGTCGCGCGCGATCGCCTTGACCGGCAGAGACGAGAACAGCGCGGCGGGACCGCCGGCGAGCGATGGTGCGTCGATCGGCTGTGCGCCGTGGTTGTCGGGGATGCGGGCGTCGATCAGGTTGACCGCGACGCGCTCGACACTCACCGCTTCTCGCCCGCCCGCGAGTCCTGTTGCGATCATGATGTCCGGGCGATGCTCGTCGACGAGCGCGGCGAGGTCGGCCGCAGCGGCGTCGAAGCCCACGGGCAACACCGCGGTCACCAGCTGCTCCTGGCCGCCCCATCGCGCCGCGAGGTGTTGCACGGCCGTGCCGGACGGATTGTGCCGGTCGCCGCCGAACGGCTCGAATCCCGTCAGCAGAACGGTGGTCATCGCTGTCTCCCTGCGGGTGGTGGTGGGCGCCGGACGGCACGGTCAGCCTAGACCGACCGTCTTCGGATGGACGGCCGGTGCGGATCCAGGCGGGCGTCGCCCCGCTGTCATCCGGCCCGCGCGCCTGCACATCCGCGTCGCCCCGCGCAACCCCCTCGCCCCTGTCCGCCGCCCCGATTAGCCTGGCCGCATGAGCATCCTCGAAGACAAGGCCAGAGCACTCGCAGACCGGTACGCCGCACCCGAAATCCTCCGGGTGGTCAACGTGTGGGACGTCATCAGCGCGACCGTCGTGGCAGACGTGCCGGAGACCACCGTGATCGCGACCGCCGGGCACGGCATCGCCGCGACCTACGGCTATCCCGACGGCGACATCCCCCGCGCGGTCATGCTCCACATGGTCGGCCGGATCGCCAGCGCCGTCGACCTCCCCGTCACCGCTGACCTCGACGACGGCTACGGCGATCCCGGCGAGACCACGCGCCTGGCCATTGCGGCCGGTGTGGTCGGCGCCAACGTCGAAGACCGTCTGCGTCCGCTCGCCGACGCCGTCGCCACCGTCGAGGCCATCGTGCGCGCCGGTGCGGACGAGGGCGTGCCCTTCGTGCTCAATGCGCGCACCGACGCGCTCATCCGTGCCGAGGGTCGCTCGTTCGACGATTCGCTGGCCGACGCCATCGAACGCGGCCGTGCCTTCCTCGATGCCGGGGCCGCATGCGTGTTCGTGCCCGGTGTGCTCGACGCCGCCGCGACCGAACGACTGGTCTCGGGGATCGGGTGGGGAAAGGTGAGCGTCATCGGTCTCCCTGGTGCGCTCTCGGCGGACGAGTACGAGCGCCTCGGCGTCGCCCGCATCTCCTACGGGCCGATGCCGCAGGCCGTCGCGCTCACCGCGCTGCAGGACCTCACCGCCGACCTCTACGCCGGCGGGGTGATCCCGGCGAGCACGCGTGCTCTGAACTGAGCGGGGCACACAGCGGGTCCCGGGGCAGGCATCCTCGCCGCCGGGATCCGCTGCGGCGACGCTCTAGACTTGGCGGGTGGTCACCCGTCTGTCGAACTTCTTCCTCCGCACGCTCCGTGAAGACCCCGCCGACGCCGAGGTCGCCGGCCATCGGCTGCTGGTCCGCGCCGGCTACATCCGGCGGCAGGCGCCGGGCGTCTTCGCCTGGCTGCCGCTCGGTCTCAAGGTCAGGACCCGGCTGGAGGCCATCATCCGTGAGGAGATGGCCGCCGCCGGCGCTCAGGAGGTGCACTTCCCGGCGCTCATGCCGCGGGAGCCGTATCAGGCGACCGGCCGCTGGGAGGAGTACGGCGATAACCTGTTCCGTCTGAAGGATCGCAAGGGTGCCGACTACCTCCTCGCGCCGACTCACGAGGAGGCCTTCACGCTCCTCGTCAAGGACCTGTATTCGTCATACAAGGACCTGCCGCTGACGATCTTCCAGATCCAGGACAAGTACCGCGACGAGGCCCGCCCCCGCGCCGGCCTCCTGCGCGGTCGCGAGTTCACCATGAAGGACGCCTACTCCTTCGACGCGTCGGACGCCGGGCTCGACGCCTCATACCTCGCGCAGCGCGACGCCTACGAGCGCATCTTCCAGCGCCTCGGTCTGGAGTACGTCATCGTCCAGGCAGATGCCGGTGCAATGGGCGGCTCGCGCAGCGAGGAGTTCCTCCACCCCACTCTCGTCGGCGAAGACACCTTCGTGCGCTCGGAGGGCGGGTACGCGGCCAACGTCGAAGCCTTCACTACGGCGGTCCCCGCACCGATCCCCTTCGGCGACGAGCCGGCCGCGACGATCTTCGACTCGCCGGACACGCCGACGATCGACACGCTCGTCGCGCACTGCAACGCGACCCTGCCGGCGACGGAACGGGGCGCGTACACCGCCGCCGACACCCTGAAGAACGTCGTGCTGGCCCTGGTCCACCTCGACGGCACCCGCGAGCTCGTGATCGTCGGCATCCCCGGCGACCGTGAGGTCGACGCCAAGCGCGCCGAGGTCGCCTTCGCGCCCGCCGAAGTGGAGGCGGCCACCGATGAGGACTTCGCGAAGCACCCCGGCCTGGTCAAGGGGTACATCGGGCCCTGGAGCCCCGACGGCGCTGTGCTCGGCGAGGAGTCGAGCACGGGCATCCGCTATCTCGTCGACCCGCGGGTGAGCGAGGGGACGCGCTGGATCACCGGGGCCAACATCGACCAGAAGCACGCGCACTCGGTCGTCGCCGGCCGTGACTTCATCGCCGACGGGGTGGTCGAGGTCGCGAACGTCCGTGAGGGAGACCCGGCGCCCGACGGTTCCGGCCCCGTCACGCTCGCCCGCGGCATGGAGATCGGCCATGTCTTCCAGCTCGGCCGGAAGTACGCCGAGGCGCTGGGACTGAAGGTCCTCGACGAGAACGGCAAGCTCGTCACGGTCACGATGGGCTCCTACGGGATCGGCGTGACCCGTATCCTCGCGATCATCGCCGAGCTGAACAACGACGACAAGGGCCTGATCTGGCCGGCCTCGGTGGCTCCCTTCGACGTGCACGTCGTCGCGACGGGCAAGGACCAGGTCGCCTACGACCTGGCGGAGCAGATCTCCGAGCAGCTCGAGGCGGCCGGCCGCGATGTGCTCTACGACGACCGTCCCAAGGTCTCCCCGGGGGTGAAGTTCGGTGACGCGGAGCTCGTCGGCGTCCCCCGCATCCTCATCGTCGGTCGCGGCGCTGCCGCGGGCGAGGTGGAGCTGTGGGATCGCCGGACCGGCGAACGGGAGACCCTGCCCGCGGCGGACGCCGTGTCGCGTCTGCTGGCCGGCTGACGCCCCAGAACAGGCAGCGAGCACCGGGGCAGGCTGGTTCCCCTGGAACCAGCCTGCCCCGGTGTCGTCTGCCTGTTCTGGTGCTGGATCACGGCGGCCCGACGCCGGGGGTCAGGGCTCAGGGCTCCAGGCTCAGGGCTCCGGGTAGACGTCTGGCACACCATCGCCGTCGGCGTCGACCGCGTCGTCCTCCGCGAGGCGCCGGTACCGGCGGTTGCGCGCTGTGAGGACGACGGACGCGAGCGCCGCCGCGAGCACCGATGCGGTGAAGATCGCGATCTTGGCATGGTCGTGGTGCGCGTCGGCGGCGTCGAAACTGAGCTCGGTGACCAGCAGGGACACCGTGAAGCCGATGCCGGCGAGCAGCCCGACCCCGATGAGGTCGATCCATGTCAGAGCAGGATCGAGGGTGATCCGCCGGATGCGCGTGATCAGCCACGTCGAGCCGACGATGCCGATCGGTTTGCCGACGACGAGCGCCACCAGGATCGCGATCGCGACCGGGTCGGTGATGGCCGAGGCGAAGCCGTCGATGCCGCCGATCGCCACGCCCGCGGAGAAGAACGCGAACAGGGGCACGGCGACCCCCGCCGAGAGCGGGCGGAAGCGGTGCTCGAAGACCTCCGCGAGCCCGGGCTTGGTGTCGTCGACGTCGTCGCGGCGGCGATGCCGCACCGGGATGGTGAATGCCAGGAGGACGCCGGCGATCGTCGCGTGGATGCCAGAGGCGTGGAAGAACGCCCAGGCGACCACGCCGAGGGGGAGCAGGATCAACCATGCCGCGGCAGGTGTCACGCGGAAGAACTGGCGGTATCGCTGGGCGATCGCACCGTACACCAGGATCACGCCGACGCCGATCAGGAGCGGCACGACGGCGATCTCGTCGGTGTAGAAGATCGCGATGATCGTGATCGCGATGAGGTCGTCGACCACGGCGAGGGTGAGCAGGAAGATCCGCAGCGGGCTGGGCAGGTGCGAGCCGATGATCGCGAGGACGGCCACGGCGAAGGCGATGTCCGTGGCGGTCGGGATTGCCCAGCCGTGCAGGATCGCGGGTTCTCCGCCCGCGACGAGCGCGAGGTACAGCAGGGCAGGCACTGCCACGCCGCCTGCGGCGGCGACCACGGGCACGATCGCGGTGCTGAGGCGACGCAGGTCCCCGGCGACGAACTCGCGCTTGAGCTCCAGGCCGACGAGGAAGAAGAAGATCGCGAGCAGACCGTCGGCCGCCCAGGTGCCGAGCGTGAGGTCGAGGTGCCAGGGCTCATACCCGACCCGGATGTCGCGCAGCGCGAAATAGCCCTCGGCCCAGGGGGAGTTGGCCCAGACGATGGCGATCACCGCCAGGGCGACCAGGAGGGCTCCGCCCACGGTCTCCTTGCGGAGCACATCGAGGATGCGACTGGCCTCACGATAGCTCCCGCGGCGCGGGAAACGGGCGGGCTCAGAGACGGGGGGAAGAGGCGTCGACGAGGTCATCATGCTCCGGAAGGGTCGGTGAACAGATGTCGACCAGACTTCCCGACGCGCCGCGAACAGCCTACATGTGCTCCGGGGCATGCGAGTCTGGAGGCATGACTGATCTGTCGACACTCGAGCCCGATATCGCCGATGAGATCCGCACGATGATCGCGGACGCCGGCATCACCGCCAACACGGACCTCGTCGGGAGCATCCTGGCGAGCGGCATCGGCATGGGGCAGGACGCCAACTCCCGACTTGATCTGAAGATCGTCTCCGCGGCGCTCACCGAGATGCGCGAGGCTTTCCAGCTGTTCGCCCCCTATGCCGGCATCCCCAAGGCCACCGTGTTCGGTTCGGCGCGCACGCTCACCGACGACCCGCTGTACCAGCAGGCGCGTCGGGTCGCCGAGGCGCTCGCCGAGCGGGGCTGGATGGTCGTCACCGGTGCGGGGCCCGGCATCATGCAGGCGGCGACGGAAGGCGCCGGCGCCGAGCGGGCGCTGGGCGTGTCGATCCGGCTCCCGTTCGAGGAGGAACCCCAGCACGGGCTGGACATGGAGAGCAGACTCGTGCGGATGAAGTACTTCTTCACCCGCAAGCTCATGCTCGTGAAGGAGTCGAGCGGGTTCGTGTGTCTCCCCGGGGGCTTCGGCACGATGGACGAGATGTTCGAGCTGCTCACCCTGCAGCAGACCGGCAAGGCGGAGCCGGTGCCGATCGTGCTGCTCGACGAGCACGGCGGCCGGTTCTGGGCGGGGCTGGAACGGTTCGTCCAGGAGCAGATGACGCCGGCCGGGGTCATCTCCGATGGCGACTTCGACCGGGTGCTGGTGACAGACTCCGTCCACCGTGCCGTCGAGGAGATCACCGGTTTCTGGCACAACTACGTCTCGCTGCGCTGGGTCGGGGACCGCCTCGTGATCCGGTTGCGCACCGCCCCGACGGATGCCCAGCTCGCCGAGCTGAACGCCCGGTTCGGCGACATGTGCGCGACGGGATCGATCGAGCGCACCGGTCCGATCGGTCCCGAGAAGCACGATCACGACACGCGCGACCTGCCGCGCATCGTGCTGACCCCGCAGCACCGTGCGGTCGGCGAGCTGCACCGGCTGATCCGCGCGCTCAACGAGCTGTGAGCTCCGCGCCCCGCGCCCGGGGGAGGCGCGGGGTCGAGGGGCGCCGTCGGTTCCGGTACCCTGGAAGGATGCCCGCGGGGGATATCCCGCGGCGAGAGCTGAACACGGAGGCCGCGATGGACATTGACCTCGGGTTGTTGCGCATGATCGAGCGCGAGAAGGAGATCCCTCTCGACGAACTGGTCGGCATCATCGAACAGGCGGTCCACACCGCCTACGTCAAGCACGTCTCCGCCGAGGGCCCAGCCGCCGATGGGTCGCGGGCCTCGCTCGACCGCAAGACGGGCCATGTCGCCGTGCTCGTCCCGATGCTGGACGACGAGGGTGCGGTCATCGGCGAGGAGGAGGTCACCCCGGAGGACTTCGGCCGGGTCGCCGCCTTCGCCGCCAAGCAGGTGATCAGCCAGCGGCTGCGCGACATCGCCGACGACGCGGTGCTCGGCGAGTTCCGCGGCAAGGAGGGCGACATCGTCGCCGGTGTGATCCAGCAGGGCCCGAACCCGCGGATGATCCACGTCGACCTCGGCTCTGTCGAGGCGATTCTGCCGCCGGAGGAGCAGGTGCCCGGCGAGGACTACTCCCACGGCACCCGGGTGCGGGTGTACGTCACCGCCGTCGCCCGTGGCAACAAGGGCCCGCAGATCACCGTGTCTCGCACGCACCCCGGGCTCGTGCGCAAGCTCTTCGCCCTCGAGGTGCCGGAGATCGCCAACGGCCTGGTCGAGATCGTCTCGCTCGCGCGGGAGGCGGGCCACCGCACGAAGATCGCCGTCACGGCCAACGACGCCTCGATCAACGCCAAGGGCGCCTGCATCGGTGAGATGGGCCGACGCGTGCGAGCGGTGACCGAGGAGCTGGCGGGGGAGAAGATCGACATCGTCGACTACAACCCGGATCTGGCGACCTTCGTCGGAAATGCGCTGTCGCCTGCCAAGGTGACGTCGAGCTTCGTGCTGGACGCCAACACGAAGGCTGTGCGCGCGCTCGTTCCCGACTACCAGCTGTCCCTCGCGATCGGCAAGGAAGGGCAGAACGCGCGTCTGGCCGCCAAGCTCACCGGGGCGAAGATCGACATCCAGCCGGACAGCGTCCTCGACGACTGACGAGCTCGGCGGAGCGGCCGTGCCGCTCCGGAGCGGCACGGCAGGCGCCGGCCAGGAGAGGTGTAGGATGGGACCCGTACGAACGTGCGTCGGTTGCCGCACGCGTGCGTCCCGCTCCGACCTCCTCCGGGTGGTCGCGGTCGGCTCAGAGCTCGTCTTCGATGAGCGAGGGGCGATGCCGGGACGCGGCGCGTGGGTGCATCCCTCGCCCGAGTGCGTCGACGCCGCCCTTCGGCGTCGGGCCTTCGCACGTGCACTCCGCGTGTCGGCACCGCTGAACACGCAGACCATCGAGAAACGGCTGAACGGCTATGGAAACAAAGTGAACGGCTCGAAATGAGACCCGTCCGCAACTGATGGTCTGTCCTGTCCGGGCAGACCGACCCAGACAGGAGAATTGTGGCTGCCAAACCACGCGTGCATGAAATCGCCGCCGAACTCGGCGTCGACAGCAAATTCGCCCTCGCGAAGCTCAAGGAGCTCGGCGAATTCGTGAAGTCCCCGTCGTCCACGATCGAACCCCCCGTGGCGCGCAAGCTGCGTGCGGCGATCGAGTCCGACCCCGCGGCCAAGCCCGCGGACGCCAAGCCCGCAGAGCCGCGTGCCGAGGGTGTGAAGCCTGCCCCGGCTCGGCCGTCGGCGTCCAACGCCCCCAAGCCCGGCCCGCGGCCGGCCCCCAAGCCCGCCGCCCCCGCTCCGGCTCCCGAGCCGGAGAAGGCGCCAGAGCCGCAGGCCGCAGAGCCGGCCCCGGCCCCGCAGGCCGAGACGCCGCGTCCTGGCGCGCAGGGCGGCGGACCCCGTCCTGCCCCGAAGCCGGGTGCGCCGCGACCCGGCAACAACCCGTTCTCGTCGCAGCAGGGCATGGGCCAGCGCCCCGCCGGCCCGCGACCTGGCAACAACCCGTTCTCGTCGCAGCAGGGCATGGGCCAGCGCCCGACCCCCGGCAACATCCCGCGCCCGCAGGCTCCCCGCCCCGGGTCGCCGCGCATCGGTGCTCCTCGTCCGGGTCCGGGCGGTCGTCCCGGCCGTCCCGGTCAGGGCGGCGGCCGTCCTGGCGCTCCGTTCCAGCAGCGTCCCGGCGGTCCCGGTCGTCCCGGCGGTGCCGGAGCGGGTGCCGGCGCCGGTGCCGGTCGTCCCGGTGGCGGTTTCGCCGGTCGTCCCGGTGGCGGCGGTGGCCGTGGCCGTGGTCCCGGTGGTGGCACCGCCGGCGCATTCGGCAAGGGCGGCGGCAAGAGCAAGCAGCGCAAGTCGAGGCGCGCCAAGCGGCAAGAATTCGAGATGCGGTCGGCGCCGATCGTCGGCGGCGTCAACGTCCAGAAGGGCAGCGGCGAGACCATTCGCCTGCGCCGCGGCGCGTCGATCGCCGACTTCGCCGACAAGCTCGAAGCGCTCAATGGCTACACCGTCCAGCCCGGCACGCTCGTGACCATCCTGTTCAACCTGGGCGAGATGGCCACCGCGACGGAGTCGCTCGACGAGGCCACCTTCGAGATCCTCGGTGAGGAGCTCGGCTACAAGATCCAGATGGTCTCGCCCGAGGACGAGGACAAGGAGCTCCTGGAGAGCTTCGGCCTGAACCTTGAGCAGGAGCTCGAGGAAGAAGACGACGACGACCTGGAGATCCGTCCCCCGGTGGTCACCGTCATGGGCCACGTCGACCACGGTAAGACACGACTGCTCGACGCGATCCGTCAGACCAACGTCATCGAGGGCGAGGCCGGCGGCATCACCCAGCACATCGGTGCCTACCAGGTGTGGACGGAGCACGACGGCATCGAGCGCGCGCTCACCTTCATCGACACCCCTGGTCACGAGGCGTTCACCGCCATGCGTGCCCGTGGTGCGCAGGTGACCGACATCGCGATCCTCGTGGTCGCCGCCGACGACGGCATCATGCCGCAGACGGTGGAGGCGCTCAACCACGCGCAGGCGGCCGGCGTGCCGATCGTCGTGGCGGTCAACAAGGTCGACAAGCCGGAGGCCAACCCGGCCAAGGTGCGTCAGCAGCTGACCGAGTACGGTCTGGTGGCGGAGGAGTACGGCGGCGACGTGATGTTCGTCGACGTCTCGGCCCGTCAGGGCACCGGCATCCAGGACCTCCTGGACGCGGTGCTGCTGACCGCCGATGCCGGTCTCGACCTCACCGCCAACCCGAACAAGGCCGCGCGCGGTATCGCGATCGAGGCCAAGCTCGACAAGGGCCGCGGATCGGTTGCCACCGTCCTCATCCAGTCCGGAACACTGCGCGTCGGTGACGCGATCGTCGCCGGCACGGCGTACGGCCGTGTGCGTGCGATGGTCGACGAGAACGGCGACGCCGTCGACGAGGCCGCGCCGTCGCGTCCGGTGCAGGTGCAGGGTCTGAACTCGGTGCCCCGCGCCGGCGACGTCTTCATCGTCACAGAGGAAGACCGCATGGCCCGCCAGATCGCTGAGAAGCGTGAGGCCGTCGAGCGCAACGCCCTGCTGGCCAAGGCCCGCAAGCGCATCTCGCTCGAGGACTTCACCCGTGCTCTCGAAGAGGGCAAGGTCGAGACGCTCAACCTCATCATCAAGGGCGACGTGTCCGGTGCCGTCGAGGCGCTGGAGGAGTCGCTGCTCAAGATCGAGGTCGACGACTCGGTGCAGCTGCGCATCATCCACCGGGGTGTCGGTGCCATCACCGAGTCGGACGTGAACCTCGCGACGATCGACAACGCGATCATCGTGGGCTTCAACGTCCGCCCCGACACCAAGGCACGTGAGGCCGCTGCCCGCGAGGGCGTGGACGTCCGGTTCTACTCGGTCATCTACTCGGCGATCGACGAGATCGAGAACTCGCTCAAGGGCATGCTCAAGCCCGAGTTCGAAGAGGTCCAGTCGGGCGTGGCGGAGATCCGCGAGGTGTTCCGCTCGTCGAAGTTCGGCAACATCGCCGGTGTGATCGTCCGCTCCGGCACGATCACCCGCAATGCGAAGGCGCGTGTCATCCGCGATGGCGTCGTGATCGCCGATGGCCTGGCGATCGAGTCGCTGCGTCGCTTCAAGGACGACGTCACCGAGGTCCGTACGGACTTCGAGTGCGGTATCGGTCTGGGCAAGTACAACGACATCCAGATCGGCGACGAGATCGAGACCACCGAGATGGTCGAGAAGCCGCGGGCCTGAGCGCCCGGTCGTACAGAGCGTGAGGCGAGACGTGGTGAGATGATCACCACGTCTCGTCTCGCTCTCCGGCCGTGAGGCCGGGGACTCAACGGATAGGAGCAGGACATGGCTGGGGAACGACAGGCACGACTCGCCGACCGGATCAAGGTGATTCTCGCCGAGCGCCTCGACAAGGGGCTGCGCGACCCGCGGCTGGGCTATGTGACGATCACGGATGTGCGTGTCACCGGCGATCTGCAGCACGCGTCGGTGTTCTACACCGTGCTCGGAACCGATGAGGAGCGCGCCGGCAGCGCCGCCGCTCTCGCCTCGGCCACCGGGATGCTGCGCACCGAGGTGGGACGCCAGCTCAACACGCGGCTGGTGCCGACGCTGGAATTCATCCCGGACGCGCTGCCGGAGAACGCCGACCACATCGCGGAGCTCCTCCGCGAGGCGGCGGAGCGCGATGCCGAGGTCGCGCGCCAGGCGCAGTCGGCCAAGCCCGCCGGCGACGCCGACCCCTACGTGAAGGCGCGCGAGGCCTCCGAGGAGGACTGACCACTCCCGCGATGGCGCCTGCTCCCTGTGGCGGCGACGGTTCTTGCTGTCGCCGCCACAGGAGCAGGCGCCATCATCGTCGGTGCGGGGCTACCGGGGGAGGCGCAGCGCTCCGGCGGAGGCCTCGGCCAGGCCGTCGGCGATGAGCGAATCGATCGCTCGGTGGCGCTGGGCGGGGTCCGGCCACTCGGCGATCACGCGGTCGAGCAGCAGGGTGTGATCCGGGGCGTCGCGCAGCGCCTTGAGCGCCGCGCCCCGCGCCTGGCGGTCCGATCCCTCATACCTCGCCTGGCGCGGTCTGGCGTCACCGGTGTCGGGGTAGCCGGCGGCACGCCATGCGCACGCGGATGCCACGGGGCACGCCGGGCAGCGCGGCGACCGTGCGGTGCACACGATGGCGCCGAGCTCCATCATCGCGGCGTTCACCACGGCAGACTCCGCGGCGTCCGCCGGCAGGAGCGCGGCCATGTCGGCGAGATCGCGCTTCGAGGCCGCGGCCGGCTGGGAACGGCCGTGCACCGCCCGGGCGATCACCCGGCGGGTGTTGGTGTCGACGACCGGGTGCCGGTCGCCGTAGGAGAACACCGCAACGGCGCGCGCGGTGTAGTCGCCGATGCCGGGGAGGGCCAGCAGCGCCGCGACATCGCGCGGCGTCGTGCCGTCGTGCCGGTCGCGGATCGCGATCGCCGCTCCGTGCAGCCACAGCGCCCGGCGCGGGTAGCCGAGGTTGGCCCACTGGTGCACGACGTCACCCGGGGTGGCTGAGGCCAGGGCAGTCGGCGTTGGCCAGCGTCCGAGCCACGCCTCCAGATGGGGGATGACGCGGGTCACCGGTGTCTGCTGGAGCATGAACTCGCTCACGAGCACGCCCCACGCGCCGTAGTGCGCGTGGAAGGCGGGGCGTCGCCAGGGCAGGTCGCGCGCCTCGCGCAGGTACCACGCGGCCAGCGTCGCGACGGGGAGCCGTGGCGGGTGCTCCCGCGCGCTGGTCGGGGCGGTGGACGGCGGCATCCGGCCAGCCTAATCACAGAACCTCCGGTCACCGCGCCGACCCCGACTCAGGCAGATTCTGCGCCCCGGGCCCGTATCCGGCCTCTTTCCGCCGCCGGGCAGGATTCTGCCTGAGTCGGGGATTGACCGGCTCGCGCACCGTCCGTTTCCGACGCGTCGCGGCGATCCCTAAGCTGGACTCATGGCTCATCCCGGCATCCTTCTCGTCGACAAACCGGGCGGGATGACCAGCCACGACGTGGTCGCCCGCACGCGCCGCGCCTTCGGCACGCGCAAGGTCGGCCACGCCGGCACGCTCGACCCGATGGCCACCGGTCTTCTCGTGATCGGCATCGAGGGCGCGACGCGGCTGCTCACCTTCATCGTGGGCGCAGACAAGACCTATCACGCCACCATCCGGCTCGGGCAGAGCACGACGACAGACGACGCCGAGGGAGAGGTGGTCTCGACCGCCGATCCGGCGGGACTCAGCCGTGCGAGCATCGATGCGGGCATCGCCGCCCTCACCGGGCGCATCGCGCAAGTGCCCAGCGCGGTCTCCGCGATCAAGGTCGACGGCCGCCGTGCCTATGATCGCGTCCGGGCGGGTGAGGATGTCGTGCTCGCCGCGCGCGAGGTGGAGGTGAGCCGGTTCGACGTCGTCGACCTGCGGGCCGGGCAAGGCCTCATCGACATCGACGTGATCGTCGACTGCTCATCGGGCACCTATATCCGCGCGCTCGCCCGAGACCTGGGTGCTGCCCTCGGGGTCGGGGGGCACCTGACGGCACTGCGTCGCACCCGTGTCGGCTCCTTCGACGTGGCAGACGCCGCCGACCTCGACGACCTGGCGGCGGCGGCGCTGTTGACTCCCGCCCAGGCGGCAGTGCGCGTGCTGCCGCGGGTGGACGTGGGGGCGGACCAGGCGCGCGATCTGCGCCACGGCAAGGTGGTCGCGGGCGACCTCGTCGCTTCGCCGGCTGCCGCGATCGACCGCGATGGCGTCTTGATCGGTGTGGTCCAGACGCACCGCGGCGGCTACAAGAGCACGATGAACATGCCGGAGCCGCCCACGGCGGCGGGCAAGGAGGACGCCAGATGATCATGTGGTTCACGTGGGCCCAGATCGGAGTGGCCGGTCTCACGGCCCTGGTGTGCCTGGTGCTGGGTTTCGCTGGACGGCGGCCGAGCGACGTCACCGTGCTCCCGCTCGTCCTGATCGAGCTGCTGCTGATCGCGCAGATCGTCGTGGCGATCGTGGCGCCCCTCGCGGGCAATCCGCCGACCGGGAGCCTGCTGGAGTTCTGGACCTACCTCGTCTCCGCCGCGCTTCTGCCGGTGGGCGGCGTGGTGTGGGCGTTGCTGGAACGCAGCCGCTGGAGCACGGTGATCCTCGGGGTGGTCGCCGCGGCCGTGGCCGTCATGGTCTGGCGCATGCACGTGATCTGGAACATCCAGATCGCCTAGCAAGAGCGGTGTTCCGCGCCGCGGGCAGGCGGTCTGGTCGAGCACCGCGCCGGAACCCGCGGCGCTCGGCGACCGTCCGTACGGGGGTCCTCAGCGCGCGCGGAGCGTGAGCGTCTGCGTGGATGTTCCGATCGGGCCGTCGACGTCGTGCAGCACGGTCTCGGTCTGCCCGACGCCGTTCGCGCCGAAGGAGACGCGGATGTCCATGCCCACCCACTCGCCGACCGGCGCCCGGAGCAGGCTCGCGGCGAGGTCGACGTTGGGATAGCTGATCACACGCGGATCGGCACGGATCGTGAGGCCGTTGGCCACGTCCACGAGGCCGAGCAGCCGCGCGACCGGCGGCGTGCTCTCCCCGGCGATGATCGGGTACGGCGTGCGGACCCAGGTGACGGCATGGCCCGGTTCGATCTCGCGACGGCGGATGTCGACGCTCTGCACGAAGCGCCCCAGCCACACCGCACCGGCATCCCACGGCTCGAGGTCTTCGACCGGCGGGATCGGCTCGAGCGCGGAGCCCACGAAAGCGGAGGTATCCGGTGCCTGCAGCAGCCACGCCCGCAGGAGCAGCACGGTGCGTCCCTCCGCGGAGACGGTGGCCTCCACGAGCTCGATCGTGCGCCCGGGGCGGATGACCTCCACGTGCGTCTCCACCGGGCCGATCGGGAAGGCCCCCAGGATGTCGTAGCTCGCGCGGGCCAGCACCAGGCCGTCGTCACGACGCCGATCGCGGTCCTCCTCCACCAGCTGCGCGAGCAGGCCGAGCACGGGCGCGATGTGCTGCTCCGCCGGGTTCCATCCGCCTCCGACGAGCGGCGTCGCGACGAATCGCGAGGCCGAGACGCGGCGGAAGTAGCTCTCGGGATGCTGGGTGTCCTGTGTCACGGCGCTCCTGTGTTCTCGGCGTCGCCGCGGGGCTGCGTCCACGGCATCTGGGCGATGGGTCTCTTCGATCATGGCACTCGATGACGCCGATCACGGCCATGCGGTCTCCGGGGAGCGTCGCCCGTCCTAGGATGGACAGCGCTATGAATGCACCCGCTCCCCATGCCCGGATGTCCGGGATCGGCCGTGTCCTCGTGATCGTTTACGCCGTGATGGCGCTGGCGGCGACCGGTCGTTCTTTCGTTCAGATCGCGCAGCGCTTCGACGAGGCGCCGCTGGCGTACACGCTCTCCGCGGTGTCTGCGGTGGTCTACATCGTCGCGACGCTCGCGCTCGTGCTCGCCGGGCGACGGGGGTGGTACACGATCGCCTGGGTGGCGATCGTGTTCGAGCTCGCCGGCGTGCTGCTGGTGGGAACGCTGAGCCTGACGCATCCCGATCTGTTCCAGCATCCGACGGTCTGGTCGCTGTACGGCAACGGGTATCTGTTCATCCCCCTCGTCCTCCCGATGTTCGGCATCTGGTGGCTCCTGACCCACAGACCGGAACGCTCATGATCGTCTTCACAGACCCCTCAGAGATCCCCGCAGACTTCGGGCGGAGCATCGTCGCGATCGGCAAGTTCGACGGCGTGCACGCGGGGCACAGGGCGATCATCGAGCGGGCGATGGAGGATGCCGCCGCTGCCGACTGCCAGAGCGTGGTGGTGACCTTCAACCGCAATCCGCTGAGCGTGCTGAACCCGGAACGCTCCCCGGAGAGCATCCTGGGCACAGAGCGCAAGCTCGAGAAGCTGGCGCAGTTCGGCCTGGATGCCGCGCTCATGCTCACCTTCGACGAGAAGCTCGCTGCCGTATCGGCAGAGGACTTCGTCACGAAGATCCTCGTTGACGCGCTGAAGGTGTCGACGATCCTGGTCGGCAATGACTTCCGCTTCGGCCGCGGCGGCGCAGGGACCCCGGAGCTGCTGCGCGAGCTGGGGGAGGTCTACGACTTCACAGTCGAGGTGGTCGATGAGGTCCTCGTCCCGGGCACCACGCAGCGGGTGTCTTCGACCTGGGTGCGTCAGCTGCTCGCCGACGGCGACGTCGAGGCCGCTGCGCGTGCCCTCGGGCGGCCGGTCGATGTGCGGGGCGAGGTCGTGCACGGGTTCAAGCGGGGGCGTGAGCTGGGCTTCCCGACCGCGAACCTGCCGGACGTGATGGATGACTTCATCCCCGCAGACGGCATCTATGCCGGTTGGCTCAACGACCACGACACCGACACGCGGTACCCTGCCGCGATCTCGGTGGGCACCAACCCCACGTTCGACGACGTCCCGGTGCGCCGTGTCGAGGCCTACGTCATCGACGGTGTCGGGCTCGACCTGTACGGCCACCAGGTGACCGTGGAGTTCGTGCATCGGCTGCGCGGCATGATCGCCTTCGACGGCATCGAGGCGCTCATCGAGCGGATGACCTCCGATGTCGAGCGGGCTCGGGAGCTGCTCTCCGAGCAAAGCTGACGCACGACGAATCGGGATGTAGACTGGTCCGAGGATCCGTTGGGGACGCGAAGTGCTGCGCCGTCCGGAATCCGCTCCGCATCGTCTTGGCCACGGCCGCGTGCGGACCAGGTACGACTCGATCGGCGGACTGCGTCGATCCGGCATCCAGGCTCAGGAGGAGCACGCCGCATGGCGACTACCGCCCCCGCACGACAGAAGAAGAGCGCAGTGCGCGACGACGCGCCCGTCATCCCGATCCTCGCCCGCAAGGTGCGCGAGGTCGAGGCGAAGGCGCAGCGCGGCAAGCTCGGCCCCACCAACCGCGTGAAGTTCCAGGTGATCGCGTTCCTGGTGCGCGAGGAACGTGCCCGCGTCAAGGCCGACACGGAGCTCACCGAGAATGCCCGGGCGGAGCTGCTCAAGCGTCTCGACGGCGTGGCGACGATCCTCGCCAAGACGGCGGCACGCGACACCTCTCTCATCCAGCTGCTCGAGGTCGACCAGGCGACCAGCCCGGTGGCCAAGCGCATGCGGCGGGACTGGCTGCTGGAGGCCGGCGCCGAGCTCGCGCCGGAAGAGCTCGTCATCGCCGATGCGGCGCCGGCACCGCAGGCTCCGGTCGTGCCCGCGGCGCTCGCGGAGCGCCAGGTGGTCCCTCCGGGAATCGAGGCCCGTCGCCTGGCCAACCCGTTCCTCACCCCCGATCTCACGCCCCGAAAGGGCGAGACGCCGCGCCGGCGACTCGACAGCTGGGAGCTCATGGGCCCGCTCTACAAGGCCTTCGAGACCGGCGGCGGCGGGATGGCCACCATGGAGCTGCCGCCCGCACCGGAGCAGGACCACCTCTCGCCCCGAGGTCGTGAGGTGATGGTGCACCAGGCGCGGCTGCTCGAGGCGGCACGTGCCGGCCACCGCAGCTTCCTTCTCGCGGACGAGCCGGGCTTGGGCAAGACCGCGCAATCGGTGCTGGCCGCCTCCGTGGCAGACGCCTACCCGCTTCTGGTCGTCGTGCCCAACGTGGTGAAGATGAACTGGGCCCGCGAGGTCGAGCTGTGGACGCCGCAGCGCCGCGCCACCGTGATCCAGGGCGACGGAGACGAGATGGACGCCTTCGCGGACGTCTTCATCGTGAACTACGAGATCCTCGACCGCCACCTGTCGTGGCTGGGGTCGATCGGCCTGCGCGGCATGGTCGTCGACGAGGCGCACTTCATCAAGAACCTCACGTCGCAGCGCTCGCAGAATGTCCTCGCCCTCGCGTCGCGTGTGCGTGAGCAGACTCCGGGCGGAAACCCTCTTCTGATGGCGCTGACCGGCACGCCGCTCATCAACGACGTCGAGGACTTCGACGCGATCTGGCGCTTCCTCGGTTGGACCACCGGCACCAAGCCCGCCGCCGAGCTGATGGACCGGCTCGAGGCCACCGGCTTCACCCCGGCAGACAAGGCCTTCTACGGTGAGGCCCGCGATGCCGTCATCTCGATGGGGATCGTGCGCCGGAAGAAGGTCGACGTCGCTGCCGACCTTCCCGACAAGCTCATCGCCGATCTGCCGGTGCAGCTGGACGACGAGGTGGGGCGCGGCATCCAGCAGGCGGAGCGCGAGCTCGGCCAGCGCATGGCCGCGAAGTACCGCCGCATCGTGGAGGCCCGCGGAGCCGCGCACGGCACGTCTCTCGACGGTATCGACGAGGACATCGTGCGCCTGGTGGCGCACAACGAGCTCGAGGAGTCGAAGGCGGCCGGCGCCGGCGGGGACAACGTCTTCACCATGGTGCGGCGGATCGGCCAGGCCAAGGCCCTCCTCGCCGCGGACTACGCCGTGCAGCTGCAGCGGTCGGTGGGCAAGGTCGTGTTCTTCGCCAAGCACATCGATGTCATGGACCAGGCGGAGGCGCACTTCTCCGCCGCCGGGATCAAGGCGGTCTCGGTGCGCGGAGACCAGACCTCCACAGCCCGTCAGCAGGCGATCGACGCGTTCAACGACGACCCGGAGGTGGGGATCGCGGTGTGCTCGCTGACCGCTGCCGGTGTCGGGGTCAACATGCAGGCGGCCTCGAACGTCGTCCTCGCCGAGCTGTCGTGGACGGCGGCGGAGCAGACCCAGGCGATCGACCGGGTGCACCGTATCGGCCAGGACGAGCCGGTCACCGCCTGGCGGATCATCGCCGCGCACACGATCGACACGCGGATCGCGGAGCTCATCGACCAGAAGCAGGGGCTCGCGGCCCGTGCCCTCGACGGCGAGGAGATCGACGAGGTGGCCGCAGAGCCGGTGCAGCTGGCCGCGCTGATGCATCTGCTGCGCGAGGCGCTCGGCTCCTGAGACCGTCGGGGCCGCTCCCGGCGGGGTGGACATCTGTGCAGAACGGTCACGCTGGTTCTGCTGCCGCGGGCGTGGTGGATCCTTTAGTGTCGCTGTGGCGGTACCCCGCCGGCACCCGGATCCTCGGAGCGAAGGGCGAACGATGAAGATCGGCATTCTCACGAGCGGTGGCGACTGCCCCGGACTCAACGCGGTGATCCGCGCGATCGTTCTCAAGGGCACCACGGTGCACGACATGGAGTTCGTCGGCATCCGCGACGGCTGGCGCGGCGCCGTCGAGGGGCTGTTCATGCCCCTCACCCGTCATGAGGTGAAGGGTCTGGCCAAGACCGGCGGTACGATCCTCGGCACCAGCCGGACCAACCCCTACGAGGGGGAGAACGGCGGCCCGGAGAACATCGCCCGCACGCTCGAAGCGCACGGCATCGACGGCATCGTCGCGATCGGCGGGGAGGGGACGCTCGCCGCTGCCGACCGCCTGTCGCGCGACGGCATCCGGGTGATCGGCGTGCCGAAGACGATCGACAACGACCTCAGGGCCACCGACTACTCCTTCGGGTTCGACACCGCGGTGAACATCGCCACCGAGGCGATGGACCGCCTGCGCACGACCGGCGACTCGCACCAGCGCTGCATGGTCGCCGAGGTCATGGGGCGCCATGTCGGCTGGATCGCGCTGCACGCCGGCATGGCCGTGGGAGCGCACGCGATCTGCATCCCCGAGGTTCCGCTGGGGATCGACGACATCTGCGAGCTGGTCAACAGCGCTCGCGACCGCGGGCGGGCGCCGCTGGTGGTCGTCTCGGAGGGGTTCACCCTCACCGGCATGGACTCCGCCTATAGCGACAAGGGCCTCGACGCGTTCAACCGTCCGCGTCTGGGCGGTATCGGCGAGGTGCTCGCACCGCAGATCGAGGCGCTCACCGGGATGGAGACCCGTGCCACCGTGCTGGGCCACATCCAGCGTGGCGGCTCTCCGTCGGCGTTCGACCGCGTGCTCGCGACCCGGCTGGGCCTGCGTGCCGCCGATGCTCTGGCGGATCAGGACTGGGGTCGGATGGTCGCACTCCGCGGCACCGACATCGTGCGGGTGCCCTTCGCCGAGGCGCTCGGCGAGCTCAACACCGTGCCGCTGGAGCGCTACGAAGAGGCCGCTGCCCTCTTCGGCTGATCCACCAGCGCGAGAACAGGCAGACAGCACCAGAACAGGCAGTCGCTGCGGATTATTGCCTGTTCTGGTGCTCTCTGCCTGTTCTCGCGCTTATCCCACAGGTCCGGTGCCGGTGACGTCCTGCACAGATCCGGCCGATGGGTGGTGCCGCGTGCCCCTGTGAGCCGACTCTGGGGGAATGACACCGGAGGAGTGGGCAGCCGCGCACGGCGGGATCGTGCGCACATCGGCGCTGCGGGCGGCCGGGTTCGGCCGCGCCGCCGTGGATGCTGCGGTGCGCGGGGCCCGGCTCACGCGTATCCGCCGGTCGTGGCTCGCGACGCCGCACTGCGATGAGCGGCGGATCGCTGCGGCGTCCGTCGGCGGGCGCGTCACCTGCGTGAGCGCTGCGGCGCTGCTGGGGCTCTGGGCTCCGGCTGACCACGACGGGGTGCACGTCGTGGTCGAGCACGGCTCCTCTCGGCATCCTCCCGCCGCGGCGCGCCTGCACTGGGCGCGCGGCCCGGCGCCGGTGGCCCGGTTCGAGATCATCGATCCGGTCATCAACGTGCTGTTCCAGGTGGCGCGCTGTCAGCCCCACGGCGAGGCGCTCGCGGTGTGGGAGTCAGCGGTGCGCACCGGACTGGTGATGCCGGGCTCCCTGCCCGCCATCCGCTGGCGGAGCACCCGCGCGCGGGCGCTCGCCGTGGCAGCGGGCGCCGATGCGGACGCGGGCACAGAGACGCGCTTCGTCGGGCTCATGGCGATGATCGGCGTCGCGGTGCGCCAGCAGGTCTGGATCGATGGGCATCCGGTCGACGCGCTCATCGGCGAACGTCTGGTGGTTCAGCTCGACGGCTTCGCCCACCACAGTCGGGCAGCCGACCGGCGTCGAGACATCCGCGCGGACGCGCGCCTTGCCCTCCTGGGGTTCACCGTGCTGCGCTTCGACTATCAGCAGCTGTTCCACAACCCGGAGCACGTCTGGGAAACCGTGCGCACCGCGATGGCGCAGGGCCGGCACCTCGGGTGATCCCGCACCGGAAGGCCCCCGCAGGCCCCCGCACGAAAACAGGCAGGGAGCACCGGAACAGGTCACACCTCAGGGAAGTGGCCTGTTCCGGTGCTCCCTGCCTGTTTTCGTGCAGGCGCCCGCGGCCTCAGGCCTCGGCGAGCCCCAGCACGTCCAGCATCCAGGCCAGCTCATAGGCGCGCTCATGCCACGAGGAGTACCGGCCGCTCACGCCACCGTGACCGGCGACCATCTCGCACTTCAGCACCGCGTCGTCGGCTCCCGCGTCGCGCAGCCGGGCGATCCACTTCGCCGGCTCGACATAGAGCACCCGGGTGTCGTTGAACGAGGTCATCGCCAGGATCCGCGGGTACGCGACCCCGTCCTGGACGTTCTCGTACGGCGTGTACGACTTCATATACGCGTACACCTCCGGGTCGTGCAGCGGGTCGCCCCACTCGTCCCACTCGATCACGGTGAGAGGGAGCGTCGGGTCGAGCATCGAGGTGAGCGCGTCGACGAACGGCACAGAGGCGAGGACCCCCGCGAACAGCTCGGGGGCGAGGTTGGCGACGGCGCCCATCAGGAGACCGCCCGCGCTGCCGCCCTCGGCGACGAGCTGCGACGGCTCCGTCACCCCGGTGTCGACGAGGTGGCGTGCGCAGGCCACGAAGTCGGTGAACGTGTTGCGCTTGCTGGCGAGCTTGCCGTTCTCGTACCAGCCGCGGCCGAGCTCGCCGCCGCCGCGCACGTGCGCAACGGCGAACACCACGCCGCGATCGAGCATCGACAGCCTGGCGACCGAGAACCCGGGATCGATCGAATGCTCGTAGGCGCCGTAACCGTAGAGATGCACGGGGCGCACAGCATCGCCCGGTGCACCGTGCGCAGTGCTCCAGACGAGCGAGATCGGCACGCGCGTGCCGTCGTCTGCCACGGCCCAGGTGCGCGCCTGACCGTATCCCGCCGGGTCGTAGCCGCCCAGCACCGGCTGCTGCTTGCGCAGCAGGAGCTCACGGCTGGCGAGATCGAGGTCGTAGACCGTGCCGGGGGTCACGAACGACGAATAGCCCAGGCGCAGCACCGGGGGAGCCCACTCCGGGTTGCCGCCGAAGCCGACCGCGTAGAGCGGCTCGTCGAACGGGAGCTCCTCGATCTCGCCGGTGGCGTAGTCGAGCAGCCCGGCGCGGGTGAGGCCGTCGCGGCGGTACTCGATCCCGGCGAAGTCGCGGAAGCAGTCGATGTCGCCCAGCCGGCGCCCTGGCACATGCGGCACGAGCACCCGTCGGGGGCCCTGCGGATCGGACGCCGGCACGGCGATGAGCTCGAAGTCCTCCGCGCCGTCGTTGTGCAGGATCAGGAGAGTGTCCACGCCGTCGATCACCGCGTGGTCGACGGAGTACTCCACGCCGTCGCGCCGGGGCCACACCACACGCGGCTCCCCGGTGGGATCGTCGGCGTCCAGCAGCAGCTCCTCCGAGGTGATGTGCGAACCAGCCGCGATCACCAGGTACTTCCGGCTGCGGGTGAGGCCGGCGCCGAGCCAGAATCGTTCGTCCGGTTCGTGGAAGATCATCTCGTCGGCTGAGGTATCCGTGCCGATGCGGTGCAGCCACAGCTTGTCGGGCCGCCAGGCGTCGTCCACCGTGGTGTAGACGATCGCGGTGCCATCGGGGGTGAAGAACGCCCCGCCGCCGGTGTCGGCGATCTCGTCGGGGAGCATCTCGCCGGTGGCCAGGTCCTTCACACGCACGGTGTAGCGTTCGTCGCCTTCGAGATCGACCGACCACAGCAACCGGGTGCCGTCCGCGGAGACGTCGTAGGCGCCGAGGGAGAAGAACGCGTGGCCATCGGCCTCGGCGTTGCCGTCCAGCAGCACCTCCTCACCGGGGAGGGCGCCGTCGGGCCGGGGAGGGGTCCAGTCGTCGGCGTCCTGGATCGGTGCCCGGCACTGCAAGCCGTACTGGGCGCCCTCGATCGTGCGGGAGTAGTACCACCAGGAGCCACGCCGGGTCGGCACCGACAGATCGGTCTCCTGCACCCGTCCCTTGATCTCCTGGAAGATCGTCTCGCGCAGATCGGCGAGGGGCGCGGTCACCGCGTCCGCATACGTGTTCTCCGCCTCCAGATGCGCCACGACAGCGGGCGCATCCTTATCGCGCAACCACTCATACGGATCGTCGAAGATATCACCGTGGTGGGAACGGGTCTGCGGGCGACGCTCGGGGCACGGTGCGACGGGAGGGGTTTCGGCATGCATCCCTCCACGCTATCCGAGCGGCTGCCGACGACCATGCGTGCCGGCGCTGCGGATCCCCGGGGCGAGTTGCCGGAGGGGGCGGGACGGTGCGATCATCTCTTGGGGCCGGTTAACGGAAGCAAAACCCACGGTGAACTCTTCGTTCGTCACGTCGATCACGTCGGCACAATTCATGTCTTCCCCCCTACACGAAAGCGACCGGTGGAAACCGCAGCCCTCATCATCGTGCTGGTCATCGCTCTGGCACTGTTCTTCGACTTCACGAACGGCTTTCACGACACCGCGAACGCGATGGCCACGCCCATCGCGACGGGTGCGCTGAAGCCCAAGACCGCTGTGCTCCTTGCGGCGATCCTGAATCTCGTCGGTGCCTTCCTGTCCACCGAGGTCGCCAAGACGATCTCGGGCGGCATCGTCCGCGAGGACCAGATCAGCGTAGACATCTTCCCGTCGATCATCTTCGCCGGACTCATCGGCGCGATCACCTGGAACATGCTCACGTGGCTGCTTGGCCTGCCGTCGAGCTCGTCGCACGCCCTGTTCGGCGGCCTGATCGGCGCGACCCTGGTGGGCGTGGGCATGTCCGGCATCGACTTCGGCGTCGTGCTGTCGAAGGTCGTGCTGCCCGCGCTGATCGCGCCGCTGACCGCCGGGATCATCGCGTTCCTGGCGACGAAGGCGGCCTATACGATCACCCGTCGTTATGACGGCAAGCCGGACGGTCGTGGCGGCTTCCGCTGGGGGCAGATCTTCACGTCGTCGCTCGTCGCCCTCGCGCACGGCACCAATGACGCGCAGAAGACGATGGGTGTCATCACCCTTGCGCTGATCACCGTCGGCTGGCAGTCCTCCGCCCACCATGAGCCGCAGCTGTGGGTCGTCATCTCGTGCGCTGTCACGATCGCGCTGGGCACCTACCTCGGCGGATGGCGCATCATCCGCACGCTCGGCCGCGGCCTCACCGACGTCAAGCCGGCGCAGGGCTTCTCGGCGGAGACCTCCACGGCGGCCACCATCCTCGCCTCGAGCGCGCTCGGGTTCGCCCTCTCCACCACGCAGGTGGCCTCCGGCTCGGTGATCGGCTCCGGTCTCGGCCGGCGCGGGTCCGTGGTGCGCTGGCGCACCGTGGGGCGGATCGGCGTCGGGTGGCTGCTCACCCTTCCGGCCGCCGGGGCGGTGGGGGCGCTCGCCGCGCTGCTGGTGGTGCTGTGGGGCGGCTGGGGTGTCGCGATCGACGCGGTCTTCGCGCTCGTGGTGATCGTGGGACTGTTCCTGTACTCGCGCCGTAACGCGGTCACCGCGCACAATGCGATGAGCGATGTCGCCGAGTCCGGCCACGCCGTGGACGTGCCGGAGACGCCGCCGCGGCCGACGATGCGCGAGCGCCGTATGCTGCGCGCACAGAAGGCCGCCCGGCGTGCCGCGAAGGCGGAGGCCGCCCGGAACGAGTCGGAGGAGGTGCGATGAACGTCGTTATCGACTGGATCGCTTTCGTCCAGGTCTTCGTCGTGGCCCTCGTGGGCGCGGTCGTGGTCGTGTCGTTCTACGCCTTCGGGCTCCGTCTGCTCGTGCGGGCCGGGCGTGCGCCGGTGGCGCTGCCGGCGGCGTTCACCGACGCGATCACCGTCATCACGCCCAAGGAGGCCAAGCGCGCACGCAAGGCGGCTGAGAAGGCCGCCAGGCGCAGTCCGCTCAGCGCGACCCAGAAGACCATCGCGCTGATGGGTGCGTACGCGAGCTTCGGCGTGTGCATCGCGGCGATCCTGTGCGGCATCGTGCTGCTGGTCGTGGGTCACTGACACCCGCGCTCCAGAACAGGCGAGCAGCACCAGAACAGGCCGTTCTGGTGCGCAAGGGCCTGTTCTGGTGTCGCCTGCCTGTTCTGGGGTGCCCGCGGCGCGCGGATGTCGGCGCTTCCTCCTAGGCTGGCACCATGCCCGGTTCCACCCCGCGCCGTGTCGTCCCCTCCTTCGGCCGCTTCGCGCCGCCGACGCACACCATCGTGCACCTCAGCGACACGCACCTGCTCGCCGGGGGAGCGCGCCTGGGCGGCAGGTTCGCCGTCGAGGCCGGGGTCGAGCGCACCCTGGCGGCGATCGAGGCGCTCGAGGCGCCGATCGATGCGCTCGTGATCACCGGCGATCTGGCCGATCTCGGGGAGCCGGACGCCTACCGGCGCCTGCGGGCGGCGATCGAGCCGGTGGCAGAGCGCATCGGAGTGCCGGTGGTGTGGGTGGCCGGCAACCACGATGAACGGCCCGCGATGCGTGAGCACCTGCTCGACACGCCCCCGACCGAGGATCCCGTGATCGGTGCGACCGATCTGCGGGGACTGCGCCTGATCCACCTCGACACCTCGGTGCCCGGCTGGCACCACGGCGATCTCGATCGGCGGCAGCTCGACTGGCTCGCCGAGCAGCTGCGCGAGCCGGCACCGCACGGCACGATCCTGGCGATGCACCACCCGCCGCTGCCGAGCCACGTGCCGTTCTTCGACATCCTCGAACTGCGCAACCAGGATGCCCTCGCCGACATCGTGCGGGGGAGCGATGTGCGCGCCATCCTCGCCGGTCATCTGCACTACTCGATGCACGGCAGCTTCGCCGGGGTCCCGGTGAGCGTGGCCTCAGCGACCTGCTACACGATGGCGCTCGACCGCCCGGCCGACAGCGTGAACGGCATGGACGCCGCGCAGTCCTTCCAGCTCGTGCACGTACGGCCGGAGACGATCACCCACACCGTCGTGCCGGTGGGGGAGGCAGATGTGCTGGAGCACTTCACGCCGGAATGGACAGCCCGGATGGCGGCGCTGACTCCCCAGGAGCGTCTCGAGGCGTTCTCCCGCAAGCCGACCTCCGCCTGAGGGCTTGCGGGCATAGGCTCGAGGTACCCCCAATTCCGAAGTACCATCCGTTTCGCTTGCCACGAGGAAGTGTTCATGGCCGTCATCGCACGCACACGTACCGAGACCGACTCCCTGGGGTCGATGGAGATCCCGGAGGACGCCTATTGGGGCATCCATACCGCCAGAGCGGAGGCGAACTTCCCGATCGCCAAACGACCGATCTCGGTCTACCCCGATCTCGTCCGCGGCCTCGCGATGGTCAAGCAGGCCAGCGCCCGCGCCAACAAGGAGATCGGCGTGCTCGACGCCGAGCACGCCGACCTGATCGACCGGGCCGCCCAGCGCGTGATCGACGGGGAATTCCACGATCAGTTCACCGTCGGGGTGATCCAGGGCGGTGCCGGAACCTCGACCAACATGAACGCGAACGAGGTCATCACCAACATCGCCCTCGAGATCGCCGGCCGGGAGAAGGGCGACTACGCGTTCCTCTCGCCGATCGACCACACCAACCGCAGCCAGTCGACCAACGACGTCTATCCGAGCGCGATCAAGGTGGGCCTCTCGCTCACGCTGCGTTCGCTGCTGGAGGAGCTCGACCTGCTGCGGGGGGCGTTCCTGGCCAAGGCCGAGGAGTTCCACGACGTCCTCAAGGTCGGTCGTACGCAGATGCAGGACGCCGTGCCGATGACCCTCGGGCAGGAGTTCCACGGATTCGCCACCACCCTCGGCGAAGACCTCAGCCGCCTGCGGGAGAACGCCTCGCTGCTGTATGAGATCAACATGGGAGCGACGGCGATCGGCACGGGCATCACGACCCACCCCGCCTACGCGGCCGCTGTCCTGCGCCACCTGCGTGAGATCTCCGGTCTCGACCTCTCCACGGCGACCGACCTGGTGGAGGCGACCAGTGACACGGGCGCGTTCATGTCGTTCTCCGCGTCGCTCAAGCGCAACGCCATCAAGCTGTCCAAGATCTGCAACGATCTCCGGCTGCTCTCTTCGGGCCCCCAGGCCGGACTCGGCGAGATCAACCTCCCCGCCAAGCAGGCTGGTTCCTCGATCATGCCCGGCAAGGTCAACCCCGTCATCCCCGAGGCCGTCAACCAGGTGGCCTTCGCCGTCGCCGGCGCAGACATGACGGTCACGATGGCGGTCGAGGGCGGTCAGCTCCAGCTCAACGCGTTCGAGCCGGTCATCGCGCACTCGATCTTCCAGTCCATCACCTGGATGCGTCAGGCGATGTGGACGCTGCGGGTGAACTGCGTCGAGGGCATCACCGCCAACCGTGAGCGCCTCGAGCTGATGGTGGCGTCGTCGGTCGGTGCGATCACCGCGCTGACACCCTTCATCGGCTATGCCGCGGCGGCGTCGATCGCGAAGACCGCGCTCGAGACCAACCGGAATGTGGCTGACCTCGTCGTCGAGGCCGGCCTGATGAGCCGTGAGGACGTCGTCAAGCAGCTCTCGCCGGCCCGCCTGTCCGGGCTCGAGGTCGTGACAGCCGCGATCCCGGTGGTCACGGAGCTGCCGGGGAACACGCCAGCCCGCTAAGAGGACCGTGCCCCGCCCAGCGCACGATGCCCCGCCCTGCACAGCGGCGAGGCCGGTGCGTGTGCTGGGCGGGGCATTGTGCGCATGGCGGCGCGCGGCCGCGGCTGGGGGGGACTACGCCTCGATGATGCGGCAGTGGGTGGTGAGCTCGCCGATGCCCTCGATGCCGACCGTCACGGTGCTGCGATCGCGGAGGAAGATCTGCGGATCCCGCGAGTAGCCGGCCCCGCCAGGGCTCCCGGTGGAGATGAGCGTCCCAGGCAGCAGCGTGAGCGAGCGGGAGAGATGCGCGATGAGGGTCTTGACCGAGCGCACCATCTGCCCGGTCGAGCCGTCCTGCACCGTGTGCCCGTCTACGACCGTCCAGATGTGGAGGTCCTGCGGGTCGGGGATCTCGTCGGCGGTCACCACGACGGGGCCGGTGGGAGTGAACCCGTCGAACGACTTGCAACGGCACCACTGCGCCTCGGAGAACTGCACGTTGCGGGCGGTGATGTCGTTGACGACCGTGTAGCCCCAGACGTGGTCGAGGGCGTCCTCCTCGGAGACGTCCCGCGTCGGTGTGCCGATGATGACCCCCAGCTCCGCCTCGTAGTCCACCGCCTCGCTCAGCGAGCGCGGCCAGGAGGTGGTCTGCTCATGGCCGGTGAGCGAGTTCGGCCAGAGCGAGAACACGGTGGGCGCGGCGTCCGTCTTCAGGCCGAGCTCGCTCGAGTGCGCGGCATAGTTGAGTCCCACCGCGAGCGTCGCCGGCGGCATGAGCACCGCGGAGGCGAAGGTGAGATCGGCGAGCGGATATCGGGTTCCGTCGCCGCGGTCGAATGCCGTGCGGATCGCCTCCAGGCCCGCGTCGCCGAGATCGATCAGCTGCGGGAGCGTAACCGGGCCCCCGGGGATCAGGTCGTCGACGAACGTCGCGTGATCGTCGGTGACGAGCGCGAGGCGCGGAGCGGGGGAATCGGGCAGGCGCAGGTGTGCAAAGCGCATGGCACCACGTTACCGGAGGGGGGTGGGACCTCGTCCGCGGTGGCAGGGGATCGAGTATCGGCGCCGCTGCCCGGCGCCATCCGGTGCGGGCAGGGGGCAGTCACCTCTTAGGCTTCTTCTCATGACATACGGCTTGCCCGACCCAGAGCAGCCCGCGCCCCGGTTCGTGCCGCGGGTCGGCCAGCAGTCTGCATTCGCCCCCGCGGCGGGGCATCAGCCCGCGCACGCGGCCGGCTTCGGGTCATCGCTCGATCAGACCCCGCTCTATCGCCCGCCCGCTCCGATGGCGCCGCCGCCGGCCGCATCGATCCCGGTGCGGGGCAAGCGCGGGATCGGTGGCTGGATCTGGCTGGTGGGTGTGCTGGTCTTCCTCCTGCTCGGCCTGGTCGCCTATTTCCTCGCGACGCTCGGCACCGGAGCGGCGGTCGTCGGTCTGGTTCTCGCCCTCGTGCCGCTCGGAATCGTGCTGGTCGGGGTGCGGCTCATCGACCGGTGGGAGCCGGAACCACGCGGACTGATCGCCTTCGCCCTCGCGTGGGGAGCGATCGCGGCCGTCGCGATCGCGCTGCTGATGAGCCTGCTGACCCAGATCGCCTTCGGCGGACGCGTTCCGGAGTTCTTCAGCGCCGTCATCCAGGCACCGCTCGTGGAAGAGGCGGCCAAGGGGCTCGGCGTGCTGTTGATCTTCCTGATGGCGCGCCGCTCGTTCGACGGTCCCGTCGACGGCGTCGTCTACGGCGCGCTCGTCGGCGCCGGGTTCGCGTTCACCGAGAACATCCTCTACTTCGGCAGCAGTCTTATCGAGAGCGGGGGCGCGGGGCTGACCGCGACGTTCTTCGTGCGCGGACTCATGTCGCCGTTCGCCCATACGATGTTCACCGCGCTCACCGGCTTCGCGATCGGCCTCGTCGCCCGGCGTGGCGGCGGGGCGGGCGCGGCCATGCTGGCCGGACTCGTCGGCATGGCCGGCGGGATCGCCCTGCACGCCTTCTGGAACGGCTCGGCCATGCTCGGGGACTTCTTCGGGCTTTATGTGACCCTGCAGGTGCCGCTGTTCCTCGCGTTCATCCTGGGGGTGATCGCGCTGCGCCGGGAGGAGTCCAGACTTACCCGTTCTCGCCTGATGGAGTATGCCCAGGCGGGCTGGTTCACACCGGAGGAGGTCACCATGCTCGCCACGCCCGCCGGGCGACGGGAGGGGCTGCGCTGGGCGGCGACGCTGAACGGCGACCGCCGCCCCCTCATGCGCGCCTTCATCCGTGACGCCACCGCGCTCGCCGCGACACGGCAGCGCATCATCACCGGTCGTGATGCCCACCACGGACCGGAGGAGGAGCGGATGCTCCTCGCTCGCACGCGCCAGACCCGCGCGGCGCTGCTGTCCATCTGACCGGCCGGCGGCTGCGCCGCGCCTTGCCGAATCACCAGGGTTTTCGGGTGGGCGCCGCCGGCGCCCACCCGAAAACCCTGGTGATTCGGCAAGGCGCGCGGCGGCCGGGGGCGGGCGGTCCATCCGGCGGCACGCACCGGAGCCGGCCTGGCAAGACTCAGCGCCCGGTGCTGCGGCGATGCCTGCGAGTCTCCCGGGCGCTGAGCTGATCTGAAACCAGGGTGCACCCGCTCCGCCGCGGTGTCAAGAGCTCTGTCGGCCTCAGTGCGCGATGTCCTCCACGATCACGTCCAGGGCGACACCAGCGCACGGGACCCGCGGAAGGGCGGCGAGCCGGCTGCCGCGGACGGTGTCGCCCGTGGCACAGCGCGGATCTGTCGAGACCACAACCCGGCCGACGCCGTTGGTGAGGGTCACCTGCTGACCGAGGGCCGCGAACCGCGGCGTGAGCTCTCGTTCGACGTCGGACACCAGCAGGTCCAGCGCCGCGACGCCGATGCGCCGTCCCCCGGTGACGGTCGGCACCGCGATCGTGATCGTGTACTCGTCGCTGCAGAGGTAGTCCACGTAGGGACCTGCCACGTGCGGAGTGCCGGTGGCCATCGGTACCCGGTACCACTCGAGCTCGCTGTAGTCGATGTTCTCCTTGTCGACGGTCTGCGCGGCGAGCACGAGCTGGCGGCGGTCGGCTCCCTGCCACCAGGCGAGGTGGCTCTGCGCATCGGAGAGGAGGTCGATCGCCGCCACGAACCCGGCGCCGTAGACCGGCACCGCCTCGAGGTCGAACGTCGCCTGCGCATACGGCTCCACGAGGGCGTCGACCATCCCGCGCGTGAGGCCGCCGGAGCGCATGGTCGCCGAGAGCTCCGCCGCGAGCGGGTCGACCCAGCCGCGGAGGGCGCGGATGGGGGCGCTGAAGTAGTCCTCGACGATGCCGGCGGCGGCTTCTCGGGTGATGGGGGGCTTGGTGCTCATCGCGTCCTCCTGTGCACGTCGATGGGAAGGGTGCTCATCGCGGGGGCGGTGAGGCGGTCTGCAGGGCGATGAGCGCGTCGATCACGTCGGCGACCATCTGTTCGGTGCGGCGCCCGGCCTCGTCCACGTCGCCGCACTCGACGGCGCCGATGACTCCGGCCAGGTTGTCCGCCTGGTGCTGCAGGCCCGTCTCGTCCGGGGCGACGAGCCGCAGGTAGGGCGAGATCTCCGCCTGGAGCTTCATCTGCTCGCGGGTGAGACGGGCGGACTGGCTGAGGGAGACGAGCTCGATCTGGACGTCGTCGATCAGGCGTCGTTGCTGTTCGACGTCGAGGTCTCCGAGGCGTCCCAGCCGATGCAGCACCTGCTGCGCTTCGCTCGGATCGGCGCGCCGCGCCGCCAGGCGCACGGCGGCTGCCGTGATCGCGGCATAGTGCGCGGCCATGTCGCGCAACGCCAGTCGTGAGCTGTTCAGCAATGCGGTGCGCGCGAAAGCGACCGGATCGGCGTCGGCCGCGACGAAGCTTCCGCCGTTGCGGCCGCGGCGCGTGACGATCAGGCCGCGACCGCGGACGGCGAGGAGCGCCTCGCGGACGGTGACGGGGGCGACGCCGAAGCTGCGGGCCAGCTCCGACTCGGAGGGCAGGCGCTCGCCGGCGCGGAGGTGGCCGCGTTTGATGGCGTCGACCAGCCGACGTTCGACGAGCTCTGCGCGGCCCTCGTCGCCGATCGGCTGGAACAGCGCTCCGCGCAGCCGGTGCGGATGCCGGGGGAGGGGCACCGACGCGACGGCCTCGGCATCGGGCAGCGGCGTCGGCGAATCCATCTGCTGATTGTCGCATCAGAAGAGTTTTCCGGAAAGAGTTGAAATATTACCTCTGGGTTTATATGTTTATCCCACCTTCCCGTTCGACGATGATCCGAGGAGAAAGATGACGACCGTCGCATCCGCCGCGCCGCCTGAGCAGGACGCCGGCGCCGCCCCCGGCAGCGTCTCCTTGCAGGGGCTGACGAAATCCTTCGGCGAGTTCACCGCCGTTCGCGACCTCGACCTCGAGGTCGCATCGGGCGAGTTCCTGTCGATGCTGGGGCCCTCCGGCTCGGGAAAGACGACCGTGCTGCGGCTGATCGCCGGTTTCGAGGAGGCGACATCGGGAACGGTGCGTCTGTCCGGTGCAGACGTCACCCGGACGCCGCCCCACGCCCGTGAGGTCAACACGGTCTTCCAGGACTACGCCCTGTTCCCCCACATGACGATCGCCGAGAACGTCGGCTACGGCCTGCGGGTGCGCGGACGCGGCACGGAAGACAGGCTCTCCCAGGTCTCGGACTCCCTGCGGCGGGTGCATCTGGACCACGTCGCCGACCGGCTGCCGCACCAGCTCTCCGGCGGCCAGCGCCAGCGCATCGCGCTCGCGCGCGCGCTGATCCTGCGCCCGCAGGTGCTGCTCCTCGACGAGCCGCTCGGCGCGCTGGACAAGCAGCTGCGCGAGCAGATGCAGATCGAGCTGAAGCAGATCCAGCGCGAGGTGGGCATCACCTTCATCTTCGTCACGCACGACCAGGAGGAGGCGCTGACCCTGAGCGACCGGGTCGCGGTGTTCAACAACGGTCGTATCGAGCAGATCGGCTCAGCGCGCGATGTCTATGAGAACCCGCAGACCGAGTTCGTCGCGCGTTTCCTCGGTCTGTCGAACCTCATCACCGGAGATCTCGCCCGCGAGCTCACCGGAGACGCACGCACGATGAGCATCCGACCAGAGCGCGTGCGCATCGCGGCGGAGCCGGCGGCGCTCACCGACGGCGAGGTGGGGCTCGCCGGCGTGGTCCGCGAGATCGTCTACACCGGCCCCGCGACGCGCTATCTCGTCGCCGCCGATGCGGGCCAGGACGTCATCGTCGAGCGGCCCAATGCGCACGTCGCCCCCGCCGCCACTGTCCTCGGGCGCGGCGACCGCGTCCGGGTGGCGTGGAACCCGGCGCACGCCGCCCGGCTGCCCTGACCGACCGTCCACACTCGCCTGCCTGACCCGCCCGACCGCCGCGGCCCGCCCCGACCGGTCCATCCCGGGCGGCGCGCCGGATCCGGCGACGAAGACCTGCACCACCACCACCCAGACAAGCACGATCCCGAAGGAGCGATCCCATGCGAAAGAAGATCCTGGCCGCCGGAGCGATGACCGCGGCTGCACTCCTGGCCCTCACGGCCTGTTCCGGCGACACCGGCGGGGGAGGCGGCGGCCTCTCCATCGACGTCCCCGACGTCCCGATGGTGGACGAGCTCGGCGAGATGGAGGGCGCGGTGAACATCGTCGCCTGGTCCGGCTTCGTCGAGCCGGCCTGGAGCGACGCGTTCACCGCAGAGACCGGGTGCGTCGTGAACCGTCGCGTCGCGGGCACCAGCGACGAGATGGTCCAGCTCATGCGCACCGGAGACTACGACCTCGTCTCGGCCTCGGGCGACGCAAGCCTGCGCCTCATCGCCGGCGGCGACGTGCAGCCGCTCAACCTCGACCTGATCCCCAACTTCGGCGACGACATCGTCGAGGGCATGAAGGGGCAGATCTACGACACCATCAACGGCAAGTCCTATGGCATCCCGATCGGTCGCGGGGCGAACATCCTGCAGTACAACAGTGACGTCGTCACCGAGGAGCCCACCAGCTGGGCCGTCGCGTGGGAGGCGGACAGCCCGTATGCCGGCAAGGTCATCGCCTATGACGCGCCGATCTACATCGCCGATGCGGCGGTCTACCTCATGGCGCACAACCCGGAGCTGGGCATCAAGAACCCCTACGCCCTGGACGAGACGCAGCTGGCCGCGGCCGTCGACCTGCTCAAGCAGCAGAACGGCATCGTGTCGGAGTACTGGTCGGACCCTGCTGCGCAGATCACCTCGTTCGCCGGCGGCACGACGGTGCTCGGCACATCGTGGGAGGTGCTGCGCAAGCTCACCGAGGACGAGAAGTTCAAGAGCGTGCTGCCGGAGGAGGGCTCGACCGGCTGGTCGGACGCCTGGATGCTCGCTGCGGAGTCCGAGCACCCCAACTGCGCGTACGCCTGGATGGACTACTCCTCCTCGCCGGAGGTCAACGGCGCGATCGCGATGAACTTCGGCATGGCGCCGGCCAATGCCGCGTTCTGCGACACCAGCGACGAGGCCACGGCGCACTGCGACTACTACAACGCCACCAACGAGGAGTACTTCGAGAAGGTCTGGTTCTGGACCACCCCGATCGAGCAGTGCATCGACGGCCGTACCGCCGACGAGGCCGTCTGCACCAACTTCCAGCAGTGGACGGACGCCTGGCTCACCGTCAAGGGCTGACCCTCGGCGCCGGGGCGGGGCATCCCGCCCCGGCGCTCCCCGAAGACTCGCATCGACGACAGGACCGACATGAAACGTCGCGCACGGCTCGCCGGGCTCCTGGCCCTCCCGATGGCCTGGCTGATCGGCATCTACATTTTCTCGCTGGCACTGCTGCTGGCCACCGCGTTCTGGGTCGTCGACCCCTTCACCTCGAAGGTCAAGCCCGGCTTCACGCTGCGCAGCTTCGAGATGCTGGTGACCAACCCGGCCTACCTCTCCACCTCGCTCCGCACCCTGGGCATCGCGCTCGCGGTCACCGCGCTGTCGATCCTCATCTCGGTGCCGCTCGGCATCTTCATGGCGAAGGTGGCCTCGCCGTGGCTGCGTGCCGTGCTGGCGGTGTCGATCACCCTTCCCCTCTGGGCGGGGTATCTGGTGAAGGTCCTGGCGATGCGCATCACGTTCACCGAGGAGGGGTTCTTCAACTGGGCAGTCTCTCCGCTGGGGATGCACGGCCCCGGATTCACCGCCGTGACCGTGGTGATCACGCTCACCTACCTCTGGCTGCCGTATATGGCCGTTCCGGTATACACGGCGATCCGCCAGCTGCCGCCGAACCTGTTCGACGCGGCGGCCGACCTGGGCGCCGGGTCCTGGCGGACCATCCGCACCGTCGTGCTGCCGCTGATCAAGCCGGCGATCATCGCCGGCTCGGTGTTCACGTTCTCGCTCAGCCTCGGCGACTACCTGGTCGCGAAGTTCGTCGGCGGCTCGACGCAGATGATCGGGAGCGTCATCGCATCCAACATCAACCTCAACCCGCCGCTCGCTGCCGCATTCTCGCTCGTGCCGATCGTGTTCGTCGTGATCTATCTGGTGAGCGTGCAGCGCACCGGCGCCCTGGAAAGGATGTGAGCGGAGCATGCTGAGACTGTCCCGCCCCGCGAAGGTGGTCCTCGGCGCCCTCGTCGCCGTGATCCTGGCCTTCATGTACGTGCCGTTGATGCTCGTGGTGCTGAACTCGTTCAACGCCGCTCGCATCGCCAGCTGGCCGGTATCCGACTTCTCCCTGCAGTGGTGGGTCCGGGCCTTCACGAGCCAGCCGGTGCGCGACGCCCTGCTCAACTCCCTGCTGGTCGCGGCGGGGGCCACGGTGATCGCCGTGATCCTCGGCACGCTCGTGGCCTTCGCGCTGCAGCGGTACCGTTTCTTCGGGCAGCGCGCGGTGAACCTGCTCGTGGTGCTGCCGATCGCCCTTCCCGGCATCGTCACCGGTGTCGCCCTGAACAACACCTACAACCGCATGCTCGAGCCCATCGGCATCCAGGTGGGCTTCTACGGGATGATCATCGCGCACGGAACCTTCTGCATCGTGATGGTGTTCAACAACGTCCTCGCGCGACTGCGTCGGCTCAACCCGAGCCTGGAGGAGGCGTCCCAGGATCTGGGCGCCACCCCGTGGCAGACGTTCCGCATGGTCACGTTCCCGCAGTTCCGCAGCGCGCTGATCGCCGGCGCGATCCTCGCCTTCGCCCTGAGCTTCGACGAGGTCTACGTCACGATCTTCACCGCGCCGCCCGGCGTCGACACGCTGCCGTTGTGGATCATGAACCAGATGGCCCGGCCGAACGAGGCCAACGTGGTCAATGTGGTGGCCACCGTGGTCATCCTCCTCTCGTTCATACCGGTGTGGGTGTCGCAGCGGCTCGGCCGCGATGTTTCGGACCGTGACTGACGGGCCAGACATTCTCCCAACTCAGGCACATACGACCCGCAACCCCCGATATCCGCGGATATCGGGGGTTTGCGGGGGTTCTGCCTGAGTTGGGGAACGGGGGGACGGCGGGCCGCGTTCGCCCTCAGCGGAGCGTTCGCGTTGACCACGCCCCGGTGCTCGGGTTGTATGGAGCCATGACCGATCGAACCAAGCCTGAATTCGATGCCCCCTCCGGCCCGGCTCCCACCGAGCTCGTCATCCGCGACCTGATCGTCGGCGACGGCGCCGAGGCCAAGCCCGGCGACACCGTCACCGTGCACTACGCCGGCGTCGAGTACGACACCGGCGAGGAGTTCGACTCGTCGTGGAACCGCGGGGAGTCCATCCAGTTCCCGCTCCGCGGCCTCATCCAGGGCTGGCAGGAGGGCATCCCCGGCATGAAGGTCGGAGGACGCCGCGAGCTCGTCATCCCGCCGCAGCTCGCCTACGGCCCGGCCGGATCCGGCCACTTCCTCAGCGGCAAGACCCTGATCTTCATCATCGACCTGATCGCGGTCGGCTGAGCCAACGGCCTGCGCAGAACCCCGTTCCCTGCCCTCATGGAACGGGGTTCTGCGCGTCATAGGCGCGGAAACCCGGCGTGCGCGAGGCCACCACGGCGGCGAGAACGACCACGATGAGCCCGCCCAGCAGCGGCGGGAACCACAGGGCGACCGCCGTGGCGAGCGTTCCCGCGTAGAGGGCGCCCACGCGTGGACCGCCTGCGACGACCACCACGAAGACGGCCTGCAGACGGCCGCGCATCGTGTCGGGCACCGCGGACTGCATCATCGTCGAGCGGTAGATCATGCTGACGTTGTCGGCCGCGCCGGAGAGGGCGAGCGCCGCGCATGCGGCGACGAGCAGCACCGTGTTGGGGGCGGTCGTGCTGGCCGGGAATCCGGTTCCGATCAGCAGAACCGCCCCGAACAGCAGGATGCTGATGCCGTAGACCTGCACGGCTCGCTCGATGCCGCGCCCGTGCCAGCGATAGCCCACCAGACGCCCGGAGAACAGGCTGCAGAGGAAGGCCCCGGCCGCGATCGATGCCGTCAACAGGCCGGTCGTCGCAGCTCCGCCGCCGAGCAGGACCGTGCCGAGGGCGGGGAACAGGGCGAGAGGCTGACCGAAGGTCATCGCGATGATGTCGAGCACGTACTGGGTGCGGATGTTGCGCGCTCGGCGGAGGAACCGCCACCCGTCAACGAGGGAGGCCAGCCCCGGGCGCACCGTCTCGCCATCCGGCTTGAGCGACGGCAGGGTCCACAGGCCGAGGAACATCGCCAGCATGAGGAAGACGTCGATCGTATAGGTCCAGCGGAACCCGGTCGTCTGCACCAGGAACCCGGCGAGTGCGGGCCCTGCGAGCATCATCACGCCGTACGTGACGCCGGTGAGGGCGGACGCTGCGGCCAGGAGATCGCGGGGCAGCAGGCGCGGGATGATCGCGGTGCGGGTGGCCATCCCGATCGAGTTGCCGACCGCGTTGACGATGCTCAGCGCGTACAGCCACCAGACCGTGTCGTTGCCCGTCCAGGTGAGCACGGCCAGGAGAGCCGTCGAGGCGAACGTGACGGTGGCGGCGATGAGCGCGATCAGGCGACGGTCGTGGGCGTCCGCCAGCATCCCGCCGAACAGGCCGGCGACCATCATGGGGAGCAGCCCCGCCACGGCGATCATCGACACCGCGAAGGTGCTGCCGGTGAGGTCGAACACGTGCAGCATCACGGCGACGATCGTGAGCTGCCCGCCGAGTCCCGCGAGCGTCGACCCGATCCACAGACGGGTGTATGCCGCGCTGGCCCGGAACGGGCGCAGATCGATAAGAAGCCCCCGCGGCGCGCTCATGTTCACCCCATCGAGGCTACCGGCGGTTGTCAGGGCCGCGGTGCTGATAGACTTCTTCGGTTGCCGTTAGATCGGCCGCGGATGAAGAGAGCTCGCGCATCAGGCGTCGGGCACCGCGCAACGAGAGAGAGGGGACCGCTTTATGGCACTGGATGCAGAAGTCAAGAAGGCGATCATCGAAGAGTACGCGACGCACCCCGGTGACACCGGTTCCCCCGAGGTGCAGGTCGCGATGCTGACGCAGCGCATCAAGGACCTCACCGAGCACCTCAAGGAGCACAAGCACGACCACCACTCGCGTCGTGGGCTGTTCCTGCTCGTTGGTCAGCGCCGCCGTCTGCTCGGCTACCTCCAGGACGTCGACATCGAGCGTTACCGCTCGCTGATCGAGCGCCTGGGTCTGCGCCGCTAAGCGCGATCAGCGTTCAATCGCATCAAACTTCTTGAAGGCCGCCCCGGGTGTGGGGCGGCCTTCGTCGTCTCTGCTCTCGCTCCGTGGGCGCTGCGGGAGCGCCCACGGAGCGGCGATCAGGAGCGGGCGGTCAGCAGGTCGGCGTGCCACCGTTCCGCGACGTCGGGGTGAGCGCGCAGGCGCGACTTCAGCGCGTTCTCGCCGTAGAGGCCGTGGATCGGGTTTGCCGGGTCCTGCGTCACTCCGGGCGCCTGCGCTGCCAGCTCTGCGGGCAGCTCGATCAGGGGGAGCACCGCGTCGAGCGCGGGGTTGAAGAAATACGGCACCGAGATGCGCTCATCGGGGAACCGCGGCGAGATCACCCGATGGTTGGTCGCGGTCAGGTATCCGCCGGTGGCGTACTCGAGCATCTCGCCGATGTTCACCACGAAGGCCCCCGGCACCGGGGGAGCGTCGACCCACTCGCCGTCGCGCTCGACCTGCAGGCCGCCCTTGCCAGGCTCCACCCACAGCAGCGTCAGCACGCCGGAGTCCTTGTGGGCGCCGACGCCCTGGGACGGCTCGTCTGTGCCGGGATAGCGCACGATCTTCAGCAGGGTCGAGGGGTCACCGAAGTGGTCGTCGAAGTAGGACTCCGGTGCACCAAGCGCCAGAGCCCAGGCGCGCAGCAGCTTGCGGGCGATGCCGGCGAGGTGGTCCTGCCACTCCTCGACCACGGCACGCAGCTCCGGCTGAGCCTGGGGCCACAGGTTCGGTCCGGTGAGGCGCGTGAAGTCCGGGGCTTCGGGGTCGGTGACCGCATCGCGCTCCGGGCCGATGTCGATCTGCTCGCGCCAGTCGACCCTGCCCTGGGTGAGCTCGCCGCCGACGCGGGTGTACCCGCGGAAGTGCGGGCTCTGCAGGTTCTCGATCGCGAGCTTGTCCGCTTCCGGCAGCGCGAAGAACGCCTGCGCCGCCGCCAGCAGCCTGCTCTCCAGCTCTGGCGTCACCCCGGTTCCTGTGAGATAGAAGAAACCGACGTCGTGGGTGGCCGCGCGCAACTGCTCGCGGAAGCGTTCCGCCGCCTCCGCTCCCTGGTCGAGGAGGGACAGGTCGAGGATCGGGAGGTTGAGGTCTGACATTCTTCGAGGCTATGAACGGCCGTCCGGAATCCGCACGTGTGTTTCCGTTCGTTACCCTGGCGGCATGCGCATCGTGCCTGCTCTTCGCGTCGTCCTGCCTGCGGTCTGGATGGGGCTGATCCTGGGGCTGTCCTTCCTGGAGACACCGCTGAAGTTCCAGGCCCCCGGCATCACGGTGCCGCTGGGCCTGGGCATCGGGCGGCTGGTGTTCGTGGCGTTGGGCATCGCGGGCCTGGCGCTGCTGATCGCGCTGACAGCGCTCGCCCTCGTTCCGGAGCGGGAGAACCGAAGCGGCTGGCTGCTGCTCGGCGGCCTGTGGCTGGTGCTCGCCGTGCAGTCTGTGGTCGTCCGGCCGCTCCTGGCAGCGCGCAGCGACATCATCATCGCGGGCGGCGACCCGGGGCCGTCGCTGCTGCACTACGGCTACATCGCCGCGGACATCACGATCCTCGTGCTGCTGCTGATGCTGATCGTGCACTCCTGGCGGCGGGCGGTCTCCGCCGGCGCCGCTCGCTGATCTGGACGGCCCGCCGCTCGGGATTTCTCCGGCCGGGTGGTTTCGCGGGCCGCGGCAACAGGCGTACAGTTCTTAGGTTCGCCTTGCCTTAGTGGGCGAACCTCGCCGTATCTGTCGGAAAGCAGTCGCCACCGTGTTCGCCGCCTTTCTCATCGGGCTCCGTGAGGGCCTCGAAGCCGCGCTCATCGTTGGCATCCTCGTGGCATATCTGCGCCGCGTCGGCCGTGCCGATGTGCTTCCCCGGCTCTGGGTCGGCGTTGTGCTGGCCGTGGCCTTGGCGCTGGGCATCGGGGCGGTCTTCACCTTCGGCGCCTACGCGCTCACCTTCGAGGGGCAGGAGCTGATCGGGGGAGGCCTGTCGCTGCTGGCCGTGGCGATGGTCACCTGGATGGTGTTCTGGATGCAGCGCGCGGGCCGTGACATGCGCAGACACCTCGAAGGGTCCATCGATCGCGCTCTCACCGATGGCGGGCTGTGGGCGATCGTGGCCGTCGGATTCGTGTCGGTCGCGCGCGAGGGCGTCGAGACGACGCTGCTGCTGTGGTCGATGGTCCAGTCGTTCGGCGATGGCGAGGGAGCCCTGATCGGAGCGCTGCTCGGCCTCGCCGTCGCCGTGCTGGGCGGGTGGCTCATCACCCGTGGCGCGCTGCGCCTGGACGTCGGGAAGTTCCTCACCTGGACGGGCGCGTTCCTCGTGATCGTGGCGGCCGGCGTGCTCGCCTATGCGATCCACGACCTTCAGGAGGCCAGAGCCCTCCCCGGTCCCTTCGGTGCCGGGGCGCCGGTCGATCCGGCCACCGGCGCTGTGCTGGTGGGCTGGGCCGGTCTGCCGCTGGGCTGGGCGTTCGACGTGAGCGCCGTCGTCCAGCCGACCGGCGTCCTCGCCACGATTCTGCAGGCGACGATCGGTTTCATGCCCCGGATGACGTGGCTCCAGGTGATCGCCTGGGCGCTGTACATCGTCGTCGTCGGCTCTCTCTACCTTCGCGGTGTCCTGCGCCGTCGTGTCCCGCGTGCGGGCGGCCCGGCCGGGACCGCCGCGAACCCATCTGCCCCATCGGTTCCCATCCCATCACCAGGAGCATCAGCATGATCGTTCTCTCTTCACCGGCGCGGCGCGGAGCCGCTGTCGTCGCCGTCGCCGGTGCGGCCGCACTCGTCCTGGGCGGCTGCGTGGCAAAAGCCGACCTCGCCGAGGGCAACACCCTGCAGGTCACCTCGACCGCCGACGACTGCACGGTCTCCGGGGCCTCCGCGACCAGCGGGACCCTCGTGTTCGAGGTCGCGAACGAGGGCGACCAGGTCACCGAGTTCTACCTTCTCGCCGACGATGGGCTTCGTATCGTCGGGGAGGTCGAGAACATCGCCCCCGGTGCGTCGCGCACGCTCACCCTCACCGCGCAGCCGGGCGAGTACTTCACACTCTGCAAGCCCGGCATGATCGGCGAGGGCGTCGGCCGCACCGGGTTCTCCGTCTCCGGCGACGCGGTGGCGCTGACCGGAGCGGACGCCGAGCAGAAGCAGGTCGCCGTCGACCTCTACGCCGCATTCGTCAAGGATCAGGTCGGTCAGCTGCTGCCCGCCGTCGAGGACTTCGTCGACCGGTACGTCGCAGCGGACGATGATGCCGCGCGGGAGCAGTTCCCGCTGGTGCGTACCTTCTACGAGCGGATCGAGCCGGTTGCCGAGGCGCTCGGCGACCTCGACCCGCGCATCGACTACCGCGAGGTCGATGCGCTCGCCGAGAACCTGCCGTGGACCGGCTTCCACCGCATCGAGAAGGACCTCTGGGTTCCCGCGAAGGATGCCGTCAACGCGGATGACACCCCCGCGTGGCAGGGCTGGGAGCCGTCCACGCCCGAGCAGCGCGCCGAGTTCGGTGCACAGCTGATCGCCGACGTCCAGGAGCTGTACGACTACGTGCACTCGGACGACTTCCTCGCGGCGCTCGACGAACAGGGCATCGGCGGCATCTCGAACGGTGCGATCGCGCTCCTCGACGAGGTCGCCACCGGCAAGATCACCGGCGAGGAGGACTGGTGGAGCGGGACAGACCTCTACGACTTCGCCGCGAACGTGGAGGGCTCGAAGATGGCCTTCAGCCTGGTTCGTGACTTCGCGGCGTCGAAGGGCGACGACGGGGACACCCTGGTGACAGACATCGAGGCCGGCTATGCGGCGCTCGAAGACGCCCTGGCCGCCCACGGCTCGCTGGATGCCGGGTTCGTCGACTACTCCGATCTCTCGGCGGCGGAGACCCGCGAGCTGTCCGACCTGATCAACGCGCTGGCCGAGCCGCTCTCGCAGCTCACCGCCAACATCCTGGGCTGAAGGCCTGTCCTCCGGATATGAGCGCACCGCAGGACAGCCCTGTACCGTCGCCCCCGAGCGGGGGCGACGGTACAGGGCCCGCCGCCCCTGATCGGGCCCCGGAGGCCGCCACCGGCGCGAGCTTGAGCAGGCGTGGCCTGCTCGGGCTCGCGCTCGGCTCTGGTGCGGCCGGGCTCGCCCTGGGCGTCGGGGCCGCCGCCGGATACACCGCCGCGGCGGGCCGGGGGGACGGAGACCATCAGCCGCATGCGTTCTTCGGGGCCCACCAGGCAGGGATCACCACCGAGGTGCAAGATCACCTGCACTTCGCGTCCTTCGACATGATGCCCGCGGCGACCCGCGGCGATCTGATCGAGCTGCTGCAGGACTGGACGTATGCCGCATCGCGCATCACCCAGGGGCTGGACGTGAGCGCGACGGGCGCGGTCGGAGGCTCCCCGGAGGCGCCGCCGGACGACACCGGTGAGGCGCTGGGCCTTCCCGCCGCACGGTTGACCGTCACGATCGGATTCGGTCCCGGCCTGTTCGACGCGGAGGGAGACCGGTTCGGCGTCTCTGATCGCCGTCCCGCGGGGCTGGCCGCGCTGCCCGCCTTCCTCGGCGACGATCTCGATCCAGCGCGCTCCGGCGGGGACCTGTGCGTCCAGGCATGCGCAGACGACCCGCAGGTCGCCGTGCACGCCGTGCGCAACCTGAGCCGCATCGCGTTCGGCCGCGCGCGTCTGCGCTGGTCGCAACTCGGCTTCGGCCGCACATCCCGCACCAGCAGCGATCAGGCGACGCCGCGCAACCTGTTCGGCTACAAGGACGGCACGGCCAACATCCTCGCCGACGACCGCGACGCCCTCGATGCGCACGTCTGGGTGCCAGCGGATGACGGGCCGGCATGGCTGGGCGGCGGGACGTATCTCGTCGCGCGGCGCATCGCGATGCTGATCGAGACCTGGGACCGCGTGCGCCTCGCCGAGCAGAACCGCATCATCGGGCGGGACAAGGGGGAGGGTGCGCCCCTCTCGGGTGGCGGCGAGTTCACCGCGCCGGACTTCTCGGCGCATGACGCGGCCGGCGCACCGCTGATCGACCCCACGAGTCACGTGCGCCTCGCGCACCCCGACCTCAACGACGGTATCCGCATTCTGCGGCGCGGATACAACTACGTGGACGGCAACAACGCACTCGGGCGTCTCGACGCCGGTCTGTTCTTTCTGTCGTATCAACGTGATCCTGCGCACTTCATCGCGCTCCAGCGGCGTCTCTCGACGGACGCGTTGAACGAGTACATCCGCCACGTCGGTTCCGGTGTCTGGGCGATCCCGCCCGGCGCGGAGCCCGGATCTTTCGTCGGCGCCGGGCTGTTCTCCTGACCCTTCCTGACCCCTCCTGACCGCTGCCGCCACGGGAAGGGCCGCCGGTGAGTGCGGCAGGCGCGGAGCGCGGCACCGCGGCAGAGGAGGTGGCCACCCGTCCGGGTGACCACCTCCTCTGGACACGCTGATCCCCGGTGTCAGCAGGCCTGGTTCTTCTCGGCGATGAACCAGGCGTAGTCACCGAAGTTGGTGGTGACATCGCGGACGGTGTCGCCCGGGCTGCCCGTCATGCGGTACCACGGCCCGTCAGCGGCGGCCGCGTGCGAGTAGACGCTGCCGTCTGCGAGGCGTGCGTATACCCAGCCGGCGCCGACGGCGTAGTCGACGATCGGGCTCGGGAGCGCGCTCGCCGAGTCGGACGGGAAGAAGTTGGTCGCGTTGGCCGACCAGTAGAGCTTGCCGTCCGCGAGTGCCCACAGATAGTCCCCGCCGCGGTTCGAGACGATGCTGGTCGCGCCTCCTGCGGGGAGCCCGGTGAGCTGCTTCCAGTCGCCGGCGCTGGCCGTCGGGTGCGACCACACGCTGCCGTCCGCGTCGCGGACGTAGGCCCAGGCCGCTCCGATCCCGAGCTGGACGGGATTGGCGGGCTTGTTGGCTGTCGTCGTGGACAGGTAGGCGCGGTTGTTGTCCAGGATGTAGTAGATGTCGGTGCCGGAGATGGCCCACCCGTAGCCGCCGCCCTGGTTGGAGCTGAGGTGGGAGATGTTGCCGAGCGGCTGCAGCGGCGTCGTGCCGTCGACGAGCACCTGGGTCCAGGCCGCGTCGGTGAGGTAGCGGCGCTGCAGCGTTTCGGTGTCATCGATGGCGAACAGGCGTCCGCCGGACTCGACGAGCTCTGTCACACCCGTGATGCCGCTGAGGTGAACGCCGTTCGCGTTCGCGGCGGAGCGATAGACCTCCCCGCCCGAGACGGCATAGCCGTAGTCGTTGCCCGTGCCAGCCACCAGCTTGTCGACGGCGGGGACGTTGTTGATCTTGTTCCAGGGCCCGTCGATGGCGCCGAAGTGGTAGTACCAGTTCCCGGCGGCATCCTGTGCGTAGACGTAGGTCGTGGTGACCGCGATCGCCCGAGGGTCGGCGACCGCGCCTGCGGTGTCGGCGTTGGTGAGCGTGCGGGCATTGCCTGAGAAGTAGATTGCACCCCGGGTCGCGGTGGTCTGCAGCGACGTCGTCGCTCCGGCCGCCCCTGAGGCCGTCGCCACGATCGGATACGTGCTCGCGGTGCCGGTGCCGGCGATGAGGCCGCTCAGCGGCACGTAACCCGAGCTGTCGGTCACGAAGGTCGCACTCGGCGACGTGGTGCCGTCTGCCCAACGGAGACCGGTCGGCAGAGTGACCGTCACCGAGACCCCGGCGACCCCTGCGCCGTTCACATCGGTCACTCGAAGCGTTCCGGTCGAGTTGGTGGCGCACGCGTCCATCGGGAGGAAGTTCTGCGTGAAGGACAGTCGCTGGTTCTCGGAAGCGGCCGCCAGCGGCACGGTCGTCGAGGCGACGATCACCGGGACGGACCACGCCGCTCCCCGCACGATCGTTCGTCGAGAGATGCGGCCGGCGGGTGTGTCGGCATGCGCAGTTTCAACAGCATCGGATTCAGTCACGGTTTCCCCTCAGATGAACTTCTTCGTCGGCAGCCGGATCCTGTCGTCGGCCGCCAGGGGATCAGTAGACCTCGTCTTCGTCCGCGTGATCGCTCCGGGGGGCGTTCCTGGCCCGTTGATGTCGTGGGGCCGACCCATTTGTGTATCCCCGGGCGCTTTGGGTGCTCCGGCGGGTTCTCGTCATGGGAGGCTCTGACGCCGCGGCAACGATGATTTCTCGTTGCTTCGGAGACCGGGTACGGCCCCGATGTGATGTGAGCAGGAGATGAATGTACGACCCGGCAGCGGGGATTGATCCCGCGACGATGCGTGAACGGCTTTCACGGCTGGGGTGGTCGCCGGTCGTCGCCCCCGATCGTTCATCGATCGAGATCGTCTCCTCGTCCACGTGGGCGGTCGCGCGCGTCTGGACGTCGAGGAGCGTGCTCGGTTCGATCCCGCTCGACTTCTCGGCCTATCGCATGATCCTCTCCGTCGAGGGTGTCGGGACCCTGCGCGTGGGGGAGGCCACCATCCGGCTCGCCCCGCGGGAGATCGCGATCTTTCAGGGAAAGAAGTCCATATCCGCCGAGAATGAGGCGCTCTGGGCGCGATACGTTCTGCACTTCAGTCCGCTGCAGGCTCACCGATCATTACTGGACAGAAACCAGGAAAGGCCGACGCGGATCTCGCAGAAGGACTTCGCGCTGCTCACGGCGATGGCCAACTCCATCAGCACGCAGCCGGCGTTCTCGCGTTCGCCGGGTTCGTCGTTCCTGAATCAGATCATCACCGGAGCGGTGCTCGCTTCGCTGGTCAACGTGGTGCACGATGCGCCCGGCCTCCAGCCGCCGCACGCCGATGTGCTCCAGCGGGCGCGGGAGCGGATCGAACGCCGGTACATGGAACCGGACTTCGATCGCACGGCGCTCGCCGCCGACCTCCACGTCTCCGTGCGCCAACTCAGCAGGCTGTTCCACGCGGTGGGCACGACACCCTGGGAGGAGATCGAGCGACGGCGGGTGGCCGCATACGAGAGTTGGCGTACGGCGACTCCTGCGGCGCGGCAGAGAGTCGGAGACGCCCTGGCGATGAGCTTCGGGTTCCGATCGGCCCGTCATCTCTCGGCGGCGCTCCGGCGGCAGGACGCCTCGGAGCAGGGCGAGCGTCGGTACCGTTGACGGGCGCGGCCGTCCCCGGGAGCGCACGCCGGGCGTCTCATCGATCGGCCGCCGACGGCGCTCGCCGTGGGGGACTGCGCGCGACGGCGGGCGGGTTCCGCGACGTACCCGGTCAGCGTGAGCGGAACAACCACGGCACGCGCGGCTCGACCAGCGGCCGGAACACCCGCCGCACGGGGGCGCTCGAGAGCAGCACCGCGAGGAGCGCCGATGCCGGGACCAGGAGGGGGAGCCACAGCGCGTCCGGCGCGAGCTGCGCGATGACCCCGCCCTCGCGCAGCGGAAAGAGCACGAAGGTGTGCAGCAGGTACACGTACATGGTGTACTGCCCGAGCGGGGTGAACCACGTCTCGCGGCGTGGCACGAGCGCGAGGAAGGCGCCGCACAGCACGACCGCGAGCACGAGCAGCGCGAGCCGCACCAGGCCGCCCTGCCATCCGGTTCCCGCGAGCAGCTCGTCGTAGGGTTCCCGGTAGAAGAACCACGTTCCGGTGCGGAGGCTCCGCCACAGCGGAGCCAGCAGCCAGAACGTCAGGAAGACGCCGACCAGCACCGCAGCCGCCACGATGCGTGACCACACCGGGCGTCGTTCGATCAGCCGCAGCCGGGCCACGACGTCGTTCTCGTGCAGCCACCACCCGAGCGTGAAGAAGGGCAGCAGGCCGATGGCCCGCGAGAGCGAGAACGTGGCATCGATGCCCGGCAGATAGCCCACCAGCATCGATGCCAGCACGGTCCACAGCACCGGCCAGCGCAGCAGCGCCAGGTAGGGGAGCAGCACGCGGAAGATCGCCAGGGCGAGGAGGAACCAGAGGGTCCAGGACGGTCGGGTGGGGTCGAAGGTGAAACGCCCGGTACGAGCCGACGCGATGATCTCCCAGATGGTCTCGAAGATCAGGTACGGCACGATGAGATCGGTGATCACGCGCCGGAGCCGCTCTGGTCTCGAGACGTCGGCGCGGGAGAAGTAGCCGGAGATGATCGCGAACGCCGGCATGTGGAAGGCATAGATGAGCAGATAGAGCCCGTAGGCCGCATCGGAATCCGCGGTCATCCGCTGCACGGCGTGCCCGAGGACGACCAGCACGATGCAGGCGAAGCGAGCGTTGTCCCAGAACGGCACCCGGATCCGGGCGGCCGGAGGTGCGGCGGATGCGGAGTCGCTCATGCGTGAAGGCTAGCCGGTGTCGGGGGAATGGAACGGCGCGCATTCCTGTTCCTTTTCGGTGTGCGTGTGCAGACCGCCGCGCAGAACGATGCACGGCCGCGGCGGCCGCGCAGGAGGAGGCGCCCCATGTCCGGCATCCAGTTCGGGATCATGTCGGTCAGCGACATCACGGCTGACCCGACCACCGGAGTCACCCCGTCGGAGGCGGAGCGCATCCGTGACACGATCACGATCGCGCGTCACGCCGAGGAGGTCGGCCTGGACGTCTTCGCGATCGGCGAGCACCACAACCCGCCCTTCTGGTCGTCGAGCCCGACGACCGTGCTCGCGGCGATCGCCGCGCAGACCGAGCGCCTGATCGTCTCGACCTCGACGACGCTGATCACCACGAACGACCCGGTGCGGATCGCCGAGGACTACGCGGTGCTGCAGCACGTCGCCGATGGCCGGATGGACCTCATGCTCGGCCGGGGCAACACCGGACCGGTGTATCCGTGGTTCGGTCGCGACATCCGGCAGGGGCTCGACATCGCGATCGAGAACTACGCTCTGCTGCACCGGCTGTGGCGCGAGGAGGTGGTCGACTGGAGCGGCCGTTTCCGCACGCCGCTGCAGGGCTTCACGGCCACGCCGCGCCCGCTCGACGGCATCCCGCCGTTCGTCTGGCACGGCTCGATCCGCACCCCCGAGATCGCGGAGCAGGCGGCCTTCTACGGGGACGGCTTCTTCGCGAACAACATCTTCTGGCCGGCCGAGCACTACCAGCGCCTGATCGGGCTGTACCGGCAGCGCTACGCCGACCACGGCCACGGCACGCCGGAACAGGCCATCGTGGGCATCGGGGGCCAGGCCTTCATCCGGCCCCGTTCGCAGGACGCGGTCGACGAGTTCCGCCCCTACTTCGACAACGCCCCGGTGTACGGGCACGGGCCGTCGCTCGAGGACTTCACCGAGATGACGCCGCTCACGGTCGGATCGCCCCAGCAGGTGATCGATCGCTACGCCGGCATGCGTGAACTCTTCGGCGACTTCCAGCGGCAGCTGTTCCTCATCGACCACGCCGGGCTGCCGCTGAAGACCGTGCTCGAGCAGCTCGATCTTCTCGGCGGCGAGGTGGTGCCCGTGCTGCGCCGCGAGCTCGAGAAGAACCGCCCGGCGGACGTCCCGGACGGCCCGACCCATGCCGCGCAGGTGCGCACGGTGCACGGCGATGGGCCGGGCCGCCAGTTCCGCCCCGGCCCGAACGGCGGCGACAACCTGACCGCGGGCAGCCCCTACCTTCCCGACGAGGCCCGCGCCCCGCGCGCCTGATTCTCCACGCGTCGGCCGAGCCCCGCGCCCAGCGAGCCCGCCGCGCCGCGCGAGCACGCCGCGCCCAGCGAGCCCGCCGCGCCCTGAGTGAGCCTCCCGCGCCGCGCGAGCCTCCTGCGCCGAATCACCAGGATTTTCAGGCCCGTGGGCCTGAAAATCCTGGTGATTCGGCAGGCCGCCCAGCGGCCCGGGGCGGCTGCCGGCGGGCGCGGCGAGGTCAGTACCAGCCGGTCGCCTCGGAGTGGTTCCATGCGCCGCAGGGGCTGTCGTAGCGGTCCGCGATGTAGGCCAGTCCCCAGTCGATCTGGGTGGCAGCGTTGGTGCGCCAATCGGCGCCGGCGGACGCGAGCTTGTCCGCGGGGTAGGACTGTGGGATGCCGTAGGCGCCGCTCCACGGGTTCGTGGCGTCATAGCGCCAGCCGGACTCGCGGTTCCAGAGCAGGACGAGACAGTCGTACTGTCCGGAACCCCAGCCGTAGGAACCGATCGCGTTGCGTGCGTACGCCTTCGCCGCGCTCGGATCGGTGATCGCGCCGGAGCTGGATCCGCCAGATGACCCGCCGGTGGAGCCGCCGCCGGAACTGGTTCCGCCGCCCGAGGATCCACCGCCGGAACTGGATCCACCGCCGGAACTGGATCCGCCACCGGAGGAGCCGGAGCTCGATCCGCCGGTGGAGCCGCTGCCCGTGCCGCCGCCTCCCGGTGTTCCCCCTCCGCTCGACCCGCCCGGCGTGCTCCCGCCGCCCCCGGAGGATCCGGTGCTGCCGCCCGCCGATCCGCTCGAAGGGCCTCCCTTCGCCGGCGGCTCGCTCTGCGCCATCGCCGCGATCTCCTGAGCAAGCCGGTAGCGCCGCTCCAGCTCGGCTGTCGTGTTCTTCAGGCTCGCCAGCTGTGCGTACAGGGTGTCGATGCGCGAGCGGATGTCGGCGACCTTCACGCGTTCGGTCTCCACGGCGGCCTGCGCGGCATCGGCGGCGCCGCGGGCGGTGGCGGCGAGCTCGTCGCGGGCGGTCTGAGCCTGCGCAGCCTGCTGCTCGAGCGAGGAGGAGACCGCGGACACGCCGCGGGCCTCTTCGGCGATCGTCGACCACGTGGCGCCCAGGCGGTCGAGCACGCCGAGCTGGCTGAGGACGTCGTCCGATCCTGCGGTGGTGATCAGTCGCATGGTCAGCGGTGCGCCCGCCTGCAAGCGGATCCGTCCGGTCGTGGCGGTGGCGAACACCGACGTCGCCTCGGTGAGGTCTTCGCGTGCCTGGGCGGCCTGTACGCCCAGGTCTGCGGCACGAGCAGCGGCGACATCGGCCTCCTGCTGGGCGCGATCGGCTTCCTGCGTGCGCAGCAGGGCGGTCCGAGAGGCCGCGGCCGCTTCGTTCTGCGCGTTGGTGAGCGCGGCATCGACGCGCCGGATCTGGGCCTGGGTGTTCGCTTCGTCCCCGCGGGCGCTCTCGATGTCGTCCCACGACGGATCCTCGGCCATCGGAGCGACCGTCGGGGCAGAGGCTGCGGCGAGCGTCGTGCTCCCGCCGACCGCGAGGAGCCCGGCAACGACGGCGGCGAGAACGCGCGGTCGGTACCTCCGAGCAGAGGGAATACCCATGCATACGAAGCTAACGGCGGCGGACCCGCCTCGGCAACCGCGCGCCGTGCCCGCCCGGGAGGGCGCGCTGATACGCTGAGAGAGGTTCTGCCCATGCGGAACCGTCAACTGAACACATGCTTCAACGGAGCGGGCCCGGCAGGAAGCTGGTCTCCTGTGGTGGACTCCTCGGCTCTCGATCTTCTTTCTTCGGGCCTCGGGTGGTCTTCTCCTGGTGGCCAGCGCAGGCGGACCAACGCTGTACCGCGACGTCTTCGGTCGTCGTACCGTGCGCCCATATCTGCTCGTCTCCGCTCTTTCACGATGCTCGTGCGTCATACGGACGTGCGAGTCTAAACAAAGAAGGAGAGACCTCTTGGAAGGTCCTGAAATCACCGCAGCCGAAGCCGTTCTCGACAACGGCCGTTTCGGCACCCGTACTATCCGCTTCGAGACCGGGCGTCTCGCCCAGCAGGCGCAGGGTGCTGTCGCCGCCTACCTCGACGAGGAGACGATGCTCCTCTCGGCCACGAGCGCGAGCAAGAACCCCCGTGAGGGCTTTGACTTCTTCCCGCTCACGGTCGACGTCGAGGAGCGCTCCTACGCCGCCGGCAAGATCCCCGGCTCGTTCTTCCGTCGCGAGGGGCGCCCCTCGACCGAGGCGATCCTCGTCTGCCGTCTCATCGACCGTCCGCTGCGTCCGTCGTTCGTCGACGGTCTGCGCAACGAGGTCCAGATCGTCATCACGGTGCTCTCGATCGCGCCGGGCGAGTTCTACGACGCTCTGGCGATCAACGCCGCGTCCGCGTCGACCCAGATCTCCGGTCTGCCCTTCTCCGGCCCGATCGCCGGTGTCCGCCTCGCGCTCATCCCGGGCAACGGGGAGCACGCCGACCAGTGGGTCGCGTTCCCGAACGCCGCCCAGGTCGAGCAGGCCGTGTTCGACCTCGTCGTCGCCGGTCGCGTGGTGACCAAGGCCGACGGCACAGAGGACGTCGCCATCATGATGGTGGAGGCCGAGGCGACCGAGGGCAGCTGGAACCTCATCAAGGCCGGCGCCACCAAGCCGAGCGAGGAGATCGTCGCTCAGGGCCTCGAGGCGGCGAAGCCGTTCCTCAAGCAGCTCGTCGAGGCACAGGCAGCGATGGCAGCGTCCTCGTCGAAGGAGCCGGGCGTCTACCCGGTCTTCCTGCCGTACGCCGAGGAGACCCTCGCCTTCGTGAGCGAGCGTGCGTTCGCCGAGCTCAGCGACGTCTACCAGATCGCTGACAAGATCGAGCGCCAGGCCGCCGACGACGCCGTCAAGGACCGCGTCAAGGGCGAGCTCGCCGCCGCCGTCGAGGCCGGCGAGCTGCCGGAGTCGGCGCTGGGCGAGTTCTCCGCCGCGTACAAGGCCGTCACCAAGAAGATCGTCCGCGGCCGCATCCTCGCCGAGGGCGTCCGCATCGACGGGCGCGGCCTGGCGGACATTCGTCCGCTGGACGCCGAGGTGCAGGTCATCCCGCGCGTGCACGGCTCCGCGATCTTCCAGCGCGGCGAGACCCAGATCCTGGGTGTCACCACGCTGAACATGCTCAAGATGGAGCAGCAGATCGACTCGCTGTCGCCGACGACGAGCAAGCGTTACATGCACCACTACAACTTCCCGCCCTACTCGACCGGTGAGACCGGCCGCGTCGGGTCGCCGAAGCGTCGTGAGATCGGGCACGGCTTCCTCGCCGAGCGCGCGCTCGTGCCGGTGCTGCCCACCCGCGAGGAGTTCCCCTACGCGATTCGTCAGGTCTCCGAGGCGCTGGGCTCGAACGGCTCGACCTCGATGGGCTCGGTCTGCGCGTCGACTCTCTCGCTGCTGAACGCCGGTGTGCCGCTGCGCGCCGCCGTCGCCGGCATCGCGATGGGCCTGGTGTCGGACGAGGTCGACGGCGAGACCCGCTACGCGGCGCTGACCGACATCCTGGGAGCCGAGGACGCCCTTGGCGACATGGACTTCAAGGTCGCGGGCACGAGCGATTTCGTCACGGCGATCCAGCTCGACACCAAGCTCGACGGCATTCCCTCCGAGGTCCTCGCCGGCGCCCTGACCCAGGCCAAGGACGCCCGCCTGACGATCCTGAACGTGCTCGACGCCGCGATCGACGCTCCGGACGAGATGGCGCCGACCGCGCCGCGCGTGATCAGCGTGCAGATCCCGGTCGACAAGATCGGTGAGCTGATCGGCCCGAAGGGCAAGACGATCAACGCGATCCAGGACGAGACCGGTGCGCAGATCTCCATCGAGGAGGACGGCACGGTCTACATCGGCGCTGTCGACGGTCCGTCCGCCGAGGCGGCGCGTGCGCAGGTCAACGCGATCGCGAACCCGACCAACCCCGAGGTGGGCGAGCAGTTCCTCGGAACGGTCGTCAAGCTCGCGGCGTTCGGTGCGTTCATCTCGCTCCTGCCGGGCAAGGACGGACTGCTGCACATCAGCGAGGTGCGCAAGCTCGCCGGTGGCAAGCGCGTCGAGAACGTCGAGGACGTGCTCGGGGTCGGCCAGAAGGTGCTCGTGCGCATCACCAAGATCGACGACCGGGGCAAGCTGTCGCTCGAGCCGGTGCTCGAGGAGAACGCTGCTTCCGCCGAGGCTGAGGAAGCCGCGGCAGAGTAGTCGTTCCAGACCAGACGCCACGGCCCGGGTCCCGGTGGGGACCCGGGCCGTGGCGTCTTCGCCGTCCGTCGTGGTCAGATCACCCCGGTCTGCGCGGCGTTCCGGATGGGCGCTGCGGGCGCTCGTCCGGGAGGCTCCGCAGCTTGTCCCCCGAATGGGGGACAAAGACGGACGGCGCCTCGTGGCCGTGATGAAAACGTTAGAGAAATGCCTGTTTCGTGGCCGTTTCTTCACATTGCGGAGGGAATGCTCGCCTAGCCTCAGAAGTGTGGCGCACCGGCGCCGCCCCTTCGAGCAATCAGAACACGAGGTGGACCGATGCGGATCTTCGGCGTACCGATGCCGAAGACGACCGTGGCCGCCCAGCATCCCTCTGGGCCCCTCCCGGTCGTCGGCCCCGGTCTCGGCGAACGCGTCCGCGTGCGGGTGGGGGAGCACGGCCCGGAGGTCTTCCCCCTCGTCGTCGGCGCAGCAGAGTTCGGGTGGACGGTCGATCGCGACGCAAGCCATCGCATCCTCGACCTGTACGCCGATCTCGGAGGCAACGCCGTGCACACCTCGGACGGCTTCTCGGCCGGACGTAGCGAGCACATGATCGGGCAGTGGCTCGCGTCGCGCGGGCAGCGGGGGCGCATGGTCGTCGCCGTCCGCGTGGGGTCCCACCCTGACAGTCCTGGCCTCGGTTCGGTCGATCTCGTCCGCTCCGTCGAGGGTTCCCTCGGACGCCTCGGTATCGAGCGCATCGACCTGCTCTACCTCGATGGCACGGCCGACACGGTGACCAACCTGGAGGACACTCTCGCCACCATCGACTGGCTCGTCGAGAGCGGCAAGGTCGGAACGGTCGGCGCGTTCGGCTTCGCTCCAGAACGGCTCGTCGAAGCTCGCATCCTGGCGTCTGCCGGCTACCCGCGCATCGAGGCGCTCGACGTGCCGTACAACCTCGTACGGCGGGCCGGCTTCGAGGGCGATCTGCGCCTGGTCGCCGGCGCTCAGGGCATGGCGGTCACGCCGTCTCAGGCGTTGGAGCACGGCTTTCTCTCTGGTCGGCACCGTTCGCGCACCGGCGGAGCGCCCGGTGTCCGCGGCACGCAGCTGCGTGAGAGCGTCAACCGTCGTAACGTGCGTGTGCTCAAGGCGCTCGACGCGATCGCCCAGGAGCTGGGCGTGCCGGTGGCCGCGGTCGCTGTCGCGTGGCTGCTCGCGCAGCAGACGGTCGCGGCATCGATCGTCAACGTCTTCGCCGACAGTCATGTCGAAGAGCTCGTTCAAGGCGTGGGGATCTCTCTCCAGCGCGCGCACATGGCGGAGCTCGACCGCGCGAGCGCTTGAGCGCAACGCCGTCGGATGACGATCATTACGGTGCCGTAACGGCCGGTGGCCTAAGCTGGAGCCCCGGGGCAGCCCCGGAGGAGCTGATACGAATGACGCACTACATCTACCTGGTACGACACGGGGAACAGCTCGACGCCGAGCACGGATTGCCCGACGGTCCGCTTTCGCCGCGCGGCCGCAAGCAGGCAGAGCTCATCGCCGATCGCCTCTCGGGGGTCGCTTTCGACGCCGTCTGGCATTCGCCGCTTGAGCGCGCCGCCGAGACCGCGCGGATCTTCGCCGAACGCCTCCCGTCGATCGATCCGAAACCGACCGCCCTGCTGTTCGACTGCATCCCCACCGGCATGACCGAGGACACTCCTGCGGTCTTCGAGCCCTTCTTCGGCGCGTACACCGAGGCGGATGAGGAGGCAGGACGTGCGCAGATGGACGACGCCGTCACGACCTTCCTGGTGCGGACGACGGAGGACGTTCACGAGCTGCTGATCACCCACAACTTCGTGATCGGCTGGCTCCTGCGCGAGGTCCTGGAGGCGCCGGACTGGCGGTGGCTGACGCTGAGCCAGGCCAACTGCGGCTTGTCGGTGATCGCACAGAAGCCAGGCCGGCCGTGGACGGTCGTCTCGCACAACGATCTCGCCCACCTGCCGATGGAACTGCGCACCGGCATGATCGACCCGCCTCCGGTGTGAGCATCGCGCGCGATCTTCGTGTCGGGGGCGACCACGCGCCCCCCATAGGCTGGGAGCATGACAACGAAGGTTGCCCTCGTCGGGGGCCGCGGCCGGCTCGGATCGATCATCCGCACCGTGATCGACGCGCAGGATGACTTCGCGCTCCACGCCGTCCTCGGATCGACCAGCTCCCTGAACGAGCTCGACGGCGCTGAGCTGATCGTCGACGCCACCGTCTACGAGGCCAGCGTCGGGATCGTCGCGGCGGCCGCCGAGCGGGGGACGAACGTGCTGGTGGGGACGTCAGGTTGGTCTGCGGAGCGTATCGACGCGGTGCGCCCGCTGATCGAGGCGGCCGGGATCGGAGCGGTTTTCGTGCCGAACTTCTCGCTGGGGTCCGCGCTGGGCACCGCACTCGCGGCAGCGGCAGCCCCGTTCTTCTCCGCGGCAGAGGTGATCGAGACGCACCACGAGCGCAAGGTGGATTCTCCCAGCGGTACCGCGGTACGGACGGCTGAGCTCATCGCCGCTGCGCGGAATGCCGCTGATATCGCACGCCCGGCGGCGTTCGCCGAGCAGCCGGCCCGCGGCGTCGCCGTCGACGGGGTCCCCGTGCACTCGCTGCGCTTGCCTGGCGTGATCGCGCGTCAGCAGGCCATCCTGTCCGGTCCGGGCGAGACGCTCTCGATCGTGCACGACACGGTGGATTCCGCTGCCGCCTATGCCCCGGGGATCCGGCTCGCGCTGCCCGCGGCGCGCGACGCGGGCGGCGTCGTGGTCGGCTTGGAGAACATGATCGACCTGGGAATCGGGGCGCGCGTATGAGCTCGCGCATCGGCGTGGTCGTGATGGGCGCCGGGCTCGTGCTTTACCTGGTGCTGATGGGCCACCGCGCCGTCGTGATGCTCACCAGCAAAGAGCCGGTGGGCGTGGCGATGGGTGTGGCGCTGGTCGTGCTCCCGCTCATCGGCGCGTGGGCGCTGGTGCGCGAGCTCGTCTTCGGCTTCGACGCGGATCGTCTGGGACGTACGCTCGACGCGGAAGGCGGCATGCCCGCCGACGATGTCGAGCGCCGGCCGAGCGGACGCGTCGTCCCCTCGGCCGCTCCCGCGCTGCTGGAGCGCTATCAGACCGTGGCGGACGCCGCGGATGCGGACTGGCGTGACCTCTACCGCCTGGGCGTGGTGCAGGATGCGGTCGGCCAGCGCGCAGCGGCACGGGGCAGCATCCGCGCCGCCATTCGTCTGGAGAAGGCGACCAGGGCCGCCTGACGCCGAGCCGCCGCGGTCAGGCGAGAGTCGCTTCGAGGGTGATCTCGATCCCCGCGAGGGCCTGGGAGACGGGGCAGCCGACCTTGGCGCTCTCGGCGATCTGGGCGAAGCGTTCCGGGTCGAGGCCGGGGACCACCGCGTTGACATTGAGGTGGCTGCCGGTGATGCCGGTGCCCGGGGTGAACGTGACGGAGGCGGTGGTGTCGACGCGCTCTGGCGGGGTGCCGTTCTCCGCCAGCATGTTCGACAGAGCCATGCTGTAGCACGACGAGTGCGCGGCAGCGATCAGCTCTTCCGGAGTGGTCGTGGTCTCGGAGCCCGCGCTGCGGGCCTTCCAGTCGATCGGGAACGTGCCCAGGCGCGAGGACGAGAAGGCGACGGTGCCTGACCCGTCGAACAGGCTTCCGGTCCAGGTGGCGGCGGATTCGCTGGTGACGGACATGGCATCTCCTGTCGCAGGGGTGTTCGGTCAGCCTAGTCGTCGGTGCGTGGTTCCGGGCGAGGCGTCTCGGGTCATCCGTCCGCGTCGGGCCGCGGGTCCAGTGCTGCCGCCACGGCGTCCTCCACGGTCGGGTCCTGGAAGGAGAATCCGGTCGAGAGCAGCACCTGCGGCAGCGCGTGCTGATCGCAGGTGAGCAGCGATCGGGTGGCCTCACGACCCAGCACGAGCTCGAGGGCGGGGGCGGGTGCCGGCACGAGGAACGGCCGGTGCAGCCGCGCGGCCAGCGCGCGTCCGAGATCGTTCGCCGTCGCACGGGCGGGGCCGACCAGATTGACCGGGCCCTCGATGGGGTTGTCGATGATGTGGCGGATCGCGCGCACCTCGTCGGCCAAGGAGATCCAGGTCCACGACTGCGTGCCACGGCCGATCGGACCGGAGAGGCCCAGCCGGGTGAGCGCGATGAGCGGCTTGAGCACGCCGTCGGGGTGTACGACCGGGGCGGTTCGCAGCGTGGCCACGCGTGCCGCATCGCCCGCGGACCGGGCCACGCGCTCCCACTCCACACACAGGTCGGCGAGGAATCCCTCCCCGCGCGGCGACGTCTCGGTGAGGACGTCATGCGAGCGCTGCGGGTAGAAGCCGATGGCCGAGCCCGAGATGAACGCCGGAGCATCCGCGCCGAGGATTCTCAGGGCGTCGGCGATGGTGCGTGTGGGAAGAATACGCGAGGAACGCAGCTCCCGGCGGTAGGCCTTCGTCCACGGGAAACGACCGATACTGGCGCCGTTCAGGCAGACCACCGCGCGCGCCCCGGCCAGCACAGCGGGGTCGAGCCACTCGCCGGGCGTCCACCGCACCTGGTCTGGTGTCTCCGGCTCCTGGCGGACGAGGCGGGTCACGGGCACACCGTCGGACGCGAGCGAAGCGACCAGGGCGGTGCCGATGAGGCCGGAAGAACCGGCGACGATGACACGGTCGGCGCTCATAGGTGCTCCTCACAGTCGTTCCGGAGCCCCGCGGCGTCGTGGCCCCGCTCTGGGGAGCATACGTCGCTCAGTGCGCTGGTCGGCCCTTCGCGCGCTGAAGGAGCAGATAGATCTGGCAGCCGAGGCAGAAACCGAAGGCCGCGTTCAGGAACGCCGCGACGAAGGCCGCTGCGAGGGCGATCGGGAGCGCGAAGGGAACCCCGAGAAGGTGCAGGGTGATCCCGATCAGCACGACGGTGAGGCCGACCCCCTGGGCGAAGCGTGGCGGCCGGGGGTCCTCGAGGTCCACCGGGGGCTTCAGGCGGGGACGCACCACGGCGCGGAAGATCAGGTTCCAGGGGTGGGTGCGGGGTGAGAGCACGCCCCAGAGGAAGAGGAGCGCGATGATCACGGCGAGGGGGAGGGCGGGATGCGCCAGAGGTGCCGGCGCGGGATCGACCACGAACATCTCCTGGGCGAGCGGCTGATAGGCGAACCAGCCGCGTGAGCTGGACCCGCTCGGAAGAAGTGCCACGACGACGGCGATCAGCAGCAGCGCCGAGGTGATGGCGGCCCCGAAGCGCGGGCCGCGGGGATCGATGCCTGCAGGTTCTGACATGGGGGCCTCCTGGGGGTCTGTTCTGCGTCAGAGTACGGAGATCGCGGCGGTGAGCTCGTCGACCCGCGGCGGCCCGCCGAAACGGGCCCGGACCCGCAGAGCAGGATCGACGACGAAGACCGTCGGCGTCTGCAGCACGTGATAGCGGCGGGCGAGGTCGGGGCGGTCGGTGAGGTCGATCTCGACGTGCGCGAGCCCGTCGGCGTCGTCGGCCAGTGCGGTGAGCTGACGGCGCACCTGCGGGCAGCGCGCGCACTGCGTCGTGCTGAACTGGACGAGCGTGCCGCGCGTGCCCGTGACGGGAAGGTCTTTCGCCACCACGCGCAGATCGCCGGCGTCCCGTCTGCGGCCCGTGGTGGCGCGCCAGACCAGTCCGGCGACCACTGTGGCTGCGGTGAGCGCCAGAGCGATGAGGAGAGCGGTCGTCAGCGCCATGATCAGAGGATAGGGCGCCCGGCAGAGCGCGAGTCTGGTTGTGTCCTCCGGTGACGACACCGGCTGTGCGCGCTGGAGCGACGATATCGTTGAGCCATGAGTGAGCGCGTGCCGACCCCCTACGAGGACCTGCTCCGAGACGTGCTCGACAACGGCGTCCACAAGAACGACCGCACGGGCACGGGCACGACCAGCGTGTTCGGCCGCCAGATCCGGTTCGATCTCGCCGAGGGTTTCCCCCTGATCACGACCAAGCGCGTGCACCTGAAGTCGATCGTGTACGAGCTGCTGTGGTTCCTCCGCGGTGACGGCAACGCGCGCTGGCTGCAGGAGCACGGGGTCACGATCTGGGACGAGTGGGCCGATGCCGACGGCAACCTCGGACCGGTGTACGGCGTGCAGTGGCGGTCGTGGCCGACGCCGGACGGCGGGACGATCGACCAGCTCGCCGACGTCGTCGCGCAGATCCGCACGAACCCGGATTCACGTCGCCTGATCGTCTCGGCCTGGAACGTCGCGGACATCCCGCGGATGGCCCTCGCACCCTGCCACGCCCTCTTCCAGTTCTCCGTCGCAGACGGCAAGCTCTCGTGCCAGCTGTATCAGCGCAGTGCGGACATGTTCCTCGGCGTGCCGTTCAACATCGCCTCCTACGCCCTGCTGACGCTGATGGTGGCCCAGCAGACCGGGCTTGCGCCGGGGGAGTTCATCTGGACCGGCGGCGACTGTCACGTCTACGACAACCACGTCGATCAGGTCAGAGAGCAGCTCTCCCGCGATGCGTATCCGTTCCCGACGCTCCGGTTCGCGCGCACCCCGGCGTCGATCTTCGACTACGTCTACGACGATGTCGTCGTGGAGGGCTATCAGCACCACCCGGCGATCCGGGCCGAGGTCGCAGTATGACGGCGCGGCCGATCTCGCTCGGCCTGATCTGGGCGCAGACCCGTGACGGCGTGATCGGGGCCGACGGCGGGATGCCGTGGCATGTTCCGGAAGACCTTGCCCATTTCCGCGCCGTCACCGGGTCGTCTCCGGTCGTGATGGGGAGGCGGACCTGGGAATCGCTGCCCGAGCGTTTCCGGCCGCTGCCCGGCAGGGAGAACATCGTCATCACCCGGTCGCCGGGGTGGTCGGCTCCCGGAGCACGCCGTGCCGCAAGCATCGTCGAGGCCATCGCCGGCCTCGAAGCGGCATGGGTCATCGGCGGGGCGGAGATCTTCGCGCTCGCCGCAGACCTGGCGACCCGCTTGGAGGTCACCGAGCTCGACCTCGATGTGGCCGGTGACACGTTCGCCCCGTCGCGCGACGGATGGCGGCTCGCCGATGCCGGCGGGTGGCAGACCTCGCGCACCGGCGTCCGCTATCGCTTCCTCGGCTACGACCGTGAGAGCGGGCACTGACATGCCCCGTGCCCTCGTCACCGGCGCCAGCGCTGGGCTGGGTGCTGAGTTCGCCCGCCAGCTCGCGGCGCGCGGCGCCGACCTGGTCCTGGTCGCTCGCTCCGCGGACGCTCTCGAGGCTCTCGCCCGATCGCTGCGCGACGAGCATGGTGTCCGGGCCGATGTCCTGGTGGCCGACCTCGCGGTCGAGGAGGATGTGGAGCGTGTGGTCGAGCGGATCGCCCAGCACCCCATCGACGTCTTGGTGAACAACGCCGGGTTCGGCCTGCCGCTGCAGTTCGCCGACAACGACATCGACGACGAGGTGCGTCATCTCCGCGTGCTGGTGGAGGCGCCGATGCGGCTCATGCACGCAGCGCTCGCGGGGATGCGCGGCCGCGGCGGCACGATCGTCAACGTCGCGTCGGTCGCCGGCTTCCTGCCCCGCTCGACCTACGCCGCGTGCAAAGCGTGGGTGATCGGCTTCAGCCGATGGGCCGCCGTCGAGTACGCCGGCGACGGTGTGCGCATCACGGCCGTCTGCCCGGGATTCACGCACACCTCGTTCCACGAGCGGATGGGTCTTCCGCGCGGACAGGAGGGCGTGCCGGGGTGGATGTGGCTCGACGCGCGGAGCGTGGTGCGCACCGGACTGCGTGACGCGGCGCGTGGTCGGGCGGTCTCTGTGCCGTCCCTGCGGTACACGGCGCTCGCCGCCCTCGCGCGCCTGCTGCCGGCACCCGTCCTCGCACGCCTCGGCCGTCGCGGCCGCCTCTGACGCCTCACGGGGCGGCATCGGAGCAACCCGGTGCCGGAACAAGCGGACGCGCTGCCGAAAGGGATGCCGCAGGCCGGGGTACGCTGAGAACCATGACGCATTCGGGCAACCCCTTCGGACAGGTTCTCGTCGCGCTCGTCACCCCGATGACGGCCGACGGCGAGGTCGACTGGCCCGCGGTCGAGAAGCACATCGACCGAGTGATCTCCGACGGGGCGGACGGCATCGTCGTCACCGGCACGACGGGGGAGACGTCCACCCTCACCGACGCGGAGAAGATCCGCCTCGTCGAGGTGGCCCGCGCGGTCTCCGCCGGGCGCGCGAAGATCATCACCGGCGGCGGATCCAACGAGACCGCCCACGCCATCGATCTCTACCGGGCGAGCGAGAAGGCCGGCGCAGACGGCATCATGATCGTGACGCCGTACTACAACAAGCCGACGCAGGCGGGCATCCTGACGCACTTCCGTCTGGTCGCCGATGCCACAGACCTGCCGGTGATCCTTTACGACATCCCCGGTCGCACGGGCGTGCCGATCATGTACGAGACGATCCTGCGCCTCGCCAAGCACCCCAACATCATCGCCGTGAAGGACGCCAAGGGCGACTTCTCCGAGGTGAGCAGGGTGCTCAATCAGACCGACCTGCTGTACTTCTCCGGCGACGACGCGAATGTGCTCCCGCACCTGTCCATCGGGGCAGCGGGCATGATCGGCGTCACCGCCAACATCACGTCCGCGCCGTACCGCACGATCGTCGACGCGGTGAACCGCGGCGATCTGGCGACGGCCACCGAGACGCACCGGCAGCTCGAGCCGCTCGTGCGCGCCATCATGACGCACGTGCCCGGCACCGTCTCGGCGAAGTACGTGCTGCACGGGCTCGGCCGCATCGGCAGCCCGCGCGTGCGCCTTCCCCTGGTGGGACCAGAGGAATGGGAGGCAGCGATCATCGAGGACGAGCTCGCGCTCGTCTCCGGCATCCCTGGCGCCGACTTCTCCGACTTCCGGCCCGACCGCAATGCCGCCGCCGGCGGCGCGCTGCCCAAGGTGTCCGGCACCACGCGCTGAGAACACAACCGATGCGGGCGTCGCGCCCGTGACCTGGAGGACCATGTCCATTCCCCTCTCCGACATTCCCCCCCTCGCCCCCGGGACGCTCCGGATCACCCCGATCGGCGGGCTCGGCGAGGTCGGCCGAAACATGACCGTCTTCGATTACGACGGCAAGCTGCTCATCCTGGACTGCGGGGTGCTCTTCCCGGAGGAGCATCAACCCGGTGTCGACCTGATCCTGCCCGACTTCGAGCCGATCAAGGGTCGGCTCGACGACATCGTCGGGATCGTGCTCACGCACGGGCACGAGGATCACATCGGCGCGGTGCCGTATCTGCTGCGCTTGAAGGGCGACATTCCCCTGATCGGGTCCGGGCTCACGCTCGCTCTCGTCGAGGCGAAGCTCAAGGAGCACCGCATCAAGCCGGTCACGGTCACCGTCGCGGAGGGCCAGAAGGAACAGCTCGGCCCCTTCGAGCTGGAGTTCGTCGCGGTCAACCACTCGATCCCCGACGCCCTCGCCGTCGCGGTGCGCACGCCGGCCGGCCTCGTGCTGGCCACCGGTGACTTCAAGATGGACCAGCTGCCGCTCGACGGCCGCATCACCGATCTGCGTGCCTTCGCCCGGCTCGGCGAGGAGGGCATCGACCTCTTCCTCGTCGACTCGACCAACGCCGACGTGCCGGGCTTCACGCCGACGGAGCGTTCCATCGGACCGGTGCTGGAGCAGGTGATCGCGAAGGCGCCTCGCCGGGTGATCGTGGCGAGCTTCTCGAGCCACGTTCATCGCGTGCAGCAGGTGATCGACGCCGCCCACGCCCACGGGCGCCGGGTGGCCTTCCTCGGCCGCAGCATGGTGCGCAACATGACCATCGCCGAGAACCTCGGCTACCTCACCGTTCCGGAGGGGGTGCTGATCGACTACAAGAAAGCCAAGGATCTCCCGGACGACCAGGTGGTCTACATGTCCACCGGCTCGCAGGGCGAGCCGATGGCCGTGCTCAGCCGGATGGCCAACCTGGACCACGCGATCGAGCCCGGCGAGGGCGACACCGTGATCCTGGCGTCGAGCCTGATCCCGGGCAACGAGAACGCCGTGTACCGGGTCATCGATGGACTGACGAAGCTCGGTGCGACCGTGGTGCACAAGGGCAACGCCAAGGTGCACGTCTCCGGCCACGCCGCGGCGGGTGAGCTGCTGTACTGCTACAACATCCTGCGCCCCCGCAATGTCCTGCCGGTGCACGGCGAGCACCGCCACCTGATGGCCAACGCCAAGCTGGCGCAGGAAACCGGGATCCCGGCGGAGCGCACGATCCTGGCCGAGAACGGCACCGTGATCGACATGAAGGACGGCGAAGCCCGCGTGGTGGGCCAGCTGGAGATCGGATACGTCTACGTCGACGGCTCGACGGTGGGCGAGATCACGGACGCCGACCTCAAGGACCGGCGCATCCTCGGCGAAGAGGGCTTCATCTCGGTGATCGTGGTGGTCGACGCCGCGACGGGGAAGATCGTCAGCGGACCGGAGATCCATGCCCGCGGCGTCGCAGAGGATGACGCCGTGTTCGACGATGTCACCCCCAAGATCGTCGCTGCGCTCAAGGAGGCCGCCGGCAACGGCGTGCGGGACACGCACGCGCTCTCGCAGGTCGTGCGGCGCACGATCGGCCGCTGGGTCAACCAGAAGCTGCGGCGGCGTCCGATGATCGTCCCGCTCGTCATCGAGGCCTGACCCTTCCGCACGAAAACAGGCAGACAGCGCCAGATCAGGCCGTTCCGTGAGGTTTCGTCCTGATGTGGTGTTGTCTGCCTGTTTCCATGCGGGCCGTCGAACTCGGCTGAGACCCGCGTCATTCCCGGGCGATGTCGCCGGCAGCGCGTAGCGTGGGAAGCATGCCCAGGAGCTCGACGACCACACGCGCTAGCGGCGCGCCGTCGCGCGGCGCGTCGTCGAAGGCACGCAAGCCCGCGCCGGCGCCGAAGGAGTCCATCGACGCCGCGGCCAAGCCGCCGGTTCTCGTGCGTGCCTGGAACGGACTCGCCCACGGGGTGGGAGGACTTTTCCGCTCTTTCGGGCTGGAGACCCTCGAGAAGGACCAGCGCAGGGACAGCCTGCCGTTCCTGCTCGTCCTGCTCGCCGCCGCGGGGGCGGTGGTCGAATGGTTCCTCATCGGCAACGAGGTCGCCACGACCATCAGCGCCTACAGCTTCGGCATCCTCGTCGGCCGGGCGGCGTTCATTCTGCCCGTCCTGCTCGTGCTGCTCGCGGGCTGGCTCTTCCGGCACCCGTCGTCGGTGTACGACAACGGCAGGGTGGGCATCGGCTTCGTCATGCTGGTGGTCACGATCGCCGCGTTCTGCCATGAGGCCGGCGGGCGCCCGGATCCGCAGCAGGGACCGCCCGCGCTGAGTGCTGCGGGGGGCCTCTTCGGGTGGCTGGTCGGTGAGCCGCTCGCGCTCGGCCTGACCGTGATCGGCGCGAACATCGTCCTGTCGCTCCTGGGTGTGCTCAGCATCCTCATCCTGACCAAGACCCCGCCGAACCGCATCGGCCATCGCCTCGGAGAGCTCTATGTGTGGGCGTTCGACGCGCAGCGCCGGCCCGCCGACGAGGGCGACGCTGCGACCGAGCGGCTCCCCGTCGATGACTCGCTGCCGTGGTGGCGACGCAATCGCACCGGTCGTGAGGAGGATCCTGATGGCGCCCGTCTCGGCTCGCAGGACCTCACCGAACTCCTTCCTGTCGGATCGTCGTCCGGTGGTTTCGATCAGGCCATCGCGCCGTCGTCCTTCGACGTCGCCCTCGACGACCCGGAGCCGGCTCCGGCGCGCCCGGCGCCCCGCTTCGCCCCGACGAAGCCGGTGCCAGCGCCAGACCCCGATGCGGCGACGCAGATCCTCGACGGACTGACCGACTTCGCCGCCGGCCTCGGCGACGAAGACCCCGGAGCGGCGACCGCGCTGCTCGGCGACGGCGAGCACGACACCGGCGAGCTGGCCGGTCTCTCCGGCATCGGCACGGCGGGTCCGGGGGAGAGCGGCATCCAGCCGCCGAGCACGCCCTACATCCTGCCCTCGGCGACGTCGCTGGCTGCGGGTTCTCCGCATCGCGACCGTTCCGCGGCGAACGACCAGGTGGTCGCGCAGATCACCGGCGTGCTCGACCAGTTCGGCATCGACGCGAAGGTCACCGGCTTCTCGCGCGGGCCGACGGTCACCCAGTACGAGATCGAGCTCGGGCCCGGCGTGAAGGTCGAGCGGATCACCGCGCTGTCGAACAACATCGCCTACGCGGTGGCGTCGAACGAGGTGCGCATCCTCGCGCCGATCCCCGGCAAGAGCGCCATCGGCGTGGAGATCCCCAATGCGGATCGCGAGATCGTGACGCTCGGCGACGTGCTGCGCTCGACAGCGGCCGCCCAGGCGACGCACCCCATGACGATCGGCATCGGCAAGGACGTCGGCGGCGGCTACGTCGTGGCGAACCTCGCCAAGATGCCGCACCTCCTCGTGGCCGGATCCACCGGGTCCGGAAAGTCCAGCTTCGTGAACTCGATGATCACGAGCCTGCTGATGCGCGCGACCCCGGCGCAGGTGCGGATGGTGCTGATCGACCCGAAGCGTGTCGAGCTGACCTCCTACACGGGCGTGCCCCACCTGATCACCCCCATCATCACGAGCCCGAAGAAGGCCGCTGAGGCGCTGCAGTGGGTCGTCAAGGAGATGGACATGCGGTACGACGACCTCGCGTCGTTCGGATTCCGCCACATCGACGACTTCAATCGCGCGGTCACCTCGCGTGAGATCCAGCTCCCGCCCGGCAGCGAGCGTGTGCTCAAGCCCTACCCGTACCTCCTGGTGGTGGTCGACGAGCTCGCCGACCTGATGCTGGTCGCCCCGCGCGACGTCGAGGACTCGATCCAGCGCATCACCCAGCTCGCCAGAGCGGCCGGGATCCATCTGGTGCTCGCGACCCAGCGTCCGTCCGTCGACGTCGTCACCGGTCTCATCAAGGCCAATGTGCCGTCTCGCCTCGCTTTCGCGGTGTCCAGCGTCACCGACTCCCGCGTCATCCTCGATCAGCCGGGCGCTGATCGCCTGATCGGTCAGGGTGACGGCCTGTTCCTGCCGATGGGCGCCTCCAAGCCGATCCGTGTGCAGGGCGCGTGGGTGAACGAGGACGAGATCGAGCGCGTCGTGACGCACGTCACCGCGCAGGCACGGCCGGAGTACCGGCCGGATGTGCAGCAGGTCGCGGAGAAGAAGGAGGTCGACGCCGACATCGGAGACGACCTCGATCTCCTGCTTGCCGCCGCCGAGCTGGTGGTGGGATCGCAGTTCGGCTCGACGTCGATGCTCCAGCGCAAGCTGCGGGTGGGCTTCGCGAAGGCCGGACGCCTGATGGACCTGCTCGAATCGCGTGAGATCGTCGGCCCCTCGGAGGGGTCGAAGGCGCGCGACGTGCTGGTCAACGCCGAGCAGCTGCCGGGTGTGCTGGCTCGGTTGCGCGGCGACGAGCCGCCGCAGCCGCACGCATCAGAAGCGCCGTCCGACCCCTACGGAACGGATGCCGTGGCGGCCCAGTTCGACGGGTACGAGGTCGTGGAGTCCGAGGAGGACTCCGAAGACGCGTGGAGTCTCACCGGCCGCGACTGACGTCTCCGCTCCGTGCGGGCGCCGCCCCGACGGCCCACGACGGATGGTGTTCCGTGTCCGGGGCGGGGCATCGCACGCAGGGCGGGGCCGGGGCGGTGCCGTCGTGCCGACTAGGCTCGCATCGTGGCCATCCCCAAGCAGCTTCCGAACGCGATCACGATCGTCCGCATCCTCTGCGTCCCGGTCTTCCTCTGGCTGCTGCTGGCGGAGCCGGGCACACGAGCAGAGTTCATCGCCTTCTCCGATGCTCCGAGCGATGCCGTGGCCTACCAGGCCGCGGTCGGCGCGGTGGCACCCGGGGCGATGCGCTGGTGGGCGGCGGTCCTGTTCATCGTCGCGATCGCCACGGACGGCGTCGACGGCTATCTCGCTCGCAAGTACCACCTCGTCAGCGACCTCGGCAAGCTTCTCGACCCGATCGCGGACAAGGCGCTCACCGGTGCCGCGTTCATCGGCCTCTGGATTCTGGGAGAGCTGCCGGGGTGGGTCGTCCTGCTGGTGCTGGTGCGTGAGATCGGCATCACCGTCCACCGTCTGATGATCGTGGAGGACCACGTCGTCGCCGCGGCGTGGATGGGCAAGCTCAAGACGGTCGCGCAGGCTGTCGCGCTCTCGTTCGCGCTGCTGCCGTTCGGCGCGGTGTGGCCGGACGCCGCTGGTCTGTTCTGGTGGATCAATGTCGTCACGATGACCATCGCCGTGGTGCTCACCGTGGCGAGCGGTATCGACTACGTCATCACCGCCGTGCGCGCGCGGCGCACCGCACGATGAGCGCCGCCGCCGCTGTCCTGACGCTCCTCCGGCAGCGGGGGTGGTCGATCGGGGTCGCCGAGTCGCTGACCGGCGGGATGCTGGTCAGCGCTCTCATCGATGTGCCGGGAGCCTCGGAGAGCGTGCGCGGGGGCGTGGTGGCATACGACACGGCGATCAAGGCGTCCGTGCTGGGTGTCGACCCCGGCCTGCTCGCCGAGCACGGAGCTGTGCATCCGGACGTTGCCCGACAGATGGCGCTCGGCGTGCGTCGTGCGATGGCGGTCGCGGGGGTCCCGGCGGACGTGGGCGTGTCGACCACCGGGATCGCCGGGCCCGACTCGCCGGACGGCCAACCGGTCGGGACCGTGCACATCGGCATCGCGACTCCGAGCGGAGTGCGGGTGGTCTCGCTCGTCATTCCGGGCGACCGTGCCGAGATTCGCGGGGGGAGCGTGCGCGAAGCGCTCAGGGAGTTGTGCGAGGAGATGGAGTGATCCTTGCCCGGTGGCGACCGGGAATAGCTCCGCTTCTTCTCGGGTTGTCATCTTTTGACGCTGAAGGTTCGCGATTCCAAGCGGGCGCACAGCAGAGAAAGGTTAGAGTGACACCAACCGGTGCAGTAGTCTTGACAGCCCGGCAGATCGATCAGAGGGAAGGGAGGGACTGAGATGATCCTGGCACGTCACGAGATCGGCGACGTCCTCCGCGACCTCCGCCAGCGCAAGGGGCAGACCCTTCGCCAGGTCGCGAGCAAGGCGTCGGTGGCCCTCGGCTACCTCAGCGAGGTCGAACGCGGGCAGAAGGAAGCCTCGAGCGAGATCATCGCCTCGGTGGCAGAAGCTCTTGAAGTCCCCATCTCCACGATCTATCACGAGGTCGGCGACCGGCTCTCGGTGCTCGAAGGTCTCCAGGTGTTCCCTGATGTCGTTCCCGACGACCTGGTGGCATCCGTCGAGTCCGAGCTCTCGCTGCGCTGACGCGTGCGTCGCAGCGAGTTCCTCCGCGCCGTCGATGCGGAGTTCGGTTCCCGTGCGCTGTCGTTGATGCACGATCTCGTGCTGGCGGCGGTGGGGGACCGCACTCCGGTGCAGGCCCTTGACGCGGGCACCCCGCCGCGGGAGATCTGGCTCGCGCTCTGCGAAGAGGTGGGTGTTCCTGCTGAGCGGCGCTACGGCGTCGGCCGCATCGACCCGAAGCGCGGCTGATCGCTTCGCGAGTGCGCTCGCCCATTGGATGTGTTCGGCGAATCGGCGTGTCGGTGCGCCGCATCATCGAATATTCGTTCGAGAGGGCGTAGTCTTCTGAACAGGTGGACGTCTCGCCATGTTCTCCACATACCCGGGAACCCGACTGTCGATGTCGGAGGCCCCGCGTACCGTGAAGCACGCGGCGAAAAGCCATTCGCCTTGTCGGAGAATCATCCCTTGCCGGGGGCGGTCGCGACAGCCTAGAGGCGGCAGCACACGAGCAGAAGGAGCACGCCATGCCCAGCACAGCCGAACGCGAGAAGGCCCTGGAGTCGGCCCTCGCGCAGATCGATCGTCAGTTCGGGAAGGGCTCGGTCATGCGGCTGGGCAGCGACGAGCGTGCGCCCGTCGAGATCATTCCGACCGGCTCCATCGCTCTCGACGTCGCACTCGGCGTCGGCGGTCTGCCCCGAGGTCGCATCATCGAGATCTACGGCCCAGAGTCCTCCGGTAAGACCACGCTCACGCTGCACGCGATCGCAAACGTTCAGCGGGCGGGCGGCATCGCCGCGTTCATCGACGCCGAGCATGCGCTCGACCCCGACTACGCCAAGAAGCTCGGCGTCGACATCGACGCTCTCCTGGTCTCCCAGCCGGACACCGGTGAGCAGGCCCTCGAGATCGCCGACATGCTGATTCGCTCCGGCGCGATCGATCTCGTCGTCATCGACTCGGTCGCAGCGCTCGTTCCTCGGGCGGAGATCGAGGGCGAGATGGGAGACTCGCACGTCGGTCTGCAGGCGCGCCTCATGTCGCAGGCGCTGCGTAAGCTCACGGGTGGGCTGAACCAGACGAAGACCACGGCGATCTTCATCAACCAGCTGCGTGAGAAGATCGGTGTCTTCTTCGGCTCGCCGGAGACCACCGCGGGTGGAAAGGCGCTCAAGTTCTACGCATCGGTGCGCCTGGACATTCGTCGCATCGAGACGTTGAAGGACGGCTCGGAAGCGGTCGGGAACCGCACCCGCGTCAAGGTCGTCAAGAACAAGATGGCACCCCCCTTCAAGCAGGCGGAGTTCGACATCCTTTACGGCACCGGCATCTCCCGCGAGGGCAGCCTGATCGATTTCGGCGTCGAGCACGGCATCGTCAAGAAGTCCGGGTCCTGGTATACGTACGATGGCGACCAGCTGGGGCAGGGCAAGGAGAACGCCCGCAACTTCCTGCTCAACAACGCCGACATCGCCGACGCGATCGAGACGCAGATCAAGCAGAAGCTCGGTGTGGGTGGTGCCTCTGCCGAGGAGCCGGCACAGGCCGACGAACTCGCTCAGCGTCGTCCCGCGTGACGGTCCGTACTGGGTGACGAGGACGATCATGTCGACGCAGAACGGGGGCGAGCGGATGATTCCGTCCGGGCTCGCCCCTGTCATCCCGATGTTCTCCGGCCAGCGGGCGGCGGGCGCGGTCGATGAGGGGTCGGGAGATGCCGGCACGCCCTCGTCACGGCATCCAGCCCACCGACGGAGCGGCTCTGTCGTGGCGTTCCGAGACAGCGCGGGGGCCATCGATGGTCCCCGCGCGATCGGCGGCGCGGCGGTGGGCGATGACGCGGACGACGGGCCGACGATCGACGAGGTCATGGCGGCGGCGGAGGACTTCCTCGTGCGGAGGCTCCGCGGGCGACAGCTCTCGGTGCAGGAGGCGCGTGACGTGCTCGCCGAACAGGTGAAGAGACGTGGTGCATCGGGCGATCTTCGATCCGGTGATCGCATTGCGGAGATCCTCGAGCGTTTCCAGGGGCATGGCTATCTCGATGACCGTTCGCTCGCCGAGCACCTCGTGCGAACCGGCGTGGAGCGCAAAGGACAGGGGAGGAGTCTGCTCTCCCGGACCCTCGCCCAGCGCGGGATCTCAGCACCGATCGTGGCTGAGGTGCTCGACGAGCTCTCGAACGACGACGAGGATGAGCGGGCTCTGGAGTATGCGCGCTCCGCTGCCCGCTCGATGACGAACCTCGACTTCGAGGTTGCGCTGCGTCGTCTGGCGGGGCGCCTCGCTCGGCGCGGTTTCGGTTCGTCTTCGCTGTCGGTTGCACGCAAGGCACTCCAGGAGGCTGCGGCCCCTCGCGGTCATTCGGTGCGCTTCGAGTAGAGCGCTCTCCGGGCCTCCGCGCACACGTGCCGGTACGCCGCTACGCCTGTGTACCGGTACGCCTGTGTACCGGTACGTCCGTGTACCTCCAGTCGGTGGGCGCCCTGTGTTGCGGCAGTGCCGTCGGCGATCGGCCGGGAATGTTCGTCGTGGTGCTGATGGCGGTGGCGGCACGGCTGTGTGCACCGCGCCGGGGATCCGGGCGACCGTCACGTCTCTGAATGACGTGTCGTCCGGGGATGAGCGGGTTCGTCGCTCCCTGTCCGGAGACGCGGGGATGCGGCGAGGGCGATCGCGGCAGCGGCCGCCGCGATCACCGTCAGCACGAGCGCAGCGAGGGTGAGATCCGTCGCGCCGAGCCATCCGGCGACCGGATAGGCGATCAGGAAGCAGGCGTGCGAGAGCGCGAACTGCGCGGTGTAGACGAGACCACGGTTGCTCGCGTTCGAGGCGTCCGCGAGCAGCCGTGATGATGGTGTGCCGACGAGGGATGTGCCCATGCCGAGCACCGCCCAGGTGGCGAGCAGCCATCCCCAGCCGGTTCCGGTCGCCGTCACGGCCACGGTCATGACCACGGCGGCGATCAGGCAGACGACGATCATCGTCAGGCCGATCCTCATCGTCGGGATCACACCGATCCGCGTCGTGATGCGCGGGACGGCGAGGGCCATCACGAGGGAACCAATACCGCAGGCGGCGAGGGTGAGGGCGAGTGCGGTGTCGTCGAGGCGCAGCACGCCCTTCGCGTAGACCACGGAGTTCACGAGGACGAGCGCCGTCCCCGTCGCGACGACCACATTGGCGAGCATCAGGAAGCGGAGCGTCGGGGTGGCGGCGAAGATCCGTGCGCCGAGGGGGAGGCGTTGCCAGAACGTGGTGTCATCGAGGCGCGGCGGCAGCGCGGGCAGCCGGGTCGTGAGGACGAGGGCGCCGGAGATGGCGAACCCGAGCGCGGTGCCGAAGAAGAGATTCCCTGAGGTGGTGATCGTCAGCAGCGCCGCGGCGATCGCCGGGCTCAGCAATGACTCGAGATCGTAGGCAAGGCGTGACAGCGCCAGTGCGCGCGTGTAGTCGCGGGGCTCGGGCACAACGGCGGGAATGAGCGCCTGGAACGCGGGGGTGAACGTCGCCGACGCTGACTGCAGCACGAACACCAGGAGGAAGATCTGCCACGTCTCTGTCGTGAACGGCAGGCACAGTGCCACGGCGAGTCGTACCGCATCCGCCGTGACGAGAACCGCCTTCTTCGGCAGGCGATCGACGAGCGCGGCGATCAATGGTGCGACGCCGACATAGGCGACCATCTTGATCGTCAGGGCGGTGCCGAGCACAGAACCCGCCGCATCGCCGGCGATATCGAACGCCAGCAGCCCCAACGCGACCGTGAGGAGGCCGGTGCCGAGCAGGGCGATCACCTGAGCGGCGAAGAGTCGCGCGTAGGTCGGGTCGCGCAGGACCCTGAGCATCAGCGCAGCACCCTGGGCATCATTGCAGCACCCTGGGCATCAGTGCGGCACCCTGGGCATCAGCGCGTCTCGGATGGCGCCGGGTGCGTGCCCCGATGGTGCGCCGGGTCTGTGCTGAGGGAGTGTTCGGCCTGGAAGATCGCCTCGGCGACCAGCTGACGGGCATGCTCGTTCGCCAGCCGGTAGAACACCTTCGTCCCCTCCTGGCGGGTCAGCACGATGCGCGCCAGGCGCAGCTTCGCCAGATGCTGGGAAACCGCCGGCGCCGACTTGCCCACCAGCTCCGCGAGCGTGTTCACCGGAAGCTCCCGATCTCGCAGCGCGAGGATGATGCGTACCCGCGTGGCGTCGGCGAGCATCGAGAAGACCTCGACGGCCAGCTCGACGGAAGCGCTGTCCGGGCCGAGGGTGCATCCGCTATTTGCATTCATACGCAGATTATTGCATGACGTTCCTCGGTCATGCCCGGCTGTTCTCGAACTCTTGTCTTGCAATACTTGCGATGCAAGGTAAGAATGGCAGCATGGACGAAGCCGGCGAGCGGATGGCGACGAACATCCGCAAGGGCGTTCTGGAGTCGTGTGTGCTCGCCCTGCTCGCGCAGCGCGACATGTACGGTCTCGAGCTTGCCGAGACCCTGGGCGCGCGCGGTCTGACCGCGAGCGAGGGCAGCCTCTATCCGCTTCTCGCGCGGATGCGGGAGAGCGGATTCGTCGAGACACGGTGGGAAGCCGGATCCGGCGCCCGGTCGCGACGGTACTACGCCGTCACACCGCGCGGCCGGGCGCAGCTCGACACCTTCCGCGCCGTCTGGGGAACGCTCGCACCCCGCGTGGCGGAGGTGCTCGACGGCGTTCCCGCACACGATGAGCACTCAATCGACATGGAGGAACAGTGATGAACGAGGCCCTGGACCCGGTCGCGCAGCGCTACCTGCAGGCACTTCGACGAGCATTGTCCGATCTGCCGGAGCAAGCCAGGTCGGCCATCGTCGACGATGTGCGCGCACACCTGCTCGACGCGGAGGAGGCCGGCCGCAGTACGGATGACGTGCTGCGCGGCCTCGGCTCGCCCGAAGAGGTCGCGCAGGCGTCGCGGGAGGAGCTGTTCCTGAGCCCTGCGGTGGTCGAGAACAATGCCGATGCCGCGCGCGCGGATGCCGCCTTCCGCCTGCTCATCGTGGCGGCGGTCGTGACAGCGGTCGTCGCGGCGGTGTTCGTCACCTTCCTCCTGCCGTCGTTCGCCGTCGCCGTCCCACCCGAATCCGCCTCCGGCGGCCAGGTCGAGGTGTCCCTGATCGCCTCACACGGTCCGGGCATCGCGCTCGTGACGCTCGCTCCGGCGATCGCCGCTGCCCTGCCGCTGGTGGTGCCCCGCCGGATGCGCACGGTCGTGACGCTCGGCGTCGCCCTCGCCCTGATGCTTTTCGCCGTGCTCGCCAGCGTGACCATCGGCAGCTTCTTCCACGTGGTCGCTTTGCTGGTCTGGGCTGCAGTCCTGGTGCCGTGGCGGATCACGCACGGCCTGGACCTGCGCGCGACACCGCTCTGGCGCATCACCGGTGCGGTGATGCTCGCGCTTCCGGTCCTGGTGGGGTTCGCCGGCCTCGCCTCGGGGACGATCATCGGGACCCCTGCCCTGTTCGTCGCGATCCTCGTCGCCATCAGCTGCGCTGTGCTCTTCGTCACCGGATGGCGACCGGGCTTTCTCGTGATCGCGCTGAGCGGGGCGGTGCTCATGGCCGCCGGGCTGGTCGAATCCGGGATGATGACGGTTCTCGTCTGGTCGATCGGCGGCATCTACCTCATGATCGGTCTGGCCGGATTCGCGGCGACCTCGAGCCGTGGTCGTGACGCATGAGCGGGTCGCTGCGGCTGACCGCGTTGGGCGCCATCATGGTCCTGCTCCTTACCGGCTGCGCGGTGTCGCCGAAGAGCACCTACACCGACGCCGCGGGCGTCGCGGTGACCGTCGACTGGGCTGACTATCCCGCCAACGCGTGGACGGCGGTGGACGACGTCATCGCGACGCCCCGCGTGGAGGCGGTCGCGGAACGGGAACGACGCATCGTCGCGGATATCGCGGCGGAGCTCGCGACGGGCTTCGGCCTCGCGCCGGTCGAGGTGCGCGGCGAGGGAGCCTGGCATCCGGACTCCGGGAACAGATACGGCGGTGACAGCATGCTGACGACCTACAACTCCGCTGACCTCCGCATCGTCGGAGAGATCGACCCGTCAGAGTGGGATCGCGTGCTCGATGAGGTCGAGAGCGTTCTCGCCGCGCAGGGGTTCGAGCGCCGCCTCGTCGAGCCCGAGGAGGAAGCGCGCGCCGCGTGGATGCGCAGCGCTGACTTCCAGCGTCGCGGCGAATGGGTCTGGGTGACGGTTCAGAACGCCGGCCTTGACCCCGAGGCGCGCGCCGACGCCGAGGAGTTCGACGGCCTGGTCGCCGGCGTCTCCGTCTTCTACGGCGTGACAACCATCTCAGCGCGGGACGTGCCGGCTTTCGAGAGGGCGGCAGCGCCGTTCGCCGGGCTCGAGCGGCCGGCCGAGACGCACTCGGACTGACAGTCGACGGTGCGCTGTCCGTCCGAGTGCGTCGGCTGACGCTGCCGGCGGTCAGTCCGCAAGCAGCGTGAATACGTCCTCCACGAGGCCGAACAGCTCGCTCTGTGCTTCGCTCCCGATGACCGTGTCGTCGGACGACAGCACCACCAAAGTGAGGACGGCGCCATCGGAGCGCTCTGCTCGCCAGGATCCGGTGAGGACGCCGATGTTCGAGCCGCCCTTGAAAGCCGCCTGCGGCCACTCGTCGGTCGAGATCCTCACGCCGGGGTTCAGGGTGAGGACCTCCGTGACAGCGGTGTCCGTGGCTCCCCGCTCATGCAGTGCCGTGTGCGCGGCTGTGATGTCGGCCGCGCTGGCGAACCACTCCACACCCTCCGGCCACGAGACCTCCGGCGAGATGTTGGCCGCCGTCAGCTCGAATGGGCGCCCGTCGAGCTCGGCGACCACCGCCCGGCGCTCGGCCTCGTCACCGGACTCCCACCGAGCACGCAGATCGTCATGGCCGCCCCAGGAGAGCGCGAACATCTCCTGCGTGGTGAGGAACGGGCGCAGCGCCGCAGGGTCATGATGGCCCATCGCAGCGACCGCGTTCTCGACCGCGTCACGGCCGACGTATGCGATGAGCATGTCCGTGGCGGTGTTGTCGCTGATGGAGATCATCTTGTCGGCCGCTTCGCGCACCGTGACCTCGGTGCCCGTCGGGGCATCCTGCAGCTCGCCGGAGGGCAGGCTGCGGACGTCGTCGGTCACGGTGAGAACATCGTCCCAGCTCGCCGTGCCGGCAGCGACAGCATCGGCGACCGCTCCCAGCACGTAGAGCTTGAAGATCGAGCCCAGGGGAGCGGAGACGTTCGGATCGCTGTCGAGGATGGTCTTTCCGTCCAGGGTGACCAGCACCCGTGTGTCGCCGGGGAGCGCAGCCCACCGTTGGCCGACCTCGTCGATCGAGGCCGCGGGCGTGTGCGGGGGCATGACGGGGGACAAGAACAGACCCGTGATCAGGCCCGCCTCGTCGACCACGATCGACAGGTCGAACGGCTCGCCCAGCACGCCGGCGATCGTGGTGACCGCCTCGTTCTCGGTCCCGCGGTACGCCGTCGGCACGAGCGGCCGGGCCGGGCGGATCTGCGTTTCGATGATCTGGGCGATCTCCTCGGCGCTCACCGACGCGAGGAAGTCCGGGTGCAGGCGCGGCTCCCACTCCGCCGGATCGGTCTCGGTCTCGGCGTTCATCTGCTCGAGCACCCAGCGGGTGGCGTCCCCGGCGGGCGTCGCCGGGATATCGACGGCCGCGGCGGTCGAGGCGGCGGAGGCTTCTGGTGCCGGTTGCTCCGCGGCGGGGGCGGAGCAGGCGGAGAGCAGGAGCGCGAGGGAGGCGGCCGCGGCCGCGGCGATCGTTTTGCGGGGAGGACGGGGCACAGTCACATCGCTTTCGTATCGAGGATCGGCGTTCGCACCGTTTCTCCCACGCTAAGCGGACCCCTCGGCTCGTCGCATCCGACCTGAGGGGGATATCCGGGTCGTTCCGGGCCATGCCTCGTAGAATGGGGCGATCATGTCCTCTCCCTCCGCGACCCCTACGCTGATCGAGCCGTCCGCCGCCGCGCGCGGCTCCGATGGCCACACGCGCACCTATGAGGTGCGCACCTTCGGCTGCCAGATGAACGTCCACGACTCCGAGCGCCTGTCCGGCTCGCTCGAGAGCGCCGGCTATGTGCGCGCCGCCGAGTCCGACGCTGCCGACATCGTCGTCATCAACACCTGCGCGGTGCGCGACAACGCCGCAGGCAAGCTCTACGGCACCCTCGGGCACCTCAAGGCGCGCAAGGACCGCAACCCCGACATGCAGATCGCGGTGGGCGGATGCCTGGCGCAGATGGACAAGGACGCCGTGCAGCAGAAGGCTCCGTGGGTCGATGTGGTGTTCGGTACGCACAACATGGGCTCGCTGCCGTCGCTCCTCGAGCGCGCGCGCCACAACGGCGAAGCCGAGCTGGAGATCCTGGAGGCGCTCGAGGTCTTTCCGAGCACCCTGCCCACCAAACGGGACTCCGCGCACAGCGGGTGGGTGTCGATCTCGGTCGGCTGCAACAACACGTGTACGTTCTGCATCGTGCCGTCGCTGCGCGGCAAGGAGAAGGATCGCCGCCCCGGCGACATCCTCAACGAGATCCGGCTGCTCGTGGAGGACGGCGCGATCGAGGTCACCCTCCTCGGACAGAACGTGAACTCCTACGGCGTCGAGTTCGGCGACCGCCAGGCGTTCGGCAAGCTGCTGCGCGCGGCGGGCGAGATCGACGGTCTCGAGCGCATCCGCTTCACATCGCCCCACCCGGCCGCGTTCACGGACGACGTGATCGATGCGATGGCGGAGACGCCGGCCGTCATGCCGCAGCTGCACATGCCGCTGCAATCGGGCAGCGACCGCATCCTCCGTGCGATGCGTCGCTCCTACCGCAGTGATCGGTTCCTCGGCATTCTCGACAGGGTTCGGGCGAAGATCCCGCACGCGGCGATCACCACCGACATCATCGTGGGCTTCCCCGGGGAGACCGAGGACGACTTCCAGGAGACGCTGCGCGTGGTCGAAGCGGCGCGTTTCTCCGCGGCGTTCACGTTCCAGTACTCCATCCGCGAGGGCACTCCGGCGGCCACGATGGCCGATCAGGTTCCGAAGGACGTGGTGCAGGAGCGCTACGAGCGACTCATCGCGCTGCAGGAGCGCATCAGCCTGGAGGAGAACCAGAAGCAGGTCGGGCGCGAGCTCGCGGTGCTCGTCTCCGTCGGCGAGGGCAAGAAGGACGCCGAGACGCACCGGCTCACCGGTCGTGCCGAGGACAACAGGCTCGTGCACTTCCAGATTCCCGCAGGCTCGGCGCTGCCCCGCCCTGGCGATGTGGTGACCGTTCGGATCACGCACGGCGCGCCGTTCCACCTGCTCGCGGACGACCCCACCGGTGCGCCGTTGCGCATCCGGCGCACGCGCGGCGGCGATGCCTGGGATCGCTCGCAGGCCGAGTCGTGCGGTGCTCCGGCGCCTGCCGGCGCGGATGTCCCCCGTCCGGTGCGCCTGGGGCTGCCCACGCTGCGCATCGGCGTGTGACCGGAGGTATGGCAACGGCCGCGCCCTGCCCGCGGGGCGGGTTCTGCCATCGCCGGGACGGGGTGCCGCTATGACCGATCCGCAGCTGTGGGCTGTGGTCGGCGCCACGGGGACAGGCAAGAGCGATCTCTCCCTCGCCCTCGCCGAGCGGCTGCGGGCGTCGGGGCGTGCGGCGGAGATCGTCAACGCCGACGCGATGCAGTTGTATCGCGGGATGGACATCGGCACGGCGAAGCTCTCCCCGCAGGAGCGCCGCGGCATCGAGCATCATCTCTTCGACGTGCTGGATGTCACGACGGAGGCCAGCGTCGCCTGGTACCAGCCGCTCGCGCGTGAGACGATCACGCGGATCCAGGCCCGCGGTGCCGACGCGATCCTCGTCGGAGGGTCCGGGCTGTATGTGTCGAGCGTCATCCACGACTTCCGGTTTCCGCCGCGGGACCCCGCCCTGCGGGCGCGGCTGGAGCAGGAGCTGGCGGCGGAGGGGCCCGGCGCGCTGTACCTGCGGCTGCGGTCTGCCGACCCCGATACGGCGGCGCGGGTCGATCCGCACAACGGGCGGCGCATCGTCCGTGCGCTCGAAGTGCTCGCGCAGGGGGCGCAGACGCACGGCGCAGCCCTCCCTGATTCGCCCGTACTGTGGCACCCGGCGACCAGGGTCGTCGGCGTGCACGTCGACCGCCCGGAGCTCGTGGAGCGGCTGGACCGGCGCGTGGAGCGGATGTGGGCCGACGGCCTGCTCGCCGAGGTCACCGGGCTGCGGGAAGCAGGCTTGGAGCGGGGCGTCACCGCGTCGCGGGCGATCGGATATGCACAGGCCCTGGCGCAACTCACCGGTGCGCTGACCGCGGAGGAGGCCATCGAACAGACACAGGCCCTCACCCGACGCTACGCGCGGCGGCAGGCGTCGTGGTTCCGGCGTTACCCGGAGACGACATGGGTCCGGCCGGGCGAGACAGCTCTCGACGATGTCCTCAGTGAGGAAGGTGACGGATGACGATTCGTGTCCGACCGTTTGACGGTGCAGACGCGGACGCGGTGGTCGCGCTGTGGCGCGAAGCGGGGTTGACCAGGCCGTGGAACGACCCGTATGCCGACATCCGCCGCAAGCTCATGGTGCAGCCGGAGCTGTTTCTGGTCGCCGATGACGACGGCACGGTGGTGGGTGCGGTGATGGCGGGCTACGACGGGCACCGCGGATGGCTGCACTATCTCGCCAGCGCGCCCGAGCGTCAGGGCGAGGGGATCGGGCGTGCGCTCGTCGCGGAGGCGGAGACCCGGCTGCGGGCGATGGGCTGCCCGAAGGTGCAGCTGATGGTGCGCGTCGAGAACGAGCGCGTGCTCGGCTTCTACGATGCCCTCGGCTATGAGCGCTTCGATGTCGCCAACACCGGAAAGCGTCTGATCGTCGACTGAGCGTCGTATCGGCCGTTTCCCAACTCAGGCAGAAGCACGCGCAACCCCCCGAAACCGGGTCTTGCGCGCCGCCGCCGGTGATTCTGCCGGAGATAGGGAATCGGAGCGGCCGGCTCGCGCCTCCTAGACTGGGTGCATGGTCGCATTCGCCAAGGGGCACGGCACAGGCAACGACTTCGTCATCATCGAGGATCCCGATGGCGAGCTCGAGGTGACCTCCGACCGGGTAGCGGCGGTGTGCGACCGCCACTTCGGCGTCGGCGCCGACGGGCTGCTGCGTGTCATCCGCACCTCGGCGCTGGCGATCGGCGACCCCGCCGAAGCGGAGTGGTTCATGGACTACCGCAACGCCGACGGATCGGTGGCGGAGATGTGCGGCAACGGCATCCGGGTCTTCGTGCACTACCTGCGCACCCGCGGTCTGATCGACATCGAACCGGGCGGATCGGTTCCCATCGGAACGCGCAACGGCGTGCTGGAGGTGACATACACCGAGGCCGGCGGGTATGAAGTCGATCTCGGCGTCTGGCGGCTCAGCGGCAACGACCCCCTGGCTCGCGCGGCCGGACTGGATGTGCCGCGCCCGGGGCTCGGCATCGACGTGGGCAACCCGCACGTCGTCGTCGCGCTTGCGTCGCATGACAAGCTCGCTGCCGTCGACCTCGCTCGCGGCCCGGAGCTTGCCCCGTTCCCCGACGGCGGCGCGAACGTGGAGTTCGTCGTTCCCGGCGATCCGCTGATCGTCGCCGGGATCGGCCGCGTCCGGATGCGTGTGTTCGAGCGTGGCGCAGGGGAGACCCTGAGCTGCGGCACCGGTGCGGCTGCGGCAGCGCTCGCGGTGCGCTACTGGGCCGGCGACAATGCGCCGGATGTCTGGGAGGTCGAGGTGCCCGGCGGCGTTCTCGGCGTGCGCGCGGTTGCGAGGGAGGACGGTGAGCACGTGCTGCTGTCGGGACCGGCGACCCTCGTCTTCCACGGGGAGATCCCGCTCGCCTGAGCGAGCGGCCCCGCCTGCGGTGCGTCTCAGGCCGTATGGCGGCGCACGCGCAGCACGCGATATCCGCGGCCGGTGGCCGCGCGTTGCACGTCATAGCCGGGGGCGAACGTCGCCGTGAGCCACTTCTGCAGGGAGTCGGCTCCGAGCTGGCGGGCGACCACCAGCCACGCGTCGCTGTGCGCCTCCATCCGCGGCAGCCACGTCTCCAGCATCCCGTGCAGTTCGTTCTTGCCGACCCTGATCGGAGGGTTCGACCGGATCGTGCGGAAGCGGACGTCGTCTGGCACGTCTTCTGGGCGCACCGCTTCGATGTTCGGCAGACCGAGCCGTGCGGCGTTGCGGCGCACCAGGTCGAGGGCACGCTCGTTGACATCGACCGCCCAGACCCGCGCGGCGGGGGAGGCGATGGCCAGGGCGATGCTCACCGGTCCCCACCCGCAGCCGAGGTCGAGGAAGTCGCCGTCGGCGGGCGCGGGTGGCGAGTTCGACAGCAGGACCGCGGTACCGGCGTCGAGGCGGTCGGGGCTGAAAACGCCGCCCGCTGTGGTCACCTCGACATCGCGGCCGGCGAGCGAGACGGTGATCTGCCGGAGGTTCTCGGCGCTCGCCGGAGACGCGGTGAAGTAGTGGTCGCTCGCCATACCGTGAGCGTACCGGAGCGGGGTGGATGCCACGGAAAGCACTACGCCCCCAGCGGACAGGCGCCACCCGCCATGACCACGCGGTTACAGTGGAGAGGCCCGGCGGCTCGCGGAAGAGCGTCGGGAGAGAAAGGAACGGATGACGCAGGCGACAGACGACACGCGCCAGAACGACGAGACCGTGGAGCGGGTGCTGGCAAACGCCGACCGCCGGGCAGACGTGCGCGTGTTCGGAGCGGCCCAGGCGCTGCAGGACGAGACGACGGTCGCGAGGGCCACCGCCGACGGCGATCAGTGGGACCTTGCGGACCGGCACGCGCTGAGGCGGGTTGCGGGTCTGTCGACGGAGCTCGAAGACGTCACAGAGGTCGAGTACCGACAGCTTCGTCTTGAACGCGTCGTCCTGGTGGGGGTGTACCCGCAGGGGGCGCAGACCGAGGCGGAGAACTCGTTGCGTGAGCTTGCTGCGCTCGCGGAGACCGCGGGTGCAGAGGTGCTCGACGGTCTGCTGCAGCGTCGACCCCACCCGGATGCCGCGACGTATCTCGGTCGCGGAAAGGCCGAGGAGCTGCGCGACATCGTCGCAGCTGTCGGGGCGGACACGGTCATCGCTGACACAGAGCTCGCGGCGTCGCAGCGTCGCGCTCTCGAGGACGTCGTGAAGGTCAAGGTCATCGACCGGACCACCGTCATCCTCGACATCTTCAGCCAGCACGCGAAGAGCCGGGAGGGCAAGGCCCAGGTCGAGCTCGCACAGCTCGAATATCTGCTTCCGCGTCTGCGCGGCTGGGGCGAGTCGATGAGCCGTCAGGCCGGTGGTCAGGTCGGCGCGGGCGGTGCGGGCATGGGGTCGCGTGGCCCTGGTGAGACGAAGATCGAGCTGGATCGTCGCCGTATCCGCACCCGGATGGCGCAGCTGCGCCGGCAGATCCGCGACTTTGCTCCGGCGCGCGATGCGAAGAGGTCGGAGCGCAAGCGCAATGCGATTCCCTCGGTCGCTGTCGCGGGCTACACCAACGCGGGCAAATCGAGCCTGCTCAACGCTCTCACGAGCGCGGGTGTGCTCGTGGAGAACGCCCTGTTCGCGACGCTCGACGCGACGGTGCGGCGGTCGGAGACGTCCGACGGACGCGTCTACACCCTCACCGATACCGTGGGCTTCGTGCGCAACCTGCCGCACCAGCTGGTCGAGGCGTTCCGCTCGACGCTCGAGGAGGTCGGCGACGCTGACGTGGTCGTGCATGTCGTCGACGGCTCGCACCCGGATCCCGCCGGTCAGCTCCAGACGGTGCGCGACGTGATGGGCGACGTCGGGGCACGCGATGTCCCCGAACTCGTGGTGTTCAGCAAGGCCGATCTGGTGAGTGACGACGAGCGTCTGCTGCTGCGCGGTCTCGAACCGAAGGCGCTGTTCTTCTCGGCTCGAACGGGCGAGGGGATCGACGCGTTGCGCGCAGCGATCGAGCAGGCGCTGCCGCTGCCGGCGGTCGAACTGCGCGCGGTGGTGCCCTATGACCGGGGCGACCTGGTCTCGGCCATTCATGAGACCGGGATGCTGCTGTCCTCCGAGTTCGTCGAGGAGGGTACGGCCGTCCACGCACGCGTTTCGGAGCGTCTGGCTGCCGAGCTCGCCCCGTTCGTCATGGCGTGACGGGCGCGGCGCGCTCGCGCGACTGACCGGCGCGGGCGTGCGGGGTCAGGCGCGCTGCGCGGCCGATCAGCGTGCCGTGAACCGTGCCTCGACGGCGGCTGAGACGACGATCTCTTGCGGCTGCAGGGAGAGCGACGAACCGCTGTCGAAAGCAGCGGATCGCGCCATCATGGGCCGTCCGCCGGACTCGGTGTGGCCGAGCAGGCCGAGGTCGGCGATCTCGCGCGGCTCGATGGAGCGAAGGCCGAGTGCCTTTCCATAGGCGCTTGCGCGGGTGACGGCGACGCCGACCGCGCGGGCTGCCGCCTCCTGCTCTGCGGTGGTGCGCGAGGACGGTGTCAGGCTCCAGGCGATGCCGCCGATCTCGATGCGGTCGAGCGCCGAGACGTCGGCGACCCAGAGGGACAGCGCGGCTGCGTCGGCGAAGGATACCGAGAACTCGATGTCGACGTGATAGATCGGCGCGAGGCGTGCCCCGTCGTTGGTCCATGGGCGCTCTGCGCGCACGGCGGCCTGCTGGCTGTGCCATTCGACCACGGCGTCGCCGGCCTCGGCCACCGCATCGCGTACCTTCTGTGCGGCGTCGAGTGCGTCCCGGAGCACGCTCTCGCGCTCCGGGCCTTCGCCGCGCACGGTGAGCTGGGCGGTGCCGCGCTCGGGCTGCAGTCGCAGCTCATGCTCGCCGCGCACGGTGATGGTGACTTCGCCCGGAACCGAGGCCTCTGCGTTCTCGCTCATGGGGCGACTCTAGTTCTGGATGCTGTGGGTCCGTCGTGTGACCGGGCGGCGGCGCGCGTCGCTCTGGGGGACACGTGGTCTCAACATCCCACGCCGGCGGGGTCCTCGTGGCAGGTGTGGTGGACGAGGGCGGCATGGGCTTCGTAGACGCGGAAGGTCGTCGTCGTGGGGGCGGTGGCGATGGTGCCGTTGATCGGTATCCATCCGGTGCCGAGGTCGATGGCGGCGTTGTATCTGACTGTCGCGGTGACGGTGTGTGTGCCGCGGTCCCGGTAGGTGTGGCTGGTGTCTGTCTCGGTGAAGGGGCTGTCGCCGGTGCTGTCCCAGCGGGCGCCGCCGGAAGAGGTGGTGCGGGTGGTGCCGTCGCCGTAGTCGATGTCGAACTGCTCGGGCGTGAACCGGACGCGCACGGTCCGGCCCAGCAGGACGGCGTCGATGACCTGGGTCGGGGCGTCGATGACGATGTTCGTGGGGCGTCGGGCCACCCCGATGCCCACGGGTTCAATGAGGATTTCGCCGGCTTGGGGCACGAACTCCGCCAGGTCGGTGATGGTCACGGCAGGGGTGACAGTGGTCTCGCTCTCGGCAGGAGCCGGCTCATCCACGGGCGCTGACGGTGTACGTCGGCATGCCATTCTCCCCGCGACCTCGACGCATTCGGTCACCCCCGGGCGTGCCCCCGCGCCGGGACCGGAAGCATCGGACTCTCCTGGCGACCAGCTGGCTTCAGCGTCGGGCGATTCCTCATCTGCGCTCGGCAGCGCACCGAACTCCGCAGCACCAGGCACCGATTCACTCAACTCAACGAACACCGAAGACGGCCCCGCACACACGCCCAGGACGATGTCGTTGTGGCTACACTCCTGGCTTGATGCGGCCAAGAATGCGGAAGTCAGCAAGACCGTGAGCTCGATCAGCACGGGTCCTCCTCTGGTGTCTGCGAGTCGCTGATGACGAATGCGCCGTTTCGGACAACGAACACCACTTCTAGTGCGGAGCGCGCTGGACGTTGGCTTGGAGTGACATCATTTCCCTGCTTATCGATCAGGGTGGTGTTGCTCACGTCGATACATACGTATGCTCTTACCCTGGGCAGGCCCGGACCCAGCTGCGCCTCGATGGGCGCAAAAGAAGTCACAGAGGTGTCGCCTCGAATCAGAACGCCGAGGTCTGCGATCCTCTCGGCTGAAGCTATCTCATGCGCGAGCGCATCGCTGGCGAGGAAGCTTGTTGGGTCGTCGCCACCATCTACACCGTTGTTACGAGCGTTGATCGCGGCGTTGTACGCCCGATAGGTCTCCTCGGCCGCGGCGAAGGCCGCATCCTCGCTCGCGAACAGGGGAGTGGGGCTGGGAGCCGGGGGCTCGGATGTGGGGGTGCATCCGGCGATGGCGGCAGCGGCGGCGACGGTGGCGATCAAGCGTGGGACGTGCATGCCCATCACGGTAGGCGCCCGCCGCGTCGCAGAATCGGTTATCCACAGATCGATCTGCGACAGGTCTCGGCGGCCGGAAGCATGGCGGTGATGGCGTTCGTGTTGTAGTCTGGGATGCTGGGGTGTTCCCACACCCATGGCTCCCGGTTCATCCGGGTGACAACTCCACAGCGTGCAAGAGCGGCTGCTTCACCACGAAGCGCACGGGGCTGATCGGTTTCGACAGCGCCTGTGAATCCACGAGAAGCGGGCCGAGGATACAGGGTTATCTCGTTAACGCTCCCTGTAAACCAATAAGTGCCGAATCCAAGCGCACTGACTTCGCCCTCGCTGCATAAGCGAGCCCGATAGTCCGTCAGACCGTATGTGATTCCGATACGGATCCTGGCGTCATTTAGGAATCTTGCTGCGTGGCGGCGTCTGGACGTCACGTGGGACTCTTCCCAGGCTGGGCTTGTCGACTTAGGTGTCTGTGACAAAGGTCGGAGCCGAGTAGAACGTCTGCACAGACTGCGCCCGGAGAAGGCGTGGAGACTCAGCGTTGGACGGGGGTTCGATTCCCCCCAGCTCCACGACGCTCTTGCACATCGGAGTCACGAAGGCCGCCCCCATCCGGGGGCGGCCTTCGTCGTTCCGGGCAGGACGCGCCCTTCCTCTCCCGATCGGATGTAGGTTAGGATGCCCTTTGTTGAAGGCTCTAACTTAGGGAGTGGACGTGGTGAGGATCGGCGGGCGGCCGCGTCGCATCGACGAAGCAGACATCATCCGCGTCGGTCGCGAGCTGGGCATGCGCCGGCTCAGCCTGAACGCCGTCGCCGAGCATCTCGGGGTCAGCGCCACCGCGCTGTACCGCCATGTCGACGGCCGGTGGGGGCTGGAACAGCTGGTGGGGGAGAGTCTGCTCGCCGACCTGACCCTGGCCGACGATCCGTCGCACGACCTCACGCAGCACCTGGTGTCGTTCGGGATGCTGCTGCGTGCGCACACGCTGTCCTACCCGGGCCTGGCGTCCTACCTGCAGACGCTGTTCCCGCGCGGCGACGCCGGGCGGCGCCTGCTCGCGGACGAGACGAAGATGCTGGAGCGGCGTGGATACACCTCCGATGCGGCAATCGTGCTCTGCGGAGCGGTCGCCTCGATCGCGATCGGCTATGCCGCCGCCGAGGATCTGCAGCGTGAGCGCGCGGACGGCATCGACGCCGTTCGTGCGAGCGCCACCGCGGCACTCGTCGCCCATGAGCAGCTCGGCGAAGCACATCGGCGGCTTCCGCAGGTCGACGCCGACGCCTATGTGGAGCTCATCATGACCGCGGTGGTCCGCGGGCTGCTGTCCGCGGCGCCTCCGGGACGCCCTGTCGAAGACGTGGTCGCCGATCTGCGGACGACCGGAGAGAGGATCTGATGGCGAAGAGAGGGTTCCAGGGGGCCGTGATCCGCGGCTTCGGCGGGCGCGATCACGAGGCCACCGTAACCGAGACGGAGCGTCTCGCGCCGTCGTTCCTGCGCGTGCGAATGACATCGCCGACGCTGTTCGACGACATCCAGGCTGTGCCGACGGCGTGGTTGCGGTTCTGGTTCCCCGACCCCGATGGGCGCGACGTCGAGCATCAGCGGGCGTACACGATCAGCGAGGCGGACGAGGCCACCGGCGCCTTCGCGGTCGATTTCGTGCTGCATGAGCCGGCCGGCCCGGCATCCGCGTGGGCGGTGACCGCCGAACCGGGCACGACCATCGCGGTCACGAGCATGGGCTCGTCGAAGTTCGAGCTCCCGGACGAGCTGCCCGCCGGGTACCTCCTGATCGGCGACTCCGCTTCGATCCCGGCGATCACCGGCATTCTGCAGACCATCCCGGACGAACTGCCGATCGAGCTCTATCTCGAGGAGCACAGCCCGGATGATCGGCTCATCCCGCTCCCGACGCACCCGCGGCTGCACACGCACTGGGTCGCCCGCCGCGGCCCGGCGTCCCTTGCTGATGCGATCGCCGCAGAAGACTGGTCCGACTGGTATGCGTGGGTCGCGCCGGAGTCCGGCTCCCTCAAGCACCTGAGAGCGCGTCTGAAGGGTGAGTTCGGCTTCCCCAAGTCGGAGCAGCACCTGCAGGCCTACTGGATGCACGGCCGAGCCATGGGCACGCTGCGGACATCGGGCGAGCCGGAGGTGGAACAGGAGGCGGAGAGCGTCTCCGAGCAGCCCGAAGGCGCGACCACGAGCACGGGCGGGGAGGCTGTCACCGCGGCGGGGCCGACCCCGCGCGGCACCTGGCGAGCGCAGGCCGCGGGGCGGCTTCTGGCGCCGCTGCGACCGCGCCTGATCGTCGCGGGGGTGCTGCAGACGATCATCACGCTGGTGCAGCTGGCGCCGTTCGTGCTGCTCGCCGAACTGGGCCGGCTGATGCTGATCGGCGCCGAGCCGGCGGCGCTGTGGACGGTCGGCATCTGGGCCGTTGCGCTCATGACGGCCGGGGCCCTCCTCGCCACCCTGCTCCTGCTGTGGTTGCACGCCGTCGACGCGCGCTTCGAGCGCGACTTGCGTCAGCGGCTGCTCGGCACGCTCGCGCGCGTGCCGCTCGGCTGGTTCGACGCCCGGGGATCGGGTCAGGTGAAGCAGCTGGTGCAGGACGACACCCTCGCCCTGCACTATCTGGTCACCCACGCGGTGCCCGACGCCGTCGCTGCGGTCGTCGCCCCGGTCGCTGTGCTGGTGTATCTGTTCGCCGTCGACTGGCGTATCGCGCTCGTGCTCTTCGTCCCGGTGCTGATCTACGTGGTGACCATGACGATCATGCTGGTCCAGTCCGGGTCGAAGACCTCGCAGGCGCTGCGCTGGGCGGAGCGGATGAACGGCGAGGCCGCCGGATACCTGGAGGGGCAGCCCGTCGTGCGGGTGTTCGGGGGCGCCGCGGCATCGACTTTCCGTGCTCGGCTGGGGGAGTACATCGGCTTCCTCGACGCCTGGCAGCGCCCGTTCACTCGCCAGAAGGCGGTGATGGACATGGCCACCCGGTCGACGACATCGCTCCTGCTGATCGTCCTGTTGGGCGCTCTGCTGATCACGGGGGGCGCGATGCCTCCGGCCGACATCCTGCCGTTCCTGCTGCTCGGCACCACCTTCGGCGCCCGTCTCCTCGGTATCGGTTTCGGGCTGTCAGGTCTGCGCAGCGGCCTGCTCGCCGCGCGTCGTATCCAAGTCACGCTCGACGAACCTGTTCTGGAGACGGGCGACCACCCCGCTGCTGCGGCGCCGTCCGGGCGCGTGGAGTTCGACGCCGTCGGCTTCGCATACCGGCCGGGCGTCCCGGTGCTCGATGATGTGTCGCTCACGCTGGACCCGGGCACGGTGACCGCACTGGTCGGCCCGTCCGGGTCTGGCAAGTCGACGTTGGCGGCCCTCCTCGCGCGGTTCCACGACGTCGCCCGTGGCGCGATCCGCGTCGGAGGGGAAGACATCCGTTCGCTCAGCGCCGATGAGCTGTACGCGCGTGTTGGCTTCGTCTTCCAGCAGACGCAGCTCGTTCAGGGCACGGTGCGCGAGAACATCGCCCTCGCCGTGCCGGACGCAGATGACGCTCGCATCGAGCAGGCCGCGCGTGATGCGCAGATCCATGACCGGATCCTCCGGATGCCCGAGGGGTACGACACGGTGCTCGGCCCCGATGCTGCGCTGTCCGGCGGGGAACGCCAGCGTCTGAGCATCGCCCGCGCGCTGCTCGCCGACACACCCGTCCTCGTGCTCGATGAGGCAACCGCCTTCGCCGACCCGGAGTCGGAGTATCTCGTGCAGCAAGCCCTGAACCGGCTGACCGCAGGACGGACGGTCCTCGTGATCGCCCACCGCCTGCACACCATCACCGGCGTCGATCGCATCGTGGTGCTCGACCACGGCCGAGTCGCCGAGACCGGCACGCATGACGAGCTGCTGCGGCAGCGCGGTCGCTACCGGGCGCTGTGGGATGCCGACGGCGCCCATGCCGCTCACACCATGACGGCGGACGCCGACAACCGAGTCGAGGAGGACGCGCGATGATCCGGACCCTGATCTCCCTCCTGCCCCGCGAGGATCGGGGGCGCATCATGATGCACCTCGGGCTCACCGTGCTGAGCGTCGTTCTGCGTGCGGCGACGGCGGTCCTCCTGGTCCCGCTGCTCGCTGCGCTGTTCGGTGAGACGCCGGCCGAGGTCTGGCCATGGGTCGGCTGGTTCGCGCTCGCAGCGATCGCCGGCTGGCTCGTGGACTGGGCGATCGTGGAGCTGAGCTTCGCTCTCGGGTTCGATCTGCTCCAATCCGGTCAGCATGCCGTCGCCGACCGGATCGCCCGGATCCGGCTCGGCTGGTTCACCGCCGGGCGGACGGCGACGGCGCGGCAGGCGGTCGCGAGCACCGGACCCGAACTGGTCGGCATCATCGTCTACCTCATCGCGCCGCTCCTGGGGGCGGTTCTCCTGCCGATCGCGATCGCTCTGGCGATCATGCCGATCGCCTGGCAGCTGGGCCTCGTCGCGCTCGGGGGTGTGCCGCTGCTGCTCGGCAGCTATGTGGCCTCTGGCCGTTTGTCGCGCCGCGCGGATCACGCAGCCGCCGAGGCGAACAGCGCGCTCACCGAGCGCATCCTCGAGTTCGCCCGGACGCAGCACGCGTTGCGCGCGGCACGCCGGGTGGAGCCGGCCCGCAGCCACGTGGGCGACGCGCTCGCCGCACAGCACGGCGCGACGATGCGGCTGCTGCTCATGCAGATCCCCGGACAGATCCTGTTCAGCATCGCCAGCCAGGTCGCGCTGATCGCCCTGGCGGGGACGACGGTGGCGCTCGCCGTGGGCGGGGCAGTGAGCGTGCCGGAGGCGATCGGCCTGATCGTGGTCATCGCACGCTACCTCGAGCCGTTCACCACGCTCGCAGAGCTCAGTGGCGGCGTGGAGCCATCGCTGGTCACGCTGCGCCGCATCCGCGAGGTGCTGGAAGCTCCTGTCGCAGCATCGGGTGCGGCGTCCGCCGCGATCGACACCGCCCCGCGCATCGTGCTCACGGGGGTGACATTCGGGTACGGGGCGGACGCGCCGCCCGTCCTGGACCGGCTCGATCTCGTGCTCGAACCGGGCACGACCACCGCGATCGTCGGGCCGTCCGGGTCGGGGAAGAGCACCGTTCTCGCCCTGATCGCCGGGCTGCAGGAGCCGGACAGGGGGAGCGTGCTGATCGGCGACCAGGATGCCGTCGACCTCGACCCCGAGGAGCGTCGTGCGCTGGTGAGCATGGTGTTCCAGCATCCGTACCTGTTCGACGGGACGATTCGCGAGAACGCGCTCGTCGGTGATCCTGCCGCCTCCCCGGAGGCGCTCGCGGCGGTGGCCGCCCTCGCGCGCGTAGACACGGTGCTCACGCGCGTCGCGGACGGGTGGGACACCCGCGTCGGTGAGGCCGGTTCTGGGCTATCGGGTGGCGAGCGGCAGCGGGTCTCCATCGCACGGGCGCTGCTGAAGCCCGCACCCGTGCTCCTCGTCGACGAGGCCACGAGCGCACTCGACACCGAGAACGAGCGAGCGATCACGGCAGCGCTCACCGCGGATCCGCTGCCGCGGACCCGGGTGATCGTCGCGCATCGCCTGGCCAGTATTCGCACGGCGGACCGGGTGGTGCTGCTGGAAGAGGGTCGCATCGTCGAAGACGGCACGCTGGAGGAACTGCTCGCCGCCGGCGGACGGTTCGCCGAGTTCTGGCGGCAGCAGGACGCCGCGACCGGATGGCGGATCGGCGGCTGAGCGCGGTCTCGCACCAGAACAGGCGAACAGCACCAGAACAGGCGGAAGCCGGCGGAAGCCGCCTGTTCTGGTGCTGTTCGCCTGTTGCCGAGCCTGGTTGCCGACCGGGGGCGCCGATATCGCCCGCGATGTCGGCCGCCGGACTACAGTGAAAGTCATGGCCACCATCACGTTCCGCGGAACCCCTCTCACCACTGTCGGCGAGCTTCCCGAGGTCGGCTCGGAAGCTCCGGCGTTCGATCTCGTCGGCGCGGACCTCAGCCCGGTCTCATCGTCCGACTTCGCCGGAAAGCGCGTGGTGCTCAACATCTTCCCGTCGATCGACACCGGAACGTGCGCTGCGTCGGTTCGCCGGTTCAACGAGCTCGCCGCCGGTCTGGAGAACACGGTCGTGCTGGCCGTGTCGATGGACCTGCCCTTCGCGCACGGCCGCTTCTGCGGGGCGGAGGGCATCGACAACGTCGTGACGGCGTCGGCCTTCCGTTCCGGTTTCGGCCATGACTACGGCGTGACCCTCGCCGAAGGCCCGGTCGAGGGGCTGCTCACGCGCTCCGTCGTTGTGATCGGCACGGATGGTCGCGTCTCCTACACCCAGCTCGTGCCCGAGGTGGCCGATGAGCCCGACTATGACGCCGCCGTGGCGGAGCTGGTCTGACCGATGGCCCTCGCCTCTCGTACGTCCTCCCGCGCGCCGCGTCCCTCGATCGAACTCGAGGTGGTCGAGGCCTTCCAGCTGAGCCCGCACCTCGTGCGCGTGCGGCTGGGCGGCGCGGGATTTACCTCTTTCGAGGATCGTCCCGAGACCGACAAGTACGTCAAGCTGCGCTTCACGACGCCGGCGCCGGAGTCCCTTCCGGTCACGCGCACGTACACCGTCAGAGCAGTCGACACCGCCGTGGGCACGCTCGACCTGGACTTCGTCGTGCACGGCGACGAGGGGCTCGCCGGCCCCTGGGCGGCGGCCGCGAAGCCCGGCGACACGATCAGCTTCATGGGTCCCGGCGGCGGCTACCGTCCGGATGAGGATGCCGCCTGGTACCTGTTCGCGGGAGATCTCTCTGCGGTGCCGGCGATCGCGGCGGCCGTCGACGCCCTCCCGGCATCCGCGGTCGGCACTGTGCTGATCGAGGTCGATGCCGAGGACGCCGTGATCGATCTGAACGAGCCGGAAGGCATCGACGTCCGCTGGATCGTCTCTGACGCCCACGAGTCGGGTCTGCTCGCTGACATGGTGCGCGGGCTGGAGTGGCGCGACGGACGCGTCGACGTCTTCGCCCACGGTGAGCGTGAGTCGATGAAGGCGCTACGTCGCGTGCTCTTCGACGAGCGTGAGCTGGAACGCGCCCAGGTGTCGCTGTCCGGTTACTGGGCCCGCGGACGTACCGAGGACCGGTTCCAGGCGGAGAAGCGCGAGCCGATCGGACAGATCTTCCCTGGCTGACGCCGTGCCCGCTCCCGATAGGATCCGCGGGTGACGGATTCGTCGGCGCTTGTTTCGTCCCTCGGGGGCGTCGTCGCGCTCATGGCGATCACGACCATCGTGCTCTCGGCGGCCCGCGTGCCGGCCCGCTGGGAGCCGGTCATCGCCATTGCGCGTGGTGCTGTGCAACTCGCGGTGATCAGCGTGATCCTCACCGGGATCATCGCTGAACCGCGCTGGATCGCCGTCGCCCTGGGGATGATGTTCGTCATCGCGGCATCCGTCGCCACGGGACGTGCCGGTTGGTCGCTGAGCTCGGCGCTGATGATGTCGGTGTCGATCGGCGCCGGCGTGATCGTCGCGGTCGGGACGGTCTTCGCCACGGGGGCGCTGGAGCTCTCGCCGCGGTATGCGCTCGCCATCGGGGCGATCGTGATCGGCGGAGCGATGTCGGTTGCCGCGATGACGGCCCGGTTGTTCCGCGACGCCGCCGCCGACCACTGGGACGAGGTCGAAGGCTGGCTTGCGCTCGGTGCGACGCCGCGTATCGCGACGCTCGACCTCGCCCGACGCTCGATCGCGAATGCCCTCATTCCCTCGATCGATCAGACCAAGACGACGGGTCTGGTGGTGCTCCCGGGCGCGTTCGTGGGGGCGATCTTCGGTGGCATCTCGCCGTTGGAGGCCGGCCGGTTCCAGATCGTGGTGCTCGCGGCGATCATGGCGGCAGGCTCGCTCACCGCGGTTCTCGTGGCGACGTGGATGGGATCGATGCGCACGAAGCCGGTCTCCTCGTGAGCCCGCACCTCCCGTGGGCCGGATCGGTCAGCGCGGCCACTCGATGAGCAGCAGACCCTGTTTGGTGTCGGCGACCTTGACCCAGCCGTCGCCGAACAGATAGGTCATGCCGTACCCGTCGGCGTCCGGTTCGAGGGCGAGGTTCTCGGCGACCGTGATGTACCGGCCCGCCGGGCCGTCCTCCTGAAGCCAGCCTTGCGCGAGCAGGTCTTCCTGCGCCGCCGCGGCGGTCTCCTCATCGATGGGCGCCCAGCCGAACATCTGGCCGTGGGCGGTCGTTCCCGCGGTATCGGACCAGAAGCAGGTGATGCCTCCGCTCACCTCGGTCGCCCCGATGGTGAAGGGGCGTGGATCGGGCGACCAGTCGGCGCTCGTGAGGGCGGTGACCGTGCCGGGGGTCGTCAGAGTCGCGCAGCTGAGCTCCGCCTCGACGGTCGCCCCGGGGGTCGCTGCCGTGGTGCTCGCCGGGGCCTGGGCATCGGGTGTTCCCGGGGCGGCCTCCGGCGCGCACCCGGGGAGGAGGATCAGGAGGGCGGCGGCGACCAGAGCCAGTTGCGTGGTGTTTCTCATCACGTCCCGTCGGTGTGCAGGAGCTTCTGAAAGGCATCGTGGAGGACGCCGTTAGTGGCGAGTGTCGAGCCGGCGCTGATCGTCTCAGCGCCGTCGAAGGAGGTGAAGCTGCCGCCGGCCTCTCGGACGATCGGCACCGCCGCCGCGATGTCGTACTCCTTCACGTCGAACTCAGCGACCATCTCCAGACGCCCTTCGGCGAGCAGCATGTAGGAGAAGACGTCGCCGTACGCACGGTCTCGCCACACCGCCTCAGCCAGACGCAGCAGAGCCGGCAGCTGGCCGGCCTCAGCCCACTGCGTGATGCTCTGGAAACTGACACTCGCATCTGACACATCGGTCACGGCCGACACCGTGAGGCGGCGCGGCTCGGCGTCGGTCGTCGTCCAGGCGCCGAGTCCGGTCGCAGCCCACCAGCGGCGGCCGAGCGTTGGCATGCTGACCACACCCACCTGGGGGACGCCGTCGAGGGCGAGCGAGATCATGGTTCCCCACAGCGGCACGCCCCGGAGGAAGTTCGCGGTGCCGTCGATCGGGTCGATGACCCACTGCCGCGTGCTCTCGCCCTCCACGCCGAACTCCTCGCCGAAGACCCCGTCATCGGGGCGCTCTCCGGCGAGGATGCCGCGGATCGCCCGCTCGGTGGCCAGGTCGGCGTCGGTGACGTAGGAGCGGTCCGGCTTTGTCGAGATCGTCAGGTCTGTCGCGTCGAAACGGGGCAGCGACTGCGCGTCGGCAGCATCGGCGAGACGGAGCGCCAACGCGAGATCGGCGGAGAGATCGGGACGCGAGAGGGAGTCAGCCACGCCATCAGCGTAGCCGGGGGCCGGTTCCCGCGCCGATTTCGTATCGGAAGAATCCTTTGGTAACGTTGCTTCTCGGCCAGCACGGCCACGCACCTCTAGCTCAATCGGCAGAGCAACTGACTCTTAATCAGTGGGTTCTGGGTTCGAGTCCCAGGGGGTGCACCAGCACAACCAGAAGAAAAGCCCGGTCAGGACACTGTTCCTG
>NZ_JBYRJA020000005.1:0-303139 GCF_058349825.2 Microbacterium longlingense
GTTGAGTTCTCAAGGATCGGACGCACCCACAAACCAGCTCACACCAGTCCACAGGGCAACTTCTCTATCTTACACACTTGGCTCCGGCTTGTCAAGCAAGCTGTCGGAAATTCGTGGAAGATCCTGTTGCTTCCCGGCCTCTCGGCTCAGGGCAACTTCTCCATCTTACACACTCTGTTCCAGGCTGTCAAGCAGTCCGTCAGAACTTCGTGGAAGATGATGCCGCCTCCGCCTTTCGGCCCGAGGCAACTTCTCTACCTTACACACTCTGTTCCAGGCTGTCAAGCAGTCCGTCAGAACTTCGTGGAAGATCCTGTTGCGCCGACCTTTCGAGCCGAGGCAACCTGTTTACCTTACACACTCTGTTCCAGACTGTCAAGCAGTCCGCAGAACTTCGTGGAAGATCGTGCTGGTCCCTCGCCTTCCGGCTCAGGGCAACTAGAGCAGCTTATGAGGGCGCGGACCGGAGCGTCAAATGTCCGGCACCCCGGGCGTGTCAGCCGACAGCGACGAGCGCAGCAGCGCCCACCAGGGGACCGGTAGCGCCCAGCGCGGAACGGACCACGCGGGTGCGGCGGACGAAGTCGACGCCGGCGCGCTCGACAAGAGCCCGCTGAACCAGGTCCACATAGTCCTCCGACACCTGGGAGAACCCACCACCGATCGCCACGACGTCCAGATCCAGCAGCGCGCTCGCGTCGGCCAGCGCACTGCCCACCGCGGACGCCGAGCGCATGATCGCCGCCCGGGCGACCGTGACGCCGGCAGCCGCGTCGCGCGCCAGATCCTCGCCTGTCCCGCCGTCCCACCCCTGGGCGCGTGCCCAGGCGACGCTGCCCGGCCCGGCGGCGACCTCTTCGAGGGTGAGTCCCTCATTGCTGCGGACCTGCCCGATGTGACCGGCGTTGCCGCTGCCTCCTGCCATCAGGCGTCCGTCGTGCACGATCCCGCCGCCCACTCCGGTGGAGACCACCATCGACAACGACGTGCGCGCGTCCCGTGCCGCACCGAAGCGGCTTTCCGCCAGGGCGAGGGCCCCGCCGTCGTGGCCGACCACGACGGGGGTCCGGACGGCGAGGCCCGCCGCGCCCAGTGCATCCCGGATCGCCTGACGCAACGAGAAACCCTGCAGTGCCGGCATGTTCACCGGGAAGATCGTGCCAGCGGCATCGCCCGGGCCGGCGCTGGCCACACCGGCGCCCGCGACGGCGACACCGTGCGCGGCGGCGAGGGCTTCCGCCACGAGCTCGCCGAGCGCCACGCCCAGGAGGTCGGGGGTGATGTCCCGGCCGGTGGGACGCCGGTGGCGCGAGCCGACGACGACACTGCCGTCCGGGCGGACCAGCGCCGCCTCGATCTTGGTACCGCCCAGGTCGATCGCGAGCACCGGTGCGTCTGCCTCGACGCCGGCGCCCGGAGTCTCCGTCGCGGTCATGCTCGTGGTCACTGAGCCGGCAGCCCGAGGTCGTCGAGGTCGATCGCGGCACGCCACAGCAGCCCGGCGTCCTCGACCGCGGCCTGAGCGCCGGTCTTGCGATCCACGATCACCGCGACGGCCACGACATCGGCGCCTTCCCGGCGCAGCGCGTCCACGGCGGCGAGGGCGGATTGACCGGTCGTCGAGGTGTCCTCGAGCACCACGACGCGCTTGCCCGCGACATCGGCGCCCTCCACCTGGCGCCCGCGCCCGTGGTCCTTCGGCTCCTTGCGCACCACGAATGCGTCGAGCGGTGTCCCCTCGGCGACGGACGCGTGCATCACGGCGTTCGCGATCGGGTCTGCGCCCAGCGTCAGACCGCCGACGGCGACGGCGTCGAGGTCGGCGACGAGGTCGAGCATGATGCGCCCGATCGCCGGAGCCGCACGATGATCGAGCGTCAGCCGGCGCATGTCCACGTAATACGTGGCCTTCTTCCCGCTCGACAGCGTGAAGTCGCCGTGGAACACCGCCTCATCCTGGATGAGGGCGATGAGCGCCTGGCGCTCGGCTTCGAGTTCGGGGAGGCTCGCGATCACTCCCTCATCCTAGGAGTTCCGAGCGCCGTCAGGAACGCCGGATGCCGCCACCGGCGCATCCGTCCCCGGCGGGCGTCAGAGCCCGGTTTATATGATGTCTGATGCGGTGCACCGCCATCCCGACGGCACGCACAGCAGGGAGACGGACGGAGAAGCCATGGCCGGCACGCGTGCGCGACGCCCGCAGCTGCCCGATGAGGTCGCCGCACATGTCCGCGAGCTGATCTTCTCCGGCTCGGTGCGCCCGGGCGACTATCTGCGCCTGGAGCCGATCGCCGAGTCCCTCGGCGTGAGCACCACGCCCGTGCGCGAGGGCCTGCTCCGTCTCCGCGCCGAAGGTCTGGTGCGGCTCGAGCCGCGCCGCGGGTTCGCGATCGAGGAGATCCGGCCGGAAGACGTGCGCGATCTGTTCTGGGCTCAGGCGCAGATCGCCGGAGAGCTCACGGCCAGGGCGGCACTGCGGATGACGCCGGAACAGCTCGCCGCGCTCGAGGAGGCGCAGGAGCGCTTTCTCACCGCCGCAGACGAGGACGCCACCGGACGAGAAGGGCACCACTTCCACCGCATCATCAACCAGTCCGCTGACTCGCCGCGCCTCGCCGGTATCCTCGGCGGGCTCGCACGCCACTTCCCCACCCGTTTCTACGCGACGCTGGAGGGGCAGGGCGAAGATGGCGGCGACCATCCGGTGATCCTCGAGGCGATCCGCGCACGCGATGCCGCGGCTGCGCGGGACGCGATGATGCGGCACACGCTCGGCCGCTCGGCGCACCTCGTCGAGCTGCTGCGCGACCGGGGTTTCTGGGCGGAGCGGCCGCTCCCGTCGCTCGCGGGCACCGACGGTTCGGCGTAGCGTGGCGGCGAGGGTGCACGACCGCGCCCGCCGCTGCACCACGAAGGAGTTGCCGTGCTCGACCTCGATCCTTACGCCGCCCTCGCCGGGCTGCGGGAGTTCCCCCCGCTCACTCTGGTCAGCCCCGACTTCGCCGACGGCGAGGCACTGCCCGTGACCGCATGGTCCGCCGACCGCGGTGGCGCTGATCGCTCCCCCGCGCTCTCGTGGTCTGGCGTTCCGGCCGGCACCCGCAGCCTGGCGCTGTCCTGCCTGGACCCCGACGCCCCTACGGGATCGGGCTTCTGGCACTGGGCCGTCTACAACCTGCCCGCCGATCTGCAGGCCCTTCCCGCGGGCGCAGGCGACGGAGCTCCTGGTCTGCTTCCGGCGGGCGCGGTGACCCTGCCGAACGAGCTGCGCACGGAGCGTTACATCGGTGCTGCACCGCCCGCCGGCACCGGTGTGCACCGCTACATCTTCGTCCTCGACGCGCTCGACGTCGACGCGCTCGACCTTCCCGCGGGGTCCACACCGGCGGTGCTCGGCTTCAACCGCCACTTCCACACGCTCGCCCGCGGCATCCTGACCGGCACCGGCGACCCCGCGGAGCGCTGACACCCCGGCCGGCCGGCCCGGGGCGGAGACCACGGCCGGCATAAAGTGGGACCATGCGTCTGGTCACCTGGAACGTCAACTCCGTCCGCGCCCGTGTGGCGCGGATCGTCGATTTCGCCGTTCGCGAAGACGTCGACGTGCTCGCCATGCAGGAGATCAAGTGCAAGCCGGAGCAATTCCCCTACGCCGCCTTCGAGGAGGCCGGCTACGAGGTGGCGGTGCACGGCTTGAACCAGTGGAACGGCGTCGCCATCGCCAGCCGCCTCCCCCTGGATGATGTCCAGACGTCGTTCGCCGGGCAACCGGGGTTCAAGAAGGGCTATGACGGCCCCGATGCTCCGCTGGAGGCCCGCGCCCTCGGGGCGACGATCGACGGGGTGCGGGTATGGAGCCTGTACGTGCCCAACGGCCGCGCCCTGGACGATCCGCACTACCAGTACAAGCTGCGCTGGCTCGATGCGCTGCGCGCGGCCACCGCGGCCGAGCTCGCCGCGAAACCGGATCTGCCGCTCGCCCTCGTGGGCGACTTCAACATCATTCCCTTCGACGAGGACAACGGGGATCCTGAGATCGTGGCGGGTGTCTCGACCCATGTCTCCGAACCGGAGCGCGCCGCCTTCTTCGCGCTCGAGGGCGCCGGGCTGACGGATGTCGTCCGGCGCCTGCTGCCCACCGGCTACACCTACTGGGACTATCAGCGACTCAAGTTCCCGCGCAACGAGGGCATCCGCATCGACTTCGTCCTCGGCTCATCCGCCCTCGCCGGTGCGGTCACGGCTGCGGCCATCCACCGCGACGAGCGCAAGGGCGACCAGCCCAGCGATCACGTCCCGGTGGCCGTCGATCTGACCCTGGACTCCGGCGACGAGGACGACGACCTGCCGATGATCTTCGCCTGACCGTCGTCGTCAGGCCGGCGGGCCACCGGCGGCGGCTGCCGCGTCCATGTGGAAGAACTCCAGGATGTTCCCGTCCGGGTCATCGACGGCGCGCGAGTACATGAACCCGAGGTCCTGCGGCGGGCGCCCTTCCCGACCCCCCGCTGCGATGGCTGCGCCGACCACCGCGTCGACCTCGGCCCGCGAGTCGCGGGAGAAGGCGACGAGGGCCTGCACGGCGGTGTGCGGGTCGATGATCTGCTTGTCGGTGAACTGCGAGAAGTGCGCGTGCGTGAGCACCATGAAATAGGTGCTCTCATCCCAGATGAGACATGCGGCGTTCTCATCGGAGAACGCCGGGTTGATGGTGCAGCCGAGCGCCTCGTAGAAGGAGACGCTGCGCGGGAGATCGGTGGTGGTGAGGTTGACGAAGATCATGGCGTGCTCCCGTTCCGGCGTCCGATGCCGACGGAGCGATCCTCCTCGCACGGCGCACGTGTGTCAACGGCGTGCCGGAACGCCGGTGCGGATCCGTCCCGCGACGGATGACGGATGTCGCCGTCCGGCCCTAGCGTTGAGGGATGACCGAGATCCAGCGCGTGCCGACCCCAGAGAACCTGAGGCGCGACATGGTGCTCGCGGGCGCGCTGCTCGTGGGCGGCATCCTGAGCGCGGCGCTGACAGCGATCGCACAGTTCTACGGCGACCAGCAGGCGCCGCTGTGGATGGCGCTGGTCTACGTGGCGGCGGTGACCGCTCCGCTCGCGGTCCGGCGTCGCTGGCCCGCGACGGTGGCGATCATCGTCGCGGTCGTCTTCTTCTGCGGGGTCACGCTGCACGTGCCGGAGATCTACGTGGGGAACATCGCCATGTTCATCGGGCTCTACACGGTGGGCGCCTGGATGGGCAACCGTGCGCGCGCGATGATCGTTCGCGTCACGATCACGATCGGCATGTTCATCTGGCTGTTCGTCTCGGTGTTCCGCGACGCCACGTCGCTCGCCGACGAAGCAGATGTCGTCGCCGGGGCGATGTCGCCGTTCGTGGCGTTCATGATGCTGCAGATCCTGCTCAACGTGCTCTACTTCGCCGGCGCTTACTACTTCGGCGAGCGGGCATGGGCGCAGGCACAGGAACGCGGCGCCCTGGAACGGCGGACCGCCGACCTCGAGCGGGAACGCGCGGTGACCGCGGCGCAGGCGGTGGCTCTCGACCGCGTGCGGATCGCTCGCGAACTGCACGACGTCGTCGCCCATCATGTCTCGGTGATGGGCGTGCAGGCCAGTGCGGCCCGCGCGGTGCTCGCGATCGACCCCGGCGCTGCGTCGGCAGCGCTGGCCGACATCGAGCGCTCGTCCCGCGAGGCCATCGACGAGCTCCACCATCTGCTGGAGACCCTGCGCACGTCCGACGACGCCGAGACGGACTCCGCGTCCACCCTCGGCCTGGACGATGTGCCGCGCCTCATCGAGGCGTCGAACGCGGCCGGTCTCCCCACGACCTACACCGTGGTGGGACAGCCCGTGCCGGTGCCCTCCGTCGTCGCGGTGAACCTGTACCGGATCGCCCAGGAGTCCCTGACGAACGCTCGGCGTCACGCCGGGCCTGGCGCGACGGCCCATGTGCGCGTGCGACACGGCGACGATGCCGTCGAGCTCGAGATCGTCAACACCGGGCGCCCCGTCCTCGCCCCGCGCTCGGGGCTCGGTCAGCTCGGCATGCGCGAGCGGGCGCTCGCATCGGGCGGCACGATCGAGATCGGCCCGCGAGAACGCGGCGGCTTCCGGGTCCGGGTGCACGTGCCGCGCCTTCCCGCAGCACCCCCGACCCGCCGTCGCGGGGAGGCGGTGAGCGCATGAGCATCCGCGTCGTGCTCGTCGACGATCACGCGCTGCTGCGCGCGGGGTTCCGCACGATCCTGTCGACCCAAGCCGATATCGAGGTGGTCGGCGAAGCCGCCACCGGCGCGGAGGCCGTGAGCGTCGCGTCCGCGCTCCGCCCCGACGTGATCTGCATGGACGTGCAGATGCCGGACATGGACGGGATCGAGGCGACCCGGCGCATCGTCGCAGACCCCGCCGTCGCCGCAGCGATCGCGATCGTCACGACCTTCGCGCGCGACGACTATCTGTTCGCCGCGCTGGACGCCGGTGCCAGCGGCTTCCTGCTGAAGAACGCCGGGCCGGAGGCCCTGATCTCGGCGGTGCGCGTGCTGGCAGCGGGGGACGGCATGCTCGCTCCCGAGATGACAGGGCGGGTACTCGATCGCTTCCGCGGCGGCGCGCCGGAGACGGAGGCCGCCTCTCCCCTCGCCCTCGCAGAACCCCTCACCGAGCGCGAGGCCGAGGTGCTGCGCCTGGTGGCAGAGGCGCGCAGCAACGCGGAGATCGCCGCCGCGCTGTTCATCGGGGAGGCCACGGTGAAGACCCACGTCTCGCGCATCCTCCAGAAGCTCGGCGCCCGCGACCGCGTGCAGGCCGTCGTGCTCGCGCACCGGCACGGAATGGCCTAGCCACGATCAGACGACCGCCTTCCGGGGGATGCGCTCGACCGAGGAATCCGCCCTGCGGGGGATGTCCGGTCCGTACTCGGGTTTCTAGCCTGGGTCTATGCGAGCACAACCGATCGAACTCACCGGCATCAGCAAGAGCTACGGCTCGCGCCCGGTGCTCTCCGACGTCTCGTTCCAGGTGGCCCCCGGGCGCCTGACCGGGTTCATCGGCGGCAACGGCGCAGGCAAGACCACGACCATGCGCATCATTCTCGGGCTGCTGGCGCAGGACGCCGGCACGGTCACCCGCGGGGGCACGCCGCTCAGCGCCGCGGATCGCCGGTTGTTCGGCTACATGCCGGAGGAACGCGGCCTCTATCCGAAGATGAAGGTCCTCGAGCAGGTGGCGTACCTCGCCCGCCTCCACGGCTACACGAAGGAGGACGCCACCGCCAAGGCCGCCGCTCTCTTGGAGCAGCTCGACCTCGGCGAGCGCATGAACGACAACATCGAGGCGCTGTCGCTGGGCAATCAGCAGCGCGCCCAGATCGCCGCGGCCCTCGTCCATGACCCGGAGGTCCTCATCCTCGACGAGCCGTTCTCTGGCCTGGACCCGATCGCGGTCGAGACCGTGGTCTCCGTGCTGCAGCAGCGCGCGGCACAGGGCGTCTCCGTGCTGTTCTCCTCGCACCAGCTCGACGTGGTCGAGCGCCTGTGCGACGACGTGGTGATCATCGCCGGCGGCACGATCCGTGCAGCCGGAGAACGCGAGCACATCCGCCAGCAGCACTCCGCTCCGCGCTGGGAGCTGCGCAGCACCGGTGACCTGGGCTGGATCCGCACGGAGCCCGGCATCAGCGTCATCGACTTCGAGGGCGGCGCTGTCGTCTTCGACGCAGAGGACCCCGAGGTCGCCCAGCGCGCGCTCCGCCGCGCCCTCACGGAGGCGGATGTCACCGCCTTCGGTCAGCAGCAGCCGACGCTCTCCCAGATCTTCAAGGAGGTCATCCAGTGACCACGACAACCGCGCCCGCCCCGCTGTCCACGCCGCAGGCGGTGTGGCTCGTCGCCGAACGGGAGATGAGCACCAAGCTGCGCAGCAAGGCGTATCTGATCTCCGCCGCGATCCTGCTGGTCCTCGCGCTCGGCGGAGTGATCTGGATGGGCATCGCCGGCAACACCACCGGCACGACCACGGTCGCCGTGACAGGCCAGGCCGCATCGGCGCTGCAGGACTCCCCCCTGATCGAGACCACCGAGGTCTCCGACCGCGCCGCAGCCGAGCTGCTGGTGCGCGACGGAGAGGTGGACGCTGCCGTCGTCAGTGACCCGGCATCCCCCACCGGCCTGGTGGTGATCGCGATGGACTCCGCACCGGAACAGCTCGTCGCCCTGCTGTCGCAGGCGCCCCCCGTGGAACTGCTCGATGCCACAGACGACGGCGGACCACTGCGCTACATCCTCAGCCTGATCTTCGGCATGGTGTTCATGTTCGCCGGGATCAGCTTCGGGTCACCGATCACGACGAGCGTCGTCGAGGAGAAGCAGACCCGTGTGATCGAGATCCTGCTGTCCACGATCTCCGCTCGCGTGCTGCTGGCCGGCAAGGTGCTCGGCAACGCGGTCCTCGCGATCGGCCAGATCCTGCTGCTCGCTGCCGTCGCCGTGACCGGGCTCATCGTGACCGGTCAGAACACGGTGCTGCAGTCGCTGGGCGCTCCGATCGTCTGGTTCGCGGTGTTCTTCCTGTTCGGCTTCGTCCTGCTGGCGGCGATGTTCGCCGCCGCGGGGGCGCTCGTCTCCCGCCAGGAGGACACCGGCGCGACCCTCACGCCCGTGATGTGGCTGGTGATGCTGCCGTACTTCCTGGTGCTCTTCCTGGGCGACAACCCGGTGGCGATGACGATCATGTCGTACGTGCCGTTCTCGGCACCGGTCGCGATGCCGATCCGGCTGTTCTTCGGCGACGCGCAGTGGTGGGAGCCGCTCGTGGCGCTCGCTGTGCTGATCGCCGCGTGCGCGCTGGTGATCGCTCTCGGCGCGAAGATCTACTCCAACTCGCTGCTGCGCATGGGGGCGCGCGTCAAGCTCCGTGATGCGCTGAAGGGCTGACGCCCGCGGCGAAGCACCCGGCCCGGTGGGAGATGCGACATCTCCCACCGGGCCGGGTGCTTCGCGAGGACGGCGGCGCCGGCCGATCAGCCCGCCGCGAGCTCCTCGGCACGGCGCACCGCGGCGGCGGTCGCCGCGTCGACGATGCGCCCGGTGCCCTCGGCCTCGAACACCTCGATGGCAGCTTGCGTGGTGCCGCCAGGGCTCGTGACCTGGCGGCGTAGCTCTGCCGGGTCCTCTCCGGTGGCGTCGAGGAGAGCGACGGAGCCCCGAACGGTGCCGTGCACCAGCCGGCGGGCGTCCTCGGGTGAGAAGCCGCGCGCCACCGCCGCGTCGACGAGCTTCTCGATGAAGAAGAAGACGTAGGCCGGCCCAGACCCCGAGATGCTGGTGAGCGGATCGATCATGGGCTCCGGCACCTCGATCACATCGCCGATCGTGGCGAACAGCGTGGCCGTTCGCGCCACGTCCGTGGCCGAAGCGCGCGACCCCGCGGCGATCCCGGTGACGCCGGACCGAACCCGGGCCGGCGAGTTCGGCATCACGCGTACCACCGCGACATGCTCAGGGACGAGTGCCTCGATCGCGGCGGTCGGCACCCCGGCGGCGACGCTGACGAGCGTGGTTCCGGGCGAGAAACGGGGCCCGAGCTCACTCAGCAGCGCCGAGAGCTGCTGAGGTTTGACCGCAACGATCACGACCGACGATCCGGCGATGGCCGTGGCGTTGGCCTCGGGGTCGGCCGATCCGTCGAAACCGGTGACGCCGGGCAGCGCGTCGAGCTCGGCGATGCGCTCCGGCCACGCGTCGGAGACCCGAATGCCACCGGGAAGCTCGATGCCGGATTCGATGAGGCCGCGGACGATCGCGCCGCCCATCGCCCCGACGCCGAGAACCGTTACGTCGTGCACGGCTGCGTGTTCCATGACTCCACCCTATTTCCTGTCGGTCGTGTCGATGCCCGTCCCGGCACGGCGTCAGATCACGCCGTCGGCGATCTCTGTCGGGTTGCCGAAGCGATGGTTGGTGATCGACACAGCCTGCTCCCGGTAGAACGGCAGGAGCTCCACCCGTCCGGCCGCGGTCACCGCGTGATCCCACACGGCGATGTCCGGAGTGCCGTCTGTCGCTGCGGCGAGCGCCTGCGCATCGCCCCCGACCAAGCGGATCCGGCGCCAACCCTGCTCCGTGCCGAGGCGGCGCAGCCAGGTGGGGTCGTTCTCCGCGCGGACGCTGACCCCGGCGGCGCGCAGCGCAGCGCGCACCGGCTTGGGCAGGTCGGCGGCGGACACGGTGAACGGGCTGCCGCTGGCAAGACCAGCGGCGATCACACGCAGCGCCTCGACCAGCGGCGCCCCCGCGGCGATGCGGATGTCGACGTCTGCCGGGCGGTACCGGAAGACGTTGCGCTCGACCCCCAGGCCGGACACATCGACGACAGCGTCGAACTCGTCGACCAGCGCGCGCGCATCCGACCCGACCGCTGCCGCCAGCCAGGCGTACTCCGCGGGGTCGAGCAGGCCGGAGGCTGCCCGCAGCAGGGCCGCGATCTGCTCAGAAGCGGCCCGGTCCGCGTCCGGACGCCCGAGCGCGACGTCCGCGGGTGTCCACCCGCCGAGCCCGAACAGGTAGTTCGGCCCGCCCGCCTTGGCGCCCGCGCCCACCGCGGAGCGCTTCCAGCCGCCGAACGGCTGACGCTGCACGATCGCCCCGGTGATCCCCCGGTTCACGTAGAGGTTGCCCGCTTCGGCCCGGTCGATCCAGGTGGCGATCTCCGCGTTCTCCAGCGAGTGCAGGCCGGCGGTGAGACCGTAGTCGACGGCATTCTGCAGACGGATCGCCTCGTCGAGGTCCGTGGCGTGCATGATGCCGAGCACGGGGCCGAAGAACTCGGTCAGGTGGGTACGGGAGCCCGGCCGCACACCGGTCTTCACCCCCGGAGACCACAGCCGTCCCGCGTCGTCGAGCTGCCGCGGCTCGACCAGCCATCGCTCCCCCTTGTCGAGACGGGTGAGGGCGTCGAGCAGTTTGCCGGTAGCCGGCTCGATGATCGGGCCCATCTGGGTGCTCGGGTCGGCCGGGTAGCCGACCGCCATCGAGGTCACGGCATCGACGAGCTGACGCTCGAAACGCTTCGACTCGGCCACAGACCCCACCAGGATCGCCAGCGACGCTGCGGAGCACTTCTGCCCGGCGTGGCCGAAGGCGCTGCGGGCGACGTCCGCCGCGGCGAGGTCGAGGTCGGCCGACGGCGTGACGATGATCGCATTCTTGCCGCTCGTCTCCGCCAGGAGCGGCAGATCTGGTCGGAACGAGCGGAACAGCTGGGCGGTCTCATAGGCGCCGGTGAGGATGACCCGGTCGACCTGCGCCGCAGACACCAGCTGGGTGCCGAGGTCGCGGGAGCCGAGATCGACCAGCGCCAGCAGGTCGCGCGGCACACCGGCGGCCCAGAGCGCTTCGACCATCACCGCCCCGCAGCGCTGCGTAAGCTTGGCGGGCTTGATGATCACACCGGATCCAGAGGCCAGACCGGCCAGCACGCCGCCCGCCGGGATCGCGACGGGGAAGTTCCACGGCGGGGTCACGACCGTCACCCGGGAGGGGACGAAGGTCGCGCCGTCGATCTCCTCCAGATCCCGCGCACGCTCGGCGTAGTAGTGGGCGAAGTCGATCGCCTCGCTGACCTCGGGGTCGGCCTCCGCGATCGTCTTGCCGCCCTCGTGCGCCATGATCTCCAGCAGCTGGCCGCGCCGGGCCGCGAGCTCATCCCCGGCACGGTGCAGGACCGCTGCCCGGTCGGCGGCGGGGAGCGCCGCCCACCGCTCTGCCGCGGAGGAGACGCGCGCGAACACGGCGTCGAGCTCGGCCGCGGTCGTGATCGATGCCGCCGTGATCGCGTCCTTCCCGAGCCGGGTGTCGCGTGAACGCTCCAGGATGTCTCGGCCCCACGCCCGGTTCGGAGCGAGCGCCGGATCGCTGTCCGGCTCATTGCCGAACCCCGCTGCGGCGGAGCGCTCCGCGGGCTCCTCCGCCGCACGATCCTGGGTGCGGTTCGGCGCCGGCGTCTGGCCGGACGGGTCGAGCGCGGCGAGCGAGCGCTCGAAACGCTCCCGCTCGCGGTCGAACAGCGCCCGGTCCGCGCTGAGCTCGAACACGGCGGACATGAAGTTCTCGGTGCTCGCGTTCTCCTCCAGCCGGCGCACGAGGTACGCGATCGCGACGTCGAACTCCGCCGGGTTCACCACCGGGGTGTAGAGGAGGAGACCGCCCACGTCCGCACGGACCGCCTCGGCCTGCCCGGTGGCCATGCCCAGCAGCATCTCGAACTCGATCGCGTCCGATACCCCGCGCTGCTCCGCGAGAAGCCACGCGTAGGCGACGTCGAAGAGGTTGTGACCCGCGACGCCGATGCGCACGGCATCCGTGCGCGCGGGCGTCAGCGACCACTCCAGCACGCGCTTGTAGTTGGTGTCGCTGTCCTGCTTGGTCGCGTACGTGGCGACCGGCCAGCCGTGGATCGCCGCATCGACATGCTCCATGGCGAGGTTCGCGCCCTTCACCACGCGGACCTTGATCGGCGCCCCGCCGGCGGCGCGGCGAGCGGCCGCCCACTCCTGGAGATGCTGCATCGCCCCCAGGGCGTCGGGCAGGTAGGCCTGGAGCACGATGCCGGCTTCGAGATCTTCGAGGCCGGGCTGGTCCAGGATCGCCGTGAAGGCCGCGATCGTGAGGTCGAGGTCGCGGTACTCCTCCATGTCGAGGTTGATGAACTTGCGGTGGCCCGCCTTCTCCGCCTCGGCGGCGAGACGGTACAGCGGGGTCAGCCGGGTCACGACGTCTTCGACCGCCTCGTCGAACGCCCACATCGACAGCTGGCTCACCACGCTCGACACCTTGATGGAGACGTAGTCGACGTCGTCCCGCGCGAGGAAGTCGTACGTGCCCTGCAGGCGGCGAGCCGCCTCGCGCTCCCCGAGCACGGCTTCGCCCAGCAGATTCAGGTTGAGCCGGACGCCGCTGCGCCGCAGCCGGGCGATCGCACGGCCGAGCCGGTCCGGGGTGGCATCGAGCACGAGGTGGCCGACCATCGCGCGCAGCACCCGCCGGGCGATCGGCACGACGACGCCGGGCATGACCGGCGCAAGCGCGCCGCCGAGACCGATGGCACGTCGCAGCGTCCACGGCAGCAGCGCCGGGGTGATGCGGGAGAGCTCCGCCAGGCGATGCCCGGCGACCCTGAGGTCTTCCGGGCGCATGACGCCGTCGACGAAGCCGACCGTGAACGCGAGGCCGTTGGGGTCTTTCAGAACCTCGGCGAGACGCTGGGCCGCAGGCTCGACCCGGTGGGTCTCGGCCTTCTTCAGCCACCGTTCGACGAGGGCGGTCACCTCGGCGGTCGAGGGGGATGCCGTCTGTGCGGTCGCGGTCGGTGAGGCGGTCATGGCGGTGCTCCTATGGCGAGGTGGGGCCCGGCGCGACGTCCCGGCCCGCCGGGCCGGGTGCATACGGCGCCGTATACCTGGCCATCATGGGGCGGCGGGGTATGGTTCGTCTATCAAACGATTCCGACGCTAATCGTTAAGTTCTGCTGAACAGTCTGGAGACGGAGAATGCTCGACGCCCGCCGCCTGCGCGTTCTCGTCGAACTCAGCCGTCTCGGCACGCTCACGGCCGTCGCCGACGCGCTCTCCTACAGCCGCGCCGCCGTCTCGCAGCAGCTCAGCGCCCTCGAACGCGATGTCGGGGCCCCGCTGCTCACACCGGTCGGCCGGGGCGTCCAGCTGACCCCGCAGGCCGAGATCCTGGTGGCGCACGCCCGCGACATCCTGGACCGCCTGGAAGACGCCGAGATCGCGGTGGCCCGCTCCCGGGGCGCGACCGTCGGAACCATCAGGATCGCCGCGCTGCAGACCACGATGCACGCGCTCCTTCCCCCCGCGCTCGCGCTGCTCGCCGAACGACACCCCGGGCTGCGCGTCGAGGTCGCCGAGCATGAGCCGGAACACGGGCTCGAGGCCGTGCTCGCCCGCGAGGCCGACATCGCCCTCGCCGAGCAGTATCCCGGGCGCGCGCGGCGACCCCGCCTCGAGCTCGATCAGGTGCCGCTCGTCTCCGATGCCATCCTGCTCGCGCGCCCTCCCGGCTCCCCGCCGATCGCCGATGCCGCCGCGGCGCTCCGCTCGGCCCGCCATACCCCCTGGGTGCTCGAGCCCGCCGGGACGGTGACGCGCGAGTGGGCGGAGCAGCTCTGCCGATCGGCGGGGTTCGAGCCAGACGTGCGCTACGAGGCCGCCGACCTCACCGCCCATATCCGGTTCGTCCGCGCCGGGCTCGCGGTCGGGCTGCTGCCGCAGATGGTGTGGGCAGGCGATGCCCCGACCGTTCCGGTGGGCGAGCTGCCCGGCGCTCCGCGCCGCGAGATCTTCTCCTCTGCGCGTCGTGTGTCCAACGACGCCCCGGCGATCCTGGCCGTGCGGGCGGCGCTGGCCGACGCGGCGGCCGCTGTGCTGTCCGCCTAGCGGCGGCCGCGGAGACGCAGCGCACCCCGCGCGGCGGAAGCCGCGCGGGGTGCGCTGTTCTGGCGAGGGTCAGTCCTCTTCGATGACGGCCTCGACCACATCATCGTCCGGAGCGTCCGCCGCCGCCGGGGCGCCCTCACTGGTGAGCACGAGCCCGGAGCCGTCTGCCGCCAGGTCGACCCGAACCATGTCGCCGTCGTGGACCCCGCCGGAGAGCAGGGCCGTCGCGAGGCGGTTCTGCGCCTCGTTCTGGATGAGACGACGCAGCGGTCGCGCACCGTAGATGGGGTCGTACCCGCGCTCGGCCAGCCAGGCGCGGGCGTCCGGGGTGACGGCGAGAGTGAGCCGGCGGTCGCGCAGCCGCTGCTGCAGCGCGTCCACCGAGAGCTCCACGATCTGGGCCAGATCGTCCTGGGTGAGCCCGTTGAACATCACGATCTCGTCGAGACGGTTCAGGAACTCCGGACGGAACGCCTGGCGCACCAGCGCCATGACCTGCTCGCGCTTCTCCTCCGGGGAGAGCGTCGGGTCGACGAGGATCGGCGAACCGAGGTTGCTCGTGAGGATCAGGATGACGTTCGAGAAGTCGACCGTCCGCCCCTGACCGTCGGTCAGCCGACCGTCGTCGAGCACCTGCAGCAGCACGTCGAACACCTCGGGGTGGGCCTTCTCGACCTCGTCGAGGAGCACCACGGTGTACGGACGCCGACGAACCGCCTCGGTCAGCTGCCCGCCCTGCTCGTAGCCGACGTATCCGGGAGGGGCACCGACCAGCCGGGAGACCGAGTGCTTCTCGCCGTACTCCGACATGTCGATGCGGACCATCGCATGCTCGTCGTCGAAGAGGAACTCCGCCAGGGCCTTGGCCAGCTCGGTCTTGCCGACGCCGGTCGGGCCGAGGAACAGGAACGAGCCGGTCGGGCGGCCGGGGTCGCTGATACCGGCACGGGAGCGGCGGACCGCGTCCGACACGGCCTTGACGGCGTCCTTCTGTCCGATCAGGCGCTTGCCGAGCTCGCCCTCGAGGTGGAGCAGCCGCTCGGACTCGCCCTGCAGGAGCTTGCCCACCGGAATCCCGGTCCACGCTGCGATGACACCGGCGATGTCCTCGTCGGTGACCTGCTCGTTGACCATCCGCCCCTCGGCGGACCCCTGCGCCTCGACCTGCTCGGCTTCGGCGATGTCGCGCTCCAGGCGCTTGATCGTCTCGTACTCGAGCTTGGAGGCGCGGGTATAGTCGGCCTGCCGCATCGCGAGGTCGCGCTGGGTGATGGCGTCGTCGAGCTGCTTCTTCAGCTCACCCACTCTGTTGAGCCCCTGACGCTCGCGGGCCCAGCGCTCCTCGAGACCGGCGAGCTCCTTCTCCATCTCGCCGAGCTGCTCGCGCAGGTGACCGAGGCGCTCCTTCGACGCGTCGTCCTTCTCCCGCTTGAGGGCGAGCTCCTCGAGCCGCATCCGGTCGACCTGGCGCTTGAGCTGGTCGATCTCGACCGGCGAGGAGTCGATCTCCATCTTGAGCCGCGACATGGCCTCATCGATGAGGTCGATCGACTTGTCCGGCAACTGCCGGCTGGGCAGGTAGCGATTGGAGAGAGCAGCGGCGGCCACCAGCGCGCTGTCGGAGATGGTCACCCCGTGGTGCGCCTCGTAGCGGCCCTTGAGACCGCGCAGGATCGCGACGGTGTCCTCGACGCTCGGCTCTCCGACGTACACCTGCTGGAACCGGCGCTCGAGCGCGGCGTCCTTCTCGATGAACTCGCGGTACTCGTTGAGCGTCGTCGCACCGATCATGTGCAGCTCGCCGCGCGCCAGCATGGGCTTGAGCATGTTCGACGCCGCGACGGAGCCCTCTCCGCCACCCGCTCCCATGAGCACGTGGAGCTCATCGATGAACGTGATGATCCGGCCGTCCGACTCGGTGATCTCCTTGAGCACCTGCTTCAGGCGCTCCTCGAACTGACCGCGATACATGGCACCGGCCACGAGCGCGGAGATGTCGAGCGAGATGAGCTCTTTGTCCTTGAGTGATTCGGCCACGTCTCCGGCGACGATGCGCTGCGCGAGCCCTTCGACCACGGCGGTCTTGCCGACGCCGGGTTCACCGATCAGCACGGGATTGTTCTTCGTGCGGCGGGTGAGCACCTGACTGACCCGCCGGATCTCGTTGTCCCGCCCGATCACCGGGTCGAGCTTGCCCTGGCGGGCGCGGTCTGTGAGGTTGATTCCGAACTGCTCGAGCGCGCTCTGCTGCTCTTCGCCCGGGGCGCCGGGGGCGTTGGTCATGCGTTCCTCCTGGTGGGTTCTCCGGTCAGGTCAAGTAAACTTGAGTTAGGACGGCTCAACTTTACCATGCCCCCTCGTCGCCGTCGAGTGTTCCCGCCCAGAGCTCTCCGCACGAATGCAGGCAAACAGCACCAGAACAGGCACCTCCGAGGCGGAACGGCCTGTTCCGGTGCTGGCAGCCTGTTCTGAGGCGGTGCGTCATGGCGCCGGAGCGACCTCGGGCGCACAGCTGAACATCGCGCGATAGGCGGTGGGACTCGTGCCGAGCACCCGCGCGAAGGCCTGGCGCAGCACCGCAGCCGAGCCGAAACCGCACTCCTGCGCGATGCGGTCGACGCCGTGCTCGGTGCGCTCCAGCAGCCGCTGCGCCTGGATCACCCGCTGCCGCGTGAGCCATGCCCCCGGCGTCGCCCCGACCTCCGCTTTGAAGCGCCGCGCGAAGGTGCGCGGAGACATATGCGCGCGCGCAGCGAGCCGGTCGACCGAAAGCTCGCCGCGCAGGTTCTCGATCGCCCAGTCGACGACCTCCGAGAGGGACGCCCCCGGGTCGACCGGGATCGGCCGGTCGATGTACTGCGCCTGCCCGCCGTCGCGCTGCGGCGGGACGACCATGCGCCGCGCGATCCGATTGGTGAGCTCGGCGCCGAGCTCGATGCGCAGGACAGACAGGCACGCATCGATGCCCGCGGCCGTTCCTGCGCTGGTGACGATGCGACCGTCGTGGACGAACAGGACATCGGGATCGACCTCGATGAGCGGAAAGCGTTCGGCCAGGAGGTCGGCATACATCCAGTGGGTCGTCGCGCGGCGGCCGTCGAGCACACCGGCCGCGGCGAGCGCGAACGCTCCGCTGCACTCGGCGATCACCCAGGCACCCCGGTCGGCCGCCCGCCGGATCGCGGCGAGCACGCGCTGGTCGATGTCATCCCACCCGCCGCGCTCGATGGGCGCGACGACCACGACATCGGCGTCGTCGGCGAAGGAGAGGTCGCCGACACCCGCGAGAGTGAGCCCGTGCCGCGCCCGGACGGCGCCCGGATCCGGCGCGACCGCGCGGAAGTCGAAGTTCGGAACGCCGTCGTCGGTGCGATCGAGGCCGAAGACCTCGCACGCGATGCCGAACTCGAACATCGAGAACCCGGGGAGGACGATGCAGGCCACGGTCTTCATCGACGGCGCTCCTTCCGCGGCATCCGTTCGGACGCTTGGCAGTTTTCTTTCGAATGATGTCGATCATGCCACTCGTGGCGGAAAACAACCATCCATAGCATTTCTGCCATGATCCTTCTCCTCGTCATCAGCGCCCTCGCCGCGTGGGGAATCGCGGCGACCATCGTGGAGGTGTGCCGACGCGGCCCCCGCGCCATCGCCACGGACTGGAGCCGCGTTCCGGACGACCATCGGCGCCGCACCGTCCGCCGCTGAGGGCCGTCCGCCGCTGAGGGCCGCCCGTCGCTGAGGGCCGCCCGTCGCTGAGGGCCGCCCGTCGGGGTGGCGTCTCCACCGCTCTCCTGCCCCGCTGCCGCGCCCGTCAGCGCAGCACGCGCTGGTATACCTCGAGCATCGCGTCGGTCCGGCTCGACTGGCGGAACTGCGCGGCGACGTCGACGTCGGGCGACGGGGCACGCCCGGCGGAGATGTCCGCCACCGCATGCCGCAGGGTCGCGATGAGCGCGGCCACCCGCGTGCTCTCGGCAGGATCAGAACCGTCGGCGCCGGCGGACCAGCATCCGCCGCGCAGCTCACCGGCGATATCCGGGTCGCTCACGATCGCCGGGGTGCCGAGGGTCGCAGCCTCGAAGACCGTCATCCCCTGGGTCTCGAACCCGATCGAGGTCTGCACCACCGCATCGGCTGCCGCGATGCGTTCCAGCGTGCGGGCGTAGGGCAGAGGTCCCGCGAAGCGGATGCCGTCGTGACCGGCGGCCATCCGCTCGGCCGCGGCACGCTGACCGCCACCGCCGATCACCTCGATGTCCGCGTCGATCCCCGATGCGATGACGGCCTCGAGAAACGGCAGCAGACGTTTCTCCGGGCTCATCCGGCCGATCCACACCAGACGCGGCCGGCCGGCGGGTCGTGCGGCCGGGGCGGCGGTGAGCACCTCTTCTCGGATGTCGTCGTCGATGCCGTTCCACACCACGTCCACCGCCGGGGCGACCCCGTTGCGCTCGAGCCGGCGGGCGAAATGGGCCGACGGCGCGGTGACCGCGGCAGAACCGGCCGCAAGACCACGCAGGTACGCCCAGCCGTCGTGCCCCGCAGCGCCGCCGATCGACGCGCGACGCCACAGGTTCAGCGCGGCGAGGGCTGGGCGATGCAGCGGTGTGACCGCCGCGAGGCCGACGTCCACCCGGTTGTGCATGGTGTGCACCACCGGCACCCCGTGCCGACGCGCCCAGCGATGACCGATGAACGCGCCCCAGAAGTCGGCCTGCACGTGCACGAGGTCGACCGGCGGCCGGCCGGCGAGACGATGCTCGTGGAGCGCGAGATCGAGGAACACGTCGCTGCGCCGACCTGGCCAGGACATCGCATACTCGCGGTCCGGCGTGATCGGGACCGAGGGGAGGTCGAGGTATCCGGGATCGGACGCGCGCCCGCGAGCGCCGTGCAGCCGCGGGGCGACGACCGTGACGGTGTGACCGGCACGCTCGAGATAGCGGCGCTGCAGCCGCATCGACACCTGCGCGCCGCCGAGCGACTCCAGATGCTGGTCCGCGAAGAAGACGACGTGCATGGCGGCCTACGCGGGCAGCGGCTCGTCGCGGTACAGGGCCTCGAACGTGTCGAGCGTGCGGTTGATGTCGTGCACGACCACGCCCGCCAGGGATGCCCGCTGCATCCGCTCGTACTCGGCGGGCTCCGCGGTGAGCACATCGGTCAGACGCGCGGCGAGCGCGTCCACGTCTCCGGGCGGGAACAGGTAGCCGTTCTCGCCGTCGTGCACCAGGTGCGGCAGAGCGACCGCGTCGGCGGCGACGACCGGCAGTGCGGATGCCATCGCTTCCATCGTCGCGATGGACTGCAGCTCGGCGATCGACGCGATCGCGAACACGCTCGCACGGGAGTACAGCTCCCGGAGGTCCTCGTCCGAGACGCGGCCGTGGAACCGCACCCGATCGCCCAGGCCGAGATCGCGCGCCAGGCCCTCGAGGGCCTTGCGCTGATCCCCGCCGCCGACGACGTCGAACGTCACGGCCAGCGCCGGGTCGAGCTTCGCGAGAGCCCGCAGGATGACCTCGATCTGCTTCTCGGCGGTGAGCCGACCGACGAAGATGATGCGGTTGCGCTCGCGCGGGCCGACCACCGGGGCATACCGCGAGGCATCGATGCCGCAGCTGATCGGGACGACGCTCGAGACGTCGATGGTGCTCTCCAGGAAGTCAGCCGCCCGGCGGGTGGGTGTCGTGACCGCCCGCGTCAGCGCGAAGGTCCGCGCTGCGTCCGCCCAGGCCATCCGGATCGCCCAGTTGGCGATCACCGCGGGCAGCGCCGTGTGGTCGAGGATGTTCTCGGCCATCACGTGGTTGGTCGCGATGACGGGGATCCCGCGCTGATGCGCGATGCGGGAGAGGCCGCGGCCGATCACGATGTGCGACTGGATGTGCACGACATCGGGCTGGACACGATCGAGCACTCGGCGGGCGTAGTGCTTCGCGCGCCAGGGCCACACGAAGCGCAGCCAATCGTGCGGCGCCCAGCGCACCGACGGCAGGCGGTGCAGGGTCATCGGCTCGCCCTCGATCACCTCGGTCGCCGGTTCCGCCCGACGGTAGCGGCGGTTGGGCGCGACGACGTGCACGTCATGTCCGCGCTGGACGAGGCCGGCGGCCAGTCGCTCGGCGAAACGGGCGGCGCCGTTCACATCGGGCGCGAAGGTGTCGCATCCGATGAGGATCTTCAGCGGGCGCGACGGGTCGGCCGGCTGTTCGTGGCTGCGCTTCGGTTCCGAGCTCGGATGATCTCCGGGAGACGTCACGGATGGTCACCTTTTCCGGAAGTGTGGCTGGGGCGCCCTGGTTGGGCGCTGTCACTCTACCCGAGCCATCCTGCGGTGCGCCCGAGGCAAGCCGGTCGGCCAAAAGGTGACGGCCGGACGGGCTTCGACCGGATGCCCCGGCACGGAACAGGGCCCCGGCACGGAACAGGCCAGGGCATCCGTTCAGCCCGCTCCCCTAGCGTTGAGGCATGCGCCTGATCTCCGACGCCGACCGTGACCGCTGGATGCCCGTGACCACGTCACTCGGGTGGCGCGGCCGGCGGCATCGCAAGGCGGCCATCCGGATGCTCCTGGGGCAGGCGAACCGCGCGATGGGCCTCGACACGCGCCCCGGATCGGGATTCGCCGCGTGGGCGATGAGCCAGGCCGCGCCCTTCCTGATGCGTCAGGCCGATGGGCGTGTGCTGGTGTGGACCTGGCGGACCGACCCGGAGCTCGTGGTCGCGATGGCCTCCGCCCAGGAGCTGACTCCGCAGCTGCGTACCGCGCGGGCCACGGCGCCGATCGACTACGACGACACGGACGACTTCCACAGCCCCTACCTCGGCAACGGTGAGCGTCTCGTGATGCCGCTGCCGGAGGGCGGTCAGCCGCCGTTCGCGAGCTACACGTGGGACACCGGTTCGCACCTGGTGACGCTCACGGCGGTGTGCTCCGACCGTGAGCGCTTCGGGACACTCGGCGCCGATCTCGACGCGCTCGCGCGCAGCATCCGCCCCGCGGACGATCTTCGGGCCGGGGAGTCCGGACCGGTCTTGCGGCTGCCCCCCGCCTGACGCTGTCCGCACCGCGCGTTCTCCACACCGCGCGTTCTCCACGGCTGCCGCCGAGAAGCACGGAGCCGCCGAATACCCGTGACATCCTGGCTTCCAGCACCGAGAATGGGGGGATGCCGATGACCGAGCCGCAGGTCTGGACACTCATCGGGGTGTTCGCCGCGATCACCCTCGGCGGGATGACACTGCAGACGACGCTGCTGAGCCGCGTGCTGCGTGCGGAGATCTCCGGCGTGGAACACGGGTTGCACGCTCTGGAGGCCACGTTCGACGCGCGCTTCGCGGCGGTCGACGCCCGATTCGAGGCGGTCGACGCCCGATTCGAGGCGATGGACGCGCGATTGGACGCGCTCGGAACGCGGTTCGAGGCCGTCGACCGAGACGTCCAGGCCCTCATCAAGCACACGTTCGGTCTCGATCGGGGCTGACCTCTCCCCCGCTGAGCGTCCCGGTGCCATGATGCGTGCATGACACCGGATCGCGCCTGGCAGCGCAAGCCCACCACAGCAGAACGCCGCGCTCACGGCCGCGCCGATCGTCAGCGCACGCCGCGACGTGACCTCGCAAGGCTCGTGACGGCGGAGCGGGACCCGCTGGGCATCCTGCTTCGCCAGAACGCGACCCGCGTGGCGGAGCTCATCCCTCTGCGCAACGCCCGGATGGCGGAAAGCCCCTTCGCGTTCTACCGCGGCACAGCGGCGATCATGGCCGCCGACCTGGGCGCCGGCCCGAGCACCGGCGTCCCGGTGGCATCGTGCGGCGACGCGCACGTGGCCAACTTCGGGTTCTATGCCTCGCCGCAGCGCACGCTCGTGTTCGACCTCAACGACTTCGACGAAGCCGCCTGGGCACCGTGGGAGTGGGACCTCAAGCGGCTCGTGACGAGCGTCGTGATCGGCGGGCGGGCCGCCGGACTCCCCGAGGAGGTCGTGCAGGAGACGGCGCACCTCACCGTGCGCGCCTACGTTCGCGGACTGCAGCGCAGCATCCGGCAGAGCCCCGTGCAGCGCTACTACCAGCACCTCGAGGCACGGACCGGCATGAACCTCCCTGATGCCGAGTCGCGCCGGGTGGTCCGCCAGGCGATCACGGACGCCGAGAAGCGCACCGGAGAGCGCGCGTCGCGCAAGCTGCTCACCGCAGACGAGGACGGCCGAATGCGGTTCGTCCATCGTCCCCCGACGATGACCGCCCTGCCCGACGACCTCGCAGCGCGCGAGCAGAGCGCCGTCGCCGCCTACCGCGGATCGGCCAACGTGGACATCCGGCTCCTGCTGGAGCAGTACACCGCCGCGGACACCGCTCGGCGCGTGGTCGGGGTCGGCAGCGTCGGCACCCGCTGCCAGCTGACCGTGCTCCAGGACGGCGATGGCGGGACGCTGCTGATGCAGTCCAAGCAGGCGGGTCGGAGCGTGCTGGCAGAGCACGGCGCCTTCCCGCAGCCCGCGCCGCTGGTGGACCTCGTCGCCGAGCATGGCGAGGGAGCGCGGGTGGTCGCCCTGCAGCGCATCCTGCAGGCGGTCAGTGATCCCTTCCTCGGGCACATCCGCGGCGAGACCGGCGACTACTACATCCGCCAGTTCCATGACATGAAGGGGGGCTTCGACGTCGAGCAGCTCGCCGAAGAACCCTTCCGCAACTATGCCAGGGCCTGCGCGATGGTCCTCGCCCGCGCGCACGGGCAGTCGGAGAGCATCGCCCGCGTGGTGGGCTATATCGGGGATGGCGAAACGGTAACGGCGGCCGTGGTCGCATGGGCGTCCGCGTATGCCGAGCGGTCGCTCGCCGACTATGAGGAGTTCTGCGCGGCGATCCGCGACGACGCTCAGGCGGTGGGGTGACGCGAGCCGGATGGCCGCCACAGCACGACATCGGTCGCGCGGCGCACCCGGGTGCCCTGGCGGAGGGGCACCACAGACCCTTCGGGACCGGCGGCGAAGACGCGCACGCCCGGTCGGTTCTCCCGCTCGGCGCGCAGTGCGCGCTCGAGCTCCGACACGCGCGCCCGGAGCACACGCACCTCGTCCTCCATCTCGAGCAGCCGGGCGATCGCCGGCAGGCTCACGCCCTCCAGTGACAGCTGGGCCACCCGGCGCAGCTGCTCGATGTTCCGCAGCGAGTAACGGCGCGAACCGCCTCTGGTGCGTCCCGGCACGACGAGCCCGATGCGGTCGTACTGCCGCAGGGTCTGCGGGTGCATCCGGGCGAGCTCCGCGGCCGCCGCGATCGCGAACACCGGCGTATCGACGTCATACGCCATGCGGCTTCCTTCCCTTCGCGAATTCGGAGGAGCGGGTGCCGCGCCACCGCCGTTGCGGCGATGGACGCGACACCCGCTCATGATCAGCTCCGCGCCTTCGACAGCAGGTCGGCGCGCGGGTTCTCCGTCGGCTCGAGATCACGGTAGCGCACGAGCGCTTCCTTGGCCTCCCCCTCGAGGTGCGAGGGAACCGCGATCTGGACCTCGGCGAGCAGGTCGCCGGTGCCCTTGCGGCTGTGCACCCCGCGACCCTTCACCCGCAGCACCCGCCCGGAGGGGGTGCCGGGTGCGACGCGCAGCTTCACGGGGTCCCCACCGAGGGTCGGCACCTCGATGGTGGCTCCGAGAACGGCTTCGGTGAAGGTCACCGGCACGGTCACCCGGAGGTTCAGCCCATCACGGGTGAACACCGGGTGCGGGCGCACCGTCACCTGCACGACGATGTCGCCCGGCTCGCCGCCGTCGGGCGAGGGTCGCCCGCGCCCGCGGAGCCGGATCTTCTGTCCGTCCGCCACACCAGCGGGGATCTTCACCTTGAACGGCTTGCCGTCCTCACCCTGCAGCGTGATGGTGTCGCCGCGGGTCGCCGTGACGAAGTCGATCGTCGTCCGTGCGGTCACGTCCGCGCCGCGCTGCGGCCCGCCGAATCCGCGGAACCCGCCGGACGACTGGCCGAAGCCGCCCTGCTGCTGACCCCACATCGAGAAGATGTCCTCGAAGTTCGCCTGCTGTCCCCGGCCCTGGCCGAACCTGCTGAAGACGTCCTCGAAGCCGCCGCCGCCGGATCCGCCCGCCGAGAAGCGGGGAGCTCCGGAGCCCATCGCACGGATCTGGTCGTACTCCGCGCGCTGGTCCTTGTCGGAGAGCACCGCGTAGGCCTCGCTGATCTCCTTGAAGGTCGCCTCCGCCTTGGCGTCTCCCGGGTTGGAGTCGGGGTGGTACTTGCGGGCGAGCTTGCGGTACGTCTTCTTCAGGTCGGCGTCTGAGACGTCCTTCGAGACGCCCAGCACCTTGTAGAAGTCCTTGTCGAACCAGTCCTGACTTGCCATCGGATCCTTTCCGCGTCCTACTCGACCGGGCTGGCGACGACCACCTTGGCCGGACGCAGCTCGACATCGCCGATACGGTAGCCGAGCTCGACGACCTCGAGAATCGTGCTCGTGGTCGCCCCGGGGGTGGGCTGCTGGAAGACGGCCTCGTGGTGCTGCGGGTCGAACTCCTCGCCCACCTCGCCGTAGGAGACCACACCGAGGCTCTTGACGACGCCGCGGACCTTCTCGGCGATGACGGCGAAGGGCGAGCCCTCCACCAGGTCACCGTGCTGGTCTGCGCGCCCGAGGTCGTCGAGCACCGCCAGGAGCCCCTTGGCGACATCGCCCTTCGCGCGCTGGATATCCAGCGCCCGCTGCTCCTCGGTGCGGCGGCGGTAGTTGGCGTATTCCGCCTGCACGCGCTTGAGGTCATCGAGCAGACCGGAGTCCACGGATGCCGCGTCATCGGTCTGCGTGGCGTTCAGGATGTCGTCCACCGTGAGCTGGTCGGACGCCGCGGCGTCCGCTGCTGCATCCTGACCGTCGGCCCCGTGCGGCTCGGGGCCGGAGGCTGCTGCCTCCGACCCCTCGCCCGGAACCTCGGCGTTCTCGTCGAAGTTCTTCTTCGTCATTCTTACTTCTTCTCGTCCTCGTCCTCGACGACCTCAGCGTCCACGACGTCCTCATCGGAGGGCTCGGCACCGGCCGGGGCCTCCTCGGACGCCGCCTGACCTTCGGCCTGCGACTGGGCGTAGATCGCCTCGCCCAGCTTGGTCTGGCTTTCGTTGAGCTTGTCGAGCGCCGACTTCACGGCATCGTCGTCCTCGCCCTCGAGCGCCTTCTTGAGGGCGTCGACGTCGGCCTGCACGGTGTCCTTGACGTCGGCGGGGAGCTTGTCCTCGTTGTCCGAGATCAGCTTCTCGATCGAGTACGCCAGCGTCTCCGCCTGGTTGCGGACGTCCTGTGCCTCACGGCGCTTCTTGTCCTCGGCGGCGTGCTCCTCGGCCTCGCGCACCATGCGGTCGATGTCCTCCTTGGGCAGCGACGAACCGCCGGTGATCGTCATCGACTGCTCCTTGCCGGTGCCCTTGTCCTTCGCCGACACGTGCACGATGCCGTTCGCGTCGATGTCGAAGGTGACCTCGACCTGCGGGATCCCGCGGGGCGCCGGCGCGATGCCGGTGAGCTCGAACGTGCCGAGCGGCTTGTTGTCGCGGGTGAACTCGCGCTCGCCCTGGAAGACCTGGATCGCGACGGAGGGCTGGTTGTCGTCCGCGGTGGTGAAGGTCTCGCTGCGCTTGGTCGGGATGGCCGTGTTGCGCTCGATGAGCTTGGTCATGATGCCGCCCTTGGTCTCGATGCCGAGACTCAGGGGGGTAACGTCGATGAGCAGCACGTCCTTGCGCTCGCCCTTGAGGACGCCGGCCTGCAGGGCGGCGCCGACGGCGACGACCTCGTCCGGGTTCACGCCCTTGTTGGGCTCCTTGCCGGTCTCGCGCTTGACGAGCTCGGCGACGGCGGGCATGCGGGTCGAGCCGCCGACGAGGACGATGTGCGCGATGTCGCCGACCTTGACGCCCGCCTCACGGATGACGTCGTCGAACGGCTTCTTCGTGCGGTCGAGGAGATCCTTGGTGAGCTCCTCGAACTTCGCGCGGGTGATCGTCTCGGAGAGCGAGACAGGGCCGTTGTCCGTCAGCGACAGGTAGGGCAGGTTGATGCTCGTGCTCGTGGACGAGGAGAGCTCCTTCTTGGCCTGCTCTGCGGCTTCCTTGAGGCGCTGCAGGGCGATCTTGTCGCCCGAGACGTCGACACCGGTGGTGTCCTTGAACTGCTTGATCAGGTAGTCGACGAGACGCTGGTCCCAGTCGTCGCCACCGAGGCGGTTGTCACCGGCGGTGGCCCGCACCTGGATGGTCGAGAAGTCGTCGTCCTTGCCCACCTCGAGCAGGGAGACGTCGAAGGTTCCGCCACCGAGGTCGAAGACCAGGATGAGCTCATCCTCCTTGCCCTTGTCGAGCCCGTATGCAAGGGCGGCGGCGGTGGGCTCGTTGATGATGCGCAGGACGTTCAGACCCGAGATCTCGCCGGCCTCCTTGGTGGCCTGACGCTCGGCATCGTTGAAGTAGGCTGGCACCGTGATGACGGCATCCGTCACCGTTTCGCCCAGGTACGCCTCGGCGTCACGCTTGAGCTTCATGAGGATGCGCGCAGAGATCTCCTGCGGCGTCCACTTCTTGCCGTCGATGTCGACCGACCAGTCCGTGCCCATGTGGCGCTTGACGGAGGCGATCGTGCGATCGACGTTGGTGACGGCCTGGCGCTTCGCGGTCTCGCCGACGAGCACCTCCCCGTCCTTGGTGTACGCAACGACCGACGGGGTGGTGCGGAAGCCCTCGGCGTTGGCGATGACCTTGGGCTCGCCACCCTCGAGGACGCTGACGACGGAGTTCGTCGTGCCGAGGTCGATACCCACAGTACGTGCCATGTGTGTTCTCCTTCTTGGGGAAAGCGTGTACGGAAGTCTCATGCAGCAGCTCGAAAACCTGAGCCGCTGTCACTCAAGCGTAAATCGGCTGTTTTCTGCTGTCAAGTAAACTTGATATGTGTTGGCTCAACTTTTGACGAGCCAGGGTTTTGCGCGCCCGATTCGCTGCCCGCACCTCCGGTCCGGCCCGGCCATCGGTTCCGCGGCGCGCCGCGGGGCACTGACCCGATCGACGTCGCGCGGAATACCCCGCCGCCGGATGCCGTTGTGCCCTCCATGACCATCGCAGCGCCCCCGAGGACCAGCGGACTCGATGAGGTGCTGTCCGGCATCGACGTGCAGATCCGGCGCCAGCAGCGTCTTCGGCTGCCCGGCGGCGACGTCCTCGCCGTCGAGCGCGACGCTCTCACCCTCGTGTATGCGATCGAGGGCGCCTTCGCGACCCGCTCCGGCAGCGCTGCCCGGAAGAGGCTCAGCACGGGCGACCTCTTCTTCACCACGGGCCGTCGCGCCACGACGGTGTTCGTCGACACGCCGTCGTATCTGCTGGTCTCGACCCTGGAGCCGTCCGACACGGCGGCCGACCTGTTCCCGGTGCTGCCGGACGAGGGGTCCGTGACGCGCTTCGACGTGCGCGAGCCCGCCGTCGCCGCGCTGGCCGGGAACCTCGGCACCGACGCCGATGGCATCGCCCAGGAGCACGTCGACGGCGACCAGGTGATCTGCCGGCTGATGGCGCGGACGATGGTCGCGTCCGCGCTCCGCGCGTGGTCGCGCGCCGGCTGCGCCCCGGCCGGCTGGCCATCCCTCTCGAACGATCCCTACCTGGATCGGGTGATCGAGGCGATCCACAGCGACCCCGGACACGACTGGACCGTGGGCGGGCTCGCCGGCATCGCCGCGATGTCCCGCTCGGTGTTCGCCGCGCGGTTCCGCGCTGCGGTCGGACGCTCTCCGCTCGAGTACGTCACGCTCGTGCGCATGCGCGCCGCCCAGGATCTGCTCGCTCGGGGCCGCGGCGTGAGCGCGGCTTCCCGTGCGCTCGGCTATGCCTCGGATGAGGGCTTCAGCCGCGCCTTCCGACGCCACACCGGCATGACCCCGTCGGCGTGGCGCTCGGCGCACGCCTGACGTTCCCGGCTGGTGCACGCAACCCCGGGCGGCCGCCCGGGGTTGCGTGCACCAGCGCTCGCCGCGCTCAGCCCGCGGAGGCCTGCACCGGCGCTCGGTTCGACAGCCCGAACAGGACAGCGCCGAACGCGAGGATCACAGCCCCGGCCACATAGACCGGCACGATCCCGACACTGTCGACGAGCAGGCCGCCGAATCCGGCCGCGAGCATGATCGCGGCCTGGAACCCGACGACGACCAGGCTGCCGCCCGCTTCGAGGCGGTCGGGCATCCGATGCCCCACCCAGGTGTTCACGATGAGCAGCCAGGACGCGAAGAAGAAGCCCCAGACGAAGGCCGCAGCCCCCACGAGCACCGGCAGCCCGGCGGCAGCCACCACCGTCAGCACCATCACGGCGATCACGATCGGACTGATCACCGCCAGCGGGCGATACGTTCGATCGATCACGACCCCGAGCACCAGGTTGCCGATGAACCCTCCGACACCGAAGACCGCCAGCAGCAGCACGATCGTTGCGGCGTCGATCGGCTGGCCGGCGCTGTGCACCCTCTCGAACGCGACACGGATATAGGTGAACGCCAGGAAGTGGCCGAGCACCACCAGCACGTGCCCGGAGAGCCCGAGCGCGATACCCGGCAGCCGCAACGTTCCGAGCAGGGTCGCCAGGGATGCCGAGGACTCCGCGGGGACCGGTGGCAGCAGCGCCCGCAGCGCTCCGGCCAGGATCGCCGTGGCCACAGCCGCGAACACGAACACCGCGCGCCAGCCGAACAGCTCCGTCAGCGTGACCCCGATCGGCACCCCCGCGACCGTGGCGAGCGAGGTACCCGCCGCGGTGAACATCACCGCCCGGCCGAGTCTCTCCGGCCCGGCGATGCGGACAGCCACGGTGATCGACATCGCCCAGAACGACGACAGCGCCGCCCCCAGCAGCGCACGCCCCACCAGCAGCATCGGCAGGCTCGGCGCCACGGCCACGATGACGTTGGAGATCGTCGCGGCGACCGCCGCCCACACCAGGAGCGCCCGCCGGTCCAGCCGGGGCAGCAGCAGGCCGACGGTGGGTGCGACGAGCAGGCCGACCAGTGCGGTGACGGTGATGAGCTGCCCCGCCTGGCCGGGCGTGATCCCCACGTCCGCGGCGATGTCTGTGAGCACGCCACCGGGGAGGAACTCCGCGGTGACGAGCAGGAAGCTCATCGTCATCATCGCGATCAGCGCGCCGTAGCGCAGGCGCGGCTGCGCGGTCGGAACCACAGGGACAGGGGCGGTCGTCGTCATGCTCCCAGCCTGGTCGAGCGTGCGCGCCCTGACCCGATCGCACGTCCGCCGCATCCGACCGATCGTCCAGCCTCCGGGCGGCCAGGTCCGGACGACGGCGGCGTCCGGCGGGCAGCCCGGTTAGGCTGATGGCCATGGACAGCAGGACGCCGCGCCGCACCACGCCCACCGCCCGTCTCGGCGTCGCCGCTCTGATCGCCGTCGTCGCCCTGCCGCTGAGCGGTTGCCTGTACGCGCAGATCCCGGAGGTGTCCGCCCTCCCGACCGAGCCGGCGGCGGTCGCGACCGAAACCCCCCTCACCGAACCCGCCGAGACGCCCTCCGGGGAGGCGAGCACCGCGCCGTCGTCCGGCGACATGCCGAGCCTGCTCGACTTCGCCGCCGGCGCAGAGCTGTCCGCCACCACCGCGATCGAGTGGGGCGACGGCCTCATGGTCGATGAGGGATGGACCCTCACGAGCCCGGACGACGGCCAGGGCAACTGGGGCTACACCACGGCAGACGGAACATGCACCGTCGATTTCTGGCAGGGCTACATCCGCGACATCGCCCCGACGGCCGGGGACGACCGCGCGGCCTCTGACACGATGATCTCGATCTTCCTGGACACCGACGTCGCCACCGTCACCCAGCACGCCTCCGACGACGCCTTCATCCAGGGGTTCGGTGACGGCACTGTCACCACCAGACGCGTCTGGGGCCAGCAGGACGACTTCCACTGGGTCATGGCGACGCGCGCGTTCACCACCCCGGGGGTCGGCCTGTTCGTCGGGGTGGACTGCACCGGCGCCGACGCGGACGTCGTCTTCGCCGAGGTCGTCGACAAGAACCCGGTGCTGATCGCGCCCTGACGGGCGTCCCGGAAAGGTGATCGCCGGGCGGCGCGCGGCGCGCCGCCACCTGCCGTTCACCCCGTCACGACAGACTGCCGGCATGAGCTCCGAGTACCCGGGACGCCACCAGGCACCACCGCCCGCGGCAGCATCCACCGAGGCCGTTGCCCTCATCGGCCTCGATCTGCGCGGCGACGAGCCGCCGAACCGCAAGCGCATCTACTCGTGGGCGCTGTGGGACTGGGCCACGCAACCCTTCAACACCGTCATCCTGACGTTCGTCTTCACGGCGATGTACCTCACCACGGGGGCGTTCATCCCGGCGGATCTCGCAGAACGGCAGCCGGATGACCCGCTGCGGGTCGCCGCAGAGGCCGACCTCGCGTCCGGTCTCGGCTGGGGGACGGCCATCGCCGGCCTGCTGATCCTGTTGATCGCGCCCGTCCTCGGTCAGCGCGCCGACGCTGCCGGCCGGCAGAAGCTCTGGCTCGGCATCGGAACGGGCGCGCTCGTGCTGTGCATGCTCGGGCTGTGGTTCGTCGAGCCGTCGCCGACGCTGTTCTGGCTGGGGGTCGCGCTGATCGCGGCGGGCACGGTGTTCGGGGAGATCGCGGCGGTGAACTCCAACGCGATGCTCATCAGCGTCGCCACGACGAAGAACGTCGGCCGCATCTCCGGGCTCGGCTGGGGCTTCGGCTACCTGGGCGGCATCGTCGCCCTCGTGCTGGTCGTGGCGTTCAACCAAGCGGACTGGTTCGGCCTCAGCGCCGCGGACGGCCTGCCGTTCCGCATCATCGCGGTGGGCTGCGCGGTCTGGGCCATCGTGTTCTCGATCCCGATCTTCCTGAACGTCCCAGAACCCTCGCTGGGCAACCAGAGCCGTCGCGTGGGCTTCTTCGCGTCGTACGGCATGCTGGTGCGCGACATCGCCGGTCTCTACCGCTCGCCCGAGACCCGGCCGACGGTGTGGTTCCTGCTCTCGAGCGCGGTGTTTCGGGACGGGCTCAGCGGCGTCTTCACCTTCGGCGCGATCATCGCCGCGCAGGTGTTCGGTTTCGAGTTCATGGAACTCGTGCTGTTCGGCATCGCCGCGAACCTCATCGCCGGCCTGTCGACGATCGCCGCAGGCCGGCTCGACGACACCCTCGGACCGAAGCGGGTGATCCTGATCGCCCTGGGTTCGATGGTCGTCGCGGGAACGGCGGTGTTCCTGCTGGTCGACGCCGGCACGATCGTGTTCTGGATCGGCGGCCTGCTGCTGTGCGCCTTCGTCGGCCCAGCCCAGGCCGCATCGCGGTCCTTCCTCGCCCGCGTCACGCCAGCGGGGCGCGAGGGAGAGATCTTCGGCCTCTACGCCACCACGGGGCGCGCGGCGGGCTGGATGGCCTCTGCGGCCTGGGCGATCCTCATCTCGATCACCGGGTCGACGGTGTTCGGAATCCTGGGACTCGCCCTGGTGCTGCTGATCGGATTCCTGCTGCTCCTCCCGGTGCGGGGCCGCTGACCGGCGGGACACCGGGGCGGGGAACTCGTCTATTCTGGGGAAAGTATTAGTACCCGGGCGGTCCCGCTCTGGTCACTTCCACCGGGAACGATGACCCTGGATGAATGCCCCGTGTCCGCTCTGCAGCCGCTGCCCACGTCGGCAGTCGCATCGCCGATCTCCGGCGCAGGGCGACGCTCACCCAGGATCAGCTGGCCGCGACCACCGGGATCGACTCGTCGAACATCCGCAGCTATGAGTCCGGGCGCGCGATGCCGAACGTCTACACGCTGGTGCGCATCGCCGACGCCCTCTCGGTCACCGCGGGCGAGCTGCTGGACGGACTCACCCTCGGCCACTTCGACGAGATCTCCGACCGCCGTCGCGCCGGCTGACCTCAGCGCGGCCACGCCTCCGCCAGTTTGGTGAGCAGGCGCGCCAGCTCGCCCTTCTCGGCCTCACTGAAGTCGGCCAGCGCGCCATCGAGCGCCTGACGACGCTGGTCTCGGATGCCGTTGACCAGCCCGGCACCCTCCGCCGTCAGCGCGATGCGGGTGCGGCGGGCGTCGTCCGGGTCTGCTTCACGGCGCACCAGCGAGCGATCCGCCGCCTGCTGCACCAGCCGTGACGCACGGGGCTGGTCGACATCGATCGCCGCGCCGATCGCGCTCACGCTCAACGGCTCGCCGGCCGTCGCCAGCGCCTCGAGCATGCGCATCAAGGCCAGGCCGCCCCGGCGCTCCCCTGCCGGCCCGCCGCTGTCCGGCGCGCGGCGCGCCGCCGGTCCTCCGCCGTGTCCGTGATGCGGATGATCCGGCCGATGGTGGTGCGCATGCCGCCCCCATCCGCGCGCACCGCGGATACAGGCGAGCGACTGGGCGATGGCCTCGACGGGGTCGACAGGTGACATAGCGCAATTTTACATGCGACTTGACATGTTCTTGATGTACATGTCATACTGCATGCATATGCACAATGACAAGCAAAGGAACCCTGTGATGAACAACCTCTCTGACAACACCACCGACCGTCCGCTCGCCTACTGGCTGCGCGCGGTCGACCGCCTCATCTCCGTCTCCCTCGACGACGCCCTCGCCGCCGAGGACGCGACCCGGCGCGACTGGCGCGCCCTCAACGCCGTGGACGGCACCGTGAACGCCGGCCGCCCGCTCGATGCCCGGCGGCTGCGCACGCTCATCGAGCGCGGCTGGGTCATCGACGTCGACGGCGCCTGGGAGCTGACCGCGGACGGCCGCGCGGCGAAGGAGCGCCTCGGCGCGATCGTCGCCGACGTCCGGCAGACGGTCTCCGCCGCTCTGCCCGACGACGAGTACGCGACGCTGATCGCGTCCCTCGAGAAGGTCGCCCGCAGCGTCGGCTGGACGGAGGGCGCTCCGCTCCCGCGTCGCCACCGCCGCGGCGGATTCGGCCGCCACGGCCATCACCGCGGCCACGGCTGCGAGCGTGGTGAGCAGCGTGCTCACCACGGCGAGCACGAGCGCCGCCACGGCGAGCGCCGCCCCGGCGGCGAGCACCGGCACGGACGCTGGGTGCGGTTCACCCGCGAAGTCGAGGGCGCGTACGCGCGTGGCTTCGATGCCGGCTTCGCCCGCGGGCGCACCGCCTGATCGCCACACCCATGATCGGAGCCCTCGCCGTCGCCACGCTGTCGCGTGGGCGCCGGCGAGGGCTCTCGGGCATTAAGGACCGCCGCGGCTCAGGCGCCGCGCGAGCCCAGATCCGTCACGCCGACGTCGGTGCGGTGAAAACTCTGCGACGAGCGCGATGCGGTCGGCCCGCGCTGGCCCTGGTAGCGGTTTCCGTACGGTCCGGAACCGTAGGGGTTCTCCGCGGGGGAGGACAGGCGGAAGAAACAGAACTGGCCGATCTTCATCCCCGGCCAGAGCTTGATCGGGAGGGTGGCGACGTTCGCCAGCTCGAGCGTGACGTGACCCGTGAAACCGGGATCGATGAATCCAGCCGTCGAGTGGGTGATCAGACCGAGACGCCCGAGGGAGCTCTTGCCCTCCAGGCGCGCGGCGATGTCATCGGACAGCGACACCTGCTCGAACGTCGCCCCGAGCGCGAACTCCCCGGGGTGCAGGACGAACGGCTCGTCTGGCGCGACCTCGATGAGCCGCGTCAGCTCCGGCTGGTCCTCTGCGGGGTCGATGAACGGGTACTTGTGATTGTCGAACAACCGGAAGTACCGGTCGAGCCGCACATCGATGCTCGACGGCTGGATCATCGCGTCATCCAACGGATCAAGTCCGATGCGTCCGGCGGAGAGTTCGGCTCGGATGTCGCGATCGGAGAGCAGCACGTCTTCAGCGTAGCGGTGGTGCCGCCTCCCGAACTCCCCCATGACGACGCCGACGCCGTTCAGCGCCCCTTCTAGCCGACCACGCCGCGCGCCCATGAGGAGTCCGGGAGACGGGGTCTCTAACCGAGCATCCCGCGCCGCAGCAGCCGGCCGCGGGGTGTCTCGAAGTCGATGGTCTCGCCGTGCAGCCAGGTCTGGCGCACCACCCCGGCGAGCGCCTTGCCGTGATAGGGCGTGAGCGGGTTCTTGTGGTGGAGCTTGTTCACGTCGACGACGTAGGCGTCGTCCGCGGCGAAGACGGCGAAGTCGGCGTCATAGCCGGGGGCGATACGGCCCTTGCCGGTGAGCCCGGCGAACTGGGCCGGTCGTTCGCTCATCCATGCCACCACCGTCTCCAGCGGGAGCCCGCGCTGCCGCGCCTCGGTCCACACCAGCGACAGGCCGAGCTGCAACGAGGCCACCCCGCCCCACGCGACGGAGAAGTCGCCGTTCTCGAGGTCCTTCAGGTCGAGCGTGGAAGGCGAGTGGTCCGACACGATGAAGTCGATCGTGCCGTCCTGCAGCCCCTCCCACAGCAGCTCGCGGTTGCCGGCCTCACGGATGGGAGGGCAGCACTTGAACTGGGTGGCACCGTGGGGGATCTCCTCCGCGGTGAGAGTCAGGTAGTGCGGACAGGTCTCGACGGTGAGCTTCAGGCCGTCGTGCTTCGCGCTGCGCAGCATCGGAAGCGCGTCCGAGGACGACAGGTGCAGGATGTGCGCCCGGGCACCCGTCCAGCGGGCCCGCTCGATCACCTCGGCGATGGCGAGGTTCTCCGCGCCGCGCGGTCGCGAAGCGAGGAACTTGCCGTAGTCGTCGCCCTCTGGCTGCGGCGCGCGGTCGATCGCCCGGGAGTCCTCGGCGTGGACGATGAGCACGGAGTCGAACGTGGCGAGCTCGCGCATGTCCTTCTCGAGCTCATCGGCGTCCAGCGGCGGGAACTCGTCCACGCCGGAGTGGAGCAGGAAGCACTTGAAGCCGAACACTCCGGCATCGTGAAGCGGCCGCAGGTCGCCCGTGTTTCCGGGTACGGCTCCGCCCCAGAAGCCCACGTCGACGTGCACCTGGCCGCGCGCGGTCTCGCGCTTCACGTTCAGCGCCTCGACGTCGACGGTGGGCGGGATGCTGTTCAGCGGCATGTCGACGATCGTCGTCACGCCCCCGGCCGCCGCGGCCCTGGTGGCCGAGGCGAAGCCCTCCCACTCGGTGCGACCCGGCTCGTTGACGTGCACGTGCGTATCGACGAGGCCGGGTATGAGAGTCTCGTCCGCGGCCAGTTCCACGACCTCGTCGCCGGCGAGGTTGTTGCCCAGGGGCTGCATGGCGACGATGACGCCGTCACGCACGCCCACCTCACGTGGGCGGATCCCCGCCGTGGTCAGCACCCGCTCCCCCCGGATGACGAGGTCGTAACGCTCCCCCGTCGGGTCGAGCGAGGCGTTCGAGCTCTCGTGTGGTGCGTTCTCCTGCGACATGTCGCGTTCCCTTCTGCCGGCCGGGGCGCCGGCGCGTGTCTGAGCCGCGCGCTGTCAGCGCGCGGTGGATGGAAAGCCGGTGATCCGCTTCGGCCGCGGCGGAGCATAGGTGCGTACCTTCGAGGTCGTCAGCCCCAGGCGCACGAGACCTTCCGCCACCGCCACGGCGGCCTGGACGCCGTCGACCACGGGCACGCCGCAGCGGGCGACCACCCGCTCGCGCAGTTCTGCCATGCCGCCGCAGCCGAGCACGATGACCTCGGCCCTGTCGTGCTCCACGGCCCGCTGCGCCTCGGCGACGATCGCCTCGGTCGCGCGCTCGGGCTCCGACTCGAGTTCCAGCACCCCGAGCCCGGAGGACCGCACGGAGGCGCACCGGCTGTGCAGCCCGGCGAGGACGAGACGGTCTTCGATGAGCGGCACCGTGCGGTCCAGCGTCGTCACAACCGAGTAGGTGCGTCCGAGGTACATCGCCGTCGACGCGGCGGCCTCGGTGATGTCGACCACCGGCACCGTGAGCAGCTCCTGCAGGCCTTCCCGGCCGTGCTCGCCGTAGCCGGCCTGGATCACCGCGTCGTAGGGGCCGTCATAGCGGACCACCCTGTCCATCACGGCGACAGCGGCGAGGTAGCTCTCCATGTTCCCCTCGCACGATTCCGCTCCGAAGTCGGGGGTGAGCCCCACGATCTCGGTTCCCGTGGACGCCACGGCTCTGGCGGCGTCCGCGATGCCGTCGGTCATCGTCGCTGTCGTGTTCACGTTCACCACGAGAATGCGCATGTCCGAGCCTTCCGATCAGTGGGTGGGGGTGACGGCGATGTCGCCGGCGGCAACATCGTGGAACGGCCCGCGACGGTCCGCGACCAGACTGTAGACGACCCCGCCCAGCCCCGCAGCGAGGAACCACGAGAACTGGCTCAGGACCTGGAACTCCGGGACGAAGGCGAGCAGAAGCGCGATGGTGCCGGAGATCGCCAGGGCGATGACCGCACGCGGGTTGAACCCCCGACGGTAATGGTATTCGGCGCCGGACCGCTCGGAGTAGAGCTCGGGGATGTTGATGCGCTGCTTCCGCACCAGCCAGTAGTCGACCATGATGATGCCGAACAGCGGTCCCAGCAGCGCTCCCAGGCCGTTCAGGAAGATGCCGATGACGACGGGGGAGTTATACAGGTTCCACGGCAGGATGACGAGTCCGATGACCGCGGAGATGAGCGCAGCCCTGCGGAAGTTGAGGTGCCGCGGGAACAGGTTCGTGAGCGCATAGGTCGGCGCGACGAAGTTCGCCATCAGGTTCACCGCGATGGTGAGGACGATGAGCGCGAGCGAGGCCAGCACCAGGAGCAGCGTGTTGGGGATCGCGGCCACGACATCGGCGGGTGACGCGATGGCCTGCCCGTTGATCGCGAAGGATCCGCCGGCCAGCACCACGACCACAGCACCGAAGAACAGCATGTTGATCGGGATGCCCCAGAAGTTGCCGAGCACGATCGATCGCTTCGACCGGGCGCCGCGCGTGAAGTCGCAGAAGTTGAGCACGAACGTCCCGTAGATCGCGACCCAGGCCGACGCGCCCCCGAGCATCTGCAGCCAGAGCCGGGAACCGGTGAGGGGTTCGTCGTTGGTCCACGCGATCTGGAAGTCGGCCTGGACCAGGACCCAGAACGCCAGGGCGACGAACGTCGAGAGGATCACCGGCCCCGCGAACGCCTCGTACTTGCGAATCATCTCCATGCCGTAGCTGACGATGATCGATTGGACGACCCAGAGTGCGAGGAAGGTGATCCAGCCGAGCGCGGAGAGCCCGAGGAACGTGCCGTCGGGGAGAGCGGCGACCCCGGGGAACAGGGCGATGATCACGACCTGGAGCACCTGCGAGGCGAGGTAGGTCTGGATGCCGAACCAGGCGATCGCGACGCCGCCGCGCAGCAGCGCCGGGATCTGTGCGCCGTACACGCCGAAGGAGATCCGGCTCATCACCGGGAAGGGCACACCGGTCTTCTCTCCCATGAACCCCGAGAGCGTGAGCAGGAGGAAGAGGAAGAGCGCACCGAAGGCGAGAGAGCCGAGGATCGCTCCCCCGCTCATCCCCAGGGAGAACAGCCCGATGGCCCAGACGTAGTTGCCGAGACTGTGCACGTCGTTCGCCCACAGGGCGAAGATGCTGTACGCGCTCCAGTGGCGTCCTTCGCGCGTGGTGGGCGCCAGGTCGCTGTTGTAGAGGCGCGGGCTGAGACCGGCCTGCACCGCGATGACCGCGGAGGGCGCGGGGTCCAGCCCCTCAGAGCCTCGGCTGGGAACGTGGATGTGCTCGTCGCCAGACATCGGTGTCCTTCCTCGACGACATCGTCAGGGGGTGAGAAAGCAAGGGTCTTGATTCCGAATAACGGAACTACAGTTTCATTGAAAGAGATTTCATCAGTCACGTCGGGCGGTGTCAACGGGCTCTGCCTCGCCATCGAGATCGACGGCGACACGTCGCCCGACCTCCACGAGCAGTTCTTTCGCATAGCGGATGCTGCGCGCCACGTCGGGCTCGAGCTCGCTCAGCGCGTACACCCGGCGGAATCCGGCGTCCTGAGCCTGCTCCGGGGAGAGGGTGGAACGTCCGCACACGGCGATGACCGGCACGCCGGCCGCCGCCGCCGCTGCGGCGACGCCCAGCGGGGTCTTTCCCCCCAGGCTCTGGTCGTCAAGGCTGCCTTCGCCGGTGATCACCAGGTCGGCGCCCGCGATGCGCTCGGCGAGCCCGGTCATGCGCTGCACGACCGCGATGCCGGGCTCACGGCGCGCCCCGAGCACGGCGAGCGCCGCGTAGCCGACGCCGCCCGCGGCCCCCGCCCCTGGCGCATCCATCGACGCGCGCACACCCGGTTGCTCCTCGAGCAGCCGGGCGAACCGGGCCAGACCCGCCTCGAGAGCTCCGACGTCTGCGGGGCTTGCGCCCTTCTGCGGCCCGAAGACGGCCGCGGCCCCCCGCTCGCCCAGGAGCGGGTTGTCGACGTCGCTCGCCAGCACGACCGTCGCGGCAGCCAGGCGCGGATCGAGGCCGCTCACGTCCACCGCGGTGAGGTCGGCCAATGCCGCGCCCCCGCTGCGTACCGGCCCCCCGGCGGTACGCAGCGAGACTCCGAGCGCCTCGAGCATTCCGGCTCCCCCGTCGGTGCATGCGCTGCCGCCGACCCCGAGGACGATCGTCGTGCACCCCCGGTCGAGTGCCGCGGCGACGAGCTCGCCCGTTCCCCGACTGGTGGCCGTGAGCGGGGCCTTCTCCCCGCGCGGGAGCACGTCGAGACCGCTCGCCGCCGCCATCTCCACGATGGCCTCATCGCCCCGCACCGCGAAGCGCGCCTCCAGCGGCTTCCCCGTCGGCCCGGTCACCGGCACGACGACCTCCTCGAACCCGACGGCGAGCGCGGCGTCGATCGTGCCTTCGCCGCCATCGGCGACGGGCACCGCCTCGACGACGGCGTCCGGGAACACCACCCGGATGCCGACGGCGAGCGACGACGCCACCTCGGCGCCGGTGGCGGAGCCCTTGAACTTGTCCGACGCGATCAGGATGCGCATGAGCAAGGCCTTCTCTCTCTGGCGCTCAGTATCTCTTCGGCGCTCAATCTCTTCGGCGCTCAGTCCAGCAGCGCGTACACGGCCTCGGGGGCGTCCGCGGGAGCGGTCGCGAGGTCTTCGAACTCGTTCATGGTGTCGAGATCCGCGCCCATCGCGATGTTCGTGACACGCTCCAGGATGACCTCGACGACCACGGGCACCTGGAACTCATCGCGCAACCGCACAGCCTCGGCGAAGCCGGCGGCGAGATCCTCCGGACGCTCGACGCGAAGCGCCTTGCACCCCAGACCCTCCGCCACCTTCACATGGTCGACGCCGTAGCCGACTGCGACACTCGAGGAGTCCGCCGGGGTGTTGATGTTGTCGAAGGCGAGCGACACCTCGTAGTCCATCTCGAAGGCGCGCTGCGCCTGGCGGATCAGGCCGAGGTAGCTGTTGTTGACCACCACGTGGATGTACGGCAGCCGATGCTGCGCTCCGACGGCGAGCTCCTCGATCATGAACTGGAAGTCGTAGTCGCCGCTCAGCGCGACGACCGGCTCGCCCGGCTTGCCGCGCACGACCCCGAGGGCCGCCGGCAGCGTCCATCCCAACGGACCGGCCTGGCCGGCATTGATCCACTGGCGCGGGGCGTACACGTGCAGCAGCTGTGCCCCCGCGATCTGTGAGAGGCCGATCGTGGTCACATAGGTGGTGTCTCGGCCGAACGCGGAAAGCATCTCCTGGTAGACACGGTGCGGCTTCATGGGCACATCGTCGAAGTTGGTCTTGCGAAGCAGGCGCGCCTTGCGCTCGCGGCACTCCTCCGCCCAGCCCGTGTAGTCGGGCAGGCTGGCCACCCGCTCGCGGGCACGCTCCAGGAGGACGTCGATGAACGCCCCGGCGTCGGAGACCACACCGTAGTCTGGCGCGAACACACGCCCGATCTGCGTCGGCTCGATGTCGACGTGCACGAACCGACGACCGCGGCGATAGGTGTCCAGACCGCCGGTGTGACGATTGGCCCAGCGGTTTCCGATGCCGAGCACGAAGTCGCTCTCCAGGAAGCTCGCGTTGCCGTAACGCTGGGAGGTCTGGATGCCGACCATCCCGGCGGCGAGCGGGTGGTCGTCGGCGATCGCCCCCCAGCCCATCAGCGTCGGCACGACGGGCACGCCGAGCGTCTCAGCGAGCTCGACCAGCCGCTCAGAGGCACCGGCGTTGATCACGCCGCCACCGGCGACGATCAGCGGGTGGGCGGACGCCGTGAGCATGTCGAGCACCTTGTCGGCCTGTGCGATGGTCGCGGTCGGCCGAGCCACCGGAAGCGGCTCGTAGGTGTCGATGTCGAACTCGATCTCCGTCATCTGCACATCGAAAGGCAGATCGATGAGAACCGGCCCCGGCCGCCCCGAGCGCATGATCTGGAACGCGCTCTGGAAGACACCCGGAACCTGCGCACCCTCGAGCACCGTCTTGGCGAACTTGGTCACCGGCTTCGCGATCGCCGCGATGTCGACCGCCTGGAAGTCCTCCTTGTCGAGCTTGGCGACCGGCGCCTGCCCCGTGATGCACAGCATCGGGATGGAATCGGCGATCGCGGCATACAGGCCGGTGATCATGTCGGTTCCGGCGGGGCCAGAGGTGCCGAGGCAGACGCCGATCCGGCCGTCGCCGGTGCGGCTGTAGCCGTCTGCCATGTGCGAGGCGCCCTCGACGTGACGGGCGAGGGTGTGCCGGACGCCGCCGTGGTCGCGCATGGCGGCGTAGAGCGGGTTGATGGCGGCGCCTGGCAGGCCGAACGCCTCGGTGGCGCCCTCCTTCACCAGGATCTGGACGATCGCGTCCACTGCGCGCATGCGTGTCATGTGAAGTCCTTAGGTCTTGTGCCGTCGGTCGCCGAGCGGCAGGTCAGTCGCGCCCGGAGAGCTCGCCGGTGAGCTTGAAGAGCCCGGAGTGGTCGAGGCCGCCGTCGCCCCGGGCGACGAGGGCGTTCACGAGCTGGGCCACGGCCGCGCCCAGGGGGATGGTGACCCCGGCCGAACGCGCGGCAGCGGTGACGATGCCCAGGTCCTTGTTGTGGAGAGCGAGCCGGAAGCCCGGCGCGAAGTCGCGGTCGAGCATCTTCTGGCCCTTCTGGTCGAGGACCTTGGAGCCGGCCAGCCCCCCGCCGAGCACGCGCAGGGCGGCATCGGTGTCGACGCCGAACGCCTCCAGGAAGACGACGGCTTCCGCGAGGGCCTGGATGTTCACGGCGACGATGAGCTGGTTGGCCGCCTTGACGGTCTGCCCGGAGCCCGCGGGCCCGACGTGCACGATCGTCTTGCCGATCGCCTGGAGCACCGGCTCCGCCGCGGCGAAGTGCTCGGGAGCTCCGCCGACCATGATCGACAGCACGCCGTCGATCGCGCCCTGCTCGCCTCCGGAGACCGGTGCGTCGACGGCGCCGAGACCGGCGGCCACGGCCTCGTCCGAGAGCGTCTTGGCCACGTCGGGGCGAATGGACGAGTTGTCGATCCACAGGGCACCAGGCTTCGCGTTCGCGAAGACCCCGTCCTCGCCGCGCACGACGGCCTCGACGTCCGGGGAGTCGGGGACCATCGTGATGATCACGTCGGCGTCGCGCACGGCCTCAGCGATGCTGGCGGCTCCGGAACCCCCGGCCGCGACGAGCTTCTCGACGGGCTCCGGGCTGCGGTTCACACCGGTCACCTGGTAGCCGGCCTTGACGAGGTTCTCTGCCATGGGAAGCCCCATGATCCCGAGGCCGATGACGGCGATGCTGGTCATCTCTTCACTCCTTCGTGTTCCGTGCGGATCAGTCGTTGATCCAGGCGAACGGATCCGCCTGGGTGGCCTTGTATTCGAGGCCGATGGGACCGGCGTAGCCACCGGCGCTGGCATCGGCGATCCACCGTTCGAGCGGCAGGTCGCCGGTGCCCGGCTCACCGCGCCCCGGGGCATCGGCGATCTGGATGTGGCCGAAGTCGGCGGCGTGAGCGGCGATCACCGCCGCGACGTCGTCACCGTTGACGGCCAGGTGGTAGAAGTCCGCGAGCAGCCGGACGTTGTCCGCGCCGTGCTCGTCGCGGACGCGACGGATGACGGCGAGAGCGTCGGCGGCGGTCTTGAGCGGATAGGCATCCATTCCGGAGACCGGCTCGAGAAGCACGATGCCGCCGATCGCGGCGACCGCCGCCGCCGCGATCGCGAGGTTCTGCACGGCGAGGTCGTCCTGGGCCTGCGGGTCCGCGCCCGGAAGGCGGTTGCCGTAGAGGGCGTTGAAGGCCCGGACGCCGAGTCGCTCGCCGATGCCGACGACCACGTCGACATTGGCGCGGAACTCGTCCTCACGCCCGACCCAGGACACCAGCCCCCGGTCGCCGGCCGGCATGTCGCCGGCGAAGAAGTTGAGTCCGGTCAGGCGCACGCCGGCGTCCTGGATGGCCGAGACGAAAGCGTCGACCTCCGACGGCGCGGGAACGGCAGAGGAGAAGGGCCACCAGAACTCGACGGCATCGAAACCGGCGGCAGCGACCGCGGCGGGTCGATCGAGCAGCGGCAGCTCGGTCAGCAGGATCGAGGCGTTGACAGTGTAGGTCATGGGATCATCCTTGATTTTCATATCTCGGAATAAGACTTCCTTGATACGAAACGGTACCCGCCCGTCTGGCCACTGTCAACAGCCCGCAGAGCGCACGCCCCCGGCAGCCCTCCCCCCGTCGCCGGGCCGTCGTCGAACGCGTCAGAGCATCCAAATATCCACGATGCGGATGGATGATTCTCTATTGCGGAATGAGCGGCGGCGGGAGTACCGTGCACCCAGGCCTCGTTCCTCGGGGCTTCCAGACTCAACTCGACGACGAGGCAGAGAGGTCTCCCACGATGAAGCTCACCGATCCGGATACGGCGACATCCACCATCGGCATCACCCCCCGACGGCAGCCGTTCTACAAATCGCTCTTCTTCCATCTCGCGATCGCCGTCGTGCTCGGCGTGGCCATCGGCCACTTCTTCCCCGACATCGGCGCGCAGCTCAAGCCGCTGGGAGACGGATTCATCCGCCTGATCAAGATGATCATCGCGCCGCTGATCTTCCTCGTGATCGTCACGGGGATCTCCGCCGTCGGGGACGTCTCGTCGGTGGGACGCGTGGGCATCAAGGCGCTGGCCTACTTCACCGCCGCGACAACCTTCGCCCTCGTCTTCGGCCTGGTGGTCGCCAACATCGTGCAGCCGGGCAAGGGTCTGAACATCGACCCGGCGACGCTCGACGACACCGCGCTCGCAGAACGGACGGGCGAGCCGAAGGGCGCGGCGGAGTTCCTGCTCAGCGTCATCCCCGACAGCGTGGTGAACGCCTTCGCGACGAACCAGCTGCTGCAGGTGCTGTTCTTCGCGATCTTCTTCGGCGCCGCGATCATCGTGATCGGCCCGAAGCGCTGCGCGCCGGTGCTCAGCCTGTTCGAGCTGATCCTCGAGCTGATCTTCAAGATCATGGCCTGGATCATGCGCGTCGCCCCCATCGGCGCATTCGGCGCGATGGGCTTCATCATCGGCCAGTACGGGATCGCCACGCTCGCCACCTACGGCATGCTCATCCTGGCCTGCTACGCAGCGGCCGTGATCTTCATCGGTCTGCTCTTCCTGGTGGCATGGTTCTTCGCTGGCGTGAACCTCTGGTCGTTCATCAGGTACATCAAGGACGAGCTGCTGCTGGCGCTCGGAACAGCCTCGACGGAGGCCGTGATGCCCCGCATCATGACCAAGCTCACCAACGCGGGCTGCTCCCGTGCCACGGTCGGCCTCGTCGTGCCGACCGGGTACTCCTTCAACCTCGACGGGGCAGCGATGTACCTGTCGATCTCGCTCCTGTTCCTCGCACAGGCGTTCGGCCACGACCTCACCCTCGGCCAGCAGCTGGCGGCGCTCGGCGTGCTGCTGCTGACATCGAAGGGCATGGCCGGCGTGCCGGGCTCGAGCTTCCTCGCGCTGTCCGCGACGGCCGCCGCCCTGGGCATCTTCCCGGTCGCGGGCGTCGCCCTGCTGCTGGGCGCCGACCGCCTGATGGACTCCATGCGCGTGAGCGTGAACCTCCTCGGCAACTGTGTCGCGACGTTCGTCGTGGCCAAGTGGGAGGGACAGTTCGATCCGAAGGTGATGCGGGCGGCCTTCGCCGGCGCGATCACCAACGAGGACTCCGCCATCATGCTCGGCGAGGACGAGGAGTTCGAGCGCATCAACCAGGAGCGCATCGAGGCGGGCGAGGAGCCCCTGCCGAAGTTCGCCGGCGGCCCGGACGAGGCGTATCCCGAGATCGCGGTGGTCGACGAGCCGACCGAGCGTCGCTCGCACTGACCAGCCACGAGAGAGGGGCCTCCGCCGATGAGCGGGGGCCCCTCTCTCGTGCGCCCACCACCCACCGGATTGACACGACTAACTTAAGTGATTAAGTTCATCGTCATGCCCGATCTCAGCTACGTGCTGCACGACCTCGTGATGACCATGGATGCCCGCGCGGAGCGCAAGCTCGCCCCGTTCGACCTGACGGTGCGCAAGTTCATCGCCCTGACCGTGATCCTCGAGCACCCCGGCGTGGCCTCCCGCCGCCTGGCCGGAGCCCTGGGCGTGACCGAGGCCGGCGCCAGCGGCATCGTCAAGGCGCTCATGGACGCAGAGCTCATCGAGGACCGCCGAGCCCCGGGATCGGGGAGAGCGAAGGCCCTCGTCACCACCGAACGCGGCGGGCTCCTGCTGCGCCAGGCCACCGCCGCGCTGGGCTCCTCCTTCGACGATGTCGTCCGCGAGGCCGGCGAGGACCCGGTCGACCTGATGGCCCGTCTCCTGCGCGTCCTCGCGCTCCTTCGCGAAGACGACACCGGCGGGCGACAGCCCTCTCAGGCACAGAGCCCTCGGGCTCGCCGCGACTGATCCCGACACCCCGGAAAGGAGAGCATCGTGGACCGCCTCAGCACCGGAATCACCCCCGCCATCGCGCTCATCGCGCTCATCCTGTGGTTGCTGCGCATCGCGCTGTTCGCCTATCTGCACACCCGGCGCCCGCCACAGCACAACATCTCCGACACCGTCAGCGACTACGCCAACGGAACGACGCACCGGCTCTACGTCGCCATGAGCGTCGTCACGGCACTCGCGTGGGGCGCCACGGCCGCCACGGTGCTGATCGGCCTGCCGGGGTGGGACGGCCGAATCATCACGGGGATCACGCTGCTGATCGCCGCCGTGACGCCGTTGCTGATGATCGCCGCCCCCATCCCCCCGCGAGGGAAGGGCCTGGGGGTCACGGGCATCGTGCACTACGCCCTGGCGATCGTGAACTTCGCCGCCGCGTACTCGCCCACCGAACGCCTCGCCGCACTGACCCGGAGTGCGGCCTCGCCCGCGGTGCACCTGATCGGCACCGCGCTCAGCATCCTGCACTCCCTCACGCTGATCGCGCTGATCACGTTCTGCGCGTCCCTGCTGCTGCCGAAGCTGCGTGAGGTCGTCGGACTGTGCGAGCGCCTCTTCCTGTGGCTCGTGGTGATCTTCTACACACTGTTCGCTCTGGCCGCCGCGCTCGCCTGACTCCGCCCCCGGCATCCGGGAGGCACCGCGTCGCTACTTCCGTATTATGGATAATTACTCTCTTGTTGCGGAAGAGCAAAGGCCGACGCTACAGTTCACGGGCATGCTCGCGCGGGCCGGTGAACACACCCGACTCGACGGCGGGCCAGAGAGGTGCCCTATGTCTTCCGTCGAACCGTCCGACGCGTCCACGTCCCCTTCGTCCTCTCCTCACGGGGCGGCCGCGCGTGCCCACCGGCTGGGCCGCGTGCGCTGGGGCATCGGCTTCCTGTTGTTCTTCGCGGTGCTGATCAACTACATCGACCGCAGCTCGATGTCGGTCGCAGAGCACGAAATGCGGCTCGAGTTCGGTCTCACCGAAGGGCAGATCGGCATCATCCTCGGCAGCTTCGGCTGGTCGTACGCGCTCATGCAGATCCCGATGGGCATGCTGCTGGACCGCATCGGCATCAAGTGGGTCATGCGCGTGGCGACGGTGCTGTGGGCGGTGTCCTGCTTCCTCACCGCGATGATCAGCGGCATGGGCCTGCTGCTCATCGCGCGGCTGATCCTCGGCTTCGCCGAGGCGCCGATCTTCCCCGGCGCCATGAAGACCACCAGCTACTGGTTCCCCCGCAGCGAGCGCGGCATGGCAACGGTCATCTTCGACAGCGGGCAGCGCCTCTCCAACGTGATCGGCTTCCCGCTCGTCGGTGCCGCGGTGGCCTTCTTCGGTTGGCGCGGCGCGTTCGTCGCGATCGGGGTGCTCAGCCTCGTGTTCACGGTCGTCTTCTTCCTGCGCTACCGCGATCCGAAAGAGATGAACCGCGCGGGCCGGCTGAGCGATGCAGAACTGAAGCACATCCTCGACGGCGGCGCGCAGCACGAGGACGCCCCGCGACCGAACCCGCTCGCCAACATCGGCTACATTCTGCGTCAGCGGAAGGTGTGGGGCATGTCGCTGGGTCTCGGCTGCGCCGGATACGTCCAGTGGATGCTGCTCACCTGGCTGCCCGGCTTCCTCCAGTCGCAGATGAACATGGACGTCGCCAGCTCCGGCCTCTTCACCGCGATCCCCTGGCTGTTCGCGGTGATCGTGCAGTATCTGCTGCCCGGCTTCCTGCTGGACCGCATGATCCGCAACGGCCGATCGAGCACGGCGGTCCGCCGGCTGTTCATCGTGGGCGGCATGATCCTGGCGACGACGATCGTCGGCACCGCCTTCACGCAGGACCTCTTCTGGTCGCTCGTGTGGATCACGCTCGGCACGACCGGGATCACGATCACCTTCAGCGTGACGAACTCGCTCCCCGCCCTGATCGCGCCCGAGGGGGCGGTGGGTGCCACCGGAGCCGTCATGAACACCGTGAACAACCTCATCGGCACCACGGCGCCCATCGTCACCGGCTTCATCGTGCAGTGGACCGGGAGCTTCGCCTGGGCGTTCATCATCGCCGGCATCATGCTCGTGATCGGTCTGTGCTTCTACATCATCGTCCTCGGACGCATCGAGCAGATCCCGACCGCAGAGGAGCGGGCGGCCGCGCGCAACGCAGCCGGCTGAGCGGGGCGCGGACGCGCCGTGTCCGGATGCGTGCGGGGAACCCGCACGCATCCGGACACGGCGTTCTGTGCTGAGCCGAGAGCCCGGGCCATCCCCTCAGCCGCGAGCGCAGGCCGGGGCCCGGCGCCGCGGAAACGCCGGATGCCGCTCACCCGAGGGTGAGCGGCATCCGGCGCGGGCGAGGGCTCAGGTGAGCCGGATCTGGCGGTTGATGTCCTTGTAGAGCAGGTAGCGGAACGGCTCAGGCCCGCCGGCGTAGCAGGCCTGGGGGCAGAACGAACGCAGCAGCATGTAGTCGCCCGCCTCGCACTCGACCCAGTCGTCGTTGAGGCGGTAGACCGCCTTGCCCTGCAGCACGAACAGGCCGTGCTCCATGACGTGCGTCTCCGCGAACGGGATCGAGCCGCCCGGCTGGAACGTGACGATGTTCACCTGCATGTCATTGGCGATGTCGTCGGCATCGCTGAAACGCGTGGTCGCCCATGCGCCGTTCGTGTCGGGCATGGCGACCGGCTCGATGTCCTGGTCACGGGTGACGAAGGAGGCCGGAGCCGGAACGCCGTCGACCGGCTCATAAGCCTTGCGGATCCAGTGAAAGCTGGTGTTCTCGGCGCCCTCATTGGCGATCGACCACGCAGCACCAGGGCGGAGGAAGGCATAGCCGCCCTCTTCGAGCACGTGCGTCTCCCCCTCGAGGGTGAGTGTCAGCGCGCCGGCGGTGACGAAGACGACGCTCTCGACGCCCGACTCCGGCTCCGGCTTGGCGGCTCCGCCACCCGGCGCGATCTCGACGATCAGCTGGGAGAACGTCGTCGCAGACGCCGGCGTCGGACGGGCGATGATCCACGCACGGGTGTTCGTGAATCCCGGCAGGTTGCTGGTGACGATGTCACGCAGCACACCCTTCGGGATGAACGTGTACGCCAGCTTGACGACGGCACGGTCGGTGAGCAGGTCGGTCTGCGGCGGGAGGCCGCCGACCGGGGTGTAGTAGCTCATAGCGTCTCCTTCTCAGATGCAGCAAGCTTCGGGTGGGCGAGCCTGGTCAGCTCGTGGGGCGATGAGCCGGTGGCGGCGGTCACCTCGGCGTCCGTCAGTGCACCGCATTCCCGGCCCCGCACGACGAAACGTGCCAGGGCGCGGGCCGTGGCCGGTTCGTCCATGATCGTCGCGTCGCCGCCGTGCAGGTAATTGTCCAGACGACGCGCAGCCGCCGCGAACCCCTCACGGTAGAACGCATAGGTCGCCAGGTACCGCGTGGGCAGCTGGGTGGCGTGCAGATCCCAGCCCTGGTAGTAGCCGCGCTCGAGCGAACGCCGCACGAGCCGGGCGTGGAGGCGCCAGGCCTCCCCCACGTGGTCGGGGTCGCCGACCGGGATGATGTTGGTCGAGCCGTCCGAGAGCCGCACACCCGTCTCGGCGACGGCGACCTGCATGACCTGCTTCGCGTAGTCGGCGGCCGGGTGCTCCATGGACTGATAGGCCGCCGCGATCTGGAGGGATGCGCTGTAGTCGTAGGTGCCGTAGTGGAGGGCGGAGACCCGCCCCCCGGCGCGGTGCAGCAGCGCCGCGACCGGCACGGAGCCGTCCGCCGCGACGATCAGCTGCGGCGTCTCCATCTGCACCTCGAAACGCAGGCGACCCGCCGGAAGACCGAGCCGGGACTCCAGCGTCTCGCACACCGAGACCATCGCCTCAACCTGCGCAGACGTCGTCACCTTCGGCAGGGTCAGCACCAGGCCGTCCGGCAGATCGCCCCGCCCCGCCAGCGCCGTGACGAAGAGGTCGAGCGTGCGCAGCCCACGGCGGCGCGTCGGCGCCTCGAAGCACTTGAAGCGGATGCCGATGAACGGCGGGGCCGTGCCGGCGGCGACGGCGTCGGCGACGCGTTCCGCCGCGGCGACGGCATCGGCGTCCTCCTCGTCGTCCGGCCGCGCACCGTAGCCGTCCTCGAAGTCCAGCCGGAGGTCCTCGATCGGCTCGGCGGCGAGCTTGGCGTCCACGAGCGGGGCGAGCACGTCGGCGAGGTGCCCCAGACCGACCGCCTCCGCCACCGCCGCCGTGCCACCGAATGCCGCCGTCGCGGCGGCTGCTTCCGCACCGAACCGGTGTGGAAGCTCCGGGTCGAACCGGTCGGCCGGCACGTAGAGGGTGTGGACGGGCTGGCGGGTCCCGTCGTCACCGGGGTAGGAGGTCGCCAGGAGCTGATCGGTCTCGGCGAGGCGGGCATCGACCCCGGCGAGATCCTGATCGAGCAACGAGGTCTTCGCGCCCATCAGCGCACCAGCTCGTAAGCGGGAGCGGTGAGGAAGTCGACGTAGTCTTCACCGAGGCAGAGCTCGCGCACCAGTGTCACCGCCGGCCGGTAATAGGCATCGAACGCCGCCGGGTCGACCTCGCTCTGGAGACGGGCAGCCTCCTCCGCCAGGATCGTCTCGACGAGCTCGGGCGAGACGACATGGCCGGTGTCGGAGAGCACCGTGCGGTTGCGCACCTGCTGCCATACCTGGGAGCGTGAGATCTCCGCGGTCGCGGCGTCCTCCATGAGGTTGTGGATCGCGACGGCTCCGTTGCCAGACAGCCAGACCGCGATGTAGGCGACCGCGACGTAGAGGTTGGTTCGCAGCCCGTCCTCTGTGGCCGTGCCCCCGGCGGAGGGGATGTCGAGCAGCTGCGCCGCGGTGACCACGACGTCCTCGCGGGTGCGGTCGAGCTGGTTGGGCCGGTCGCCCAGCACACCGTCGAACACCTCGCGGCACACCGGGACCAGATCCGGGTGGGCCACCCAGGATCCGTCGAAGCCATCGTTCGCCTCCCGGGTCTTGTCTGCGCGCACCTTGGCGATCGCCGCCTCGGTCACCTGCGGATCATGCCGATTGGGGATGAACGCCGCCATCCCGCCCATCGCGAAGGCCCCGCGCCGATGGCACGTGCGCACCAGCAGCTCGGTGTACGCCCGCATGAACGGCGCGGTCATGGCCACGCTCGCACGATCGGGCAACACGAAGCGGTCGCCCGCGTCACGGAAGTACTTGATGATGCTGAACAGGTAGTCCCACCGGCCGGCGTTGAGCCCCGATGCGTGCTCGCGCAGCTCGTAGAGCATCTCGTCCATCTCGAACGCGGCGGGGATGGTCTCGATGAGCATCGTGGCGCGCACCGTTCCATGCGGGATCCCGATCTCCTGCTGCGCGAACGTGAACACGTCGTTCCACAGCCGCGCCTCACGGTGCCCCTCCATCTTGGGAAGGTAGTAGAACGGCCCTTGGCCGGACGCGTGGAGCACACGGGCGTTGTGGAACAAGTGCAGCCCGAAGTCGACGAGCGCGCCGACGGCGGGCGCGCCGTCGACCAGGACGTGCCGCTCCGGCATGTGCCAGCCGCGCGGCCGGACGACCACGACGGCGAGCGGGGCGTCGTCGCGCAGGCGGTACTGCTTACCGTCCGGTGCGGTGTAGGACAGCGCGCCCCGCGCGGCGTCGAACAGGTTGACCTGCGCGTCCACCACATTGGACCAGGTCGGCGCCGCGGCATCCTCGAGGTCGGCCAGCCAGACGCGCGCGCCGGAATTGAGGGCGTTGATCGCCATCTTCGCGGGGGTGGCTGGTCCGGTGATCTCGACACGACGGTCGCGCAGCGCCTCCGGCGCCGGTGCGACCGTCCAGTCGGCCGCCCTGATGGCGGCCGACTCGGGGCGGAAGTCGAGGCCCCCGGCGGCCGAAGCCGCCTCGCGGCGCTCGACACGCAGAGCGAGCAGCTCGTCCCGCGTCGCGGCGAAGCGCTCGTGCAGCTTGGCCACGAAATCGAGCGCCTCCGGCGTCAGGATCTCTGCGGCGCGGTCGACAGCGGACGGCGTGGTGGTGATGGTGGCGGACACGGTGGTCACTCCTTGCTGCTGGCTGGGCTCGTCGCTGCGGCCTCCGCGACGGAGACGATCGCCTCGGCGACCGCACCGGCCACGAGCGGGTCGAACACGCTCGGGACGATGAAGCTCGCATTGAGCTCGTCCTCGCTGACCCGCGCGGCGATGGCCTCTGCGGCGGCGACCAGCATGGGCGCGGTGATGTCGGAAACGCCCGCGTCGAGCAGGCCGCGGAAGACACCGGGGAACGCCAGGACGTTGTTGATCTGGTTCGGGAAATCGCTTCGCCCCGTGGCGACGACCGCCGCGTGGCGTGACGCGACGATGGGGTCGATCTCGGGAGTCGGGTTCGCCATCGCGAACACGATAGCGTCGGCAGCCATGTTCGCGATGTCGTTCTCATCGAGGACGTTCGGCGCGCTGACACCGATGAAGACGTCCGCCCCGACCATCGCCTCCTTCAGCGTGCCCTGGAAGCCGCGCGGGTTGGTGGTCTCGGCGAGGCGACGGCGGTGCGGGTCGGTGTACTCCGCGCCGGCGTGAATGGCGCCGTCGCGGCCGCAGGCGACGATGTCCTGCGCGCCCTCGGCGAGCAGCAGCTGGACGATCGCGTTGCCCGCCGCCCCCACACCGGAGACCACGATGCGCACATCGGCGATGCTCTTGCCCACGACCCGCAGCGCGTTCTGGAGGGCGGCGAGCGTCACGATGGCCGTGCCGTGCTGGTCATCGTGGAAGACCGGGATGTCGAGCACCTCGCGCAGGCGGGCCTCGATCTCGAAGCACCGCGGCGCGGCGATGTCCTCGAGGTTCACGCCGCCGTAAGTGGGGGCGATCGCCTTGACGATCGCGATGATCTCCTCGGTGTCCTTCGTGTCGAGACAGACCGGCCACGCGTCGACACCGGCGAACTGCTTGAACAACGCCGCCTTGCCCTCCATCACCGGCAGAGCGGCCTCCGGGCCGATGTCGCCGAGACCGAGCACCGCCGTGCCGTCGGTGACGACGGCGATCGTGTTGCGCTTGACCGTGAGGTTGCGCGCCTTGCTCTTATCCTCGGCGATCGCCATGCATACCCGGGCCACGCCGGGCGTGTAGGCGCGGGACAGATCGTCGCGGTTGCGCAGCGAGACGCTGGGCACGACCTCGAGCTTGCCGCCCAGGTGCATCAGGAAGGTGCGGTCGCTCACGAGGCGCACCTTCACCCCCTCGAGGGCGTCGATCGCATCGCGGACGCGGTCAGCATGATCGGCGTCTGTGGTGTTGCAGGTGAGGTCGACGACGATCGTCGACGGGTGGGACTCCACCACGTCGAGCGCCGTGACGGCTGCACCCACCGCTGTCGCGGCCACAGCGAGCTCGCTGGTGACGCTGAAACTCGACGGCGCATCGATCCTCAGGGTGATCGAGTTCCCGGGCCCCGGATTCGCCATGTTCTCCTCCTCCTCGAGGTGTGCGCCACGCCTGCGGCGGGGACGCACGAGCTCTTCGATGATCGCTCAATACTTTCGTATTATGGAGCCTATTATCTACGTTGTGGAAAACAAGCGCAAGCGTTCGTCTGATCCGGGGGCGGATTGCCGGTATCCCGCTCTCGCATGATGGAATGACACGAGACCAGGAGGTTCCCCCATGGCTGAGAGCAGGACCCCGAAGAACGGCTCTTCCGGCGTGCAGTCCGTCGAACGCGTATTCGAGCTGCTGGAGCTGCTGACAGACGCGGGAGGTCATGCTGCGCTGAGCCAGCTCGCCGCCTCCACCGACCTTCCCCTCCCGACGATCCACCGCCTGCTGCGGACGCTGGTGTCGCTCGGCTACGCCCGGCAGCTGCCGAACCGTCGCTACGCCCTCGGCCCGCGACTGATCCGCATCGGCGACACCGCATCGCGCCAGTTCGGGGCGCTCGCACGCCCGGAGCTGAAGCGACTGGTCGACGATCTCGGCGAGAGCGCCAACATGGCTGTGCTCGACGGCGACATGGTCGTCTATGTGGCCCAGGTGCCCTCGCTGCACTCGATGCGGATGTTCACCGAAGTCGGCCGACGCGCCCACCTCCACGACACCGGAGTCGGCAAGGCCATCCTCGCCCAGCTCCCGGACGAGACCGTGCGCGGCATCGTCGAGCGTGCCGGCATGCCCACGCCGACCGAGCACAGCATCAGCAACATCGACGATCTGCTCGCCGAGCTCGACCTGATCCGCGAGCGGGGTTACGCGATCGACGACCAGGAGCAGGAGCTCGGGGTGCGCTGCTTCTCGCTCGCTGTCCCCGACGCCCCCTCCCCCACGGCGGTCTCGGTCTCCGGCCCGATCTCGCGCGTCGACGACCAGTTCGGCGCCAGGGCGGTGCCGCTGCTGCAGACAGCGGCCGCCGCGATCGGCGCCGAACTGGACGCCTGAGGACCGCACGACTTACTCGGCGTCCGATCCGCTTGTTCCGGCGTTCACGTCGTCGAGGCGATACCTCTCGGCCGCCTGCACGGGAACGGTCGCGTCCACCTCGCCGCGCGCGGCAAGCAGCTGGAGCGTTCGCACCACGACCGACGGCCCGTCGATCTTGAAGAAGCGGCGAGCGGCGGCACGCGTGTCGGAGAACCCGAACCCGTCCGCACCGAGCGTGGCCCAGTCGTTGGGGACGAACTGACGCACCTGATCGGGAAGATCCTTCGCGTAGTCGCTCACCGCGACGATCGGGCCGTGCGCGCCGGCGAGCTGGCGGCGCACGAAGGGCTCCCGGGAGCCCCGGCCGAGGAACTCGTCCTCCTCGGCGGCGACAGCGTCGCGCCGCAGCTGGGTCCACGACGTGACCGACCACACGTCGGCGGCCACCCCCCACTCGTCCCGCAGCAGCTGCTGGGCCTCCCGGGCCCACGTCACGCCGATTCCCGAGGCGAGCAGGTGCGCCCGGGGGCCCTCCCCCTCCGCCGGGGCGATCCGGTGGATGCCGCCCAGGATGCCCGGCACGTCGACGCCCTCTGGTTCGGCCGGCTGCACGATGGGCTCGTTGTAGACCATGAGGTTGTAGATGACGTTGCGGTCGGTCGAATCCGCGCCGTACATCCGCTCGATACCGGCGCGCATGATGTGACCGATCTCGTACCCGTAGGCGGGATCGTAGGTGACGACGGCCGGGTTCGTCGCCGCGAGCAACGGGGAATGCCCGTCGGCGTGCTGCAGACCCTCACCGGTGAGCGTGGTGCGCCCGGCGGTCGCCGAGATCAGGAACCCGCGCGACATCTGGTCCGCCGCTGCCCACAGCGAATCACCGGTGCGCTGGAAGCCGAACATCGAATAGAAGACGTACACCGGGATCAGCGGCACGCCATGGGTCGCATAGGAGGTGCCGGCGGCGGTGAAAGCCGCGATCGATCCCGCCTCGTTGATGCCGACGTGGAGGATCTGCCCGGAGTCGGACTCCTTGTAGGAGAGCACGATGTCCCGGTCCACCGCGAGATAGTTCTGCCCCTTCGGGTTGTAGATCTTCGCGGTCGGGAAGAACGCGTCCATGCCGAAGGTGCGCGCCTCATCGGGGATGATCGGCACGATCCTCCTGCCGAACTCCGGGTCCCGCATCAGGTCCTTCAGCACACGCACGAACGCCATCGTCGTCGCCGCCTGCTGTTTGCCCGAGCCGCGGGCGGCGACCTCATAGACACGCGGGTCGGGGAGCGCGATCGGCGGGTGCTCGGCGCGGCGCTCCGGCACGAACCCGCCGAGCGCACGGCGGCGCTCGTGCAGGTAGCGGATCTCGGGAGCGTCCGCCCCCGGGTGGTAATAGGGCGGCTGATACGGATCGGCTTCGAGCTGCGCGTCGTCGATGGGCACCCGCAGGTGATCGCGGAAGTCCTTGAGGTCCTGCAGGGTCAGCTTCTTCATCTGGTGCGTGGCATTGCGCGCCTCGAAGCGCGGCCCCAGACCATAGCCCTTGACGGTCTTGACGAGGATGACGGTGGGCCGGCCGTTGTGCTCGAGCGACGCGGCGTAGGCGGCGTAGACCTTCCGGTAGTCGTGGCCACCGCGCTTGAGCCCCCAGATCTGGTCGTCGGTGAGCCCGTCGACGAGCGCGCGGGTGCGGGGGTCCCGTCCGAAGAAGTTCTCCCGGATGAATCCGCCGGACTCCGCCTTGTAGGTCTGGTAGTCGCCGTCGACGGTGGTGTTCATGATGTCCACCAGAGCCCCGGACTCGTCACGGCCGAGGAGGTCGTCCCATTCCCGGCCCCAGATGACCTTGATCACGTTCCAGCCCGCTCCGCGGAAGAAGCCCTCGAGCTCCTGGATGATCTTGCCGTTGCCGCGCACCGGGCCGTCGAGGCGCTGCAGGTTGCAGTTCACGACGAAGGTGAGGTTGTCCAGGCCGTCATTGGCGGCCAGCTGCAGCAGCCCGCGTGACTCCGGCTCGTCCATCTCGCCGTCACCCAGGAACGCCCACACATGCTGGTCGGAGGTGTCCTTCAAGCCGCGGCCGTGCAGGTAGCGATTCGACTGGGCCTGGTAGATCGCGTTCATCGGGCCGATCCCCATCGACACCGTCGGGAACTCCCAGAACGACGGCATCAGACGCGGGTGCGGGTAGGACGACAGCGCGTGCCCCTCCCGGGACTTCTCCTGCCGGAACCCGTCGAGGTCCTCCTCGCTGAGACGTCCCTCCAGGAAGGCCCGCGCGTACATCCCCGGAGACGCGTGACCCTGGAAGTAGATCTGGTCGCCGCCGCCCGGGTGCTCCTTGCCGCGGAAGAAGTGGTTGAAGCCGACCTCATAGAGCGTCGCCGCACCGGCGTAGGTGGAGATATGACCGCCGACCCCGATGCCGGGACGCTGCGCGCGGTGCACCATGACCGCGGCGTTCCAGCGCATCCAGGCGCGGTAACGGCGCTCGAGGGCTTCATCGCCCGGATACTCGGGTTCGTCTGGTGCGGCGATCGTGTTGACGTAGTCGGTCGTCGCGGACGGTTCGGAGCGCACGCCGGCATGGGCGGAGAGGGTACGGACGAGGTGCTCGCCACGGGCGGTGCCGCGACGGGCGATCACCGTGTCGAGGGATTCCACCCACTCCGCGGTCTCGTCGGGGTCGAGATCGAGGTTCTGGTCGCCAAGGGGTAGGGAGGCGGGATTGTCAGCCACGGTACGGCCTTTCTTGTTAGATGGATGAGACTGCCGGTGTGCAGAAGGATCGGGAGGATCGACGATGAGCGGAAGAGTCGCGGTCGTGACGGGGGCCGGATCGGGGATCGGCCGGGCGACGGCGCATGCCCTGCGCGACGGCGGGTTCCGCGTCGCGCTCGCTGGCCGCAGGGCAGATGCCCTCGAGGAAACGGCGGCCGGAGACCCGGACACGCTCGTCGTGCCGACGGATGTGACCGTCCAGAGCGACGTCGACGCGCTGTTCGCGGCGGTCACCGCCACGTGGGGACGCGTGGACGTGCTGTTCAACAATGCGGGAGTGCTGGGACCTGCCGCCTCGGCAGCCGAGATCTCCCCGGAGGACTTCGAGCAGACGCTGTCGGTCAACGTGACCGGCGCGCTGCTGTGCGCGAGAGCGGCGATGCGCACGATGATCGCGCAGCGCCCGCAGGGCGGCCGCATCATCAACAACGGCTCGCTCGCCGCGCATGCCCCGCGCCCGCTGTCGGTGGCGTACGCCGTGTCGAAGCATGCCATCACGGGGCTCACGAAGTCGATCGATCTCGACGGGCGGCCCTACGGCATCTCCGCCAGCCAGATCGACATCGGCAACACCCGCACCGCGCTCATGACGGACCTCGGCGTGAGCGAGGGCGCTCTGCAGCCCGACGGGTCGCGCCGGGTCGAGCCCACGTTCGACGTGGCCGAGGCCGCCAGAGCGGTGCTCTTCATGGCTCAGCTGCCCGCGGAGGCGAACATCGCCGGGCTCACCATCCTGGCCGCGGGCATGCCTTTCGGCGGGCGGGGCTGAGCCCCGCCCGCCGCTGACCGGCGGACGCGGGGGCCGAGCCCCCGTCGTCCGCATCTGGCCATCCCCCCCGGGCATCAGACCTCAGTGCCCCGGTCCGGGGGATTCGTCTTCGTCGACCACCGCCACGGTGCGGCCCTTCGCGTCGACCAGCTTGCCGCCCACGTAACGATCCCCCTCGCGCAGGGTACGGATCACGTCGGTCTTCACCGCCCGCACCGGGCTGGCGGCGAACACCGAGGGGTTCTTCGGCGTGCCGCGGGTGAAGTGGTTGAACAGCAGGTTCAGCACGATCGCCATGATCGCCGCCGAGCTGATACCGGATCCGAAGATCACGCGGAACCAGTCGGGGAAGTTGTCGTAGAGACCGTGGTGCACCTCGGGGAGGACGCCGAACGAGAGCGACGCCGCCACGATGATGAGGTTCATGTTGCCCTCGTACGTGACCTTGCCGAGCGTGCGGATGCCGGAGGCGGTGACCGTGCCGAACAGCACCAGACCGGCACCGCCGAGCACGGACGTCGGCACGGCGGCGACGATGCGTCCGAGCACCGGGAGCAGGCCCAGCACGATCAGGATCACCCCGCCAGCGGCGACGGCGTAGCGGCTCTTGATCTTGGTCACGGCGACCAGACCGACGTTCTGCGCGAACGCGCTCTGCGTGAACGAGTTGAAGATGGGCGAGACGGCGCTGGAGGCCATATCGGCGCGCAGGCCCGCCGCGATGCGCTTGCGGTCGATCTTCGATCCGGTGATCTCGCCGACGGCGATGATGTCCGCGGTCGTCTCGGTGAGGATCACCAGCACGACGATCGTCATCGAGATGATCGCCGCGCCCTCGAACGTCGGCGGCCCGAAGGCGAAGGGCGTCGGGAACGCGAAGATCGGCCCCTCGAAGACCTTCGAGAAGTCGGCCTGGCCGATGAGAGCGGCGAAGATCGTGCCGATGACCATCGCGATCAGGATCGACAGGCGCGAGATCGTGGCGCTGCCGAGCTTGCTCAGCAGCATGATCGTGAGCAGGGTGAACCCGGCGATGCCGAAGAACACCGGATCGGCGTAGTCGGGGGCCTCCGGGTTGGAGCCGGTGATCCAGCGCGCGGCGACCGGCACCAGCGACAGGCCGATCATCGTGATCACCGTTCCGGTGACCACCGGCGGGAAGAACCGCACGATCTGGGCGAAGAACGGCGCGATGACGAGACCGATGAGCGAGGCCACGATGACGGCGCCGAAGACCGCGGGCAGACCACCGCCCTGGTTGACGATGGCGAGCATGGTCGAGACGCCCGCGAAGGACACTCCCTGCACCAGCGGCAGCTGAGAGCCGAAGAACGGGATGCCGAGGGTCTGTAGGAGCGTCGCGATGCCCCCCATGAAGAGGCAGGCCGCGATCAGGACGCCGACCTCGGCGGATGTGAGCCCGGCGGCGGCGCCGATGATGAGCGGCGGCGCGATGATGCCGCCGTACATGGTCAGCACATGCTGGAGGCCGAAGATGAACGCGGTTCCGACGCCGAGGCGCTCGTCTTCTGGGCGCGCTTCCTGCGCGGCCTTCGTGGATCGTTGGGATGCGGCAGACATCGGTGGACCTCCTTGTCCGTGACGTGCTGTAGGGGTGTGTCGAGGGGAAAGGGTGCGGCTCGGCCCGTGCGGGCGCGCCCCCGGTCGCGTCGGCGTCGACGCCGACGCGACCGGGCTGCGCTCACCGCAGCTGGCGGATCAGCAGAAGCCGGCGATACCGACCCAGGCGCCGTGATCGCGGACGGCGCCCGCGCGCAGCACAGAGGCCTCGATGAGTCCGTAGGGACGATCGGCGGCGAAGAACACCTCGTTCGGGTTGTCGAGCTCGAACGGCGCGAGGTCGACGAGGAAGTGGTGCTTGTTGGGCATCGAGAAGCGGAACTCCTCGATCTCGGGGTGTGCTTCCAGCGCCGCCGCTCCCATCGCGTACAGGGTCTGCTGCAGCGCGAGCGAGTGGGTTTCCGCGAAGGTGGCGAGGAGGATCTCCCGCACCGAGGCGAACACGGCGTTGAAGTCGACGGCGGCGGTGTCGTAGCGCCACCGGGCGGTGACCGACGTGGCCAGGATGCGGTCGTCGGTCTCGACCAGGCTCGTGTACCGGTCGCGCGGGAAACCGTGGAACTCACTGCCGGTCGACTTCAGCACCACCAGGTCCTTGAGGCCGGCGATCACGGTGGTCTCTTCTGCGTCGCGGACGACGACGGCCGTGCGGGTCTCCGTGCCGGAACGGACGAAGGAGTGGTCGTGCGGCGTGCCGCCGACGGGGATCCGGTCCCAGGAGAACTGCTCGGCCTCCCAGCGACCGCCGCTGACCCAGTCGAAGGAGCCGGTGAAGTGATCGGCGAGCCGCAGCAGGAAGTCCTCCGGGCTGTCGATGCCGAACTGCCGCGCGAACGCGTAGACGGTGTTCTTCTGCGTGTCGGTCGCGACGACCTTGCCGTTGTCGCCGACCGTGTGCGCCTCGATGAAATCGCCGCGCAGCTGCGACGTCACGTTCAGATCGGTGATCTCGTGGTGCGGATGCGCGCTGCGATCGATGTGGACGAGGCGGACCTCGGCCTTTCCATACTGGTTGTTGCCCAGGACGACGTTGTTCTCGGTCATTGTCGGTTTCTCAGCTTCCTCGGTACGTGGAATAGGCGAACGGACTGAGCAGGAGCGGCACGTGGTAGTGCGCCTGCTCGGCGTCGACCAGGAAGGTCAGCACCACCTCCGGGAAGAAGGTGTCCGTGTCGATGCCGGCGAAGTAGGCCGCCGTGTCGAACCGGAGGCGGTATGCACCGCTCTCCAGCCGCTCGGGACCCAGCTCTTTCACCCGCCCGTCAGCATCGGTGAGGCCCGAACCGATCCCGGACCATCCGTCGCCGACTCGGGCCTCGAGTTCGACGGCGACGCCAGGCGCCGGGCGCCCGATCGATGTGTCCAGAATGTGGGTGGTCACGTGAGAGACGCTCATGCGTGCGCTCCTTCTCTTGTCGCGGAGTCGGGATCCTCGATGGCACCGGCCAGCCGGAGCGCCGCGATCTCGCGCAGCTGCTGGTCGACGACCGCGCGCTCCTGCTCCGGTGTGTTGCCGAGGCGCTGCTCGAGCAGGGCCAGGATGTCGGCGGCGGTGCGCCCGGCAGCGCGGACGAGGAAGACGCGATCGAAGCGTTCTTCATAGGCACGGTTGCCCGCGGCGAGCGCCTCGGCCGCAGCCGCATCGACACCGGCCTGCTCGTTGCGCGCGTGGGCGGCCTCGACGCTGTCGCCGCGGGCACGCTCCCCGATGCGGGGATGGTGCGCGAGTGCGGCATCGATCTCGGCGGGCGTGAGCGGCGCGGCTGCCTCCATGGCGGCGGCGGCGAGCTCCGCGACCGACGCATAGGGACGGCCGTCGACGATCGCGTCGTACCAGCGGTCGATGCCCAGGGCCGGCTTGGCCACACGGACAGCGTCGTCGCGCGTGCAGGAGTTGAACTCCGTGAGCAACATCTTCGATCCTCAGCGCATGTTGGCATCCGGCGTGTAAGGCTATGCAGAACACCGTGATCTCACACGGTACTTCCACATGCCGGAACTGTTATTTCAACATGCGTAACTAGTGTGCTGCAGGTTGGCTGGGGTGTCAAGCATCGGATCGCATCTGATCACCGATCCGGCAGGACAAGCGCCCGAGCGCCCTCAGGCGCCGAGCGCGGCACGCAGGCGGGCGACGTGCCCCTGCGCATCGACGCCGTACTCCGCGCGCTGCACGACCCCGGCCGCATCCAGGACGAAGGTGGAGCGGATGACGCCCTCGACGACGCGGCCGTCGACGGTCTTCTCCCCCCAGACGCCCCAGGCGCGGGCCGTCTGCGCCCCCGGGTCGGCGAGCAGCGGGAACGTCAGCGCCTCGGCATCGGCGAAGGCACGGATCTCGTCGGCGGTATCCGGCGAGATCCCCACCACCGCGTACCCGGCTGCGGCGAGCGCCGCGAGACTGTCACGGAAGTCGCAGGCCTCCGTCGTGCAGCCGGGTGTGGCGGCACGGGGGTAGAAGTAGACGATGACGCTCCTGCCGCGATACTCGGCGAGCGAGACGCGGTCGCCATCGGCGTCGGCGAGGGTGAAGGCAGGCGCCAGGTCGCCGGGCGCGAGTCTGTCGGTCATGGGTTTCTCCGATCGGTTGGTCAGTGAAGCACGGTGTGCACGTCGAAGGCCTCGGCGAGCTGCATGATCTTGCGGGCGCGGCCCAGGCGCGGCAGGTCACTGCCGTCGCGGACGATGCGCCCACGGGCGTCGAAGTCCTCCAGAAAGGTGAAGGCCCATTCCACGTCGGTGCGGGTGGGGCTGATCACCTCGTTGACGACGGGGGCCTGGTCGGGCGAGAGACAGAGCTTGCCGGTCATCCCCATCGCGACGGTGGTCGCCGACTGCTCGCGCAGCATCGGGTGGCTCGTGCCGACGGTGGGGCCGTCGATCGGGCCGGGTAGATCGCCGCAGCGACTGGAGATCACCAGCCGTGCGCGCGGATAGAGCATCGCCTCACGATCGGCCGACATGCCGGTGTCGCGACGGAAGTCTCCGCTACCGAACGCGAGCCGGAACGCCCCCTCGGCCCGTGCGATCTCTGTGGCGTTCTCGATGCCGAGCGCCGACTCGACCAGCGCGACGACCGGCACCCGGCCACCGAGACGGTTGAAGGTGTCTGTGACCTGGCTCGCACACTCCGTCTTCGCCAGCATCACGCCGCGCAGCCCCGGCACGGAGCGCAGCACCTCGAGATCCGCGGACCAGTGCTCCGTGGTCACGTCGTTCACCCGCACCCAGGCGCGACCGGCGTCGTGCAGCCAGCGGGCGACGTCGTCGCGCGCTTCGTCCTTGCGGCTGGCGTCCACGGCATCCTCGACATCGAGCACCACGGCGTCGGCGTGCGATGCGGCCGCGGCGTCGAAAGTCTCCGGCGCGGTCGCCGCGACGAGGAGCCACGAGCGGGCGAGCTCCGGGGGGATCTCCCTGCGTTCACGGGGAGGGAGGGACGCACTCATGCTTATTCCAATCTACGGAAGATTCCTTCTGTATTTTGAAAAGTGTACTGCTCCTGTCGTCGTCGTGCCAGCACCGCCCCGCCGACCGCGCGCCCAGCGCGTCATTTGCCCAGCCCCACATCCAGCGACTAGGCTGAGGGCGCTTCGTTCTGCCGCGCCAACTGCGGCGGGAACAGCGCGGGGCTGTAGTTCAATGGCAGAACTTCTGCTTCCCAAGCAGACAGCGCGGGTTCGATTCCCGTCAGCCCCTCCACATATCCCCCACACGCAGCGGCGGCGTGCATCCTGCGAGACGCCGGTGCGGCGCACCCCGCCCCGCGGGCTCTCGCGGTGCGGGGACGACGGCACCCGGCTATGCCTGCGGCTCGGCGAGAACCGTCGCGGCATCTCCTCTCGCCCGGCCGCTCCACACCGCGCCGGCACTCGCCGCGACGACAGCGACGATGCCAGCGATCTCCCAGACCGTGAGCTGCTGACCGAGGAGCAGGAATCCCGCGATCGCCGCCATCATCGGCGCCAGGCTCATCAGGATGCCGAACACCGCCGGCGGGATGCGGCGGAGCGCGATGAGCTCGAGCGCATAGGGGATCGTCGAGGAGAGCAGCGCCACCGCGGCCCCCAGCGCCAGGATCTCCGGGCGCAGCAGAGCGGCGCCCGCGTCGACGATGCCGAAGGGCAGCGCGACGAGCGCACCCACCGCCATCGCCAGAGCGAGCCCGTCCAGCCCGGCGCTCTGCGAGCCCACCCGCCCCGACGCCAGGATGTAGCCGGCCCAGCTCACCGCCGCCCCCAGCGCGAAGAGCACGCCCAGCGGATCCAGACGGTCCCACCCGCCACCCCCGAGGGCCACGACACCGATCAGCGCCACTCCAGCCCAGAGCCAGGCGGCACGACTCCGTGCCGTGATCACCGCGAGCGCGAGCGGGCCGAGCACCTCGATGGTGACCGTGACGCCGAGCGCCAGCCGCTCCAGGGCGAGATAGAACAACCCGTTCATCAGGGCCAGAACGAGCCCGAACGCGACGATCGCCCGCCACCGCTCCCCGGAGATACCGCGCAGACGCGGACGCGTGATCGCCAGCAGGATGATCGCGGAGAACATCAGCCGCAGCATCACCATACCCAGGGGCCCTGCCTCGGGGAACAACAGCACCGCGACCGATGCCCCGACCTCCTGGCACACCAGGCCGAGCGCAACGAGACCGACGGCCCCGATCCGCCCCGACGCCCTGCCGGATGCGGACGCCGCCGTCATCTCAGCCCTCGGCAGGCTCGTCCTCGACGGGAGCCTCTTCCGCAGGAGCCTCCTCGGCAGGGGCCTCCTCGGCCACGGGGACAACCGGCTCCGTACAGATCGCCGCGTTGCCGACGGCGTCGCCGTACTGCGTCGAGGTGAAGGGCAGAGCGAACTCGGTGGCGCTCGCATCCGCCGCCGGGGCGGCCTTGGAGGCGATGGCGGCGAGCTGCCACGCCAGATAGGCGGCCATGCCGGAGCCGGCCGACGAGCTGTTGAGCACCACAGCCACGGTGAAGCCGGTCTCGGGATCGGAGTATGCCGCGGTCAGGTAACCGGGGAAGGCGCTGTGCTGCCCCACCATGGAGCCCACCAGGAATCCGCCACCCGTGGCCTGATACCAGCTGGGCGCCGTGCCGTACGCGGGGAGCGGGCTGCCGAAGCGGTTCGGCTCCTCGCGCGTGCGCAGCACCTGCGACGACATCGCCTGCATGTATCGGCCGAGTTCGTCGATGGTGGAGACGACACCGGAGTCGGTGAAGCCGATGCTCGACGACGCCACGGTGATGTCGGTGGGGGCCGTGCAGTCGTAGGCACCGTCCACGCGGGGGAAGTAGTGCCCGGAGAACGGCTTGTCGCCCGGGGCCGCGGCTGCCGGAGCCGGCAGTGCCGTGCGGCTCAGGCCGAGCGGGCCCGTGATGTACTGCTGATACAGCTCACTCGCCGACAGACCGCTGGCGCGCTCGAGCGCGAGGCCCAGCACCATGTATCCGGCGTCGGAGTCCCGGTACTCCGTGCGCGGTTCGACGCGCGCACGCTCGAGGCCGTAGCCGGCGAGCTCGCGCGGGCTCCAGACGCGGTTCGGGTTGGCCAGCCACATCCCGCCGAGGGACGCCTCGGACGACCCCGTTCCACCCGCACCATTGCAGAGGTCGACGAGGGTGATGTCGGACATGTCCGGAACAGACATGACGTACTTCGTGACGGGGTCGGTGAGCTCGACGACATCGTCATCGGCGAGCGCATAGAGCACGTCACACGTCATCAGACGGGTGATGTCGCCGATGCGGAAGGTCATGTCGGTCGTCGTCGGCGCGCCGCCGGGAGATTCCGTGCCGATCGCCGTGACCCAGCTGCCGCTCCAGGGCACCCACACGCCGACGATCGCGCCGGTCGCGCCGGCCGCGACGATCGCGCGCTGCACGGCCTCATCGAGCTGCGCCTCGGTGTCGGCGGGCAGCGGCCCCTCGACCTGGGCAGGCGGCTCGTACACGAGCTCTTCTTTGCCCGCGCAGCCGACCAGCGAGACGGCGAGCACGACCGCGCCCGCCACGGCGGCGCGCATGCGGCGTGATCCCAAGACCTTCATCTGACCCCCTGAGCGTCCCGTCGAGTCTATGCGCCCGCCGGCGCGACCACCGACATTCCGCCACGCCCGCCGGGCTGCGCCGCGCACCGCGAGAATCTGCGGGTCCACGAGCGCCCGCGTATCAGGGGCACAGCGACGCCGTCTCAGGCGCGCGGCAACTGCTCCGTGGAGCCCTGCCGCGCCTCCCAGGCCGCCTTCATGAAGCGACGCACATCCGGGTCGACCCGGATATCGCTGGGGCGCAGCGGTCGCGACAGGTACAGACCATCGAGCGAGGTCAGGCGCGACAGCGCGACGTAGGTCTGCCCGGGAGCGAACGCCCCGGACCCCAGGTCCACGATCGCGCGATCGTAGGTCTTGCCCTGCGACTTGTGGATCGTCACCGCCCACGCCAGACGCAGCGGGAACTGGGTGAACTCCGCCACGACCTCGCGCGAGAGCGTCTTCGTTCCCGGGTTGTACGCGTACCGGAAGCGCTCCCACACCGCCGGTTCGACATCGACCTCATCGCCGTCGATGTCCACGCGCACGGTGTCTCCGAGAATCCGCGTGACCGTGCCGATCGACCCGTTCACCCAGCGCGGCGGATCACCCGTCGGGGAGACGTCGTTGCGCAGGAACATCACCTGGGCGCCCACCTTGAGCTTCAGCTCCGCCTCCGCCGGGTAGGTGTCACCCTTGCCGAAATCGCCGCTGACCTCGGCGACCGCCGTCTGCTCGCGGCCGCCCAGAGCCGCCAGATGGCGGCGGTTGATCGTGTTCACGGTGTCGTTGCGCGTCGCGAGGGTGATGATCGGCACCTCCCCTGGCCCCGGATCCGGCGGCGTCCGCGCACCCGCGGTGTTCAGGACATCGGCGATCTCCGCGGTGACCCGCCCGTAGCGCACGGCGTTGAGCATCCGCTTGAACCCGTCATCGGACTGCCGGTGGATGTGCGTCAGCTCCCGCACATGCAGCTGCGCTCCATGCCGGCCCATGTCGATGAGGCCGTCCGTTGCCGCCTCCCCCGCCCAGACCCGGGCATCGAAGAACCAGAACGACCGGTAGTGATCCTGCACATAGCGCAGCTCATCGCCGCGGGGCGGCACGGGGGCCAGCTGGTACGGGTCGCCGAACATCACCACCTGCACGCCCCCGAACGGCTCCGCGCGGCGACCGCGCGCCTGGCGCAGCGCCCGGTCGATGCCGTCCATGAGATCGGCGTTGACCATGGAGATCTCATCGATGACCAGCGTGTCGATCGCATTGAGGATCCGGCGGGTGGCGTCGGACTGGTCGAGCTCGGTGTCGGCGATCAGACCGATGGGCAGGCGGAACAGCGAGTGGATCGTCTGTCCTTCGACGTTCAGCGCCGCGACTCCGGTCGGCGCGCACACCGCGATCTGCTTCTGCGTGCTCCACGCGAAGTGCTGCAGCAGAGTCGACTTGCCCGTTCCCGCCCGGCCGGTGATGAACACGTGCTCCCGCGTCTCCTCGATGAGCCGGAACAGCTCCTGCTGCTCCGGCGTCAGGGACGGAGGTGCCACGGTGTCGCTCTCTCTCGGTCGGGGCGCGGACGGCGCAGCGGCCTCCGTCGGCGGGACGGGAACACGCGCCGCTCCATGCTACGTCCCACGTCCGGCCCACACGGCGCGCACAGGCAGCGATGCCTAGAGTGGATCCATGCAGCCGGGCAGCGCACGAGGTCGTCGGCGCGCCAGCCTAGGCGCCGACTTGACCGTCCTCGCGCTGATCGGAGTGCTGACGGTGGCGGCCATGGGGGCAGGTGCCCTCTCGCTGTACCGCGAGTTCTACAGCGCATCGGCCTTCGTCGAACGCTACATCGATCTTCTCGCCAGCGGACGTGCCGCGGACGCCCTGCGGGTGCCGGGCGTCACCCTCGACCCGACCACCATGGCGGACGCCGGGATCCCGCCTTCCACCTCCGAGGCCCTCTTGCGCAGCAGCGCGCTTGCGCCGCTGTCCGATGCCGAGGTGGTCGAGGAGATCCCCACCGGCAGCGGGTCGAGCATCACCGTGTCGTACTCGGTGGGCGGGCTGCCGGGCACCACCACCTTCTTCGTCCGCCAGGCGGGCTGGGCCGGGATCGCACCCCGATGGGAGTTCGCGCAGAGCCCGCTGGCCGCGATCGAGCTCACTCTGCGCGGCAGCGAGCTGTTCTCCGTGAACGGCTTCGACATCGACCGGCGCCAGGTCGCGGAGCGGGGAGCCGCGGCACCTCCGCTCGAACCGGTCTCCCTGCTGGTGTTCGTTCCCGGGCTGTACATCGTGGAGGTCGATACGTCTGCGGCGACCGCCGACGGCATCGGCGTGCTGGCGGACGCCCCGTTGAGCTCCGTGCCGCTCGATGTCCAGGCGCAGCCGACCGATGAGTTCCGCGACGTCGTGCAGGAGAACGTCGAGATGTTCCTCGACACCACCTGCACCACGCAGCATGTGCTGCAGCCCACCGGCTGCCCCTTCGGCTACAAGGTGTTCGACCAGCTCGAAGGCGAACCCGTGTGGTCGATCGTGGAACAGCCAGAGATCGACATCGTGCCGGACGGGGCGAACTGGCGGATCCCCCCGACCGAGGCGGTGGCGCACCTCGAAGTGGAGGTGCGCTCGGTCTTCGACGGCGCGCTCTACACCGTGTCGGAGGATGTTCCCTTCGAGCTTGCCGGCAGCATCGTCATCCTCCCCGACGGCAAGGCCTCGATCCGCGTCGGCGCCCCTTAGAAGCGCTCCCGCGTCCGCGCCGAGTCACCAGGGTTTTCAGGTCGCCGGCCGCGGCCGGCGAACTGAAAACCCTGGTGACTCGGCGCGGACGCGAAGCGCGCGAGGGTCAGCGTTCGCGCTGGTCCGTGCGTGCGTCGCGCTCCGCGAGTGCTGCCAGACGCGCGTTGTACTCCGCCAGCTCGGCGTCGCCGGTGCGGTCTGCGTGGCGGTCCCGGCGCTTCTCGGTGCGCGCGTCGCTGCGACTCCACTGGATCGCCACCGTCACGGCGAGGATCAGCGTCGGGATCTCGCCCACCGACCACGCGATGCCGCCCCCGATGTACTGATCCTCCATCGGCGTCGGGCCCCACGTGCGCCCCATCGACCCGTACCACTCGGCCACGATCAGACCGCTCTGCATCATCAGCGCCATACCGAAGAACGCGTGCATCGCCATCACGCCGATCAGCAGCAGCAGCCGCCCCGGGTACGGCAGCCGGAAGTGCACCGGATCGCTGCCCACCAGCGTCATCGCGAACAGGAAGCCCGCGATGAGGAAGTGCGCCACCATCCACTCGTGGCCCAGGTGGTCCTTCACGGCCCAGCGCACGATATCGGTGAAGTAGAACGCCCACAGCGACAGGATGAAGATCGCAGCCGCGACGAAGGGGTTCGTGATCACGCGGGCGTAGGGCGAGTGCACACCCCACAGGATCCACTCGCGGGCACCGCGTGTGCCGTCGTCTCGTTTCTCGATCGTGCGGAGCGCGAGCGTCACCGGGGAGGCGAGGACGAGCGCGAGCGGGATCGCCATCGACAGCATCATGTGGCCGAGCATGTGCACGCTGAACAGGTAGTCCTGGTAGGCGTTTATGGCCCCCGACGTGACCCAGACGAGCAGGAGCATCCCGAACAGCCACAGGATCGTCCGGTGCACGGGCCAGTCATCCCCGCGGCGGCGCAGCCGCCGGACGCCCACGAGGTAGAAGACGATGCCGAAGCCGGCCACCACGAGCCACAGGATGTCGAAATCCCACTGCAGGAGCCAGCGATCGAGCGTGAACTCCGGCGGCAACGGCTCGCCGGTGAGGAACTCGGCTGGCGTGCGTGCGAGCTCCTCCTCCCCGAAGGGCGGGGGCGTGCGCGCCAGAGCCGCGGCCGCTCCGGAGGCCAGCCCCATCAGCGCGATCTCGCCGAGCACCAGCGTCCAGAACCGGGCGGGCTTGTCGGCCAGCACCGGGATGAGACGCATCCGATACCACGCCCCGACGAGGCCGAGAAGGCCGAGCAGGACGACCTTCGCCACGAGGACCGCACCGTAGGGGCTCCACAGGCCGTCCCAGCCGCCGAGGGCGACCGCGGAGCGTGCGAGACCAGACACGGCGACGACCACGAACGCCGCGAGCGCGAGCGACGAGTACCGGCGCACCACGTCCACCCCCGCCGCGGTCATCCGCCCGTTGGTGCCCCGCCATGCGCCGGACCCGCGCAGCACGACCAGGAGCAGGAGCCCGCCCATCCACACCGCCGCACCCAGGGTGTGCAGGAAGATCGAGTTGACCGCGATGTTGTGCCCCGCCGCGCCGCCGGCGTGGCCCTGGGTGGCCAGCGGGATGAACAGCGCCGCAGCCAGGATCGTGGTGAGCAGCACCGGCGTCCAGGTGCGCACCGCGAAGGTGAGGATCGTGACGACGGCGCCGGCGAGCACGGTGATGAGCCACGCGCGACCGAGGTCGCGTTCGAGCAGGAAGCGGCCGAGCATCTCCCCGAACTCGCGGTCTGCGCTGAGCTCGGGGGCGAACGACCACATGAAGGTGAGGAAGGCCGCCGCCGCCGACGTCACGGTGAAGACCGCGGCACCGGCGGACGCCGTGTCCAGCCCGATCTCGAAGGATCGCTCACCGGGCCGGGCCGTGAACAGCGACAGCACGAGGGAGCCGAGCATCGCGGCGGCGGCGAGGTTGCTGACCAGCTTCACCACCGGCAGACCCCAGCGCACCACCGGGCCGGCGTCGCGGAGGGCCACCGGGTCGGCGCCGCCGCCGACGACGAGCGCGGCGACTACGGCGATCAGACCCGCGATGCCGAGGATGGCGGGGCCAGCGAACCGGAGTGCCGTTGACGTGTGCTGCGCCCGAGAACTCACCCCTCCAGCCTAGGCGCGCCGCCTGCCCTTCCTGTCTCTTCACCGGCTCCACCCCGTCTGTGCGCGCAAACAGCGTGGATTCGCCGCAAACAGGGTGGATTCGGCGAGCGGGGCGCGCGAAAACCAACGAGGGCCGTCCCGAACGGGACGGCCCTCGTTGGAGGTGTGCGGTCTTACTTGACGGCAGCCTTGAGCTTGGAGCCAGCGGTGACCTTCACGCGCTTGCCAGCGGGGATCTTGATCTCGGCGCCGGTCTGCGGGTTGCGACCGGTGCGAGCGGCGGTGTCGACCTGCTCGAAGGCGATCCAACCGGGGATCGAGACCTTGTTGCCCTTGGCGACGGCGTCGGAGACCGTGGCGAAGAGCGCGTCGAGAACGCCGGACACGGCGGCCTGGCTCTGGCCGGTCGCACTGGCGATGCTCGCGACGAGCTCGGTCTTGGTGATGGACTTGTCAGCCATGTCTTCCTCCAGCGACAGGGATCCCGTCGCGTTGTACGTGGGTCGCGAGCCGCGGATGCGGTCCGCTCGGTCGATCGACCGTGTGAAGGCTACCAACTCAGGCTGGAAATCCGCGGAATCACGCGGAATTTCCCCGTATACGGGCGTGTCGCCCCCACCAATTCCGTCGAATCCACCCGCTGCGCCCCGATTCCGCCCTGTTTCGGCGTGCACAGCCGGTGGATTCGGCACGTGACGGGCGAATTGGCCGACGCGGCGCGGAGGGCGCGAGCGCGACGGGAGGATGACGCAGGGGCGGGGATCCGGATGGATCCCCGCCCCTGCGTCACGACGTGCTTACCAGCTCGACTTGGTCACACCGGGCAGCTCGCCACGGTGGGCCATGTCACGGAAGCGGACACGCGAGATGCCGAACTTCGTGAGGACACCACGGGGGCGGCCGTCGATGACGTCACGCGAACGCAGGCGGACCGGCGACGCGTTGCGCGGCAGCTTCTGCAGGCCGACGCGGGCGGCCTCGCGGGCCTCGTCGGTCGCGTTGGGGTCGACCAGGGTCTTCTTCAGCTCCGCACGACGCTCGGCGTAGCGCTCGACCACGGCCTTGCGCTGCTCGTTACGGGCGATCTTGCTCTTCTTCGCCATGAATCAGCGCTCCTCTCGGAATTCGACGTGCTTGCGCACCACGGGGTCGTACTTCTTCAGCACGATGCGGTCAGGGGTGTTGCGGCGGTTCTTCTTGGTCACGTAGGTGTACCCCGTGCCAGCGGTCGAACGCAGCTTGATGATCGGACGGACGTCCTGAGCCTTCTTAGCCATCAGAGCTTCACACCCTTCGCAAGGAGGTCCTTCACGACGTTGTCGATGCCGCGCGCGTCGATCACCTTGATGCCCTTGGCGGACACGTTCAGGGTGACCTTACGACCGAGCGACGGCACGTAGTAGGTCTTCTTCTGCACGTTCGGGTCGAAGCGACGCTTCGTCCGGCGGTGCGAGTGCGAGATGTTGTGACCGAAGCCGGGAACAGCACCGGTCACCTGGCACACTGCTGCCATTGTGGTGACTCCTTCAATACCGTGAGGCCGGACGACCTCACCCAAGATCCCTTGTCTGCGCCCGAGCTCACCCACGACTTGCTGACGAGAACAGGCACGAACTATGCACCGGAGTGTGCACAGACAATCGACAACGTTATCACAGATCGGCCGCCGTCTCGCGGGGCCTGCGAGACGGCCTTCCCGTCGGGGCCTGCGAGGATGAGGGAATGGATGCCGGGAAGACGATGCGCCGGTACGCGATGATCGCCGGTGCTGTTGTGGGGGCCGTGCTCGGACTCTGCGTGCTGATGCTCACGCCGGTGCTGCCGTCGGGCGGCGGATCCGGGGTTGCGGCGCTCGGGATCGGGCTCACCAGTATGGCGATGGGCGCGAATGCGATCCAGCTTCGGGCGACGCGGCGCCTCGAGGAGCGTCGACGGGAGAGAGCGGCGCTGCTGGTGTCGTCCCCGACCGCCGCCGAACAGGCGCCAGGACGGGTGGTGAAGGTGTACCAGAAGGCGCAGCACCGGGTCGCCACCGCGACCATGCCCCCGCATGAGGAGCCGTCCCGTCTGGCGCTGGTGTCGATGCTCACCACGTCCACGCCGCCGCGGCAGTCGTCTGTGGTGGTGCCCGCACGGTACGGGATCACTGCGGGAGCCCCCGTCGCTCTTCTGGTCGACCGAGAGGACGCAGACGTCGTCATCCTCGACGATCGCGTGTCGGCCGCCCAGCTGGCCACGATCCATGCCGACCCGCGTTGGAGCACCACCCGCGTCCGTTCGTTGGCCAGCCTGCAGGGCCTGTGGCCGATGCTGACGAGCATGGCGGGCACGACCCTTGCCGTCGTCGTGCTGGGCTTCGCGCTGCACGGCCGATAGACCACGGCATGGCCCACACATTCGGCGTCCGGCATGCGCCGGATGCAAGGATCGTGGGTGACGGCACCTGATGCCGCGAGGGGGACGCATGACGGATGTGCATGATCGACGCTGGTGGCCGGGCTCACCCTACGACCTCGTCGACACCCGGCGCTGTCCGGCGTGCTTCACCTCGATCACACGATCGACCTGCCAGAGCTGCGGCCTCGACCTCGCCGATCCGCGGATGACACAGGTGCTCGCACTCGGCGAGCGCATCACCGAGATCGAGACGGAGCGGCAGGCCCTGCTTCGCGAGATCCGCGAGCCTCAGGCCCCAGCGCCCGCCGTGTCGCCCCCCGCATCCGCGGCGAATCCGGTCGAAGCGGTTCTCGGCCGCGCTGCACCACCCCCGCCCCCTGCGGTGCCCTTGGGCGCAGCCGGTTTCGGCGGAGACCAGGCCCCGGGCACGATCGGCGCAGCAGCCCCGTCCGATGCCGCGGGGCTCGCCCCCGCGGGGCCCCGCACGACGCCCGGTGATTCGCCGCAGGCCGCCGCTGGCGCCACGCCCGCAGCTGGCTCGCCGGCGCCCACCGTCGCGGCCCCACGGGCAGCCAGCGACGAGCTCCCGGTGACCCCGCCCTCTGCCGCCGGCCCACCGCCCGCGCCCCGGCGACGCCTGACCGTACCGGTGCTGCTCCTGATCGTCGGGGTGAGCCTGGTGTCGATCGCGGCGATCTTCTTCCTCACGCTGGCGTGGTTCTTCTCCTCTGTCGCCGTGCGGGCGCTCATCATCGGCGGCGTGACCCTCGGAGCGATCGGGATCGCCTCCCTGCTGCGCCGTCGCCGCCTCACCGCGACCGCAGAGGGGGTGGCGGTGATCGGCGTGGTGCTGCTCGCGCTCGATGTGTGGGGGGTCCGCGCGAACGACCTGCTCGGCACCGGTTCGATCACGCCCGCCGTCTACGCCGGCGTCGGGGTCTTGATCGCGGGGGTCCTCTGCCGCGCCTGGGCGGTGCTGTCCCGGCTGCGTGCCCCCGACTTCGCCGCCGTCCTGGCGGTTCCCGCCGGCGTCGGCCTGCTGACGGCGGGCCTGGTGCACGGGGATCGGCCCGGCGTGCTCGCCGCCGGCCTGCTGGGCGCCGCCCTGGGTGGTCTTGCGCATCGCCTGCCCCCGCCGCTCTCCGCCGCTCGGTCGGCGACGGATGCCGTGGTCGAGCGCTCGATCCTCGCGGCCGTCGGCGTGGCAGCGCTCGTCGGCGGCACGGTCACCGGCTGGTTCGCGTCGCCGCAGACCGCCTGGCTGCCCCTGGCCCTCACCACGCTGACCACTCTCCTCGCCGTCGCGCACGTGGGTGCGCTCCGACGCAGCGCACCCGTCCCGTACGCCGGGCTGCTGTCTGCGACCGCCGCCGTCACCGCCACGATCGCGGTGGCCACCCTCGGCTGGCAGATGGCGCTGCGCGACGGCACCGTCTTCGCTCATACGTTCCTGGCACCGGTCGTCGCCGTTGCGGTGCTCGTCGCGCTGCTGCGCGCCCGGCTGCTGCCCCGATGGTCGGGAGTGCTCACCGTCCCGGCCATCGGCGCGGCCGTCGTCGCTGCCGGCAGCCTGCTGACCGTGCTCGTGCGGTGGACGGTTTCCAGCGTCGCGGAAGCGTCCGCCCACGTGCTGTGGCGCACCGCGCCGTTCGCCGCACCGGATTCCGGCCGAGCGGTGTGGATCTGCGCGGCGGCGCTCGTGATCGCCGCACTGCTGCTGTGGATCCCCCGCGCGGTGTCCGCGTCGGTGGCGATGCTGCGCCCGATGGTCGTCGCACCGGTGGTGCTGATCGGCGCCTTCGCCTCCGGTGTTCCTGCGGCCGTCGTCGCGGCCGGGACCCTGCTCGGAGCAGCGGCGGTCTTCTTCGCGGCGCGCGAGCACGGCGCGGCGGGCGCCGGAGACCCTGGACCATCGCGGACCGGTGGCTTCTCGCCGGCTGCCGCCTGGGTGAGCGTGGCCGTCATCGGCGTCGTCGCCGGGTGCGCGGCGGGAACAGCGCACCCCGGCCTCTGGGTCGTGGCGGTGTGTGTCGCCGCGGCGCTTCCGGTGGCGCTGGGCCGGGCGGTGCATGCGGATGGCACGGCACTCATGGTGGCCGCGATCGCACCGGTCGCGGTGTTCGCGCTGGCGACGCTCTGGGCCCCGAGCGCGCTGAGCGCGGTGACCGGCCTCGCGCCAGACGGCACAGCGACCACCCTGGTGCTCGTGCAGTGGCTCGCGGTGATCGTGCTCGCCGTCGCGATCCTCCTCTCTCGGAACGCGCCGGTGCGCGCGGCCCTGATCGGCGCCGGGGTGGCGCTGGCGGCCGTCGGCCTTGTTCCGCTGATGCGCGTTGTCGTCGGGGTGCCGCTGCGCCCGGACTTCTTCTCGGTCATCGATCTCCTGGAGCAGCCGGGGCTGGGGCTGATCAGGGCAGCAGCGCTGCTCGTTCTGCTCGCCCTGGTGGCTCTGCGCCCGGTGGCACCGACCGCGCTGCGTGCCGCGGCCGCGGCACTGGCGGCTCCGGCGCTCGCGGTCGTCGCCGTGATCGTGATCTCCCTCACGGCAGGCGAAGCCTGGGTCGCTGCGACACCGCTGCTCTCGGACCTGATGTGGAAGTGGGCCGAGCCCGCGGGCGGAGCGGTCGCGATCGTCGCGGCGGGCGGCATCACGGCGATGGTCGGCGCGGTGCTCGGCCTGCGGGGTGACGACCGGTCGCCTGTGCGCGCCGCTGCCGACATCGGCGCTGTCGCGATCGCGCTCCCCCTCGCTGCGCTCCCCCTCGCTGCGCTCCCCCTCGCCGCGACGCACCACGGCGCCGTGCTCGCCGCCCTGGCCGTGCTCCTGGGGGCCGCGAGCGTATCCCGCAGCTGGCTCCCGCCGGCACCGGTCACGGACGCACCGCAGACACCGGAGCCTCTGAGCTCCGCCGCACTGCCCCCGGAGGCCCTTCTGCCGGGGGCGCGGACCGTTGTGCCGCGCCTGCCGGGCGCTGCGACGCCGCTCGTACGCCTCATCCGGGCGCGCTCCCTGCGTCCGCTGCTCGCCTGGCCCGCCATCGCCGCAGCCGCCCTGTCGTGGTGGGACACCCTCGACCGCAACGTTCCGACGGCTCTTCCTGAGCTGTATGTGCTTCCGGTCGCGCTGGTGCTGGCGGCTTTCTGCGCGGTGCTCGTGCGGCTGCGCCGCCGTGGCGAGGCGACGCTGGCGATCGTGCTGTCGTTCACGCTCGGTCTGATCGTTCTGGCATTCGAGGGCGGCTCCGGCTCGCCCTGGCGCGGGACGATCGTCGCCACCGTCGCCGCCGCCCTGACCCTGGCGCTCAGCTGGTCACCGCTGCGCACGCCGCGCGGCGTCGCGGCGGGGGGTGCGGCCACCGCCCTCGCGGCGATCGCCCTCATCGCGCTGGCCCGGGCCGCCGGGCCAGACGACGCCGAGACGGCGTGGCTGCTCCTGCTCGCCGGAAGCGCCTACCTCGCGGCGTCCGGGTTCGGCCGTGGCCAGAGCGACGTGGCGGCGGATGCTGTCCGGACCGATGCGGTCCTCCCGGCGGTGGGCGAGCCGCGCGTGGACCACCGGCGCCGCCACGGCGTGCGACCGGTCTGGTTCACCCGATTCGTCCCTCCGGCGACGATCATCGTCGCGCTCTACGCGGTGCTGGGCTCGATGCGGTCCGTGCTGGTCGTGGTGATCGCGCTCGCCGCGCTCGCCCTCATCCACCTGGCATCGGCGTGGATCGGTCGTGATCCGTTCGGCGCTGTGTCGCGTTGGACGGCCGCGGCGGCAGCCCTGGTCCTCGCGCTGATGCAGGCCGCGCTGAAACAGGCCGAGCCGTGGGAACTGCTCACCCTGCCCGTCGCAGCGCTGCTGCTGGCCGGCGCCGCGCTCGCCGTGCTGCGGCGCATGCGCGAGGGCCGGAATCCGAACGCCGAGCTCCCCGCGTGGCTCGGAGGCATCGCGCTCGCGATCCTGCCCAGCCTGCTCGGGTGGCCGGCCGATCTCCGGATCTGGCTCGTGATCGGCCTGTGCACCGCCGGCGGCATCGCCGCAGCCCTGGTGCAGCACCCGTTCGCCCTGCCCACCGCCCTCACGCTCGCCGGTGGCGCCCTCGTGATGGGCACCCGCGCGCTCGAGCACGGATCGACCCCGCCGGCGATCGTCGCCGGGCTGGGCGCGGTCGCCCTGGGTGCGGCGCTGATCGCCCGCCGGGCCACCGCCACCACCCCGCTGATCCTGCTGGCACCCGGGGCGGGAGCGCTGCTCGCCGGCGCTGCCGCGGTGTCCGCATCCGACATGCGCACCCTCCCGACCGCCGTCACGGTCTGCACTGCCACGGTGATCGCCGCGCTCGGCGCCGGGATCCTGCGTCGGGCAGACTGGCTGCCGCTCGCGGCGATCCTGGCGATCGGCGGGTCGGGCACCGCTGTCGTGGCCGGCCTCCTGCGCTTCCAGAGCACCGTCGGCGTCGCCGCCCTCGCCGCCGAGACCATGGCCTGGCCGCTGGCGATCGCGCTGGCGATCGGCGTGGTGGCCGCGATCGCCCTGAGCGGCGCGACCGATGCGCGGATCCGGATGGCGGTGGGTATCGCCCTGTCGGCAGGCTCTGTGGTGGTCGCGGCCGGCGAGCTGTGGGCGCTGACCACGCAGACCCCGCTCGGCGCGCAGCTCGCGGCGACGACGACCGTCACGCTGCTCACCGCCGCGGCCGTGGCGGGCTACGCGGTCCGGGCGCAGCTCGGCCCGATTCTGATGGCGACGGCATCGGCATCGGGCGCCGTCTTCGCGCTCGTCGCGGTGACCCTGCACGGCGTGCGGCCGATCGAGCTGGTGGTCGCGCCGATCGCGCTGGGCGTGACCGCGGTGGGTCTCCGCACGCTCACGCGCCTGCCCGCTGCCCGGTCATGGCCGCACCTCGGTGCCGGGCTCGCGCTGCTGACGGTTCCGTCGTTGCTGCACGACTTCGGGACCACCGCGCTGTGGCGGGTCGTCGCGCTCGGGGTCGTGGCCGTCGCTCTGGTGGTGTGGGGCGCGGTGCGCCGGCTGCAGGCGCCGCTCGTGCTGGGATCCGCGGTGCTGCTCGTGCACGCACTCGCGCAGCTGTGGCCCTGGATCTCCGCGGTCTACGCCGCGACGGAGTGGTGGCTGTGGGCCGGCATCGCCGGTGTGCTCCTGATCCTGGTCGCGGTGCGCTACGAGAAGCAGAAGGTGGCGGTGCGGAAGGCCTTCACCGCCATCGCCGACCTCCGATAGCCATCGTGGGCCTCCGAGAGGTCGGCCAAACCATCCCCTTCCCACCCCTCCCCGCCGGCGTGCGTCGAAGCGGCCGCTTGCCCAACTCAGGCAGCGTTGCCGCCAAACCCGAGACGCGCCGCAACAGCGGGCCGCGGCCCCGAAGCTGCCTGAGTTCGGTCAGCGGAGTCGGGCGGCCTCCGCCGCGCCCCGGCCCCAGCGGAACGGCGAGACGGTCTCGTCGCCGGGCACCCAGAACCGCCACGGGAACGCATCCGTCCCCGCCACCCCCGCAACGCCGACGCGCGGGCCGGCCGCGACCTCCGCGAGGGGCGTGCCCAGCCACAGCTCTGCCACCGCGCCCTCCTGCGGCTCGGCGGCGATCGCGTCGATGCCGTCGTGCAGCGGATGCCGCAGACCCGACACCTGCCCCAGGCGCCCCGGCCCCCGGGCGAGGTCGCGGCCCCGACGTCCGGAACGACTCTGCGCGACATCCACCCCCTCGACCACCTGCGCGGCACGCAGCAGCACACCCCCGGCCTGCCCGTCCGGCCCGCAGACGACGTTCACGCACGAGTGGATACCGTGACTCAGATACACGTAGAGGTGGCCGGGTTCTCCCCACATCGTGGCGTTGCGGGGGGTGAGCCCCATCCGCGCGTGCGACCCGGGGTCCGGCTCCGCGCCCGTGCCGCGACCGTGGTAGGCCTCGACCTCGGTGAGACGCAGCCGCACCACGGCGCCCGCGACCTCGGTGCGCAGCTCGGCGCCCAGCAGCAGCGGTGCGATCTCGACCGGCAGCGCCTGCAGATCGTCTCGCGTGGCGCGGCGCAGCGCCGTCACGGGTGCTCCGTCGTCGAGCGGCACGCGCGAGAACAGGCAGTCAGCATCAGAACAGGCAGCTTCCTGCGGAAGCTGCCTGTTCTGATGCTGACTGCCTGTTCTGACGCAGGTCGGGTTGCGCCGCTCATGGCCGCGGCGCCGACGCGCACCACGAGACATCGAAGCCCCGCAGGGGCAGGCTCTCCTCGCCCGTCGCCACATCGAAGATGTGCGTCTCGAGTCGCCCCGGCAGAGGCAGCCGCAGCCGGTCGTACGGGTTCTGCGGCAGGTTGGGGGCCACCGTGATGGCGGCGTACTGCCCGCTCGGCGACGCGCACGTCTGCATGATCGCATCCGCGCCGCTCACCTCGAACAGCACGCGGGCTGCGCCAGCCGCGTCGACGTGCACGATGGCCTGGCCGGTGGGAAGGCCGGCCTCATCGCGCTGCACGATGTGCCGCAGCGTGCCCTGCGGCATGGCGACGATGCCCTGCGGGAAGCCGTAGTCGGGCTCGGAGGCGACCAGCGGCGTCTCCTCCCCGGTGGTCAGATCGACCTCCTTCACCCCGGCGGCGGTCTCGATGATCGCGGTATAGGTGCCGTGCGGCATCCCCTGGATCTTCATCGCCGTGCCGAGAAGCACCGGCTCGGCGTCTGCCGCCAGGTCGGTGACCCAGAGCGAACCGGCGAAGTCGATGTAGATCGCCGACGACGTGTCCGGCACGAACAGCCAGTCGGCGATGCCCGGCTCCACGCCGTCATTGACGAGCACCCGTGGCTCTCCGCCGGTGATGGTCTGCGCGACGAGCACGCTCGCGCGGCCCCCGTCAGCGAGGTTGCGATCGGTGTAGGTGTAGCCGACGAGTCCGCCCCGATCGGAGACCTGCACCGATGCGACGTATCCGTCGCCCGGCAACGGCAGCGTCTGCGGGTCGGAGCCGTCGCGGCGCATGACGATGATCTCGGCGAAGCCGTCTTCCTCGACCACCACGACGAGGCGGTTCGTCGTGGCGCGGAAGTCGTCGATGTTCGGGTGCCGGAACACCGGCTCAGCCGCCTCGCCGGTGAGATCGGTGCGGAAGATGGCGTCATCTCCGTCGGTGCGCTGCAGGATGAAGATCTCGGAGGCCGGGGTGCGGAACGTGGTCTCCAGCGCCGCGTCCGCGCCGCCGCCCTCGGCGGTGACGCCGGAGACGCGCACGGTGTACTCGGTGTCGTCGTCGAGCGGGGTCGTGAACCGCACCCCCACGCTGCGGCCCGCGGCGTCCACGGTGAACGGCACGGCAGGGGTCACGCTCACCTGATCCGCGGCGATCTCGGCGAGGTTCTGATTGGCGGTGAGCACCACCCGGCTGCCGGACTCCTCGATCGCTCCGCGCGGATCGACCTGCACAGCGCTGAGCCGGGGCCCCTGCAGCAGGCTCACCACGGCGAAGCCGCCCCCCACGAGGACGAGCACGCCGAGCACGGCGGCGAGCACGATGCCGAAGCGGCGCACCTGCCGCGGGGTCTCCCGCGGCAGCGCATCCGCCACAGGATCTGCCGCCGCAGGCTTATGAACGGTCTGCGATGCGCGCTCCGCCGCGCGGTGGTGCGGATCGGGTTCCGCCGCGGAGCGGGCAGGGCTCGGCACCGTTGGCGCGGACTCCTCCACCGCCGGGGCGATCGCCCGCGCCTCGGGCACGCCCTGCTCCGGGAGGGCGAACACCGCCGCGATGTCGACCGCCGCCTCATCGGCCGGCGCGGCGGCATCCGGCGGTTCCGCGCCCGCCGTCTCCCGCGCGTCTGGCGAGCGCTGCTCCCCGGGTCCGGTCGTCCCCGGCACGGCGGCCGCCGCCTCTTCCGCGGCACGGCGAGCCGCCTCGGCCTCGCGAATCGTCCGCGCCTCAGCGCGGGTGCGCGGTGCGGCGTCACGTCCGGGGTCGGCGCCCTCGTGGTCAGTACTCATAGGGGTCTCCCGGCTCTGCCACGCCGACGACGTCGTCCGGCACCACCCGCAGCGAACCGTCTTCTCCGGCGCGTACGGTGCCGGTGATCTCGACCCAGTCGCCCACCTGATAGGACGACGCCCAGGCCGGCAGAGCGATCGTCACCGCAGCCGGCTGTGCGTCGATCACGCAGTGCGTGATCACCATGCGCGTGAGCCGCATCTCGTCGTCGGCGTCGCCGGGGGTGATGAAACCGGTGAGGGCGACGCTGGTGCCGTCCCAGGACTCCGGCCGCGCGGCAGAGCTGAACACGGTCGACCATTCCGCCATCCCGAAGCCGCTGGGGTCGACCTTGCCGAGGGCTACGTCGTCGGCGCCGGCGAACAGCACGGTGCCACCCGGGCCGCGTTCCATCGCCAGCTGCACGGAGAGGGAAGCCGGGGGCAGCACGATCGCCGCGACTGCGAGCCCGGACGCCACCACGCCGCCGACCGCGGCGGCGGTCACCCCGACCGCACGGCGGGCGGGGCCGGCGTCGGCTCCGGCATGGTCGTGGTCGTGGCCGTGCTCCTCCTCGGCGCCGAGCGGCAGCGTGCAGGTCCAGATGGCACCGGCGAGAACGACCACGGCGCCCGCGGCGGCGAACCACACCGACTCCGGTGCGATGTAGAGGGTGAGGCGTCCGGTCGCGGTCAGCGCAAGCGTCGCGACCGACAGCAGTGTGGCGAGGCCGACCCCGAGCCATCGGTTCACGAGCGAACGCCGTCGATCGACGGCATGGGCATGGGCATGGGCATGGGCATCAGCCAAGGACGTTCACCCCGATCCCGATGGTGAAGGCCGACAGCAGCACCACCGCCACGATCCCGGCGAGGGTGCGCGCGGTGAAGGTCGTGCGCAGCAGCGCGATCATCTTGATGTCCACCAGCGGACCGACCAGCAGGAACGCGATGATCGCGCCGGGCGAGAACGCCGAGGCGAACGACAGGACGAAGAAGGCGTCGACGTTGGAGCAGATCGCCACGGTGATCGCGAGCGCCATCATCGCCACGATCGACAGCACCGGGTTCGCCCCGATCGCGAGGAGCACATCGCGCGGCACGAGCACCTGCACCGCTCCGGCCAGGAGCGATCCGATCACGAGCGCCGGCATCACGGCGCGCAGCTCGATGATGAACTGCACGAGCGAGCGGCGGAAGGGTGTGCCCGGCTCCTGGGCGACCCGCTCGCAGGTGTCGGTGAACCGCTCGGTGAGCAGCGACTGCGGGTCGGGGTGGCGGCTGTAGATCCAGCCGATGAGGTTGGCGATGAGGTAGCCGCCCACGAGACGGGCGACGAGGATCCCGTCGTCCCACCCGAAGGCGGAGTGCGTGGTGAGGATGACGATCGGGTTGACGATCGGCGCCGCCATGAGGAAGGTCAGTGCCTCGGCGGGCGCCAGGCCGCGCATCATGAGACCACGGGCGAAGGGAACGTTGCCGCACTCGCAGACCGGGATGAACATGCCCAGCAGGGACAGCACGGCGCGCCGCGCCCAGCCCCGTCGCGGGAGAACCCGCTCGATCCAGCCCGGCGGGAGCCATACCTGCACGACGATCGACAGGAGCACCCCGAGCACGACGAACGGCAGCGCCTCGATCAGGACGCTCAGGGAGAGGGTGACGCCGTCCTGGGCGCGGTCGGGCAGGGCGGCAGGGAACAGGTGGGGCGCAAGAGCGTCGATCGCGAAGAGGACGGCGATGATCGCGGCGCCGAGCAGGACGCCGACAGCCGCCCGGGTCCCCGGCGACCACCGCGGGCGCTGCGGGGCGGGTCGCCGGGGTGCTGCGGACGCAGAGCGCCCGACATCCGCGCCGGTGACCCGCGTCGTGCTCACGCGCCCTCGGGCTCGGTGGTCGCGGTCTGCTTCGCGGTGCACGCGGCGCACAGCCCGAACACGTCGACGACGTGCTCGGCGGCGGTGAAGCCGTGCTGGGCGGCGGTGCTGCGCGCCCAGGTCTCGACCTCGTGGGCCTCGATCTCGACGGTGAAGCCGCAGGAGCGGCAGATCAGGTGATGATGGTGATGCGGCGTCCGGCAGGCGCGGTAGAGCGCCTCGCCCTCCGGGCTCTGGAGCTGGTCGGCCTCACCGGAGGCGGCGAGACCGGAAAGAGCCCGATACACGGTCGCCAGCCCGATGCCGGTGTTGTCGTCACGGAGGGTGGCGTGCAGCGCCTGGGCGCTCACGAAGCCCGGCGCGTCCGCGAGTGCATCGCGCACCCGCTCGCGCTGCCACGTATTGCGCTGAGCCATGCCCATGAGTCTAGGCCGTCGGGCTGTGCACGGCGTGGGTGCACGTGGGGGCGCAGCCGCCGCGCACCCCGTGGCATCAGCGGGATCAGCGGACAGCCCCTGCGAGCACGGCCGCCCTCTCCTCGACGCAGAAACCGGTGACCCCGGCGGCTTCGAGCGCGCTCAGCACGCGCGCCGAGACCTCGAGCGTCGAGACGGCGCGCCGGGCCGGCGGGTAGGGCCGCAGGTCGTCGTCGCTTTCGCCGGTGAACAGGATGATCGCGTAGCCGTCGAGCGGTTCCCCGCGTTTGGGGTGCAGCAGGACGGGCCGCAGCCGGTATCCGGTCGCGCCGGTGCGTTCGAGGACCTCGGCGAAGCGGCGGGAGACGACCACGGGGCCACGCAGACCGGTCGGCCACAGGATGTCACCCCGTCGGCCGGAGTTCTGCGTTGCGAGATACAGGTGTTCCGGCAGCGCGTCGAGATCGCCGGCGTCGATGACGTCGTGGATGTCTCGTCCGTCCGGCAGCAGCCAGAACTCCGGCCCGGTGGTGCGCTGGCCGAGCCAGCGGAGGCGCACCCACGCGTGCTCGCGGCCGGTTCTCCCCCGCAGCAGGAACCGCTCGGACGCCCGCTGCGGGCGGCGGACCCTGCGCTCGGAACTCCGCCGATCCGTCCCGCCAGGGCGCGCGTGATCTCGGTCTCTCATGGTGCCCATCTGCCCCCTCATCGGGGTATCGTGCATCGGATCCAACGCACGCCCCGCCCCAAGCGCCCCTCGTCGTCGAGGAGCACGGGGAAGACTCTAGACGGACGGATCGTTCTTCTCCACACCCGGGGGCCGCGCCGACTTTCCGCACCCCCGGCAAGGATTCTGGGGAGACCCGGTGACGCGGCGTCTGCTGATCGATGCGTGCCATGCACAGCGCACGGTAGCCGCGCCGGCAGCGCGGCGGGCGCGTCAGGCGCGCCGCACCCGGCTGCGTACGCGCTCGATGCCCGCGCACACGAGGAAGATCAGGAACGAGATCGTCGTGATGTACGGACTCACCGGCAGGGTTCCGGCGAGCGCGAGGAGGATGCCTCCGACCGCCGAGACGAAACCGAACGCCATCGCGAGCAGCGGAACGGCAACCGGCCCCGCAGCCACGCGCATGGCGGCCGCGGCGGGGGTGACCAGCAGTGCCATCACCAGCAGCGCACCGATGATGTGCACGCTCACCGCCACCACGAGACCGAGCACCACCATGAAGCCGATGCCGAGCGCCCGGGTCGGGATGCCCCGCGCTGCCGCAGAGACGGGATCGAGAGAGTCGAAGCGCAGCGGGTTCCAGGTCAGCACGAGCACGACGAGAGCGACGGCGCTGATGCCGATCAGCCAGCCGAGATCCGGTGTCGAGACCGACACGATCTGACCGGTCAGCAGACCGAAGCGGTTTGCGCTGCGCCCCTCGTAGAGCGACAGGAAGAGAATCCCCAGGCCCAGCCCGAACGGCATCAGCACGCCCACGATCGAGTTGCGCATCCGAGCGCGGGCGCCGAGCAGCCCGATCAGGAGCGCCGCGATGATCGCACCCCCGATGGAGCCCGCCACCACGCTGCCGCCGAACAGCAGCGCCGCGGCAGCCCCCGCGAAGGAGAGCTCGCTGATGCCGTGCACCGCGAAGGCGAGATCGCGCTGCATCACGAACACGCCGATCAGGCCGCCCACGACACCGAGCACGGCACCGGCGATGATCGAGTTCGACAGCAGGGCCACGAGCGCGCCGTAGTCCTGGAAGGAGAACACGTCGCTCCAGTCGAGGAGCGGATGGGTCATGCGGGTCCTCCGTCGCCGTGTTCGTGCTCGTGCTCGTGGTGGTGGGTCTCGGCATCGGGTGCGCCGACGACGAGCAGCCGGTCCCCCACCCGGGTCACGAACACCGGTGCCCCGTAGAGGTCCGAGAGCACCCGGCTCTGCAAGACCTCATCGGGGGTGCCGATCAGGACACGTCCCCCGGCGATGTAGAGCACCCGGTCGACGTCGCCGATGATCGGGTTGATGTCGTGCGTGACGAACAGCACGGCGGCGTCGCGCTCGCGGCGCTGCCGATCGATGATCTCGATCACCGCGCGCTGGTTGGCAAGGTCGAGGTTGGACAGCGGCTCGTCGCACAGCAGCAACGACGGGCGGTCGACGAGCGCCTGCCCCACCCGCAGCCGCTGCTGCTCGCCCCCGCTGAGCTCGCCGACGCGGCGCTGAGCGTAGCCGGTCGCGCCGACCTCTGCCAGAGCCGTGTCCACGCGTTCGCGGTCGCCGCGGTGCGGCAGAGGCAGACCGAAGCGGACCCCCTGCACCCCGAGCGAGACGACATCCCGTCCGCGCATCGCGGTGTCGGCGGGGAAGGCGTGCTGCTGCGGGATGTAGCCCACGTGCGGATTGCCACGGCGCACCGGCTCCCCCTCGATGCTGATGCTGCCGGCGCTGAGATCCTGCAGGCCCAGGATGGCTCGCAGCAGCGTGGTCTTGCCAGAACCGCTGGGGCCGAGCACGGCGATGAACTCGCCCGGCTCGACATCGAGGTCGAGCCCGGCCCAGAGCTCCCGTGGTCCGCGGCGAATCGCTGCGCCGCGGACCTCGAGGAGACTCACGACGTCAGCGCGGCGGCGAGGTGGGAGATCGCGTCGGCCATCCACTCAGCGTACGACGTTCCCTCGGGAAGCAGCTCCGTGAAGGTCACCACCGGGACCCCCGCGCCGGTCGCGGCCTTCTCGACGGCTTCCGTCTCGGGGCCGCCGGTCTGCGCGTTGGCGAGCACGGCCTTGACCGTGCCGTTCTCGAGGAGTGTCGTGGCCTCCAGCAGCAGGGCGGGCGGCACATCGCGCCCCTCCTCGACGGCGGCGGCGAAGCCGTCCGGTGCGACATCGTCGAGACCGGCGGCGGCCGCGATGTATCCGGGCAGCGGCTCGGTGAGCAGCACCGCGGTGCCGGAGGCCGTGCCCTTCAGCGTCTCGAGCTCGCCCTCCAGGCCCTCGAGGTCGGCGATCAGGGTGGCCGCGTTGGCCGCGAACTCGTCGGCGCCGGCGCTGTCCAGCGCGCTGAGCTGCTCGGAGATGCCCTCGACGACGTGGATCATCGTGTGCGGATCGAACCACACGTGCTCGTTGAAGCCCTCGATGTGGTTGTGCCCGTCGTGGTCATGATCGTCGGCGTGCGCGTCCGCATCGTCGGCGTGGTCATGGTCGTCGTGGTCGTGGTCGTCCGCGTGATCGTGATCCTCTGCCGCGTCGGCACCCTCGTGCGCGTCGGCGTGGTCATCGTGGTCGTGGCCCTCGGCGCCGGGGTAGTCGTGGCTGAAGGTCGCGGCGACGATGACGGGCGCATCGGATCCGTCGCGCAGCTCTTCCATGAAGGAGTCATAGCCGCCGCCGTTCTCGATCACCAGCTCGGCGCCCTGCACGGTGAGGCGGTCGCGGGCGGTGGCCTCGTAGGAGTGCGGGTCCTGGGACGACGAGGTGATGATCGATGTGACGTCGACGCGATCCCCGCCGATGGTCTCGGCGATGTCGCCGTAGACGTTGGTCGAGGCGACCACGACGATGCGGTCGGCGTCGCCGGCATCGGTCCCCTGCGCGGCGGGGGCCGGAGCGGAGCAGCCCGCGAGCAGGAGTGCGCCCGCGGCGCCGAGGCCGATGAGCGCGGCGAGGCGGGGCATACGGTTTCGTCGGTTGTGCGTCATGCCCCGATCCTATCACCGTAATGAGAATCATTCTCACCATCTGTTCCGCCTCCCCTGCGCGTCGCATCGCCGGTTCCGCCCTCCGCGTGAACGCGCACAGGGCGGGCGCAGCCCGCCGCGGGCGGATTCGGCGAGGACGGGCGGAACGGACTACGGACTAAGGACGGGAGCGGCGCATCTCGGCCGCCAGACCGGGGGTGCGCTCCTCAAGGTGCGCGATGATGTTCTCCGCCACATCGGGGGCCTTGTTCTGACTGAGCTTGGCGCGCGCGTCGAAGCGGTCGACGCGCATCCGCAGCCCCACCGTCCCCCGCGCGGCCCGGCGCGTGCCCTCAGGGTCCTCCGAAAGGCTGTGGCCGCCGGGGTGGTGCCGCTCGAAATGATCGGTGAGCAGCTCCAGCATCCGGTAGTTCTCCTCGTCGGAGAGCACCTCCGGCGTGCCGTAGAGGTGCGCGGTGACGTGATTCCAGGTGGGGATGATGTCGCCCGGCGCGTACCACGACGATGAGACATAGTCATGCGGGCCCTGGATGATCACCAGGACCTCATGCCGACCGAGCTCGTGCAGCTCGTCATCCGGCCGGCCGAAGTGGCTGACGATGACGATCTCCTCCGCGGTCTCGTCGAGGATCACCGGATAGTGCGATGCGACGAGCCCGGTGGATGCCGGCGAGACGAACGTCGCCCACGCGTTGCCGCGGATGAGGCGCTTGACCTCCTCCGGATCGTCCATCACGTACCGGGGTGTGTGTCTCATCGGCCCAGCCTACGAGGTCGCCCGCAGCGCACGGCACGACACCGCCGCGGGTGGTGCGGGTCGGCCGGCGACCGACCCGCACCACCACCACGCCCCACGGTCAGGGAGCGAGCCACACGGTCGACTCCGGCGGCACGACACCCGGGGCGCCCGGGGCGCTCGACAGCACGACGCGCAGCCCGTCCACGGCGAGCGCGAAGGGCTCAGCGCCGAAGTTCGTCACCACCTGCCAGCCGTTCGGGCGGGCGAAGCGCAGCACGTCCGCACGGCCGGTGTCGATCCAGTCGAGCTCCTCCCCGGTCTGCAGCTCGTGCCGCAGCGCGAGCGCCCGGCGGTAGAGCGAGAGCGTGGAGTCCGGGTCGCCCTCCTGCTCCGCGACGGCGACGTCGGCGAACCAGGCCGGCTGCGGGAGGTGCGCTTGCGCCGCACCGAACCCGAACGACGGGCCGTCAGCCGTCCAGGGCAGCGGCACCCGGCATCCGTCCCGCCCGTACTGCTCCTGGTTGGTGCGGAAGAACGTCGGGTCCTGCCGCTCCTCCGCGGGGATCTCGGCCACTTCGTGCAGCCCGAGCTCCTCCCCCTGGTAGAGGTACGCCGAGCCGGGCAGGCCGAGCAGGAACAGGCTGGCCGCCGCCGCCCGGCGCAGCCCGCCCACACGGTCCAGCTCTGCGGGATCCGCCCCGGACTCCAGCCAGCCCCCGCCATGCCGGTGGGGCACCGCACCCTCGGCCGCCGGCAGCGTCAGACCGTAGCGCGTGGGATGGCGGAAGACGTCGTGGTTGGAGAGCACCCAGGTGCTCGACGAGCCGGAGGCCGCCGAGAGCACGATGTTGTGCGTGACGATGTCGCGGAACGCCGCCGCATCGAACGCCGCGGTCAGCAGGTCGAAGTTGAACGACTGCCCGAGGCTCCCGGGTGCGGCGTACTTGGGCACCCGGTCGGAGGCCACCCAGGCCTCCGCCACGGCCGTGCGCGGCGGATCGTAGGAGTCGAACACCTCACGCCATGCGGCGTACACCTCGTGCACGTCGTCACGGTCGAACAGCGGGTGGTTGCCATCGACCGGGATCTGCGCGAGCTCCGCCTTCGACGGCAGCGGCTCGGTGAGGTCCTTCGTGAGCATGTGCGCCACATCGATGCGGAAGCCGTCCACCCCGCGATCGGACCAGAAGCGGAGCGTGTGCAGGAAGTCTGCCCGCACGTCGGGGTGGTCCCAGTTGAGGTCGGGCTGCTCGGTGGCGAAGTGGTGGAAGTACCACTGTCCGTCGTCGACGCGGTGCCAGGCCGGACCGCCGAACACCGACTCCCAGTCGGTCGGCGGCTCGGTGCCGTCCGGCCCGGATCCCTCCCGGAAGATGTACCGGTCGCGCGCTGCCGACCCGCGCCCCGCGGCGAGCGCCTCCTGGAACCACGCGTGCTGGTCGGAGGTGTGGTTCGGGACGATGTCGACCACCACGCGGATGCCGCGGGCATGGAGCGCGGCGACCATCGCATCGAAGTCGTCGAGCGAGCCGAGCCGCGGATCGACGTTGCGGTAGTCGGCCACGTCGTACCCGCCGTCGGCGAGCGCCGACGGGTAGAACGGGCTCAGCCAGACCGCATCGACGCCGAGGTCGGCGAGGTAGTCCACACGCGACAGGATCCCGGGGATGTCGCCGATGCCGTCGCCGGTGGCATCGGCGAAGCTGCGCGGGTAGATCTGATAGACAACGGCCTGCCGCCACCACGGCGCGATCGCGGTCGGGGTGGAGGCATCGACGACGGTCGTCTCTGGCATTCGGGGATCTCCTTCTCTTTCGCTCTTGCTGGTACGGTTTCGCGCCACGGCGGCGGGACAGGTCAAGATCGCCCGGCCGCCGAGCGGAGGTCAGCCCTTCACCGCTCCCTGTGTGACACCCTCCATCACCCAGCGCTGCGTGAACAGGTAGGCGACGATCGCGGGAGACATCGCCATGAGGTAGGAGGCGAACGACACGTTGTAGTTGTTGCTGAACTGCGTCTGGAACAGGTGCTGACGGACAGGGAGGGTCTGCAGGGCCGGATCCGAGATGATGAGCGACGGCATCATGAAGTCGTTCCAGGCGTACAGGAACGCGAAGATACCGACCGTGGCGCTCATGGGGGCGAGCAACGGGAAGATCAGCCGCCAGAACGTCTGCCAGGTGGTCGCCCCGTCGATGCGCGCGCTCTCCTCGAGCTCGAGCGGGATCGAACGCAGGAACGCCGTGAACAGCAGCACGCTGAAACTGAGCTGGAACATGGTGGCCAGGATGATCACTCCGAGCGGGTTGTCCAGCCCCACGCGTCCGGTCAGCTGGATCTGCGGCAGCGCCACCACCGGAAACGGGATGAACATCGCCGCCAGCAGGTAGAAGAACGACCAGCGGAAGAGCCGGCGCTCCCAGTTGCGCACGATCGCGTAGGACGCCAGTGCCGCCAGCACGATCGTGGCGGCCACCGTTCCGGCCGTGACGAGGAGCGAGATGCCGGCGCCGACCGGCCAGTTGGTCAGGTTCCATGCGGTGATGAAGCCCTCGATCGAGAACGGCGCCGGCAGGGAGAACGCATTGCCGTCGACGGCCTGGCCGGTGGTCTTGAAAGCCATCGAGATGGTCACGTACAGCGGCAGGAGCACGGTGACCGCGCACAGCATCAGGATGATCGTGCCAGACCAGTTGACGCGCTCCATCGCGAACCGCGACCGCTTGGACGTGCCCTGGGCGAGCGCGAGCGCCCGCGTGTCGTCAGCGACGACGGGTGTGGTGGTCGACATCAGAGGGCGTTCCTTCCGCGGTTCACCGAGAGCTGGAGCAGGGCGATGATGATGGCGACGATGAAGAAGATGGTGGCGTTCGCCATCTGATACGCGTAGTCGCCGCCGTTGAATCCGGCGATGATCGTCATCGCCACGCTGCGCGTCGCGGTTCCCGGGCCGCCGTTGGTGAGGCCGACGATGATGTCGTAGGCGTTGAGGAAGCCCTTGAATCCGAGGATCACGTTGATCACGACATACCCGGCCACGAGCGGCAGGGTGATCCGCGTGAGCTGCTGGAACGTGCTCGCGCCGTCGAGGTCCGCGGCCTCGTAGACGTCGCCGGGCACCGCGAGCAGACCCGCGATGTAGATGAGCATCGTTGCCGGGACGGCCTGCCATGCGGTCACCGCGACGATCGCGACCCACGCGAGATCGGGGTTGGCGAGCAGGCTCGTCTCCAGCCACGGCACGCCGAGCGCCGCACCGGCCGCGGGGATCGAGTTGGAGAAGAGGAAGTTGAAGACGTAGGCGATGATGATGCCGGAGACCACCATCGGGATCACGAAGATCGTGCGCAGTCCGGTCTTCCAGCGGATCCGGGAGGTGAGGCCGACCGCGAGGAGGAACGCGATCACGTTCACCACGACCACGGTCGCCAGCGAGAATCCGAACGTGAACAGGTAGCTCTGGAGGATGGCCGGATCGCTGAACACCGCGATGTAGTTGGTGAGGCCGTTGAAGCTCCACTCGCCGATGCCGATCGAGTCGGTGAAGCTGAAGAAGATGCCGACGACGCCGGGCAGCGTGATCGCCAGGGTGAACAGCAGCACGGTGGGGATCAGAAACAGGTAGTAGATGGGTTCGACGCGCCGGGTGCTGCGCTGCGGCGTCCGCCCGGCGGTGACGATCGTGGTCGTGGTGCTCACTCTGCGGACTCCTTCGTCTCGCTCTGGGCCTCGGTGCGCACCGGGGCGCGGAATGCGAGGCGCGCCCAGTCCGCGTCGAGCGTGCGCAGGATGTCGGCGGGCCTCGAACCGAGCGCCAGCGCCTGGGCGTAGTTGAAGACCGGGATGGTCTTGGGGATGAGGACGGATGGCCCCTGGTAGATCTGGCCGTTGTCGACGTACGGGATCATCCCCGCGACCCGCGGGTCCTCGGGAGCAGGAGCGGAGATGGTGGGGGTGAACCCGAGCTGCGAAGTGTTGTAGGCCTCGATGATCTCCGGCTGGTAGATGTACTCCAGGAACGCGCGGGCGCCGTCCGGGTTGCGCGCCCCCGCGGGGATCATCGCCGCGAGATCGAGGTTGACGCGCACCGCGAGGTCGTCCGGGTCGTCGGTCATCGGCAGCGGGAACGTGCCGAGCTCGAGGTCTGGGGCGGTCTTCGCGATCTCGCTGAAAGCCCAGGGACCCTGCAGGTACATCGCCGCCTGGCCGCCGGCGAAGGCCAGGTTCCCGTCGCCATAGCCGCGGCTGTTGGCGTCGCTGTTGACGTAGGAGCCGAGCAGCTGCTGCATGCGTTCGACCGGCTCGGCGAACTCCGCCGAGAACGACGTCTCGAAGTCCGGTCCCACCTCGGCGCCGGCGGCGGCGAGACGGTCGAAGAAGTCGATCACGTCGAGGGACCCGCCAACGGTGTAGTCGAACCACCCCTGGCCGACGGTCCAGTCGTCCTTCAGGGTCGCGGAGAACGGCGTGATGCCCGCCGCGACGAGGCGGTCGCACACGGCGATGAGCTCGTCCCAGGTGGTGGGCACCGCGATGCCGGCTGCCTCGAAGATCTCCCGGTTGTAGATCACTGCGGATGCCATCACCGAGTAGGGCAGGGCACTCGTGCGCCCGTCGCACGAGCCGTACTGGTCGAGCAGCGGCTGGTACTCCTCCCGGATCTGCGCGGCAGCGGCCGTATCGCTCAGATCGCTGAGGGCGCAGCGGTCGACGAACCGGGCCACCTCCATGTTGTAGTTGGCGAGCATGAGGTCGGGCGGGTTGCCGCGCACGAAGCTCGCCGAGACGACGTCCACCCCGGAGGTGTCGATGACCACGCGCACGTCGTCCTGGGACGCGTTGTAGTCGGCGACGACCTGGGTCATGAAACCGATCGCCTCGCGTTTGCTGAAGGTGAACCGCACCGTGTCGCGACCGTCGGCAGAGCATCCGGCGAGAAGAGACCCGCCGAGCACGAGCACCGCACCGACCGCCAGCGCGCGTCCTGCGCGTGAAAATGTTCGGGACACCGTTGTCCTTCCATGAGAGGGAGATTAAATCTAATCACCAAATTAACTGATGAGCACGGTACTCTCACCCAGGGAGGAGGTCAAGAGCCGTGAAGGGTTTCACCGCAGAAGCCGGTCGGACGAGCATCGACGCCGTGCTGTCGTTCAGCTGGGATGCGCGTCTGGTCACCGCCTCCGACGCGATGGAGGCCACCGGCCTGACCCGCTCGACCGTGATCGACGCGATCGACACGCTCGTGGGCATCGACGTGCTGCGCGAACTGCCCAACGCCCGCGCCGCGGGACAGCAGTACCGCGGCGGACGACCGGCCCGCCGGTTCGAGATCCCCGCGGACACGGGCGTGGTCGTCGGCATGGACGCCGGGGACGCCCACCTGGCCGTCACGGTCGCCGACCCCTTCGACCGCGTACTCGCGCACCGTCGCATCACGATCAACCACACCCGCACCCGCCAGGCTTACCGGCACCGCATCCTCAGCCTGCTGGACGACACCCTCGCCGCGGCAGGCACGACGCGCGAACGCATCCTCGCCGTGTGCGCCGGTGTGGCAGCCCCCGTCGACCGCGACGGCGTGTCTCCGCCGCACCCCGAGCGCTTCTGGGAACGCACCAACCCCGGGCTCGTCGACCTGCTCGCCGACTGCGCGCCGTTCGTCGAGGTGAAGAACGACGCCCAGCTCGCCGCCGTCGCCGAGGCCGCGGCGGGCGCAGCGGCCGGCTGCGACGACTTCGTCGCCCTCCTCACCGGTGAGCGGTTCGGCGCGGGCGTGGTAGTCGATGGCCACCTGCTCCACGGCGCACACGGCGGCGTCGGCGAGGGCGTGGTGTTCGATCACGTGATCGGGGTCGGCTCCGCCTTCGGCCTGCGCTACGCCATCGAGCGGCATGTGCGCGAGGCGCTCGACACCGGCGCGATCTCCGCTGCGGGCGCCCTGGCCGCCCTCGGCCGCGACGACGACATCCCGCCTCGCGCCGTGCTGGCCCTGGCCGCCGCAGGAGACCCCGATGCCCTGCTCGTCGCGGAACGCGTCGGCTCACTGCTGGCGACCGTGATCGGCGTGCTCGGCAGCACCTTCGACCCGGCGCGCGTGATCCTGTGCGGGGCGATCGCGGAGAGCATCGAGCCGGTGCTGGCCGCCACCCGCCGAGCCCTCCCGGAACGCCTGCACCTCCCCGCCCCCGAGGTGATCGCCTCGTCGCTGGGCGCAGACGTCGTCACGCGCGGTGCGGTGGCGCGTGCGCGCGAGATCGCGCGCACGCAGACCATGCCACTGCTCGTGCGCGAGAGGCTGCACAGCACGGCGTGACCGTGCGCGAGCGGTCCGGTCCGGCGGCGCGGTTCAGTCCACCAGCAGTGCGGGCTCCTCGAGCACGGCGGCGACATCCGCCACGAAGCGGCTCATGCCGTCACCGTCGATCACGCGGTGATCGAAAGAGCCGGCGACCGTGGTCACCCACCGCGGTCGCACCTCGCCGTCCACCACCCAGGGCTTCTGGCTGATGCGGCCGAGCGCCACGATCCCGGACTCACCCGGGTTGATGATGGGCGTGCCGGCATCCATCCCGAACACCCCGATGTTGGTGATCGTGATGGTGCCGCCCTTCTGCGCCTCCGGGGTGGTCTTGCCCTCGCGCGCGGTCACCGTGAGGCGCTCCAGCGCGCGGGCCAGGTCGCGCATGCCCATCGCATGGGCGTCCTTGATATTCGGCACGAGCAGCCCGCGCGGCGTGGCAGCGGCGATGCCCAGGTTCACGTACTGCCGCACCGCGATCTCCGCGCCGCCGTCCGTGTCGATCCACGCGGCGTTCACCAGCGGGGTGCGACGCGCAGCCCAGATCACCGCGCGCGCCATGATGAGCAACGGGGAGACCCGGATGTCGGCGAAGTCGGGCGAGGCCTTCAGCCGCTTCACCAGCTCCATCGTCCGTGAGGCGTCGACGTCCTTCCACACCGTCACGTGCGGAGCGGTGTAGGCGCTCTGCACCATGCCGTTCGCCATCGCCTTGCGCACGCCCTTGACCGGGATCGTCTCGGTGCGCACGTCGGCGTCCGGGCCGGCCATCGCCCGCCCCGGCGCGGGCGGCGCGACCGCCGATGCGGCGCGTTCCGGCGTGACCGGGATGCGCTCCTCGCGCGCCTCGCCCCACTCCGGGGTCTCGATGTTGCGGAAGACACTCGCCTGCGCGGCGTGCTTCACGACGTCGTCCCTGGTCACCTCGCCATCGGCGCCGGTCGCGACGACCTCGGTCAGATCCACGTCGAGGTCACGCGCGAGCCTGCGGATCGGGGGCTTCGCCACAACCCCCACCGACGAGCGGACCGGACGCTCTGGCGCCTTCCGGCGGCGTGAGGTCGCGCCCCCGCCGGAGCCGTAGCCCACCAGCACCGAGCCGCCCCCCTCCTCAGCCGCGGGCGCGGCAGGCGCTTCCGGGGCCGCGGATGCCGGGCTCTCGGAGACGAACGTGATGATCGCGGCGCCGACGTCGACGGTCGCTCCCTCCGCCACCAGCAGCTCTCCCACCACACCGGCGTGCGGGGAAGGCAGCTCGACGAGCGACTTCGCGGTCTCGATCTCGCAGATGACGTCGTTGATCGCCACCGCGTCGCCCGGCGCGACGCGCCACGAGACGATCTCGGCCTCGGTCAGGCCCTCACCGACGTCGGGAAGGGTGAATGTCTGAGTGCTCATCGGGGGTCCTTTCGAGAACGGTCCGCTGCCCGGCGAACCCTACTCAGGCAAAAAGTACGGAAGGGGGCAGACCCCCCGGCCGAAACCGGCTCTCCGCTCGATTCTTCCTGAGTTCGGTCGTGGGAGGGGAGCATCATCGCGTGTTGATCAGTACGCTAAGGCCCGGTCGACACCCTCGAGGATGCGATCGGGATCCGGGAGGTAGGAGCCCTCCAGCTTGGCCGGGGGGAACGGGATGTCGAATCCGGACACCCGGATGACAGGGGCCTCGAGCGCATAGAACGCACGCTCTGCGACGGTCGCGGCGATCTCGCTGCCGACGCTGACGTTCGCCGGCGCCTCCTGGGCGTAGACCATGCGGCCGGTGCTGCGCACCGAGTCGAGGATCGGCCCGTAGTCGATGGGAGACAGCGAGCGCACGTCGACGACCTCGCAGCTCGTGCCCTCCGCGTCGGCGAGAGCGGCGGCCTGCAGGAGCGTGGCAACCATCGCGCCGTGCCCCACGAGGGTCACGTCGGTGCCGCGGCGCACGATGCGCGAGGCGTGCAACGGCACAGCGGGGGCGTCCAGATCGACCTCGCCCTTGGACCAGTAGCGGCTCTTGGGCTCGAGGAAGACCACCGGGTCGTCCGAGCGGATCGCCTGCTGGATCATCCAGTAGGCGTCGTTCGGGGTCGACGGCGAGACGACCCGCAGTCCCGGAGTGTGCGCGAAGTAGGTCTCCGGGCTCTCCTGATGGTGCTCGACCGCGCCGATGTGGCCGCCGTAGGGGATGCGGATGACGACCGGCATCCGCAGACGGCCCTCGTGCCGGTAGGTGAGCTTGGCCAGCTGCGTGGTGATCTGGTCGAACGCGGGGAACACGAACCCGTCGAACTGGATCTCGCACACCGGGCGGAACCCGGTCATGGCCAGTCCGATCGCGGTACCCACGATGCCAGACTCCGCGAGCGGGGTGTCGAGCACGCGCTGCTCACCGAAATCGCGCTGCAGATGCTCGGTGACGCGGAACACGCCACCGAGACGTCCGATGTCCTCACCCATCATGAGAACTCGGGGATCGTCGTCCATCGCGGCCCGCAGCCCCGCGTTCAGAGCCTTGCTGAACGGCATCGTCTCGAGCGTCATGCGTCCCCCTCGAAGGATGCCTCGTAGGCGGCCAGCCACGCGCGCTGTTCGTCGATGAGCGGATGCGGTTCGCTGTACACGTGGTCGAACATGCCCTCCCGCGGCGGTGGCGAGAGCGCGACCGACCGCTCACGCAGATCGTTCGCGGCATCCGCGGCCTCGGTCTCGACGTCGGCGAAGAAGCCTTCCGCGGCACCACGCCCCTCGAGGAAGACCCGCATGCGGGCGATCGGGTCGCGCTCGGCCCACGAGGTCTCCTCGTCGCTCGTGCGGTACTTCGTGGGGTCGTCACTGGTCGTGTGCGCACCCATGCGATAGGTCACGGCCTCGATCGCGCGCGGGCCCTCGCCGGCGCGCGCCTCGTCGAGCAGTTTCCTGGTCACGGCGAAGCTGGCGAGCACGTCGTTGCCGTCGATCCGCTCGCTGGGGATGCCGTAGCCGGCGCTGCGACCCGCCAGCGGAACCGGCGACTGGGTGCTGACGGGCACCGAGATGGCCCAGTGATTGTTCTGCAGGAAGAAGACCTCGGGCGTGCGGTAGCTGGCGGCGAACACCATCGCTTCGTGCACGTCGCCCTGGCTCGATGCTCCGTCGCCGTAGTAGACCATCACGGCTTCGTCGCGCTCCGGGTCCCCGGTGCCGCAGCGCCCGTCGAACACCAGCCCCATGCCGAAGCCGGTCGCGTGCAGCGTCTGCGAGCCGAGCACGAGCGTGTAGAGGCGCGTGTTGCCGTTGGCGGGGTCGGTGGGGTCCCATCCGCCGTGCGAGACACCGCGCATCAGCTTGATGATGTCGACCGGGTCGACACCGCGGATGCGGGTGACGACGTGCTCACGGTAAGACGGGAAGATCGTGTCCTGCGGTCGAGCAGCGCGGGCCGATCCGACCTGCGCGGCCTCCTGCCCACGACTCGGCGGCCAGAGGGCCAGCTGGCCCTGGCGCTGCAGATGGGTCGCCTGCTCGTCGATCGCACGGATCACGACCATGTCGCGGTAGAACTGCTCAAGGTCGGCGTCCGTGAGAGCGTCGATCAGCGGCAGGAAGCGTTCGGCAGCCGGGGTGGGCGCGAAGTTTCCGGAGGCGTCGAGGACGCGAACGGGGGCGGTCTCAGACGAGGTCACCGTTCTACGGTATCCGAGCAGACGGCCGGGACGCTGGAGGGTTCACACAACGGATCCGGCGATCCGCAGGATCTTCTCCACCGATCCATGCTCGGCGACGGATATACGCGGCCTTCCGCCGGCGTTCCGGCTCGGCATCGGCAGGGCCGCGCCTCACAACCCGCGGGCCGTCGGCCCTCGCAGGTTGTGCGACACGAACCCGAGCGACGGCGATGCGCCAGGCGGCTACCCGTGTTCGCGGGTGCGACGCAGCGCCCGCCGGACGGCGCGCACCGCGAAGGCCATGCCGACGCCCACGGCGAGCGATGCGGCCCCGAGCATCAGAAGCAGCAGGGGAACGTCGAGCTCTGCCGTGTAGATGAGCATGGTCCCGCCGATGACGACGACCGGGAGCACGGCGAGGATCACCACGCCCACGGCGAGCGTCTCGGACCGGCTCGATGCGCCGATCAGGAGCAACCCTCCGAGCCACGCGAGGAGAGCGACGGCGAAGACCACCCACCGCTCCCCCGCCGCACCGACCGGGATGAGCCGCGCCCCGAGAGCGAGGATCAGTACCCCCGAAAGCAGGAGCCCCGCCCCCAGGATGATCCTTCCCCTGCTGGTCACGTCGCTCCCACCACAATCCCCCTCGCCGCACGGCCACCCTGCGCACGAGAAGACCTCTGCTGCCCGTTTGGCTGCCGACGGTCAAGCCAACCACGGGCCCGCGGCCGCGAACCTGGACACAGGTCTTGACCTGATCGCCCACAGGTCTCGATCTGATCGCCCACAGGTCTCGGACGTGCTCGCCCTGGCCCCCGGGAGGCGGCAGCGCTCCGGCCCCTTCCGCCGGAGACGGAGAACCTCGCCGAGCAGTGGCTCGCAGAGACAGATCCCGCCTCTCGGCCGCGAAGCCGCCGGGTGACGAACCTACGCCAGGTCGCCGACGACCCGCAGGACCCTCTCCACCGACTCGGGTTCTCCGACGGAGATCCGCACGCCGTCGCCCGGGAATGCACGCACGATGATCCCGCCCGCGTCGAGCGCCTCCGCGATCTCGGTCGCGCGCTCTCCCGCGGGCAGCCACACGAAGTTGCCCTGGGCGTCTGGCACCGTCCAGCCCGCAGCGCGCAGGCCGTCGACCAGCGCGGCCCGGCGCTCGACCAGCACGACCACGCGCTCGCGCAGCTCCGGCTCGGCGTCGAGGCTCGCGATCGCGGCTTTCTCGGCCGCCGAGGTCACCGACAGCGGGATCGCGGTGCTGCGGGCGGCGTCGAGCACGCGCGGATGTCCGATCGCGTAGCCCACGCGCAGGCCCGCGAGCCCGTATGCCTTGGAGAACGTGCGCAGCACGACCACGTTGGGGTGCTGCTCGAAGACACGCTCGGCGAGGCCGTCGACGGCGTCCCCGTCGGTCACGAACTCGGCATAGGCCTCGTCGAGCAGCACCAGGAGGTCGCCGGGCACGCGGGCGAGGAACGCCGCGAGCTCAGCGGTCGTGATCACCGGGCCGGTGGGGTTGTTCGGCGTGCACAGGATGACGCAGCGCGTGCGATCCGTGATCGCATCGGCGATCGCGTCCAGATCGTGACCGGCGTCATCGCGCAGGGGCACCGGCACAGAACGCGCACCCGCGACGAGAACCAGGCTGGGATAGGCCTCGAACGAGCGCCAGGCGTAGACGACCTCGTCACCCTCCGCGCACGCCGCCTGGATGAACTGGGCCAGGATCGACACGCTCCCGGTGCCGATGTGCACAGCATCCGGCTCGACGCCGTACCGCTCGCCCAGGCGCGCGCGCAACGCTCCGGCCGTCGCGTCAGGGTACCGATTGAACGGCACTGCCTCGTCGAGCGATGCGACCACAGACGGCAGCGGGTCGAACGGGTTCTCATTGCTGGAGAGCTTGAACGCGTCGGCCCCGGCCGGCCGCCCCTGACGGTACGGCGGCAGGGCGGCGATCTCGGGACGGATGCGGGGAAGGACCGGTTCGCTGCTCACGAGCAGAGTCTAGGGCTGCGTCGCCTCGCCCGCCCGGTCTGCCGGTCTTTTTCCGGTCCGCTCCGCACGGGGTACCTGCCGTCGCCCACGGGGCCGTGCAAGACTGAGCAGACCATGCGCTTCATCGTCCGCGTCGCCGTCAACGCCTTCGCGATCTGGGTGGTCACCCTGATCCCGTTCCTCCAGGTCTCGATCACCGCTTTCGCCCCGGGCGAGACGCTGCAGCTCGTTCTGACCCTGCTGGCCGTCGGGGCGATCTTCGCCGTGGTCAACACCGTGGTGGGCGGCCTCATCCGCATCGTGGCTTTCCCGATCTACATCCTCACCCTCGGCCTGGTGTCGTTCGTGGTCAACGGGTTCCTGCTGTGGCTGACCGCGTCGCTCACCGAGCCGTGGGGCTGGGGCCTGTCGGTTCCGTCGTTCTGGTGGGGTGTGGTCGCCGCTTTCCTGATCTCGGTGATCAACGCGTTCTTCGGCGCCCTGCTGCGCCCGCAGCAGAAAAAAGAGCGCCGCTAACGACTGCCTCGATCTGGCCGTTCATCAGCCCGAAAGAGAATCGCGGCTGATCACTCGGCGGCCCACGCGCCCACCTGGACGTCAACGGCCCTCACCCCCATGCGACGGTGCTACCGTAGGCGACTCGAGGGGGCCCACCCATGAGCAAGACACCAGCACCGGAGCGCCGCACCGGCGCCCGGCGACTGCCTGCCTCCGGCCTCGCTGATCGCCGCGGACGCCCGCTCCACGACCTGCGGATCTCGGTGACCGACCGCTGCAACTTCCGCTGCGTGTACTGCATGCCCCGCACCGTCTTCGGGCGCGACTATGCGTTCCTCGACCGCGACGAGCTGCTCAGCTTCGAGGAGATCGAGCGCATCTCCCGCGCCGCGGTCGATCTCGGCGTGCACAAGCTCCGCCTCACCGGGGGCGAGCCTCTGCTGCGCCGCGGCATCGAAGACCTCATCGCCCGGCTCTCCCGCATCCGCACGCCGGCCGGCGACCGCGTGGAGCTCGCCCTCACCACCAACGGCTCGGCGCTTCCCGTCAAGGCCGCAGCGCTTCGCGAGGCCGGGCTGGATCGCGTGACCGTGTCGATCGACTCCCTCGACGAGACGCTGTTCCAGGCGATGAACGACGTGCGTTTCCCGTTGTCCCGGGTGCTCGACGGCATCGAGGCTGCTCATGAGGCAGGGCTCGGTCCGGTCAAGCTGAACATGGTCGTCAAGCGCGGCGTCAACGACAGCGAGATCGAGCACATGGCGGCGCGCTTCAAGGGCACCCCCTTCACCCTGCGGTTCATCGAGTACATGGATGTCGGGACATCCAACGGCTGGTCGCTCGACGAGGTCGTGCCATCGGCGGAGATCATCGCACGGATCTCCGCCCTGTTCCCGCTCGAACCGGTCGGCGCTGCGGCCCCCGGCGAGACCGCGAAACGCTGGCGGTACGCCGATGGCGACGGCGAGATCGGCGTGATCTCGTCCGTGACGAACGCTTTCTGCGGCACCTGCAGCCGGGCCCGCATCTCCACCGAGGGAAAGCTGTTCACCTGCCTGTTCGGCACCGAGTCGCACGACCTCCGTGCTCTGCTGCGCAATGGATCGTCCGATGACGATCTGCGCACGGCCCTCGCCGGCATCTGGGGCGTGCGCGACGACCGCTACTCGGAGATCCGCTCCGCCCTCACGCCGGAGCTGCGCGCCGCGCGCCCCCGAGCGGAGATGAGCTACCTGGGCGGATAGCCCCATCCGGGGTGGGTGCGCCGCCGACACGGCACGACGCGCGCCGCGTTCACGAGCCGCCCCTGCGGGCGACGTACTCCACGGCCGTGACACCCTGCGCTTCGGCCAGGCGCGCATAGCGGTCGACGAGCGCCTGGACGCTCGGATCAGCCGCGGCATCCGCCATCGTCGCCGTCTCGGCGTAGGCGCCGAGCCCGTGCGCCGGCAGCAGCAGATCGTGCAGGCCGGCGACCGGGTCGGCGACGCGCTCGATCACGACGCTCTCCCGATCCCCGGTGCCCGCGATCGAACCGCCGCCCGCGAGCGCCGCGACCGGGTCGTCGGTGTGCCGCACGGTGACGCTCAGCGTCTCCGGCCCCGCGCTCGGTTCCACGGGAGAGCCGAGGGCGACGAGCGTCGGGACGACGTAGCCGCCGGCCATCACCAGCCACGCGCCGATCATGGCGCCCTGCGAATACCCCACGATGTGCACGACGTCGCCCGGCCGAGCTCCGGAGGCCGCGAGCGCATCGACCACGGCCTGGTACGAGTCGCTGCGCTCCGCATCGGCGTACAGCTGAAGATTCGACCTCATGTCCCAGGGGTCGTCCCCGCCGAACCCGGGCGACTGGGTGCCCCCGACATAGAGGATGTGCTCGTCGGCGCCGTCGGGCATCTCATACGTCTCGACGCGCACCTGCGCGCCGGTACGCTGCGGAAACCTGCCGATCAGATCACGGAGCCCCGCCGGGGGGCCGGGGACCGCCGCACGCGCGACCGGCCGGACGACGACCGGTCCTGCCCGACCGGCGAGGCGGCTGCCGGGCGGGATGATCCCCCGCCCGGCGCGCTGCACAGCCCCGGCGAACCCGGCGAGGCCGAGCGCGAGGCCGCCGCCGAACGGGCCCGGCCAGCCGCCCAGGTGGCGGATCGCGTCGTAGCGGCCCTGCACCGCGCCCCCGATGAGATCATCGGCGAGCAGGGCCGCCCCCGGGTTCAGCAGCTCCCGCTCCTGCAGGTCGCGCTGGATCGCCGCGAGGGCCGAGACACCGGAGGAGGGCAGCAGATCACGCGCCGCACGCTGCTCGACGATCGCGTAGGCATCGGCCATGAGCTGCAGTCCGCGCGCGAGCACCCGCACCTCGTCGGTGAGCTCGTCGATGCCCCGCGACCACCCCCACAGCACCAGCAGCATGCCGGAGATCGCCGCTGCCGCCGGCTGCCCGGCCGCCTGAGACCGGCGCACGTCCTCCGCGGCCTCCGCCAGCATCGCGGCGATGCGCCACGATGATGCCGCGAGCTCCTGCATCACCCCGGTGTCGACCGCGACGGCACCCCCGTGGGAGAAATCCAGATCGCTCATCGGGGCATCCTGTCGAGTTCGTCACAGAGCCGAGCGCGCTCGGCGGCGATGCGCTCCAGCAGCGCCCCCAGCCGCCGGTGCATCGCGGTGAGCCCCGCGGTGCGGCACCGCAGGTCCGTGCGCACCGCGCACCCCAGCGCATGCGCGGCGTCGAACCGGTCGATCGCGTCGGCCAGAGCCCGGCGGGCCTCGGCGAGTGCAGCGGCCTGCTCCGGGGAGAGAACAGGGACGGAGAGGAACGTCATGGCACCACCCTCCCGTCCGGCGAGGCGTGCGCGCGCTGCGCCCGCAGACTCTGTGCAGATCTTCCCCGCCGCACCGATTGTGTCCATCTGCCCTTTCCGCTGACGGCGCCGGAGGGCAGAATGACCCCATGCGGTTCCACGTGATCTTCGTGTGCACCGGCAACATCTGTCGATCCGTCATGGCGGAGGCCGTGTTCCGCGACCTCGCCGCGCGTCGCGGACTCGCCGATCGCATCGTCTCGTCGTCGGCCGGCACCGGCGACTGGCACGTGGGCGAGCGCGCGGACGCGCGCACCATCGCGGCGCTCGAGCGCCGCGGCTACGACGGTTCCCGGCATCGCGCCCGCCAGTTCACCAGCGCCGATTTCGCGGCGAACGACCTCGTCATCGCCCTCGACCGCGGCCATGAGCGCGTCCTGCGGGAGTGGGCGCGCGACGAACCGGAGGAGGGCAAGGTCGCTCTCCTCCGTTCCTTCGACCCCCAGGCGGGCGGTCCGGACGTGCCGGACCCCTACTATGCCGACCCGGAGATGTTCGACGACGTGCTCGGTATGATCGAACAGGCCGCGCGGGGGCTGTTCCACCAGCTCGAACCTGCGCTCCGGCCACCCGCGCCGCGCCTCTGAGGCGCCCGATCAGGAGGATTCCCCTGACTGTCCAGCCCTCGCTTCCGCCCCAGCCGCTGAGCCCGCTCGACGGCCGTTACCGTGCTGCCGTCGCCCCGCTGGCCGACTTCCTCTCCGAGGCCGGTCTGAACCGCGCCCGTGTCGAGGTGGAGGTCGAGTGGCTCATCGCCCTCACCGACCGCTCCCTGTTCGGCACCGCTCCCCTCTCGGACGCCGACAAGGACCGTCTCCGCGCGCTCTACCGCGATTTCGGCCAGGCCGAGATCGACTGGCTCGCCGAGCGCGAAGCGGTCACGCGCCATGATGTGAAGGCCGTCGAGTACCTCGTGCGCGATCGTCTCAGCACCCTCGGCCTGGACGCCATCGCCGAGCTCGCCCACTTCGCGTGCACGAGTGAGGACATCAACTCCGCCTCCTACGCGCTCACCGTCCGGCGCGCGGTTCTCGGTGTGTGGCTGCCCGCCCTGCAGCAGGTCATCGACCGGCTCCGCGAGCTCGCGGTCGAGCACGCCGACGCCCCGATGCTCTCGCGGACGCACGGCCAGCCCGCCACCCCCACCACGATGGGCAAGGAACTCGCCGTCTTCGCCCGGCGCCTGGAGCGCGTCGCCGCTCAGATCGCCGGCTCCGAGTTCCTGGCGAAGTTCTCCGGCGCGACCGGCACGTGGTCGGCGCACATCGCCGCCGAGCCGGACGCCGACTGGCCCGATATCGCCCGCGGGTTCATCACATCGCTCGGAATCGACTTCAACGACCTCACCACTCAGATCGAGCCGCACGACTGGCAGGTGGAGCTCTACGACCGGGTGCGTCATGCCGGCGGCATCCTGCACAACCTCGCGACCGACATCTGGACCTACATCTCGCTGGGCTACTTCGCGCAGATCCCGGTGGCGGGGGCGACCGGATCCTCGACGATGCCGCACAAGATCAACCCGATCCGGTTCGAGAACGCCGAGGCGAACCTGGAGATCGCCGGAGGCATCCTGGCGACCCTCTCGCAGACGCTCGTGACCTCGCGCCTGCAGCGCGACCTCACCGACTCGACCACGCAGCGCAACATCGGCGTGGCCCTGGGTCACTCGCTGCTCGCGCTGGACAATCTGCGCCGCGGCCTCGGCGAGATCTCGCTCTCGCGCGATGTGCTCCTGGCCGACCTCGACACCAACTGGGAGGTGCTCGCCGAGGCCATCCAGACGGTCATCCGCGCCGAGGTGGTCGCCGGCCGCTCGACGATCAGCGACCCGTATGCGCTGCTGAAGGACCTGACCCGCGGAAACCGTGTCGGGGCGACCGAGATGGCCGCGTTCGTCGCGGATCTGGAGATCGGCGACGCCGCGAAGCAGCGGCTCCTCGCGCTGCGCCCCGAGACGTACACGGGCCTGGCGGAGCGCCTGGCCCGCTGACCGGGACGACCCGCCGGGCACGGCCGTGCTCAGCGGGCGGGCTCGTCCCCCTTCAGCCCGCTCGTGATCCGGCGCAGCAGCGCAGGCGCGTCGTCCTCGGACAGCATCACCTCGATGAGCGCTCCCCGGGAGGTCTGCGCCGTCGTGAGCGCAGCGTCCAGCTCCGCGCACGTGCGCACCGTCGCGGTGCTGGCCTGCGGAGCGCCGAGAGCGGCGGGGAGCGCTGTCCAGTCCCACGGCGTGATGTCCTGGTAGACCGCCTCGGGGCTCTGGATCATCCGCTCCACGGTGTAGCCGTTGTTGTTCAGCAGCAGCACCGTGGGCGCGTCGTCGAGGCGGAGCAGGGCCCCGAGCTCCTGGACGGTGAGCTGAGCAGCACCGTCGCCGATGATGAGCAGCGCCGGACGTCCGGGGCGGGCGAGGACGCCGCCCAGTGTCGCGGGCAGCGTGAACCCGATCGACGACCACACCGGCTGCCCCAGGAAGTCGCATCCGTCCGGCAGATGCATCGACAGCGCGCCGTAGTACGACGTGCCGGCCTCGGCGACCACGAGCGTCTCCGGCTCGATCCTGCTCTGCAGAAGCGGCCAGAGGTTGTCGTGGCAGATCGGCTCGTCGCCGGCCGCCGGCGCGCCCGAGTGGGAGACCGGCTCACGGTCCGCGCGTTCGCCGGCATGCTGCGAGAGTTCGGCGGCCACGGCAAGCACCGCGTCAGTCAGCGTGATCCCGCGGATGCGCTCCGCGCCGATCTCGGCGAGGTCGTGCTGCAGACGGATACGCACGCCGGATTCGAGCGACTGGGTGAAGAAGCCCGTGGTGAAGTCCGTGTCGACGGTGCCGATCGAGACCAGCACATCCGCCGCCTCCACGGCGCGCCTGGTCTGCTCCGACGGCGTGAGAGATCCGGCATACACGCCGAGAGACGCCGGGTCGCTGTCGTCGAGCAGGGCCTTGCTGGAGAACTGCGAGGCCACCCGCACGCCGCTGACGCCGGCGAGCCGGCGCACCGCCGACTCCGCGCCGAAGCGGTGGGCGCGAGCACCCGTGAGCGCCGTGATCACCGGGGCCTCCGCTGCGTCCGACGCGGCCAGCGACTCCGCCAGGAGCTCACGGAACCGGGCGAGCGCGTACTCGTCGCTCGCGGGCGCGGCCGACAGGGGCTCCGCCAGAGCGGAGCCGTCGATGGGAATCCTGGCCAGGTCGGAGGGCACTCCGAGGTAGACCGGCTTGGAGAGCGCGACGGCGGCGGAGAGAACGCGGTCGATCGTGGCGGCGGCCGTCGCCGGGCTCTGCACGACCTCGACGACGGCGTTGACCTCCCGCTGCATGCGGAGGAAGTGGTCATGGTCGCCGTCGGCCAGGGTGTGGTGCAGCGGCAGGTCGGCGAGGCGCGCCGTGCGGCTGGGCATCCCGACGATGTGCACCACGGGAACATCCTCGGCGAAGCTGCCGGCCGTGCCGTTCACCGCGGAGAGCTCGCCGACGCCGTACGTGGTCGCGAGGGCGCCGATGCCGCGCTTGATCCGGGCGTAGCCGTCTGCGGCATAGGAGGCATTGAGCTCGTTCGCCGACCCCTGCCACACGATGTCGTCCCCCGCGAGGATCTCGTCTAGCAGTCCCAGGTTGAAATCGCCCGGCACGCCGAACAGGTACCCGCAGCCCAGCTGGTGCAGGCGACGGGCGATGTAGCCGCCGACGGAGACAGAGGAAGAATCAGACATGATCGTTATGCTCAGCAATAGACGGGATCATCGGCAAATCACCCGATGAACATCGATCCGTATGCTCACTTCAACCGGCTTGATGGCCTTTCTCTTGAACAGATCGACCAATTCTGAGAGGCTCGCATGATGATCGACGACACCGACCGCCGCATCCTCCTCGCCCTCGATGCCGACCCGCGCTCCTCGGTGGCCTATCTGGCCGAGTCGCTCCGCCTCGCGCGCGGCACCGTGCACGCCCGGCTGCGCCGGCTGCAGGAAGACGTTCTGGTGCTCCCGGAGACCACGAAGATCCCCGGGGGGCAGCTCGGTCACCCGCTGCGCGCGATCGTGACCGCCGAGGTGGACCAGTCGGAGTTCAGCGGACTGCTCATCGACGTGGCACGCATCCCGGAGGTCGTCGAATGCCTGGGGATGTCCGGCGACAACGACCTGCACATCGAGATCGTCGCCCGCGACGCCGACGATCTCTACCGCATCACGCAGACGGTGATGGGCTGCCGGGGCATCCGGCGCACATCCACGTCGATCGTGCTGCGCGAGCTCCTGGGCAGGCGCATGTCGCAGCTTCTGCGCGACGGAGCAGTGCCCGCAGCGACGCCGCGCCAGGGTCAGCCCGCGGCGGCGGGCTTGTCGTCTTCTTCGTCGTCGTAGAGCACAGGACGATCGACGGTCTTGGTGATCTCGACCGGGTCGACGGCGAGCATCAGCATCGCCAGCATCAGCAGCGTCGCGATGAACGCGATGCCGCCGACCACGAAGCCCAGCGCGACCGGCGGCAGGCCCTCGTAGGTGCCGCGCGCGATCGCCGCGTTGACGTCAGCGGTGAACGCGCCGGTGGTCACCAGCGTCACGACCGCCGCGAACACCCCGCAGACCAGCGCGAATCCGATCAGCTGCACCGGGCGCATCAGCTGACGGCGCAGGGGTTTCTCCGGGGTGCCGTCGGGGACGGACGCGTCGTTCACAGGGACCCTCCGTTCTCGGCCGCCGCAGGTGCCTCGCCGGGGGCAAGAGTGCGCACCGGAAGAGGGCGCGCGGGCGAGAAGGCAGCGATACCGAGGTAGACCGCGAGCAGCGCCGCGTAGGCGCCGAAGATCCCCACCGCGAGCGTGATGCCGGTGAGCACGTAGCTGCCGCCGCCCTCGATCGAGTAGTTCAGGGCGAAGCTCGACGGCACCAGGAGCAACGCGACGGCCAGCAGCAGGGTCAGGGCCCCGCTCGTGAGCTCGTCGCGTGCGCCCGGCGCCTGTGCGCGGCGACCGGTGAGCCCGACGGCGAGTTCGATGATGCCGACCACGACCGCCCACACGATCACGAGCCCGAAGAACATGGTGGTGCTGCGCAGCGGCGGCAGACCGGCGATCAGGCCGGCGGCGAAGAAGATCGCCGCGCGCACCACGTTCAGCGCGCGCGCACCCGGCACGATCCACGCGGCGAGCGCGAAGACGAGCGCCGTCGCAATGGCGAACCCGCTGAACACAGCCAGGCCCACATCCGCGGAATGATCGGCGGAGAAGGTGATCATGAGCGCCGCGAGGGCGGCGAAGGCCGCGCGTGCCATCTGGACATGACGTGCGTTGAGGCTGCGTGCAGGCGCGGACATGCTCTTCTTCTATCGAAACGGTCTCGGTCGAGAGGGGATCTCCAACAGTCTACCGGCGGTGAAGGAACACCCAGACGGCCGCGCGCAGAAGGCCCGCTCAGCGGACGCCGGCACCGCTCACCGAGCGGAACGCCCGCAGGCGCAGGCTGTTGCCCACGACGAACACGCTGGACAACGCCATCGCCGCGCCGGCGAGCATCGGATTCAACAGCCCCAGGGCCGCCAGCGGGATCGCCGCGACGTTGTAGGCGAACGCCCAGAACAGGTTCACGCGAATGGTCGTCAGCGTGCGGCGCGCCAGGCGGATCGCATCGACCGCGCTGCGCAGGTCGCCGCGCACGAGGGTGATGTCGGACGCCTCGATCGCGGCGTCCGTCCCGGTTCCCATCGCCAGCCCCAGGTCGGCGGTCGCCAGCGCCGGGGCGTCGTTGACGCCGTCACCCACCATCGCCACCACGCGCCCGTCCGCCTGCAGCCGCTGGACGGTGTCGACCTTCTCCTGCGGCAGCACCTCGGCGATGACCTCGGCGATGCCGACCTCTGCGGCGATGCGCTCGGCGACGGCGGCGTTGTCCCCGGTGAGCAGAACCGGGCGCAGGCCCAGGTCCTTCAGCTGTGCGATGGCCGTTGCACTGGTGTCCTTGACGGCGTCGGCCACCACGAGGATGCCCCGGGCAGCACCGTCCCAGCCGACGGCGATGGCCGTCTTCCCCTCCGCCTCGGCCGCCGCCTTCACGGCGGACAGCGCGCGCCCGGCTGCGGTGACATCGTCGAGGCGCATCGCCCCGTCGTCGAGGAGCGTTGCCCGCCCCGCCACGACCGCGTGATCGTCGACCACGCCCTGCACACCGCGCCCCTCGACGTTGATGAAGGACGCCACAGCAGGGAGGGAACCGGTCTCCTCCGCCGCGGCATCGGCGACGGCCTTCGCGATCGGATGCTCTGAGGCGTGCTCGAGCGCCCCGGCGAGCCGCAGCAGCTCGGAGCGGGACACGCCGTCGGCGGGGATCACGTCGACCAGGGTCATCCGACCCGTCGTGACGGTGCCGGTCTTGTCGAGCACGACCGTGTCGACACGGCGGGTCGACTCGAGCACCTCGGGGCCGCGGATCAGCACGCCCAGCTGCGCGCCGCGCCCTGTGCCGACCAGGAGCGCGGTGGGCGTGGCGAGCCCCAGCGCGCACGGGCAGGCGATGATGAGCACGGCGACGGCGGCGGCGAAGGCCGCCGACACCGCAGCGCCCGACCCCAGCCAGGCACCCAGGGTCGCCACGGCGATGGCGATGACGATCGGCACGAAGACCCCGGAGATGCGATCGGCCAGCCGCTGGACGTCGGCCTTGCCGGACTGCGCCTCCTGCACGAGCCGCGCCATCTGCGCGAGCTGCGTGTCGGCACCGACCCTGCTGGCGCGCACGACGAGGCGCCCGCTGGTGTTGACCGCGGCACCGGCGACCGCATCGCCCTGTCCGACCTCGACCGGAACGGACTCGCCGGTGAGCATCGACGCATCCACCGCCGAGACCCCCTCCACGACCACGCCGTCTGCGGCGATCTTCTCCCCCGGCCGCACGACGAACAGGTCGCCGACCGCGAGAGCGTCGACCGCAACCCGCTCCTCGACGGGACCATCCGGCCCGTCGCGCAGCACCATCACGTCCTTCGCGCCCAGCTCCAGCAGGGCACGCAGGGCGGCACCGGCCTGACGCTTGGAACGCTTCTCGAAGTACCGTCCGGCGAGGATGAAGGTGGTCACCCCCGCAGCGACCTCGAGGTAGATATGCGACGAGCTGTCACCGGGGGCGATCGAGAGCGTGAACGGGTGCGTCATGCCCGGCGTCCCTGCGGTGCCCAGGAACAGCGCGTACAGCGACCACAGGAAAGCGGAGATCGTGCCCAGCGAGATCAGGGTGTCCATCGTCGCCTCGCCCTGACGCAGATTGAGCCAGGCGGCGCGGTGGAACGGCCACGCCGCCCACACCACCACCGGGGCGGCGAGGGTGAGCGACAGCCACTGCCAGGAGGTGAACTGCAGGGCAGGGATCATCGCCATGGCGATCACCGGGGCAGACAGCACGGCCGAGCCGATCAGGCGCTGCCGCAGCGACGTCAGCTCAGGATCGCTGTCCGGCTGCGTCTCATCGGGCTGCGCCGGCAGGTGCGCCGTGTAGCCGGTCTTCTCGACCTCGGAGATCAGGAGCCCGACGTCGTAGCCGTCGGGGACGGTGACATTGGCCTGCTCCGTGGCGTAGTTGACGGTGGCGCTGACCCCGTCGAGCCGGTTGAGCTTCTTCTCGATCCGCGCCGCGCACGAGGCGCACGTCATTCCGCCGATCTCGAGATCGACCCGCGTATCGGATGTCACGGTGTCCTCCTGGGATGTGCTGATCTGCTGTTCTCAACGAGCGCCCCGCCGGCGAGGCCCGGTTCCCGGCGCCCCGCCGGCGAGGCCCGGTTCCCGGCGCCCCGCGCCCGGCTCTGCTCAGTGCCCGTCGTGAGCCGGAGCGGGGGCGGGCGGGGCGTCCCCGCTCACCGCGGCGGCGATCCCGAAGGACGCCGCAAACACGACGGCGAGACCGGCTCCGTAGAGCACCAGCCGCCCCGCCGGGCCCAGGGGCGCGCTGCGCCGGATCGCGGCACTCATCAGACGCGTTCTGCGGTGTAGCCCGCCTCGTCGACGGCCGCGATGACGTCGACGTCGGACGGTGCCTCACTCGCCGTGATGACGAGCCGGCCGCTCTGCGCGCTGACCTCGACGCCCTCCACCCCGGCGATCTTGGCGACCTCCTCGCGCACCGACTTCTCGCAGTGCCCGCACGACATTCCGGTGACCTTGTATTCGATGGCGGCCATGACCGCTCCTCTCGTTTTCAACCCGGTCGGGGATACCCCCTAGGGGTATTCTACGGCAACATCGTCCACCGCTGCGCTATTCCGGGAAACGCGCCGGACGCTCCGCCCCGGCGCCACAGGTGTCATTCAGAAGCCGGATGTTAGGGTCGTGCGCACCACACGGATGCCCCACCCCGGCGTCCGGGGGAAGGAACCTACGGTGACCCGACGGGAACCCTCAGCTCTGCCCGCCCCATCGACGCCATCCGTCGAAGCGGGCAAAGCTCCCACCGCGACGGATGGCACCGCCGCAGACCGCGTCTACCGCTGGCTGCGCGACGCCGTGCGCACCGGCCGGCTGGCACCCGGTGAGATGTACTCGATCTATCGCCTCGCCGACGAGCTCGAGGTCTCCCGCACCCCGGCCCGCGAGGCCGTGCTGCGCCTGGCAGCCCACGGCGTGATCGACATCGAGCGCAACCGCGGATTCAGCGTGCGCACGCTCGACGTCGAGGAGGTCCGGGCGAACAACGAGGTACGCCTCATGTTCGAGGTCCCCGCGGCGCGGGCGGCAGCGCGCCTCGGCGATGCCGAGCTCGTCGATCGCCTCACCGCGCACGTCGCCCTCATCGAAGACCTCTTCCTCGCCGGCGACGCCGCCGAGGCCATCGAGGCGGAGCGGATCTTCCACCGCGACATCCTCGCCGCCGGCGGCAACGCGCGCGCCGTGGAGATCGCCGACGGCGTGCGCGACGCAGCAACGCCCTCCTGGGGCGTCTACGGCATCGAGGCAGTGACGCCGGAAGAGGCCGACCGCTTCAACCGCAACCGTCGCGCGGTGGTCGCCGCGATCGCCGCACACGACGGCGACGCCGCGGCGGCCACGATGCGTCACCACATCGAGACCGCCGCGCTGTACGCCATGCGTCAGGCCTCTGCGCTGGCCGGCGAGCCGGAGCCGGAACGCTTCGAGAGCCGCCTGCTGGACTGAGGGCCGCGCCGTCTCAGCGCCCCTGCTCCGTCAGCCACGCCATCATCAGGTCGAGCTCGACCTGATTCCTCGTCAAGAACTCCTCCGCCACCCGCTGGTGGAGATCGGCGTAGCGCGCCTCGACCCCGGTCTCGCGGCGGCAGTCACGATCGGCCACCGCGAGGTCGATCTCCTCCTCGCGCAGCGCCGACAGCTCGGCCTCATCCGGGAGTGCGTCCTCCCCGGGCTGGAGGAAGACGGTGTCCCCACGGCCCGGGTCGAGGGGATACACCTCGACCGAGACCAGGTCGACGTACCGATCACGCATGTCCTGCTCCGCAGCCTCCCACGAGGCGAAGCCGTAGCCCTGATCCGCCATGCAGGCCGACCAGTCGGCGAGGACCGCTGCCCACCGCTGGTCGGCGAAGACCTGCAGCGGCACCGCCAGGGTCTCCTCCATCAGGATCCGGTAGGGATTGCGCACCACGACCTCCGTCGCTTCCGGCAGGAGCTCGCGATGCGCCCTGTCCAGGCACCCCTCTCCGTCACCGCCGCCCGCATCCCCCGCGTCGCCGGACGCGCCGCCACCGCCGTCCTCTGCGACGACGAGGACATCGCCGTACAGCGCCCGCTCGTACGCGGCCAGCTCCTCTTCGCCGAGCTGAGCCAGGTACCGGCCCTGCTCGGAGAGCGGCGCCTGCTCCTCCTGGGTCGCATCGAAGGTCGAGTACGGCTCGACGATGCCGTAGCCATCGGTCTCCGGATCCTCGAGCGCGAACGGGCTCACCGGAGCCCCGCCGTCACCCCCCTCCCCGGCGACGAGGTCGTCCGGAACGGAGACGAAACCCTCCGAGCGCATGCACGCTGCGACGATCTCGTCAGAGGACTCTCCGTCGGCATTGACCTCCAGCGGCGGAGCGAACAGGTATCCGCTCGCCGCATCCACGTACGGCCCGAGCGGGTAGTCCTCCAGCTCGGGGGACGCCGCGCACCCGACGGCGGCCAGAGCGACCAGGGCCACCACAGACCCACCCGCCCGCCGCGCACCCGTCATGATGCCGGCCCTACCGATCCGAGGCGGCAAGAACGAAGCCCCACGCGGCATCCCCCTCGATCACGAGGGTCATACCGGTGGTCGCCGACGCGGCGTCGGTATAGACGCGCTGCGTGCTCGGCACCCGGTCGCATTCCACCTGCCAGGCCTCCGCATCGCCCGCCCCGCGGATCTCCAGCTCGAGAGACGCCCCCGGCGCGCAGATCGCGTAGGTCACGTAGTGCTCGGGGAGATCGTCGAGCGGGATCTCAAAGCGTCCTCCGCTCTCGCCGCCCGCCCGATACAGTGCGGTATCTCCCACCAGCAGCACCCAGCGATCCGTCTGAGCGATGCTGTCATCGGTCATCCGCTCCGACAGCTGGACCGGAGCGCCCGTGCTCGATGGCACGGGCGCCGGCGCCGGCGCGTCGGCACACGAGGCCAGCGGCAAGCACAGCGCGACGAACAGGACGGGGCTCCAACGACGCGCACCCATCAGACGAGCTTGATGTTCCACTGCGCCCGGATCGGGCCGCGCCCGTTCTCGACCTTCCGGGTGATCACCGGTGGCCGGTTCTTGGCGAAGACGTTGCTGGGGAGCCGGACCCCCGATACGCACGTGGTGGTCTTGACGTTCTTCACGACCGTGACCTGACACGACGAGACCGCAGACGCGGCCGGAGCCGAGACCAGGGTGCCGGCGACCTCGACGGACGCGACGGCTGCCGAGAACGATCCCGGGCCCGAAAACTTGCTCATGTTCTTCCCCCCATGGGTGCTCACGGGCACCCCAGGGTCAAAGTACCCTCCCCGTGGCCGATGAGTCAACGGACATCACCCTCACCCGCCGGAGCGCCCCGGGTCCGCCGCCGTCGCGTTCTCCTCACCGGCATCCGCCGCATCCGGAGGCTTCGCTCCGGAGCGCAGCTCGCTCACGAGGGTTCCGGCGATCACCAGCGCGACTCCCGCGAACGCCAGGGCCGGCAGCCGCTCTCCGGCGATCCGACCGATGACGCCGGCCCAGACCGGCTCGCCCGCGTAGATGATCGTCGCCTTCGCCGGCGAGACCGTCTGCTGCGCCCACGTCATGGTGAGCTGGATCAGGCAGCTGGCCATACCCATACCCACCGCGGTCACCACCCAGACCCACGAGAACGCCGGCACCTGCTCCCCCACCACCGGCATCGCGGCGAACCCCAGGATGCCGGCCGTCAGCAGCTGCACCACCGTGAGGCGGCCGACGTCGAACCGCCGGGCGAACAGACCGATCAGCACCACTTCGGCGGCGATCGGCACCGTGCTCACCAGCGTGATGATCTCACCCCGGCCGAAGGAGAACCCGGCCGGCGTCGGCCCGGCGAGCAGAAGAAGACCGGCGAACGCCAGGGCGATGCCGATCCAGGCCCACAGCTTCGGCGCCTTGCGGAACACCAGCCACTGCGCCAGGGGCACCAACGGCACATACAGGGCCGTCAGGAAGGCCGACGTCGAGGAGTCGATGGTCTGCAGCCCGGCCGTCTGCATGCCGTAGCCGAGGAAGATGGCCGTGCCGATCGCCGCGCCCGCAGCGAGCTCCGGCCACCGGATGCCCCGCAGCGCGCGGTGGAAGATCATCGCGCTGAGCAGCCCGGCCGTCACGAAGCGCAGGCCGACGAAGAACATCGGACCGCTGTGCTCCATCGCGATGCGGACGATGAGGAACGTGCCGCCCCATACGAAGGTCACGAGGATGAGCGCGAGCTCCTGGCGGCTGAACCCCGACCAGCGGAGACGACCGAGCGCGCCAGGGCGGGTTCTCTGCAGCACCCGCCCAGCCTAGAGGTGCGTGGGCGGCTCCCCCCTAACTCAGGAAGAATCTGCGGCCACTGCCGCCGAACCCCCGGAAACACGCGGTCGGGCCGGCGCAGCCGCGCGACTTTTCCTGAGTTGGGGCCGGGCGTCCGGCGAGACCATACGCGCCGGACGCCCCGCAGACGGGCTACTCGACGAGCTTGCCTGCGGTGTCGACGTCGCGCATGAGCGCGGCGATCTCCGCGGGGATCTCCGGGATCTCCTCCCGCGTGACGCCCGTCGCGGGCGACCACACGAGGTTCACCTGGAGCGACGGGTCGGTCTCCGGGTAGTCGCTGCGGTTGTGGCACCCGCGGGTCTCACGACGCTCCCGGGCCGCCTCGAGCGTGGCACGGGCGGCCAGCGCAGACGCCTTGAGGTCGAACGCGTGCGCGAGATCCTGGTATCCGGCGATGTCGGGGTGGATGCCGATGTCGGCGATGCGCGCATCGATCGCGTCGAGCTCGGCGAGCCCCTGGGTGAGCCCCTCCTCCGAGCGCACGACACCGGCGTGCTCGGTCATGGTGTTGCGGATGCTGCGCTGGAGAGCACGCACGTTCTCGTGCCCCTCGGAAGCGAGCAGGTCATCGATCTCGGCACGGGCCTCTGCGACGGCCTCCGCCGAACGCTGCTGGGCCTCGAGCCCGGCCGCGTGCGCCATCGCGGCCTGCCCGACCAGACGGCCGTAGACGAGCAGCTCGATCAGGGAGTTGCCGCCGAGGCGGTTGGCGCCGTGCAGGCCGCTCGATGCCTCGCCGATCGCGTACAGCCCCTCGACGTCGGTGCTGTGATCCTCCGGCCGCACCCAGACGCCGCCCATCGAGTAGTGCGCGGTGGGCGCGATCTCGATCGGATCCGTGGTGATGTCCAGCATCTGCAGCTCCATCATGGTCTGGTACACGCGCGGCAGACGGGTCATGATCGTCTCGCGCGGGAGGTGCGAGACATCCAGCCACACTCCGCCGTTCTCGGTGCCGCGCCCCTCCTTGATCTCCGTGTACGCGGCGAGCGCGACGCGGTCGCGGGTCGACAGCTCCATCCGCTCCGGGTCGTACTTCTCCATGAAACGCTCCCCGCGGGCGTTGCGCAGGATCCCGCCCTCGCCGCGCGCAGCCTCCGAGACCAGGGTTCCCGCGGCGCTCTCCGGCTCGAGGATGCCGGACGGGTGGAACTGCACGAGCTCGGGGTCGCGCAGCCGTGCGCCCGCCTCGACGGCGAGGCGGAAGGAGTCGCCGGTGTTCTCGTCGCGACGCGACGAGGTGCGTCGCCAGATGCGGTTGTGGCCGCCGGCGGCGAGGATCACCGCGTCCGCGTGGATCAGGTAACGGGTGCCGTCGGCCTGGTCGAAGCCGTAGGCGCCGAAGACCACGTTGTCGCGCACGAGGATGCGCGTGATGTAGATGCCGTCGAGGATCGGCACGTTCAGCTCCTCGGCGCGGCGCACGAGGGTGCGCTGGATCTCGAGGCCGGTGTAGTCGCCGGCGAACGCCGTGCGGCGGAAGGTGTGCGCCCCGAAGAAGCGCTGCGAGATGCGGCCGTCGTCCTCGCGGGCGAAGTTCATGCCCCAGCGCTCGAGGTCTCCGATGCCGCGCTCCGCGCCCTGGGTGACGACCTCGACGGTGTGCGGGTTGGCGAGCAGGTAGCTCTCCTTGATGGTGTCGGCAGCGTGCTGCTGCCAGCTGTCTTCTGCGTCCATCGTGCCGAGGGCGGCGTTGATGCCTCCGGCGGCGAGGGAGGTGTGGGCGTCGTCGCGGGGACGCTTGCCGACCGCGAGCACGTCGACGCCGTGCTCGGCGATCTCGATGGCGGCGCGGAGCCCGGAGCCCCCGGTTCCGATGACGAGGACGGTGGTGGAGATCTGGCGTTCACGGCTTGCAGCACTCATGAGGTCCACCGTAGGAACGGGCCGGAAATAATTCCAATGAATTATAGCGATCTTGACGATAGCCTGAGCGCATGATCAAATGCGGCCTTCCTCGAGGCCTCGCGCGTGCGCTCCGCTCGCACGTGTGCGGTTCGCGCGGAGTGATCCGGGCCGGGTCTGCGAGGCAGGGGCGCATGTGCGAGCCGAACGCGCGCTGCCGAGCAGAGAACGGGGCCGGAGCATGAACCTTGAGCAGCTGCGCGGGTTCGTGACCGTCGCGCGCGAGGCCCACTTCACGCGCGCCGCCGAGCAGCTGCACATCGCGCAGCCCTCGCTCAGCCGGCAGATCGCCCTGCTCGAGCAGGAGCTCGGATCCGAGCTCTTCCACCGCGTGCGCGGCAACATCACCCTCACCAACGCGGGCGAGGCCCTCCTCCCCCGCGCGCGGCGGATCCTCGCGGACGCCGACGCGATCCACGCCGAGATGGCGGCGCTCGCCGGGCTCCAGCGCGGCCGCGTGCGGCTGGGCGCGACGCCGACCCTGTGCGCAAGCCTGGTCGCCGAGGCGATGACAGGGTTCCACGCCGACCACCCCGGCATTCGCCTGCAGCTGATCGAGGGCGGCTCCCACCTGCTGATCGACCACCTGGCGGCGGGGGACCTCGACATGGCGCTCATCACCATCTCGGAGGGTGTGCCGAGCTCGGGTTCCGCCCTGGTGCGCACCCCGCTGCTCACCGAGGAGCTGGTGGTGGTCTCCTCGGCCGCTGACCCGCCCCTGACCGACGCAGCGACGCTCGACCTCGATGCCCTCGCGCGGCTGCCGTTCGTGGCGTTCCACGAGGGCTACGACCTGCGCGCGGCCGCGGACGCGGCGTTCCGCTCGGCCTCCCTGCATCCCGCGACGGTGATCGAGGGCGCCGAGATGGACGCGGTGCTGCGGTTCGTCGAGCTCGGTCTCGGCGTCTCGCTCGTACCGGCTCTCGTGCTGCTGGACCGGCCGTCGCTGCGCTCCGTCCGCCTGACAGACCATCCCCTCGTGCGCACGATCAGCATCGCGCACCGTTCCGACCTGAACCTCACGCGGGCGGCGGCGGCCATGCGGCGGGTCATCGTGCGGACCGCGGCCGCTCTGGCCGACCGGTCGCCGGAGACGATGCGCCTCGCGCCGGAGGTCGCGCCCGGTCACTGAGCGGGCGCGACCTCCGGCGGCAGGCGTCAGGCGATCTCGCCGGCCTCCACGGACTCGGCCAGCGCGTGCACCTGAGACAGCAGGTGGGCGCCGTAGAAGTCGGCCTCGCGCAGGCGCCGCTCGGTCTCGGCGTCCGGCTCGGCCAGCGCCGCAGCGACGATCACGGCGTGCATCCACCCGCCGATCACCCGGCCGAGCAGCAGCAGGTACGGCACCCCGACGGCGTAGGCGTCGCGCGGGTCGTCGAAGGCGAGCACCGCGGCGGTCGCCCGCTCTGCGGCGTCGAGGGCCCGGCCGAGCCGTTCGGCCAGGCGCTGTGCGACCGCGTCGTCGAGCGCGCTGAGAGCGGCCGCGGCGTCCCGCACCCGGCCGAGCACCTCGCGTGCGGTCTCACCGCCGTCGCGGAGCACCTTGCGGCCGATGAGGTCGTTGGCCTGGATCGCCGTGGTGCCCTCGTAGATCGGCACGATCCGGGCATCGCGGTAGTGCTGGGCTGCGCCGGTCTCCTCGATGAAGCCAGCGCCACCGTGCACCTGGACACCGTCGGAGGCGATGCGCACGCCCTCCTCGGAGAACCACCCCTTCAGGATCGGCACGCTGAACTCGAGCAGACGCTGCTCGCCGGAGTCCTGGAAGACACCCACCTGCACCGCGAACGCCCGCATCGCGGCGATCGCGCTCGACATGCCGAGCAGCAGGCGCCGCACGTCGGGGTGCTCGGCGATCGTCGCCTCGCCGTCGCGGCCCAGCACCCGGCCCTGCACCCGGCCGGCGGCGTATTCGGCCGCGCGCTGGTAGGCGCGCTCCGAGATGCCCAGACCCTGGTATCCGATGCCGATGCGGGCGGAGTTCATCATCACGAACATCCCGGCCAGACCCTGGTTCAGCTCACCGACGAGATAGCCGGTGGCATCGTCGAACCCGAGCACGCAGGTGGGGCTGGCGTGGATGCCGAGCTTGTGCTCGATCGCGATGGTCTCGACCGCGTTGCGCTCGCCGAGCGAGCCGTCCTCCGTGATGAGGAACTTCGGCGCGACGAAGAGCGACAGCCCGCGGCTGCCCTCGGGGGCACCCTCGGTGCGGGCGAGAACGAGGTGGACGATGTTCTCCGCGACGTCGTGGTCACCCCAGGTGATGAAGATCTTCTGGCCCCGGATGGCCCACGTGCCGTCGCCGTTGTCGCGCGCGATCGTGCGGATCGCGCCGAGGTCGCTGCCCGCCTGCGGCTCGGTCAGGTTCATCGTGCCCGTCCAGCGGCCCTCGACCATCGGCGGGAGGTAGATGTCGCGCAGCTCCTGCGATGCAGCGGCGTCGAGCGCGTGCATGGCGCCCTGGCTCAGCGCGGTGACCAGCGAGAACGCGGTGTTCGCCCCGCTCCAGAACTCGGCCAGCCCGGCCTGGACGACGTGCGGCAGCCCGTCGCCGCCCGCGGACTCCGGCGAGATCGCCGACAGCCAGCCGGCTTCGGTGTAGGCGCGATAGGCCTCGCGGAATCCGGACGGAGTGATCGCCTGGCCGTTCTCGAGGCGGATCCCCTCCACGTCGCCGACGCGGTCGAGGGGCGCGAACACCTCGGCGGCCATCTCGCCCGCGGCGCCGAGCACGTCGGCCGCATCGTCTGCCGTCATGGCACCCTCGGTCGCCTGCGCGACGAGGTCGGTCCCGAAGGCGCGTCCCAGCAGGAACGCGTACTCATCGACTCGGGGGAGGTAGCCGCCCGGCTCCCTTGCCGTTCCGCTCATGGTGTGCTCTCCGCTTCCGCACCTCCGCAGGCGCTCCGGGGAGTCTAACCGATTGTGGCACTGGGTTCCAGGTAATTCGAGACTCGGACTCATCGTGTGGACATGCCGCGCACCCGGGCGAGCGGCACTCGTCGCTGGCGCATCCTGCCGCCGGCTCTCGGGGCTGCCTCAGGCGTTCGGCATGACCTTCGCGAGCGCGGTCGAGCCGGCGATCGCCGTGGCGAGCTCGACGAGCGCCGCCCCCAGGTTCTCGGCCCGATCACGCACGGCCGGCGTGAGCGCATCGCCGTCGAACCCCGCCGGCGAGACATACAGCCCGGGTGAGACGACGTGGGCGGCGAAGAAGTCGACGAGGATGTCACGCATCCCGCGCAGCCCGAGCATGTGATGCTCGCTGCCCCCCGTCCCGACCACCAGCGTCGCCGTGCCCTGCAGGGGCGAGACGCCGTCCTTGTCACGCGGCACGGCCTCGGTGAGGGCCTTGAAGGCCACGGTGTAGGTGGCGCGATACATCGGCGAGCCGAACACGACGGCGTCGGCGGCGGAGATCGCCGCGACGGCGGCGGCGAGGTCGGGCTCTGCGCTCACCTCGATCAGGCGCACCGAGGCTCCCGCCGCGCCGGCACCGTCGAGCACCGCCTGGATCGCCGCTCCGGTCTTGCCGCCGGCAAACGGCGAGCAGTTGAACGCGACGACGGAGATGTTCTCGGACATGGGGCTCCTCTGGTCGGCTCTCCGGTTCACGGTCGTACCGGACGGCGAGACCCCCCCGCGCCCGGCCGATCGGCCCGAAGCTATCGGTTGCTCCGGCGCGGCGCAACCCTCCGCGGCACGCGGCGCAACAGCGCTCACCAGTTCAGCGGCGGTGAGACCGACCACATGGCCTCGGAGTCGCCGTCGTGCGCGTTGCGAATCGCATGCGGGGTCTTGCTCGAGAACTCGATGCTGTCGCCCTCGCCCAGCTCGAAGGCCTCCTCGCCGAGGATCACAGTGAGCCGGCCCTTGAGCACCAGCACGAGTTCCTGGCTGTTGCCGGCCGAATACACGTCTCCGGTCGAGGAACCCGGCTCGAACTCCACCACATACGCCTCGATATGCCGCAGGGGCGGCTTGGTGATGACGTACTTGGTCACGCCGCCCTCCGACCCCACCGCGGTGCGGTCGGGCTTGCGCACGACGCCACGATGGGCGAGATGGCTGAACTCGACGAGCTCCGCCAGCGTGACCCCGAGGGTGTGCGCGAGCCTCTTCAGCGTCGCCAGGCTCGCGCCCGTCCGCCCGTTCTCGAGCTGGCTGATGAAACCCGGGCTCAGCTCGAGGGCCGCCGCGAGCTGGCGCACGGTCATTCCCCGCAGCTCGCGGAAGGCCCGCACCTGCTCGCCCAACGACAGCTCGTCGCTCTCCGCCGGTCCGTCCGTCGACGGCGCCTCGTCTTCGCGTCCGATCTTCGCTGCCACCATTCTCTGTCCCCCTCGTCGCGAGCCGTTCACTCCGCCGTTCCCGGTCGCCGTCGTGACCCGATCCTAATAGCGGTGCCGATGGCCCAGCGGGCTCGCAGCCACAGATCCGTGATCCCGGAGGGCCACTGGGTCACCACCCGCCCCGACGGGCTCGTGAAGTAGTTCGAGACCTGCGTGTACGACGAGCCGGCCAGGCGTTCATCGACCCACCGGTTGTAGCGCTCGAACACCTCGGGCTTCACCTCCACCGTCCGGCCTCCGGCACGCACCATGCGGCGCAGCGCCCGTGCCGCGAAGTACGACTGCTGCTCGAGCGCGAAGAGCACCGCGAACCCGTTGGTGTTGGGGCCGTAGAGCATGAAGAAGTTCGGGAAGCCGGGCACCATCGTCCCCAGGAACGCACGGGGTTCCCGCCCCCACCGCTCCTGCAGGCTCTCCCCCGCGCGCCCGAAGACGGGCAGCGTGGAGAGGTACTCCGCCGCCTTGAAGCCGGTGGCCATCACCACGACGTCTGCCTCGGTGATCGTGCCGGAGGCGTCCTCGACGCCGTGCGGATGCAGGCGCGTCACGGCGTGGGGCGCGAGCCGCACGTCGTCCCGCAGCAGAGCCGGATAGAACGCGCTGGACTGCACCGGACGCTTCCCCAGGTAGGGATAGTCCGGCGTGACGAGGGGTTTGAGGTCCGGGCGGTCGCCGAACACCCGATCGATGTAGGCGAGCGCGGCGGCCCGGGCGCTGAGGTCGGCCTTGCCGCCCGGAACATCGAGGCTGCCGAAGAAGGAGCGCTTCTCCCGGCGCCAGAACTCGCGGAAGCGCAGGCGAAGGCGCGGGATCGGGCGGCGCAGGCGCGCGCGCTCGCTCTCGGAGTAGTGATTCTCCGCCTTCGGGATCACCCACCCGGGCTGGCGCTGGTAGAGCGTGACGTGCGCGGCCTCGTCGGCGATGGACGGCACGATCTGCGCGGCGGTCGAGCCGGTGCCGACCACCGCCACGCGCTTGCCCGCCAGCGTCAGGTCCTCCGGCCACTGAGAGGAGTGGAAGATGCGTCCGGTGAACTCGGCCATCCCGGGCCAGCGCGGGATGGCCGGGTCGCTCAGCATGCCCACCGCGCTGATCACGGCGTCGAACTCCTCGACGTCGCCGCCGACCCGCACCAGCCACACCCGTCCGGCGTCGTCCCAGCGCACGTCGTCGACCGGTGCGTTCAGCCGGATGGCATGGGTGAGGCCGAACTCGTCGACGACCTGTTGCATGTAGTCGACCAGTTCCGCCTGCGGCGCGTACGGCCTGGTCCAGTCCCCCGGCCGGAAGGAGTAGGAGTACATGTGCGATGGCGTGTCCACCTCGGCGCCGGGGAACCGGTTGCGGTACCAGGTGCCGCCGATACTCCCCTCCGCCTCGAAGATCACCACGTCTGCCCTGGTGTGCTTGCGCACGTAGACGGCGGCACCGATGCCGCCCAGACCCGCGCCGATGATCGCGACGCGCAGCCGCCGGGATCCGGTGGACCGTGTGCTGTTGCGGTTCGCCATCAGACCATCACGACCCCGCCGGAGACGTTCAGGTGCGTCCCGGTGATGTAGCTGGCCTCGCCGGACAGCAGGAACACGATGGCGGCCGCGACCTCGTCCGGCTCGGCCAGCCGGGCGAGCGGAATCCCCTGCGCGCTCTGGGCGAGCGCGGCCTCGGCCTGATCGTGGCCGGCCTGGTCGGCATAGGCACCCACCAGCAGCGGGGTGCGCGTGAGCCCGGGAAGGACGGCGTTGACCCGGATCCCGCGACCGGCGAGGGCGCGGGCCCAGGAGCGCGTGATCGCCAGCACCGCGGTCTTGGTGGCGTGGTAGTCGGCCGCCGCGGTGTTCACTCCCGAGATCGCGCCGACGGAGGACACGTTCACGACCGAGCCCACGCCGTCGGTGAGGCGCGCCGCGAGCTCCTGGGTCGCGAAGAAGACCCCCTTGGCGTTGACCCCGAACAGCAGGTCCCAGTCCGCCTCGGAGATCTCCTCGATCGGACGTGATCGGATCAGCCCGGCCGCATTGACCAGGTGGTCCACCGCGGGGATGCCGGACAGCGCCGCGCGCATCTGCGCGACGTCCGAGACGTCGACGGGAATCGGTGTGATGTCGGCCGAGCCGTCCAGGTCGGCGGCGTGCAGGTCGAGCACGTACACGTGCGCGCCCTCCGCCACCAGCCGGTCGACGACCGCCCGGCCGATGCCGCTGGCGCCTCCTGTGACGACAGCGGTGCGTCCGTCGAATCTCATCACCCTCATCCCCTCGCTCTCGTTGTCTCGGTGTCCGACGCTCGCCGGGTCAGCGGCAGGCGTCCGGATCTGATGTCCTCGGTGAAATGGCAGGCGACCCGGCGCGCGGTGCCCGCGATCGTGTGCAGCGCAGGACGCTCCTGCGTGCAGCGCGGCTGGACCCAGGGGCACCGCGTGCTGAAGCGACAGCCGGGCGGCGGCGCGGCGGGGCTGGGCAGATCGCCGTGCAGGATGATCCGCTCCCTGGTCGCCTCACGGCGCGGATCCGGCTCCGGCACCGCGGACAGCAGCGCCCGGGTGTAGGGATGAAGCGGCTCGCGATAAAGGTCCTCCGACGAAGCCTCCTCGACCAGCGAGCCCAGGTACATCACCCCGACCACGTCGCTCACGTGGCGCACGACCGCGAGGTCATGCGCGATGATCAGGTACGTCAGGTCGAACTGCGCCTGCAGGTCCTGCAGCAGGTTGATCACCTGGGCCTGGATGGAGACGTCCAGCGCGCTGACCGGCTCGTCGGCGACGACCAGCTTCGGGTCGACCGACAGCGCCCGGGCGATGCCGATGCGCTGACGCTGTCCGCCGGAGAACTGGTGCGGATACTTCCGGCGGCTGCCGTACGGCAGGCCCACGGCGTCGAGGAGCTCGGCGAGCTTGGCGCGCGCGGTTCTTCCGGTGATGCCGTGCGCACGCATCCCCTCGAAGAGCAGCTGCTCGATGGTCTGCCGAGGGTCCAGGCTGCCCAGCGGGTCCTGGAAGACCATCTGCATGTTCCGGCGCATCACGCGCATCGCCTCGCCCCGCAGCCGCGTGACATCGGTGCCGTCGAACAGCACGGCCCCGCCCGCGGCGTCCTCCAGGTTGAGCAGCGCCCGTCCGAAGGTCGACTTGCCGCAGCCGGACTCCCCGACCAGGCCGTAGGTCTGCCCGCGGGAGATCGTGAGACTCACGCCGTCGACCGCGTGCACGTGACCGACCGTGCGCCGGAGCACGGCACCGCGTCGGATCGGATAACGCACGCTGAGATCGCGGATGTCGACCAGCGGTTCGGCGCCGGGCGCCGTCGTCGTCGCTTCCGTCATGGTCACCGTCCTTCCTCGGCACGAGCGGGCGTCTGCACCGGATGGAAGCAGCGCAGTCCGTGGCCGGCTCCGCTCACGACCAGCTCTGGTGCGTGCTCCCAGCAACCGGGCTGGGCGTTGCCGCACCGGGGCGCGAACGCGCAGCCGGACGTCCACGGGATGTTGTCGGCGACCGATCCGCGGATCGGCTGCAGGCGGGCCGACCGGTCGTCGGAGAGCTTCGGGATCGAGGCCAGCAGGCCGTTCGTGTAGGGATGCCCTGGCTCGTCGAAGAGGTCGAGTGTGCTGGCGTGTTCCACCAGGCGCCCGCCGTAGAGCACGTTGACGTCGTCGCACATGCCAGCGACGACACCGAGGTCGTGCGTGATCAGCAGCAGGGCGGTGCCCTTGTCCCGCACCAGGCGGAGCAGCAGCTCCAGGATCTGCGCCTGGATCGTCACGTCGAGCGCCGTCGTCGGCTCGTCGGCGATCAGCAGTCGCGGCTCGCACGCCAGGGCGATCGCGATCAGCACGCGCTGGCGCATGCCCCCGGAGAGCTCGTGCGGATATTCGCGCAGCCGGCGCGTGGGATCCGGGATGCCCACCTCCGCCAGCAGGTCTGCCGCGCGCTGCCGCGCCGCCGCGCGCTTCATCCCCTTGTGCCGTTGCAGGACCTCGGCCACTTGGACGCCGATCGGCACCACCGGGTTCAACGAGCTCAGCGGGTCCTGGAACACCATCGTCATGTCGGACCCGCGCAGGTCGCGCATCCGCTGATCGCTCGCGGTGAGGAGCTCTTCCCCGGCGAAGCGGACCGACCCGCGCAGACGGGTCGAGCGGCGCGGGAGGAGCCCCATCACCGCGAGCGAGGTCACCGACTTGCCGCAGCCCGACTCGCCGACCAGGCCAACGGCCTGCCCTGGCGCGACGGAGAAGCTCAGTTCGTCGACCGCAGTGAACTCGTCGCCGTCCTCGTCGACGAAGGACACCCGCAGGTTGTCGACCGACAGCAGGGCAGCGGCATCGGATTCCCGTGCCGGGACGGTCAGAGTGTTCACGATCCTTACCTCCGGGACTTCGGGTCGATCGCCTCGCGCACCGACTCACCGAGGAAGGTGAATCCGAGCGCGACGACGATGATGCACGCGGCCGGCAGGAAGGCCAGGTGCGGGTAGGAGGTGAAGTAGCGCTCGGAAGCGCCGAGCATCTGCCCCCACTCCGGCACCCGGTCGTCCGGGTTGCCCAGGCCGAGGAACGACAGCGCCGCCGCGTCGATGATCGAGGTCGCCAGAGCGATGGTCGCCTGGACGATCACCGGGCTCAGCGAGTTGGGCAGCATGTGCCGGAAGACGATCGTCGGCGCGCGCAGACCCATCGCCCGGGCGGCGAGCACGTGGTCGCTGCGCCGCTCGACGAGCATCGAGCCCCGCAGCATGCGGGCGAACACCGGCACCTGCACGATCGCGATCGCCAGGATCACCGTCATCTGCGAGGGATGGGCGAACAGCGCCGCGATCGAGAAGGCCGTCAGCAGCGAGGGGATCGAGAGCATCACGTCGACCAGACGCATGACGGCGGCGTCGACCCAGCCGCCGAGAGCACCCGCGAGCGTCCCCAGCACCAGGCCGCCGACGAGGCCGCCGAGGGTCGCCAGCACACCGACGATGAGGGTCTGCTGCGCGCCGACCATCAGCCGGGACAGCAGATCGCGGCCGTGCCAGTCCGCGCCCAGGGGGAAGCCCGGCTGCGCACCGGGGATCGGGTTGGTCTGCGGCCGCACCTGGTCGATCAGCAGGCGCGCGTCCGGCGCATGGGGCGCGAACAGCGGGCCGAACACGGCCAGGAGCAGGAACAGGGCGGTGATCACGGCGCCGACGAGGAACATCGGGTTGCGGCGCAGCCGTCGCCAGATGATCGTCCGCTGGCTGATGCCCTGGTCGTCGCGCGACGACGCGCTGTCCTGCGGGCGGACCTCGGCCGCGGTGTGCGTGTCCGTGCTCATTTCGCTCGCCCCCGGGGATCGATGACGCCGTACGCGATGTCGACGACGAGGTTCACGACGATGTAGACCAGGGCCGCCATCAGGATCAGCACCTGGAGCACCGCATAGTCCCGGGTCTCGAAGCCCTGCGCGAGCGCGTGACCGACACCGCGGAAGGTGAAGACCCGCTCGGTGAGCACCGCACCGCCCAGGAGCGTGCCCACCATGAGCCCGGTGACGGTGACCACCGGGATGAGACCGTTGCGCAGCACGTGCCGGAGGGTGATGACCGGGCGGCTGAGCCCCTTGGCGTTGGCGGTGCGGACATAGTCCTCGTCGAGGACGGAGATGGTCGACGCCCGCGTGATGCGGAAGATCACGGCCATCGGGATGGACGACAGCGCGACCGCCGGGAGGATGAGGTGGCGGATGCCGTCGACGACGGCATCCCATTCGCGTGTCATCACCCCGTCGAGCACCACGAAGCCGGTGATGGTGGTGCTGTTGATGCCGACGCTCTGCCGCCCGGACACCGGGAGCCAGCCGAGCTGGATCGCGAAGACGTATTTGAGCAGGAAGGCGAGGAAGAACACCGGGACGGCGACCCCGACCAGGGATGTGACGATCGAGGCGGTGTCGAACCAGCCGCCGCGCGCGACCGCCGCGCGGTAGCCGAGGGGGACTCCCACGGCGAGCGCGATGATCATCGCAAGAGCGCCGAGCTCGATGGTCGCGGGAAAGCGCTCCAGGAAGATCGACATCGCGTCGCGACCGGCCTGCACGCCCGTGGAGACGCCGAACTGTCCGTTCAGCACCCGCCCGATGAACCGTCCGTACTGCACCAGGATGGGTTCATCGAGCCCGAGGACCCGGCGCATGTCGGCGATCTCCTCGGCCGATGCGTTCTCCCCCAGGAGCGCGGCCACCGGGCCGCCCGGGAGCGACCGCAGCCAGGCGAACAGGAGCACGCTCAGCGCCGCCATGGTGATCACCGCCTGGAACAGGCGTTTGATCAGGAAACTGCCCACGATCACCTCTCTTCGACGATGGACATCAGGGACGAGCCGCTGCCCGCGGGATGACCCGCGGGCAGCGTGCTCTGCTACGGGGTGATGGTGACCTTCGAGAAGTCCTCCTTGGTCACCGGGCTCGGCACCACGCCGTCGACGTGCGGACCGACGACCAGGGCCGGCGGGGTGTGCGCGATCGGCAGCAGCGGGAGGTACTCGGTCATCAGGCGCGTGCTGATGTCCTGGTAGAACGCCAGTCGCTCAGCGGGGTCGGCGATGGCGTCTGCCGTGTCGACATCCGCCGCCAGCTGATCCCCGAAGGGATACAGCCCGGTCTGGAGATAGGTGTCCGTGGAACCGAAGTAGGCGCTGTAGAAGACGTCGGGAGAGTCGTAGTGGTTCGTCCCGCCCAGCAGGAAGGCCGGGGCACGGTTGGCGTAGATGCCGTCGATGTACCCGCCGTTCCAGGGCAGGCTGACCGGGTTGACGGTGATGCCCGCGGCCTCCCAGTCGCTGCGGATCGCCTCGAACACGCGCGAGGGGTCCGGCATGTAGGGGCGGGTCACCTCGGTGGGGTACCACAGGTCGATGGTCAGGTTCGGGTATCCGGCCTCGGCGAGGAGCTTCTTCGCCTGCTCCGGGTCGTAGGGATACGGCTCGACGTCCGGGTTGAATCCGGTCACCAGCTCCGGCAGCAGCTGGCTGGCGACGTACGCGCCCTCGGGAAGCTGGGTGGCCACGAGCTGGTCGCGGTTGGTGGCGTACATGAGGGCCTGACGGACGCGGAGGTCGAGCAGCGCCTCGTTCTCGAGCGGGTTCAGCGCCACGAACATGACGTTGAAGGCGTCCCGGATGAGCACCTTGTTGCCCGCGGCCTCGAGGTCTGCCCAGTCGATCGGGTTCGGCAGGTCGTAGCCGTCGATGCTGCCGGCTTCGAGTTCCTGGCGGCGCTCGTTCTCGCCCGGGATCACCTTGAAGACGATCTCGCCGACACCGGCTTTGTCACCCCAGTAGTCGTCGAAGCGACGCACCGTGATGACGCCGTTGGCCGCGTCGTACTTCTCGAACACGAACGGCCCGGTTCCGGTGGGGTGTGCCGTGGCGTACGCGGGCCAGGTGAAGCCGTCGCCGTCTGCCGCGACGCCATCGGCGTCGTACTCCGCCAGAGCGGTGGGGCTGGAGATCGCGAACGACGAGTACGCCAGCACGGCGGGCATGTGCGATGAGGCCCTGGTCAGGTTCAGCTGGACGCGGTGGTCGTCGAGGACCGCGCAGCCCGCGTAGAGCGACGGCACATCGGCCTGGTCGGCGAATCCGCCGAAGTCGTTGATCCACGAGTAGGAGACGCCGGAGCTCTGCGCGACGCCGGTCTGGTTGTGCCAGCGCTCGAAGTTGGCACAGACGGCATCCGCGTCGAACGCGGTCCCGTCGTGGAAGGTGACGTCGTCACGGAGCTCGAAGACCCACTCTGTGCCGTCATCGCTCGATGTCCACGATGTGGCGAGAGCCGGTTCGACGCCCACACCGCCCTCCTCGAGGCTGAGCAGACCCTCGAAGAGCGTGTCGGTGACCCGGAAGGTCTCGCCGTCGGACGCGTAGAACGGGTCGAACAGCTTGGGCGCCCCGGCCATGCCGAAGGTGAATGTGGCGTCGCTGGCTCCCGCAGACGCGTCATCACGCTGGGACGGCGCGCAGCCGCCGAGGGTGAGAGCGGCCACAAGAGCGAGCGGAAGGACCGCTCTGCGCGCTGTCGAACTTCTCATCGATCTGCCTCCCTGCAAACGACGGATACCTGTTGGTGAGTGTCACTATACAGATGATTAGTGACACTGGATGTTACGCATTTATCACGTTCATGTTGCCTACGGAGATCAAACAATCCGTTGGACCCCGCGCGGACCGGACGTCGTGACACCGCCCCGCCACACCGCGGCGCGGCGCGTCCGGCATCCGCCGGCCGTCGCGCAGGCGAGCACAATGGAGGCATGACCCGCACCGCTCCCCCGGCATCCGCCATCGCCATCGCCGCCGCCCTCGACGTGCTCCTGGTCACCGTGTTCGCGGCCGTGGGACGCGCGAGCCACGGCGCGGATCCGATCGGCGGTCTGTTCGTGACGGCGTGGCCGTTCCTGGTGGCGCTCGTCGCCGGCTGGGCCGCCGCCCTGGCCTGGCGTGCCCCGGCGGCCCCTGTGCGCACCGGGGTTCCGGTGTGGCTGATCACCGTCGCCGGCGGGATGGCGCTGCGCGCCGTCTCCGGTCAGGGCACCGCGATCGCGTTCATCATCGTCGCGGCGCTCACGCTGCTGCTGTTCCTGGTGGGCTGGCGAGCATCGATCACGGGAATCGCGGCGCTGCGACGCCGTCGTGCGACCGACGCCGCCTGAGTCTCACCGCTCCGGGAGCGCAGCAGCACCGGGATCGAGCTCACCGGGAAGCGGCCACCGTCCGCGCCGCTCCCGGAACGCGACACAGGCCTGCAACGCGGGGAAGCCGTGCCTCGACACGTTCGCCGTGAAGCGCGTGCCGTCGGCGGATCGGATCCGCAGCATCCGGTGACCGTCGCGCTCGTCCTCGCGCACCTCGACGATGTCGGCGTACCGGATGCGATGACGCACCCCGAGCGCCGTCCGGTACTCGATCGCCTCCGGGCCGGGCGCGACGTACCAGTTCCACGCCATGACGATCAGGACCAGACCGCCCACGAGCATCGCTGCACCCGTGATGCTCAGTGGGAGCGCTCCGTCCGCCATCGCCAGCGACACCAGCAGGATGAACAGGCCAGCCGCCGCGGCCGCCCACCCGAGGAACGGGATGATCCTCGGCAGCCGCATCCGCCCCTGCGCATCTCCGCCGGGCGCCGTCGCGCGCATCCGCAGCAGCACCGCTGGCACCACGATGGCGGCGACCGCCGTGACGGCGACGCTCAGAACGAGGCGCGACCCGTTCACCCGCCCGCCCCGGCACCGACGCGGCGGCCGAGCGGTGCCGGGGCACCGCTCGATGCCGCCCGGATCCGCGCGCGCCGCCCCCGGGAGATCACGCAGAGAGCTCCGGCCGGTGCGCCTCCGCGCGCGCCGCGACCGCGGCCCGGAGTGTCACGGCCATCTGATCGCGAACCGCCTCGGTCACCGCATCCTCGTCCCGGTGCCGGATCGCCGCGACGATGCGCTCCTGGGCGTCCTGGGTGCGCAGTGCCAGGTCCGGCGACGCGTCGATGCGCTCCCGCGTGATCACCCCGACCACAGAGATCCGGTCGACCACCCGCAGCAGGAGGTCGCCCAGGACCTGGTTTCCGCAGTGCACCGCTGTCGTGCACGCGATCTCGATGCCGCCATAGGCGGCCCTGGCGTAGGCGAGCTCATCGATGCGGCGCCGCATATCGTCGAGGTGCTGCTCCATCCGGGCGATGGCGGCACGGGCGTCGCGGCGCATCAGCCGGAGCGATGCGTCCACCTGGAGCAGCTCACGCACCGTGATGAGGTCTTCCCATACGCCCTCGGCCAGCAGCGAACGGGACAGGATCGGCGCCAGCACCCGCGGAATGCCGGAACGGTCGCGCATCACGGTTCCTCCGTAGCGCCCCGGCTTGACCTCCACCACGCCCTCGGCGGCCAGCGCATGCAGCGCGCGGCGCACATTGTCCCGCGCGACTCCGAGGCTCACCGACAGCTCGGGCAGGTTGGGCAGCCGGTCTCCGGCATCGAGGTCGGTGCGGCGGATGCTGTTGACCAGCGCCAGAACGGCCTGCTCCGCCGTGTCACGCGATGCGACGGGCTCGATCTCGAACGGGTTCGCAGCGTTTGTCGGTGTGCGCTCGACGATCATGCACGTGCCTCCGTGTGGTTGGGAAAGGCACCGGCACTGCCGTCAGCACCGCCATGACCCCCCGGTATTGATGTCAGTATCTCACCCTGTTTCTCACCCTTCGGGTGAAGCCAACGGCCATCTACGCACCGCCGGGTTCCCGAAGGGCGAAACGGAATCCCTGCTCAGCCCAGAAAAAACACCGCTGCCCCTCGCGGCGGCGGCAGACCAGAACCCCCGGAGGACGCCGATCGCCACGCCGGACCACCGCACGTCGCGCCTCCCGGCGCCCGAGCGTTCCGCGGCCAGCACCGGCCGGGCCGTATGCGAGCGCCCCGCCCGCCCGATCAGGCCGTCGAGGCGGGCTCCGGCGCACGGCCGCCGATCGCAGCGGTCGCCGCACGCCCGGCCGCGATGGCGTGCTCGATGCAGAACCGCGCGCCGCCCTCGGGCTTTGCGAAGCCATAGAGCGTGAAGGCCATCGCGACGTCGCCGGCCGCGTCGAACACCGGCACGGCGATGACCCGGATCGACTCCTCGAACTCCGCCGTGATCTCCTCCGGATCGTAGGAGAGGTCCTTCATGAGGGCACGGATCTCGTCGGTGATGAGCGCGTCTGGGTCGTCTGCGAGGCGCTCGACGGCGGCGGCGAACGTGCGCTGGGCGTCGTTGAGGAGGCCGACGGAGTACCCCCGCTCGCGCACCAGCTCGAGACCGCGCCGCTGCCTGGCGCGTTCATCGTCGTCGGCGGCAGCCTTGTCGAGGTAGGCCGTGACCGCCGCGTCGCTCTGGTAGGCGGCGATCACCGAGCCGTTCGGGAGCGCGTAGGGGATGCGGCCGCCCACGAGCATCGCACGACCGCCGGACTCTGGACTGTCGGCGCTGGCCAGCACCACCAGGTCGCCGCCGACCACCTGCGTCGCGATCACCCGACCGCCCGCGTCGCTCGCGAGGGCTTCCATGACGTCGCGCACCCGATCGACCTTGCGCAGCATCTCGGTGGTGATACCGGGGGTCGCCTCGCCCGCGGCCAGCGAGTGCGGGGCGAAACGGCCGTAGCCGCCCTGGAAGAAGAGCAGCGGGAGGGCCTCGTTCTGGATGTCCATCGTCTCGACGAGACCCAGGACCATGAGGTGGTCGCCCGCGTCGGTGACGCTGTGGATCCGGCAGTCGATCCAGGCCACGGCGTCACGGAGCACCGGGTTTCCCAGCGGCGAGAGGAACGTCTCCACGGCCGCGAACTTGTCCGGGTCCTTGGAGGCGAGGGTGCGGACCTCTTGCTCCTGGTCCGCGCTGAAGATGTTCACGCAGAATCGGCCGGTCGCCTCGATCCTGGGCCAGCTCGACGATGTCTTCTGCGGGAGGAAGCCGACCAGCGGCGGATCCATCGAGACGGAGACGAACGTGCCGACGACCATCCCGGCCGGAGTGCCGTCTTCTTGCGTCGTCGTGATCACGCTCACGCCGGTGGGGTACTGACCGAGAACGTTGCGGAAGAACCGCCCGTCGGTGGGATCTCCGGCCACGGGGCCCGCCTCTCTCCGATCGTACAGACTGAGCGGTATGTTATCGCCATCCTCCGTGCTGCGCAATCGTGAGGCGCCGCGGGCCCCCGAGCATGCCCTCCCGGAACGAACGACGATGGTCGGGTACGCCTCCGCGTACCCGACCATCGTTCGCCGGCACCGGATCAGGCCGGCAGCACGCCCGAGGCGCTCCGGCTCCCCCCGAGAGGTCGGAGCGCCGGACGGCGCCGCCGATCCGGCCGGCGTCCATCGCACAGGATGGGTGGTCCCCGCAGCAGACTCGGCCGCGACCACCGACCCCGGGCTGATTCAGAACCAGCCGCCCCGCCGGCGGGAGTGCTGCGCCTCGTCGGCCGGACCGGTGAGGGTGTCGTCGTCGTCGCCGAAGGCGCTGGACGACGACCCGAGCGCCCAGTAGGCGGTTGCGGTGCTCGTGACGCCGTTCAGCGTCACCCAGGCCGTCAGGGTCTGCTTCCGGTCGGGGTGGTTGGCATCGCTCCCGCGGCGCAGGTAGCCGTTGAGGTTGACCTTGCTGTTGACCGTCGGCAGGGTGATGACCGCCCGCTGGGGAGCGAGCTTCTCGCCGCCCTCGCCGATCGGGAGCGACGCGTCGGCGTAGAACCAGATGGAGTTGTCGTCCCAGTCGCCGATCTCGATGGTGACGATCGTCCCGTCGGGCACCGCGTTGCCCGCGCCGTCGGTGACACGGATCTCGACGCCGTTGGCGTACTTGGCCATCTTGTCGCGCGCGCTCGTGTCCGGCCAGCCGTAGTAGTCCTCATCGAAGCCGATGACCGGCGTGACGTTGGTCGCGGCCGCGAGAGGCGACGCGGTGACGGCCACGATGACCGGCACAGACCATGCCGCACCCTTGATGATCGTCCGTCGCTGTACCTGGAACGTGTCGTCGTTCTCCATGAAGATTCTGCCTTCTGCTCGTCGATAGGGCAGACGAAAATGCCCCCCTGCGCCATTAACGTAGGGAAGACATCGAGAACCGTTCCGGCGTCCGCGAGCCGGCCGATCTCGGGCGGATCAGCCCCCGCATCGCGGGCAGCGGATTATGGATCACTTCCCCGGTGCTGTGGTCGTCTCCGTCGCAAGATGACCTCCGGCCGTCGCGAGCTGGCCCCTGGGTCCGACCGATCGCCGGTTCCCGGGACCGCCATGACGGCGTCATGCCGACAACGGGTTCAGCCGACCCGTCGGAAAATGGACCTTCCTCGTCGCTCTCCGGCCCTCACCGGCCGAAGCGACGCCGCCGCCACTCCGTGGGCGTGACGTCGTGCAGATCGACGAAGGCCCGGCGGAGTCGCTTGGCGTTTCCGAAGCCGACGACGTCGGCGACGGATTCCAGCGGCATCTCCCGGCGGTCCAGAAGCAGCATCGCGGCGAGGCGGACCCGGTGCGCGCGAATCGCGTCCGCGACGGTCTCACCGGCCTCGGCGAAGGCGCGCTGCAGCTGGCGGGTCGACACGCTGAGGTCCCTGGCCACCGAGTCCGGGGTGCAGTCCGGGCTGTGGCCGATCTCCGCGATCCGCCGCAGGGCGATGTCCCGGATCCCGTCGAAACGGTGCCCGACCAGGAGCGGCTGGTCCAGTGCCGATGCCGCGCCCGCCGCCGGCACGCCGGCGTGCAGCCCTCCACCGGTGAGGATGTCGATGCCGCGCTGGGTGATCTCGGACCCGCCGACCTCCTGGATCTTCAGCGAAGCGCGCACCGCACGCAGCCGACGGCGCAGCTCACCCGCCGCGAACGGCTTGACGAGGTAGTGGACGACCCCGCGCCGCCGCGCCGCCAGCACGGCCTCGCTGGTCTTCTCCCCGCTGAGGACGATGACCTCGACCGCCGGCCGGTGCGCGGCCAGCCAGTCGAGCAGGTCGATGCCGCTGCCGTCCGGCAGGTGGATGTCCAGGAGCACGATGTCGACGGGACGGGCCGTCAGCGCGTCGATCGCCGCGGTGACGGTCGCCGCCGCCTCGATCAGCTCGATGTCCGGCTCGGTCAGGAGGAACAGCCGATGCAGCTCGGCCGACATCTGATCGTCCTCCACGATCAGCACGCGGATGTGCTCAGGCATCGCGCACCTCCGCACGGGGGTACCTGCCGATGACCACGCGGAATCGCGCGCCGCCCAGGTCGGACGTCTCGAGGAAAGCCCCGCCGCCGGTCAGCTCGGCCGTCGCCCGGACCAGCGCCAGCCCCGTACCGCGCTCTCCTCCCTCCGATCTCGATGAGACGCCCCGGTCGAACACGTTCTCGGCGATCGCCGGAGCGACGCCCGGCCCGCTGTCGTCGACCGCCAGCTCCACCTCGTGCGCGGAGACCGCGACGGACACCACGATCGTGTCGCCGGACCCGCACGCCTCCAGAGCGTTCTTCAGCAGGTTTCCCAGGACCACCTGCACCGATCCCCGCACGCCGGAGGGGAGGGGCGGGATCCGGCTCTCCCCCGTGAGCACCAACGAGACGCCCCGGGAGCGCGCCACCGATGTGTAGGACGCCAGCAGGGCCCGCACGAACGGATCCTCGGCCCGCCCAGCCCACGGCGCCTCGACGTCGTCGTCATCCGCCGTGGCGATGCCGATGAACTCGCGCGCCTGGGGGACGAGACCGAGCTCGAGCAGGCCGGACAGGATGTGCAGGGTGTTGTCGAACTCATGCGCGTGCGAACGCAGCCGATGGGACTGACGAATGGTGTGCTCGAGCTCCTCGACCACGTGCATGAGCTCCGTCCGGTCGTGGATCATGACCAGACGCACCGGTCCGGTCGGCCCCTCGAACTCTCGCTGCGTGCTCACGACCAGGGTGCGGCCGTCGCGCACCAGGATCTGCTCCGCCGATCGTCCCTGGCCGATGCGGTCCCGGACATCGTCTGGCAGGGCCAGCACGGCCGCGTCGTCGAGCGGGCCATCGGGATCGAGGTCGAACACGGCACCCCGCGCGGCGCGATTGGCCCAGAGCACGGTCGCATCGTCCCGGACGGCGATGACGCCGTCCGTCATCGACTCGAGCACGGCCACGTGCTCCTCCCGGAGGGAGCGGACCTCCGCGGGCTCCAGCCCCCGATACGCCTCACGCGTGCGCGCCACCGAGATCCAACGCGCGGCGGGGTAGATGACCATGCCCGCGACCGCGCAGATTCCTGCGATCGGCAACGCCATCTGCCGCATGCGGTCATCGACCCAGTCGAAGTCGAGCTGGGTGTACAACAGGCCGCCGTCGGCGAGCGCCGTGAAGGCGTAGCCCTGGGTGCTGCTGCTCAGCGCGCCGGCGTCGGCGAGGTCGCGGATCCGATCGCGCTCCTCGGGGCTGAGCTCGCCGGCCCACGCGACGATCCGGCCCTCCTCGTCGAGCACGACCGCCACGGCGAGCGGAGCGGCCCCGGCCACGGCCGGCTGCCTGGCCATCACCTCGGCCGCGACGACATCGGAGAACGCCCCGATGAAGTCCTGGGTCACGATCCGGACGACCTGTCCGCGAGCGAAGAACACCGCCAGCACCCACACCAGCGCGAGCACCAGCGCGACGACGACGACCTGAAGGATCGTGATTCGTTCACGCCAACCGACCTTCTTCATTTATCCCCCCTCATCGCAGGGATGTTCCTCCCCTGCGGCTTTGGGACAACAATAAAAGACGGCGTCCACCAACGTCCTCATGTCGGCGACGGGTTTCCGCACGTCCTCGCGACCGTGCGCGCGGCCCCTGCCGGCACGCGGGCTGGCGCGGAGCGCTCGCTCCGAGGGATCAGAAGAGGCCGGATGCTCTGGCTTCCCCCCGGGGCCGCGCATCCGGCCTCTTGTCGTGCGCCACACGGACGAAGCCGTGGGCAAGCCATGATTGCGGCACCGGTTCGATGGCAACGGATGTTCCGCGAGCATCGCCCCGGACCGCGTGTCTCTGAGACCTTCGGACCACCCTTGGCCCGTCTGGACTCCACACTACGAAGTCCGTCGTGGCGCGTCGATGGGGAGAACTACCCATCGACACCGGTTCCCTGCCCGCCCTGCTGCTGCTACGCGTCCCGTGCGCGCGGACCCCCGGACCGCGCGCACGGGAGGGATCACGCGCGCTGTTCGAGCAGCGTGTCGCCGACGTAGCCACCCTCCGCGCACCCCGGAGGGATGGCGAAAACGGCGGATCCCACGGGCGTCGTCCACTCATTGAGCATGTCGAGGGCGGCCAGGCGACGCTGGATCGGCAGGAACTGCCGATCCACGTCGGCCTGGAAGGCCACGAACACCTGACCGGCATCGCTGAGCGCCCCGGCCGCGAGCATCTCCGCCGACGGGGCCTGCTCGTAGTTGTACGAGCGACGCAGGATGCGCTGCCCCCCGTCGCCGGGCTCCCCACGCGCCCTCCGCATGTGCGAGAACGGCGGGATGACAGGCAGGCCCACCGCGGTCTTCGCGGTGAAATCGGGTTCGTCATGCTCCGCGGTCCCGGTGAGGGGTGCGCCATCCGACATCCGGCGCCCCGTGGAGAGCTCTCGTCCGGCCCGGTCGACGCGATCCCACCCCTCGAGATCCATGCGGATGCGACGGATCACCATTCCGGTCCCGCCGGTGAGCCACCCCGCATCGGCACCCGCCCACACGACCTCGTCGAAGTCGACGGTGCCCGCCTTCGGGTTGGCCGTGCCGTCGACCTGGCCGAACAGATTACGCGGCGTCTCCCCCGCGGGGTGGGCCGCAGGCGCACGCAGGAACCCCTGCTGCGACCAGCGGATCCCGGCGAACCGGCGGGCGTCTTTCATCAGCATCCGTGCGGCGTGCGCAACCGTGAGCGGGTCGTCCGCGCCGATCTGCAGCAGCAGATCACCGTCGCAGAAGGCGGGGTCGAGCCGGTCGATGTCGAACACCGGCAGCGGGTGCAGCCACGCCGGAGCGTCTCCGCCGGCGCGCGCGACCAGTCCCGGCCCGAATCCGAACGTGACCGTGAGCCGGGCGGGCGTGACGGCGAGCTCCGGTTCGGAATCGGCCAGCGGCGGTCGCCCGGCGGTGAGGCGGGCCGCGTCTTCACTGAGGATGCGCATCATGCGTCGCAGGCCGTCGCGGTCGGTGTCCGGACGCAGGTCCAGCGCGATCCAGGTCGCGTGCGCCTGCGGCTCTGTGTCGATCCCGGCCTGATGGACACCGGCGAACGGCACGCTCGCGGCGTCCGCCGCTGCCGGCGCCGCGAGCTGCTCCGGCTCGTCCGCCGTTCGCAGCGCGGCATCGATCCCGATCGCGGCAGCCGCCCCGACCCCCGCGACCGCTCCTCCGAGGAGGAACTGCCGCCGCGAGGGACGGTGCGGCGCGCTCACCCGTGCGCTCCGTGCTCGTCGCCCTCCTCGTAGTGCTCGTTCGCGCCGGTGTAGTCCTTCACAGGGAACACCAGATCGAGAGTGGAGTCGTCGTCGAAGACGAGCGTGATGGTCACCTCGTCGCCGGCGATCATCGGCGCGGTCAGCCCCATGAGCATGATGTGCTCACCGCCGGGCTCGAGCAAGAACTGACCGCCCGCCGGCACGATGAAGCCCTCGACCTCCGACATCGACATCTGCCCGCTGCTGTCGGCGGCCGTCGTGTGCAGCTCGGCGTGGTCGGCGGCTACCGACTCCGCCCCCACCACGGTGACGGCGCGATCGGACATGTTGTGCAGCACGCCGAAGGCCGCCGTCATGCCGTCGTCGGCGGCCTTGGCCCATCCCTCGTCGATCGTGATCGCCTCGGCGGCAGAGGAGGAGGCCGTGGCAGCGGGCGCCGGTTCTGGCGTGGCGGAACAGCCGGCGAGCGGCACCGCGAGCGCACCGGCGAGGACGACAGCGGCGAAGACGCGCGAGCGGAGCACGGTCACTCCCAGACGGCGGGCCATGTCAGGCCTCCGTCCCGGAGTCGTGCTCGGTGGCCCTGCGGCGGCGAGCGGCGAAGACGGCCAGCAGCACGACCAGGGCGACCACGGCGCCGCCGGCGCCGATCAGCACCGTGCGCAGGGTGCTGTCGTCCGTCGCGGGCTGGGGGGCGGCGGTCACGTCCGGGTCCGGGTCCGCCGCCGGGGTGGTGGCCGCGGGGGCCGGGGCCGCAGAGCTCGTGACGGCGGGCTCAGGAGTCGCCGTCTCGGCCGGCGCGGGATCGGCGCCCTGCGCGACCGTGAAGGGGATCATGCCGTCGATCGGATGCCCGTCGGACGAGACGACGCGCCAGCGCACCTCGTATGCGCCTGCCGGCATATCGGCGGCGGCGAGCGGCACGGTGACGGTGGTGTCGTCGATGACGATCTCGCCGTCGACCCAGTCGTGTCCCGCGTCATCGACGACGATGACCTCGGTTCCGGCGCCTCCGCCGAGGTCCATGATCGCGGCGGAATAGGTCAGTCGCACCTCGGCGGGTGCGGTGTCGAGCGCCTCGTTCTGCTGGGGCGAGCTGTCGATGAGCTGATCGTGGGCCGATGCCGGCCCGGCCACGCCGACGAGGGCGATGGCCGCGGCCGCCGCGGCGACGAGGATGGTGCGAATACGCATGGTTCTGCCTTCCGGCCTCGCCGAGCGAGGCCTGCGGAATGCCGACGGCGATCGCCGGCATGTCGATCTCCGGGCGCGCGACACGTCGTCGCGCGCGGTGGCCACCCCGCCTGGTGGCCACAGCACACCGGCGAAGAGGGGCGCGCCCCGAGGGGCGGGCTAGACCGCGCAGAGCGCGGGAGGGCCCCGCCGCCGGAGAGAGCGGAGGATCGGCGACGGAGCGGCGTCCGCTCGCACGACGACGAGAACGCGACGGCGCACCGAACGGACCACGACGGGCGCGGGGGTGATGCGCCGCCCCAGTCGCTCCACGAGATCGCGGGCGAGGGTCCGCAGCGCCTCGACGGCGCGCTCCCCGCGGAACAGGGCCAGCGTGGTGACCAGAGCGGCCGCCGCATGACCGAGGATCATCGCCGCGTCGACAGAGACGGCGATGGCCGGGAGGACGTCGGCCTCCGGCCCGGAGAACAGCATCGCCCCGTGCACGTGGCCGCCGGTGAAGCCGGTGACCGAGATCGCGCCGAGCACGAACAGCACGTGGAAGAGCGCCTGGCTCAGGATCACCGCTGCTCCCAGACGGACCAGCGAGGCACGGCGCCCGGCGAGGAGGGTGCAGGTCATCAGGGCCAGCACCCAGGGGACGATGATTCCGAGCGCGCCCGGCACGGCGCCGCCCGCCGCCACGTGGCAGAGCAGCGCGACGAACGTCGCCGTCGAGGCGGCGACAGCGCCCCGCAGAAGGCGGGGCAGCCGGGATGCGCGCATGCCTCCATCATGCCAGGCGCCTCCGCCGTGCCTCACGCGATCCGCCCGTTCCGTCGAGCCGCGGGATCGATCGAGCTGACGTCGGTCATCCGGCCGTCCCTGCTCGACACGGCGCCGGGAAGGCCCGCGCCGAGCAGTGTGCCGCGGTCCCGGTCGCACGGTCGTCGCACTCCCTCAGCACCCGTCGGCGCAGCACCCGCACCGGCTCAGACGCGGCGCAGCCGATCTCCGGCGGGGAAGCCGATCTCGTAGAAGAGCTGGTCCGCACCCACCGCCTGGCTGCTCCAGTCGTCCCTCTTCAGGCGAATGCCCGCGGGCGACACCTCCGTGATCCGCACCCGCAGCCACGCGGCATGCTCGTCTGCGTCGTCCTCGTCTGCGTCGTCCTCGTCTGCCTCGTCCAGTCGCACCTCATACGCATCGGCCAGGTAGCCGATGCCGAGCGCGTCGAGCGCCTCCTCGGCGGTGAGCCAGTCGACGGCGCCGGTGCGGGCCCGGCCGAGCCTGTCGCGCACGACGAAACCGTCCGGCCGGGGCTCCATCCAGCCCAGCAGCTCCCGATCGCCCTCCCGGCGGTGCTCGATCCAGTCGTCCATCCGGCCGACACTACCCGCAGCCGCACCGCATCGCTCGCCGCGCCGGCCCGGGTTCCACGCGGCGTGAGCCTATGCCGCTACGGGCTTCTCGCACAGGATGTCGCGCAGGACCGTCGCCTCGCTGATGTCGTCGCGCTTGGCCGCCGTGAGCAGGGTGAGGGTTCCTGCGGCCGCCCTGGCCCGCAGATCGTCGAGCGCCTTCGCGCGCACCGGGTCGGCGAGTTCGTCGCGGTAGCGGCGGGAGAACGCGTCGAAGCGCTCAGGGTCGTGCCCGTACCACACGCGCAACGCGGTCGACGGGGCGACGTCTCGGCACCATTCGGCGAGCTGCGCACGCTCCTTGCTCACGCCGCGCGGCCACAGCCGATCGACCAGCACCCGCGCGCCGTCGCTGTGCTCTGCGGGCTCGTAGACACGCTTCACGCGCACATCCGGCATCGTCGTCATCCGCCTCACCCTTCGTTCCGGTGCTCCCAGCTTCGCTGTTCGCGGCGGCGACCGGAAGAGGAAGGGCTACGCCGGCGCTGTGCCGAGCAACCGGCCGAACAGCCGGACCAGGAGCTCCTGATCCGGGCGCTCCCCGAGCACGGCGTGCACGGTCGCGCCATCCATCAGCAGCACCGCGCCGCGGGCGGCATCGGCCCCCACGTGGGTGGTGAGGATCTCGGTCATCCCCTCGGTCCACCGGTCCACGAGCGGACGCAGCGTCGGATCGGCCACGACCGCGCCGAACACCTCCCAGGTGCGCCGCACCTCCTCCGGCTCGAGCAGGAACTCGCAGAGATACGCCGCGAGGATCTCCGGCGTGCAGCCGCGGGCCGCGATCATCGCGCTGGCATCGTCGAGCTCCGCGGCAAGCTCGTCCGAGAGCAGTCGCAGCGCGTCCTCGACGAGCTCGTCGAGCGAGGAGAAATAGCGTGTCGTCGAGCCGAGCGACGCCCCCGCACGCTGAGCGACCAGACGGTGCGTGACCTTGGCGATACCGACCTCGGTGATGAGCTCCGCCGCCGCTGCGACGATCTGCCGGCGACGACCCTCCGGGTCGTGCCGCCCGGGAGGGACGACCGGCACCGCTGCCGTACGCGATGTCTCCGTTGCGCTCATCGTGCGCCCTCCGCCCCGTCCGGTCCCTGCCCGTAGGCGCCGATCGCCCGCGTGAACACCGTGAGCCACGCGAAGAGCAGACCGGCGGCGATGAACTCCATTCCGGTGAGGTTGTAATACCCGATCGGCACCCACAGCAGTGCGGCGCCGATGATCCCGACGATCACCAGCACCGAGAACCCGGACACCTCGCGCGGCAGCCCCGGCAGCATCCGCAGCGCACAGCCGACGAACACCGCGAAGACGACCACCATGCCCGATGCCGCGCCCACGTGCACCACGAAGTTCACGGCGTCCGGCACCAGCCCGACGACCATCAGGCAGAGCCCGATACCGGAGAAGAGCCAGGCGAACAGCGACACCCGGCTGCCCGGATCGTGGCCGCGCACGACGAGACCGCGCTCGATATCGTGCGCGATGTAGCCGGCGAGCGCGGTGAGCACGAGCCCGGTGAGGATGAGGGAGAGGTTGAAGCGGTAGCCAGAGACCGCGTTGGCGTTGCCGAGCTGCGAGAAGTGCAGCTGCCACCAGGAGTCGTCCGGCGCGGAGATCATGCTCGCCATCGTCCCGACGAACAGCACGAGGGTGGCCAGCAGCGCCAGCCCCTCCGCCGTGACGCGGGAGCCGGCGAGCACCGCGGTGTAGGTGAACGCCGCGGCGGCCGCACCGGTCAGCGCTCCCCCGCCCAGCGCGTCGATCGTGAGCCCGCGGAAAGCCAGCTGGAACAGCTGGGCGACCGCCAGCACGATGAAGTACGACAGCATCGCCATCGCGAGCGACGTGGAGAGCACATCGAGCACGCGCTTGGCGATGGGGATCCGCGCGCGCCACGGTGCAGCGCCGCGGCGCTGGGCGAGCACGGATGCCGTGGCGAACGCCACGCCGCCCAGGGCCGCGGTGATCCAGCCGGCGAGCTCCCCGATCGACACCGCGCCGGGCCGGGCGAGCGTGCCCGCGAGCGGCCAGCGCTCACCCGACAGCGTCACGAAGATCATGGCCAGCAGGCCGCCGACGATCAGGGCGACGAGGGCCCACCGCGTCGCGACGGCCTCGAGACGGGCCGTGTACCTGCGCTGATCGATGGTGCTCATCCCCTCATCCTGCCGCGGTCCTGCGTCGTCCGCTGCGCACGCGGCGCGGCACGACGGGATTGCGGACATCGCTCGCATACGGTACAAATGTACCAAAGACCGGAACGACCGACAGCGCCCGCGCGCGCCCGGAGCACACCATGACGCAGACCATCCCCACCGTCGCATCCTCCCCCGCCACCGGCATCCCCCGCGCCCGCCGGTGGGCTGCCCTGGCCGTCCTGACCGCGAGCCTGCTCGTGATCACGATGGACATGACGATCCTCAACATCGCCCTGCCCGAGATGGCCGGGGACCTGCACCCCACCGCTCAGCAGCAGCTGTGGATCATCGACATCTACTCGCTCGTGCTCGCCGGGCTGCTGGTCTCCTCCGCGGCGATCGCCGACCGGTGGGGCCGCAAGCGCATGCTCATGCTCGGCTACACGATCTTCGCCGCGGCGTCCGTGCTGGTCCTCTTCGCCGATTCGGCCGCGATGGTCATCGCCATCCGCGCCCTGCTCGGCATCGGCGGCGCGATGATCATGCCCACCACGCTCTCCCTGATCCGCGTGGTCTTCGCCGACCCCGCTGAGCGCGCCACCGCGCTCAGCATCTGGGCCGCTGTCTCCGGCCTCGGCGCCGCCGTCGGCCCGCTCGTGGGCGGCCTGCTGCTGGAGCACTTCTCCTGGCACGCGGCGTTCCTCATCAACATCCCGCTCATGGTCGCCGGTGTCATCGCCGGGCTGCTCATCCTCCCCGAGTCGCGCGTCGAGAACCCCGGCCCCTGGGATGCGGTCGCCGCAGCCCTGTCCCTCGTGGGCATGGTGGGCCTGGTCTGGTCGATCAAGGAGTTCGGCAAGCAGGCCAGCTTCGCCGTGCCGCTCGCCTGGGCCGCCCTCGCGATCGCCGCCGCAGCGCTCGGCTGGTTCATCGCGCGCTGCCTGCGCAGCCCGCATCCCCTCCTCGATCTCGGCCTGTTCCGGCGCCGCCCCTTCGCGGCGGGCATCATCGCCGCGCTCGGCTCGACGTTCGCGATGATCGCGGCGCTCCTGCTCATCGCGCAGTGGCTGCAGCTGGTCGACGGCGCCAGCCCCCTCGAAGCGGGCGTGCGCCTCATCCCGGTCGCCCTCGCCGGCGCCGTCGCCTCGCTGCTCGCCCCGCCGCTCGCCCGGCTGATCGGGGCGCGCGCGGTGCTCGCCGGCGGCCTCGCGATCGCCGCAACAGGGATGCTCGTCATCGGCTTCCTCGGCTCCGGGCTGAACCTGGCCGGTGTCGTCGTCGCCCTCGTGCTGGTGGGCATCGGCACGGGTTCGCTGGCGATCGCATCCGCGATGATCATGTCGTCCACCCCCGAGGAGAAGGCCGGCAATGCCGGGGCCCTCGAAGAGACCTCCTACGAGCTCGGCGGCACGCTGGGCGTGGCGATCCTCGGGAGCATCGCGGCGATCATCTATCGCACGGAGCTGCGCGAGACCGCCTCTTTCGCCGCACTGCGCTCCGCCGATGCCGGCGTCGCCGACCAGGCGGCAGAGTCGCTGGGCGCTGCGGCCGCCATCGCCGGCGAGGCGGGGATGCCCGATCTCGCCGCACAGGCCGGCCAGGCGTTCACGCATTCGCTGCAGGCCGCCGGCTACGCGGGCGGTGCCGTCATGCTCGCCGTCGCCGTGCTGGTGTTCTTCATCGTCCCGAAGGGCACGGACGTGACCGGAGGGTCGCACTGACGCCCGGCCCCCGCGGGCGGATGCGCCGGACGACGCCCGCCGAGTGTCACAGCCCGGTCACGGCCCGGCGACGCGCCGCGTGTCATCCGCCCCGGCCGGTCGCAGGTGCGAGACTTCCGGGATGAGCAGCTGGACTCCTTCGGAGCTCACCGCGATCGACACCCCTCCCGCCATCGGCATCGCCGCGCGGAGGTCGGATGGCACCCTCCGCAGGCCGGTGCCGATCGCCCTGGCCCGGGTGGGTGAGGATCTGTACGTGCGAGCCGCCTTCGGCCCCGAGACAAAGTGGTATCAGCACGCCATCGATGCCGGAGCCGGTCGCATCTCGACCGCGGGCGCGGAGTGGGATGTGCGGTTCGAGCACGTCTCCCCCGACGACCGCGAGCTGCACGATGCGCTCGATGCGGTGTTCACCGAGAAGTACGAGGGCCTCTACGGCAAGGCGTCGATCGGCCGCGTGATCGGCGACGGGCCCGCACGCTTCACGCTCCGCCTGGTGCGCACCCCCTCACCCGCCTGACCCCGCCGTCTCGTCGCCCCGTCGTCCTCGAATCCACCGCTGCAGACACGCCAGGAGCATGGATTCGGCGCGCACCCGGCGGGTTCGGCGAAGAAGAGGAGGGGTGAGGCTAGGGCCGGGCGGCGCAGGGGACGCACATCGTCGCGGCGGGACGCGCCTCCAGCCGGCCGGGGGCGATCGGCTCACCGCACCGGACGCACACGCCATACGTGCCGTTCTCGCAGCGCGCGAGTGCGGCGACCAGGTCGGCGCGCTCCGTCTGCGCGAAGCGACGCAGGCCATCGAGACGCTGCCACTCCGCCGACAGCGGCGAGCCCTCCGGATCGTGCTCGTCGTCGGCCGCCCCGTCGGCGCGGTCCACGAGGATGCTGCGCTCATCGCGTTCGACGCGCGCGAGCAGCTCGTCGAACTCGCGCAGGCGCTCCTCGATCAGCGCGCGGGCAACGTGACTCATACCGCGCGAGCGTAGCCGAGATGCCTACCGCAGCGGGTCGAACGGGGCGATCTCCGGCGCGGTGCGCCCCGTGACGATCCGCTCCGCGAGCAGCTTGCCCGTCGCCGGGCCCAGCACGATGCCCCACATGCCGTGCCCCCCGGCGACGAATACGCCCGGAGCGCGCGTTGCGCCCACCAGCGGCAGGCCGTCGGGAGTGACCGGACGTGACCCGACCCACTCGTCCTGACGATCGTCCAGATCAAGACCGGTGAACAGCTCCCTGGCCTGATTGACGATGGCCTCCACCCGCCGGGGCTGGAAGGGCTCGTCTGGCCCACGGAACTCCATCGTGCCGGCGATCCGGAAGCGTCCCTGGTAGGGCGTGCACGCGATGCGCTGGGACGGCAGGTAGACCGGGTGCTCCGCCGGCTGATCGGTCGCCACCGTGAACGAGTAACCGCGCCCCGCCTGCACCCGCACCTTCACCCCGAGCTGCCGGGCCAGGCGCGGCAGCCACGCCCCGGTCGCGATGACGACGGAGTCCGCGTCGATCCGCTCCCCGTCGCTCAGCACGACCCACGGCTCCCCGTCGGAGCCGACCGTGCGCACCGCGGCCCCCGTGCGCAGCGTGCCACCGCGCGCCACGACCGCATCGGCGAGCGCCTGGACATAGACGTCGGGCTCGATGAACCGCTGACCGTCCAGGCGATACGCCACCTGAACGGCATCGGACAGCATGGGCGCGAGCTCACGGGGGTTGTCGATGCGCTCGAACGGCACATCCTGCCCGTGCCGGATGACGCCCTCGATCTCGTGCAGGAAGCCCTTCGCGCGATCCTCGGCGGTGAAGCCGACCACGAACGGGCCCTCCCGGGTCCACGCGTCGACGCCGCCGTCACGCAGCTCGTCGAAGGCCGCGAGCGCGATCCGGTCGATCGGGGTGAGCGCAGCCATGGTGCGATCCCACGCGCGCGCGGTGCCGTGCGCGGCGAAGCGCGCCAGGAAAGACCACAGACCGAGGTCGAAGCGGAAGGGCACATGCAGAGCGGCATCCGGATCGAGAAGAGCAGTCGGTCCGTACGTCCACAGGCCAGGATCCGCGAGCGGGATGCACTTGCCGGGTGTGAGCCACCCCGCGTTGCCCCACGAAGAACCGGCGGCGACGCCGGTACGGTCCACGACCGTCACCTCGACACCGTGCTCCTGCAGGTACCAGGCCGTGGACAGTCCCACCATCCCGGCGCCGATCACGATCGCGCGCGCCATCGCGACTCCTTCTCTCGGTGAACAGCTCGTGCAACCATTGTGGGGAATCTTTTGGCTGACGCTACTGTTTGTGAAGAAACAGGAGCCAAAATGACCGATCTCCGCGGAATCTCCTCCGCATCCCCCGATTCGCCGTCGATGACAGCGAGTTCTTCCGGTCGCGCCGCCCCGGCAGCCGCCTCGTCCGCGGATGGCGGGCTGGACGCGATCGACCTGGCGATCATCGATGCCCTCGAGCACGACGGCCGCGCCTCGAACACCGAGCTCGCGCGTCGCGTCGGCGTCGCCGAGTCGACCTGTCACAAGCGGGTGCGGGCGCTGATCGACCGCGGCGTCATCACCGGGTTCCGCGCAGAGGTCTCCCCGGCCGCCCGCGGGCTGCATCTCGAAGCTCTCATCACCATCCGGCTGCACGCGCATGCGCGGGGCGACCTGCGCCGGTTCCAGGCCTATCTGGAGGAGCTGCCGGCCACGCAGCGGGTGTACTTCGTCGCGGGCGACCGCGACTTCCTGCTGCATGTCGCGGTGCGCGACGCTGCGGCGCTGCGCGAGCTCGTCTCGGACACCCTGAGCCTGCGGCCGGAGGTGGCGGCGACCAGCACGAGCCTCATCTTCGAGCACGCGCCCCGCCGCGCTCGCCCGGCGGCCCGGTGAGCCGCGTCGCCCGGTTCCGCCTGGCCGGACGCCGCACTCAGGCAGCATCGGCACCGAAACCCCCGTTGGTCCGGCCACGGCCTGCTGCGGCCGATTCTGCCTGAGTAAGGAACGAGGGCCGACGGCCACGGAGCTCGGATAGCGTAGCGACATGGCTGACTACACCGCATATGAAGCAGGCGCGATCGACACCTGGGACGGCAAGACGTTCGTCGACGGGGAGCTGGGCATGAAGAACGTCGGCATGTCGGTGAACTCCACCGCACCCGGGGCGGACGGTTCGACGATGTGGCACAGCCACTCCAAGCTGGAGGAGCTGTACATCTTCCTCGCCGGCTGGGGCGAGCTGGCGATCGACGACGAGGTCGTCCCGGTGCAGCCGGGCACGATCGTGCGCGTCGGCGCGAACGCGATGCACACGCTGCGCGCCTACCCGGACAGCTCCACGCCGCTGAAGTGGCTGTGCGTGCGCGCGGCGGGCGAGCCGCTGGCGGCGGTCGGCGAGGACTGGTCGATCGACAACGACCGCGCGTTCCCCTGGGCGCCGTGACCAGGGGCGCGACCGCCTAGATTCCCTGCAGCGCGTCGCTCGGCGTCCGTCCGATCGCCACGGGCCGCCCGGGCGTACGCGCCCACTGACTCCATGCCCCGGCGTACACCCGCGGATGCAGACCGGCGCGGGTGAGCGCCAGGGCGGAGTGGGTCGACGCGATGCCGAGCCCGCAATAGAGCGTGATCGGCGCGTCCAGGTCCACACCGGCGTGCGCGAGCGTCGACCGGATCTCCTCCGGCGAGCGCAACCGGCCGTCCGCGGCCATATGCAGGATCGCCGGCACGTTGACCGCCCCGGGGATGTGGCCCCCGGCAGGATCCCCGCTGTCCGCGCTCCCGCGATACTGCGCCGGCGCGCGCACGTCGACGAGGGTCCCCCGGCGGGGTGCGGCGGCGGCATCGTCGATCGTGGCGAGATCCGGCTCGGCGTCGCGGAGCGCAGCCGTACCCGTCCGGGCGATCCGATCCCCCTGCTCGAGCGTGAAGCCCTGCGCGACCCAGGCGCGCAGGCCCCCATCGAGCACACGGATGTCGACGCCCCTCCGATGCAGCAGCCACCACGCCCGTGACGCGGCGACGCCGTCATTGTCGTCATAGGCCACGACCAGGTCCCCATCGCCCACGCCCCAGCGGCGCACCGCATCTTGCAGAGCATCGTGCAGCGGCAGCGGATAACGCCCCTCTTCTGGATAGCCGGGGCGGGCGAGCTCCCGTTCGAGGTCGACGTACACCGCTCCGGGCAGGTGTCCGAAAACGTACTCCGGGCGCCCCTCCGGTGCGTCCAGGCGCCAGCGCACATCGATCACGCGCACGTGCCTGCCGCCCGCGGCGATCTCCGCGGCGAGTGCCGTCGCGTCGATGAGGGGAGACATGCTCCCGAGTGTCACCCCACTCGCCTCCGCCACGGTCGACGCGGTGAAACAAAAGGCAACCCGCCGTCGCATCCGGCAACACAGGTCGCTGCGCGCACGGCAGACGGATGCCGAGGCGTCGGGAGGTCAGTGCTGGTGCTCCTCGGCGCCCCCGCTGAGCTTGAACGCCAGGCGGCCGTGCGCGAATCCGCCACCGGCGCGCAGCGCGGTCGCCACCCACGCCGTTTCGGCGAGCTCGGCCTGCGTGGCGCCGGCTTCGACGGCACGAGCAGAGTGAGCGTCGATGCAGTAGACGCACTGGGTGGTCAGAGCGACGGCCACCGCGATCAGCTCGCGGTACTTGAGCGGGATCTCACGCCCCTCCTCCTGGAAGACCGTGCGGTCGAACGCGGCGAACGCGGCGAGGATGTCCGGCGTCTCCTGCTTGTAGACGCGCGTGTAGGTGCGGTCGCGTTCGGGGTCGAAGTAAGCGGTCATGGGTTCTCCTCACGGTTCGGACGGCGATTGCCGGGCGGGCACCCCCGACCGGGTCGCGCCCGTCTCTCATCCTGGCCCGCACGCCGCCGGCAAGCGCGTGTGCGTCGTGCGATGACATCTCAGCCCCCGATCCGACGTTCCCAACTCAGGCAGAATCTGCCGCGCGGCGCCGAAATGGGCGGTTGGCGGCGGCCGCGGCGGATTGCGCCTGAGTTGGGAACGAGCCGCGAGCGCGCCCGGGGCCCGACGGCCCGTACGCTCGAAACATGACGGCACTTCGATGGGGCATCCTCGCCACGGGCGGAATCGCTCACACCTTCACCCGTGATCTGCGCACGGCCGGCCTCGACGTCGCCGCGGTGGGATCCCGCAGGGCGGGAGCCGCCGAGAGCTTCGCCGCGGAGTTCGACATCCCTCGCGTCCACGCGTCTTACGAGGCTCTGGTCGACGACCCGGATGTCGACATCGTCTATGTCGCCACGCCGCACAGCCGCCACCGCGAGGACACCCTGCTGGCGCTGCGGGCGGGCAAGCACGTGCTGATCGAGAAGCCCGTCACCCTCGACGCAGCAGAAGCCGCCGAGATCCGCGACCTCGCGGCCGCTTCCGGCCTGCTCGCGATGGAGGCGATGTGGACCAGGCACCTCCCCCATATGGTGCGCATCCGGGAGCTGCTGGCGGAGGGAGCGCTCGGCGATATTCGCACCGTCACCGCTGACCACGCCGCGCGCCTGTCGGCCGATCCGGCTCACCGCCTCAACGCGCTCGAGCTCGGAGGCGGGGCACTCCTCGACCTCGGCGTGTATCCGCTGTCGTTCATCTGGGACGTGCTGGGGGACGCGACCGAGATCCGTGCTGTCGGCCGTCTCGGCGAGACAGGGGCGGACACCGAGGTCGCTGCGGCGATGACGCACGAGTCCGGCGCGGTGTCGTCGTTGTTCTGCTCCTCGCGCGGCGAGGGCGCCAACGTCGCCCAGATCGTCGGATCCGAGGCGCGTATCGAGATCGACCGCCGCTGGTTCTGCCCGACCTCGTTCCGCCTGATCGCCTCCGACGGAACCGTGCGGGAGGAGTTCCGTTCTGAGGTCGAGGGGACGGGCATGCAGTACGAGGCCCTGCACGCCGAGCGGCTGCTCGCCGACGGGCTCCGCGACAGCGACGTCCTGCCGTTCGGCGAGAGCGTGGCGATCATGGGCGCCCTGGACGAGATCCGCGCGCAGATCGGCGTGGTCTACCCGTCGAAGGCCTGAGGCGCCCGCACCCGTACTCCGGCAGAAATCGCACGGCGGCGCCGATAGCGCCTGATTCCGGCCGCCCTGCCTGGTTTTGCCTGAGTTCGGGACGGCGCGGCGCGGGCACCCAGCATCCGCGCCTGTTGATCGGATACCGTGGCGGCAGCGAGAGCCGGAGGACCCCATGGCAGCAGGGCCGATCACGCCAGCCGAGAACGGCGGGCACCTGGACGACCGCCCGTTCATCGAGGCGGCATCCAAGGCGAAGAGCCGGTACGGCCGGTTCAATCTCGCGATCATCGGCGGGACGGGTGTCGGCAAGTCGTCGCTCGTGAACGCGGTCTTCGGCCGCGAGCACGCCCGCGTCGGCACCGGACTGCCCGTCACCGCCGGGGTGCACTACTACCACGATGCGTCGCTGGGCATCTGGGACTTCGAGGGCTTCGAGATCGGTTCCGCCCTGTCGCCCGCCGAGACCCTGCGCACCCATCTGAAGCGCGTCTCACAACAGCCCGCAGACCAGCAGATCGCCGTGGTCTGGTACTGCGTGCTGGCCACGGCCGACCGACTCACTCAGCCCGATATCGACATGATCCGCGAGCTCGATGCGGCGGGCCTGCCCGTGATCCTCGTCCTCACCAAGGTGAACTGGCTGCGCAACCCGATCACCGGTGCATACCGCGCCCCGGCGAATGTCGAGCGGTTCCGCGACTGGCTGGAGAACCCGGCGGACGGATCAGGGAGTCCCCTGCATCTGCCCCTGCAGCGCGTCGTCCTCACATCCACACAGGACCAGCACGGGAAGGGCAAGGGCCACGGGCTCGGTGATCTCGTGGCGGAGACCCTGTCCCTCTCGCCGGAAGACGAGAAGGACGCGTTTCGCATCGCGCAGCGGCTCAACCTCCCGTGGAAGCGGGAGATGGCCAGACCCGTCATCGCCACCGCGTCGTCTGCGGCGGCTGCTGCAGCGGCGGTTCCGATCCCTGTCGCAGATGCGACCGCCCTGGCGCCGATCCAGCTGACGATGATGGGCCGGATCGCGGCGATCTACGACCTGGAGCTGACGACGATGCTCTCGGCGGGCGCCCTGGCCCAGCTCGGCGTGCAGGTCACCGGGCAGGCGCTGGCGCGCAGCTTCCTCAAACTGATCCCGGGGGCAGGCAGCGTCGTGAACGCGGCCGTGGCCTTCTCGCTGACCGCGGCCACCGGCGAGGGATGGCTGCGGCTGTGCGAGCAGGTGCACACCGGCCGCATCCCGGTGTCGAAGATCGACACGGCATGGAAGGGTTTCGCCCCATCGTTCCTGGACGTCGTGCACAAGATGGCTGCGCACCGCGTCGGACGGTGAGCCCCGGCGCACGGCCCATCACGCGGGCATCCGCCCGGCCGGCACAGCACGCAGCGGCTGATGACACGCAGCGGCCGGCGGCACGGGAGGTAGCCTGGTCTCATGGCCGTCCGTCAGACCCGTCGTGCGCGCGCCGCGCGGCGGCGAACACTCCGGGTGGCCGCATCGGGCAGCGATCTGACCGCGGCCGAATGGTCTCGCATCCGTGAGGCGTGGGCCTGCTGCGCATACTGCGGCACCGATGCCGTGCCGCTCCAGAAGGACTGCGTCCTGCCGATCTCGCGCGGCGGGCGCTACACGGTCGACAACGTCGTGCCGGCGTGCGGCTCATGCAACGCCAGCAAGTGCAACGACGAGGTGACGTCGTGGATGCGGCGCCGCCGGTTCGATGAACCGCGTTTCCTGGGGCGGTGGGTCGAGATCACGGCACGGCTGCGCGCCGCTGCGGAGTGACCCCCGGCCGCAGAGCCTGACCCTGTTCCGCGGAGTCGGGCAGACCGGAGACCAGCAGATATCCCCCGCTCCCGCCCTGCCCGGCACGGCCGAAGGCAGCGAGCCGAGGGCGCCAGATGCCCTTGACGCTCCCGAATACCTGCCCTATTCTGCAGGAGATATTATCACCTGACGTCTGGAGTAATGGTGCTTGGTCGGAACAGTAGGTGTGGGAACAAACATCACAACCACAGAACCGCGAGACGCACGGCGGTGTCCGTGACCGTCGTCGTCGCGCTCGCGGTTCTCGCAGGCTGCACGACCGCCGGCGAGGCGCCATCGCCGGCCTCGTCCGGCCCCCCGTCGAGCATTCGGATCGCGGTGCCCGACCCGACCGGGAACTTCAATCTGAACACCACCACGGCCAATACGCCGCTGGCCGTCGGCCACCTCATCAACGGCACACTGATGAACCTGACGGAGGATGGCTCAGGAACAGAGCCGGGTCTCGCCGCATCCCACGACGTCTCCGACGACGGGCTGACGCACACCTTCGTGCTCCGGCCTGACCTGAAGTTCTCCGACGGCTCGGCCCTCACCGCCCACGACGTCCAGGCGTCTCTCGAATGGCAGCGCTCCGACGCCGGGAACCCGAACGCTGCCGACTTCGCCGGGTGGACGGCGATCGAGGTGCCGGAAGACAATGTGATCCAGATCACTCTGGATCACCCGCGGCCCGCCCTCCCGGTCCTCCTCGCCGCGCCCTGGCATCCCGTCTACCCTGCGACCCAGCTGGAAAGCGCGGACTTCTTCGATATGCCGGTGTCAGCGGGTCGGTACCGCATCGCCGAGGTCGACGCTGCGGGATCGGATTCCGTGATCGAGGCCAACCCGCATTACCACGGGGATGCTCCGACGATCACACGGATCGAGTTCAGCGAGGTGCAGGACATCAACACCCGCGTCGCGCAGCTGCAGAGCGGACAGATCCAGGTCGCGACCGAGCTCGATCCCTTCTCGGTCGGCACGCTGACAGAGAAGGGTATCGACGCTGAGGTCACGCTGCTCACCGGCATCTATTACATCTTCATGAACACGCGCACCGGCCCGCTGTCCGACGTGCGGGTGCGCAAGGCCATCAGCGCCGCGCTCGACCGAGAGCAGATCAATCAGGTGGTCTGGAACGGGACGAACCCCGGCCTCGGATACCTGCTGCCGCCCGGCATCCCCGGCGCCGAGGAAGTCACGCCGCCGGAGCGCGACCTCGATGAGGCGCGGGCGCTTCTGCAGGGCACGGTGTGCGAGGCCGGCTGCACGATCGGCGCGCTGGCGCGCGCGGGCCGCCCCATCGATCAGAAGAGCACCGTGATCATGAAGGAGAATCTTGCCGAGATCGGTATTACCGTCCAGATCCAGAACATCGACAACGCGGCGGCCGCGCAGGCAGAGCTGAGCGGCGACTTCGAGATGGAGATCGAGTTTCTGGGACTCCCCCTGCCGGATGTCGGGACCTATCTGAAGTACGCCGTCCTGTCGACCGGCGGTATCGAGGCGCTGTTCTCCGGCTTCGCGCTACCCGACCTGGACGAGGCGGCGCGTCAGGCGGACGTGTCCACCGGTGCAGAGCAAGCGGCGGCCCTCCAGACCGTCAACGCCCTCTTCGCCGAGCATCTGCCCTACGTCCCCATCAACCAGTGGGGTGCGGTGACCGGATACGGTCCCGGAGTGTCGGAGTGGGTGACGCACACCGCGAACGGCTACTTCGAGGTCGAGTAGCGCTCCGGCAGCAGATCAGCGGCGCCGTCCGGCGGAGAACACTCCCGCCGGGCGGCGCCGCCCTTTCCGGACGCCCGCACCGCCTATCCGCTCCCCCTGCCGAGATCGCTGACGCACGGCAGACTCGGCCTCCGGACTTCCGCCACGGGTCGCAGAACGAGGCGAACAGCCGGCAGACCACGACCCCCTCACGATCGAGCCGGAGCGTCCGGCAGGATCGTGAGGGGGTCGGGAAGGCTGCCCTGGGCCGTCTCTCGACGGGCACGGGGCGGGTTCAGAACGACCGGGCCATGGCGGTGCGCGGCCAGCGGTCAAGCCCCAGCTCCGCCTCGTGCGCGCGCACACCGCGCAGTCCCGCGCTCAGCTCCTCCGGTGCCAGGGCGCGGAACCCGAGGCGCTGATAGTAGGGAGCGTTCCAGGGGACATCGGTGAACGTCGTCAACGTCAGACCGTCCAGCTCGCGTGTGCGGGCCCACCGGTCGACGTGATCGATCAGCTCGGCACCGAGCCCCTGGCGGGCGTTCTCCGGGGCAACCGTGACCTGTTCGATGTGGGCGTTTCCTTCGATCTCGTCGACGAGCACGTAGGCGCAGACCCGGCAGGCGTCATCAGTGACCACCCATGCCCGACCGCCGGAGATGTACTCCGCGAGGTCTGCGGCGCTGGGCGGATCGTCTGCGGCGATCTCGTCCATACCGACGGTGCAGAACGCCGCACCGGCACGACGTTCGATGTCCTGGATCGACGCAATGTCGTCGGAGGCGGCGGGGCGGATTGAACGGCTCATGATTCTCTCTTCGTCTGGATCGGGGGAGGGTTTAGAGGGTCTGCCCGGCGCGCGCTGTGGTGAGGACGGCCCGGTCGACGGTGAGGGCGCCGTTGACGAAAACAGCGTGGACACCTCTGACCGGTTCCCGCGGGTGCGCGTAGGAGGCCGGCGCCGAAAGAAGCGCCTGGTCGAGGACGACGAGATCCGCGTTCAGACCGGCGGCGATCGTCCCCCGATCTCCGAGCCCGAGCGTGGCGGCCGGAACGGCAGCGAGCGCACGCGCGGCAAGCGCCAACCCATCGAGGGGGTCGAGGTCGAGATAGCGCTGACACAGCGAGATGAACGATCCCCACCCGCGCGGATGCGGCGACTGCCCGATATAGATGCCGTCCGACCCTCCCGTGGCGCCCGGCTGCCCCAGGAGGAAGTCGACATCGTCCAGGGTGATCCCGGCGCGCGCGATATGCGCTCCGACCTCGAGCTTTCCATCGATGAGAAGGTCGAGGGCCAGACGTTCAGGACTCGTCTTGCGACGTGCGGCAGCGGCGGTGAGCGTGGCACCGGAGAGCTCGCGCGCGGATGCCGGCACGCTCGCGAGCGTGACGGCAGAGAGGTCGATTCCCATCGCGGAGACGTGGACGGCCAGGGCGTCCTCGGCATCCGGTGCCGAGATGCGTTGCATGGTCGACGCCGTACCGTGCGCCTGCCAGTCGGCAGGGAGGAGGAACATCGCCAGAAGCGAACTCGCCCAGGTGTACGGGTAGAGGTCGAAGGTCACCGGCGCCGGCCACCTCTCGAACAGCGTCAGCGCATCCGCCGCGGTGCCACGGTCGCCCCACAGGTGGCTGACGTGCGCGCGCACGCCGGTGTGCGCGCTCACCTCACGCATCTCGGTCAGCCCCGCGCGGAGCGCTCCTCCGTACCCACGCAGATGCGAGAAGTACGTTCCGCCTGCCGCAGCGACGGGTGCGGTGAAGGCCGCCATCTCCGCGGGCGCGGAGAAGCGGCTCGGGATGTAGTCGAGACCGCTCGAGATGCCTCGAGCGCCCTGCTCCAGCCCGCGCTCCACGATCCTCGCGACCCGGCGCTGCTGGTCGACGTCGAGAGGCTCCGGCGAGTCTCCGGACACCGCGTGCCGGATGGTGCCCTGGGAGAGAAGTGTGACGACGTTCTGGCGCAACCTGCCGCGGACCGTGTCAAAGAACTCCGCCACGGTGCACCCGCCGGCGGGGGCGGCTCCGTTGACGGCGCCGAAGTACCGCGTCAGATACGACGCGCTCTGCGCGGCGGAGCCGATCCAGCTCATACCGTCCTGCCCGAGGACGACCGTGGTCACCCCCTGCTGCAGGTCCGGGTTCACCGCACCGTCGGTGAAGATGAGCGGCTCGCCATGCACATGCATGTCGATGAATCCGGGCAAGATCACGTGCGACGGCGTGAGCGAGATGACCTGCATCTCCTCCGTCTGCTCGACGTTGCCTACCGCCGCGATACGGTCATCCTCGATGAGCACGTCTGCGATACGCGAGCGGGTCGCCCGACCATCGGCGACGGTGCCGCCGCGCAGGAGTGTCTTCGTGGTCGTCATCGGTGAGCCTCCTCTGGGCGGGGAACTGCCGTGGCCGCGCGGCCGGGGATCGACGCCACCAGCCTCTTCGTGTACGCGTGGGCCGGCGCGGACAGCAGCGAACCGGTCGGCCCCTCCTCCACCACGACGCCGTCTGCGAGCACATAGGACCGTGAGGTCATCCGGCGGACGACCTCCAGGTCGTGCGTGATGAACAGGATCCCGATGCCCTCCTCAGCGCGGAGCTGCTCGAGCAATGCCAGTATCTGCGCCTGCACGGACACATCCAGGGCGGACGTGGGCTCGTCGGCGACCAGCAGGCGAGGCTGAGCAGCCAATGCACGGGCGATGCCGACACGCTGGCACTCGCCCCCGCTGAGCTGGCGAGGTCGTCTTTCCGCGATCTGCTTCGGGAGCCCGACGCGGCTGAGCAGCGCGAAGGCCGCCTCCTCCGCATCCGCGTGGTTCGCTCCCGTCCAGCGCCGGTGCACCTGGGCGACCACGTCCACCCCCCGCATCCTCGGGTTCAGCGACGCGTAGGGGTCCTGGAAGATCATCTGGGCGCGTTGGCGTCCGGCACCACGATCGGCGGTCGCCTCGCCCCCGAGGCGAACGCTGCCGCTGCTCGGCTCGAGCAGCCCGACCGCCATCTTCGCAAGCGTCGACTTCCCGGAGCCTGACTCGCCCACCAGACCGACGGATTCCCCCGCGTGGACCTCGATCAGCACGTCGTGCACCGTCGGTGCGGACCGGGTGTAACCGCCGGTCACCCGGTCCAGACGAAGCAATGGCGATCCGGACGACGTCATGGTGCGGGGCACGGGGGCGGGAGCGCCGGCGACGTGGCTGGCCTCCATCAGCGTGCGGGTGTAAGCCGCGGAGGGCGCACCGAACACCTGATTGGTCGGCCCCTGCTCCACGAGTCGGCCCTTGTGCATCACCAGGGTGGTTGCACAGAGGTCCTTGATGACCCCCAGGTCGTGCGAGACGAGCACGAGGCTCATGTGCTGGGTGTCGCAGAGATCGGCGATGAGGTCGAGGATCGCCTTCTGCACTGATGCGTCCAGCGCTGTGGTCGGCTCGTCGGCGATGAGCACCTCTGGTCGGCCGGCGATGGCCAGCGCGATCATCAGACGCTGGCGCATGCCGCCGGACAGCTGGTGCGGGTAGCTGCGGAGCACGCGGTCCGGGTACGGCATCTTCACCTGGTCGAGCAGTTCCAGCGCCCGCTGCCGCGCAGCGGGCGCATCGCTCTCATAACGGGCGGTCGTCTCGAGCATCTGCTTGTCGACGCGCATCACCGGGTTCAGGGAGCTCAGGGAGCTTTGCGGCACGAAACCGATTCGGGTGCCGGCGACACTCGTGCGGCGGGCACGGTGCGCTTCCAACAGGTCGGTCGCGCCCAAGGCAGCGGAACCGGTCACGTTGAGGCCTCGACGCTGCGCGAGCCCGATGAGGGAGCGGCACACAAGAGACTTTCCCGATCCGGTCTCCCCCACGATCCCGCAGCGTTGCCCGGCCGGGACGACGAAAGACACCTCCTTGACGAGAGAAGCCGTGTCCTTGCGGACGGAGAGGTCGGCGACTGTGAGCGTGCTGCTCACGGTCTGGCTGGCGGTTTTCAATCGTCACCCCGTACGATTCGAAGGTTCTGCCCGGCGACTCGGATGAGCACACCGGTAAGGATCAGCAGCAGGCCAGGACCCAGCGAGATCCAGGGAGCGGAGGCCAGGTACGGCCGCCCGTCGTAGATGATGCCGCCCCATTCCGCCGCAGGCGGTTGTACGCCGGCGCCGAGGAAGGGGAGCGACGCTGTCACGCCGATCAGCAACACGGCGTCGCTGAGCGCATAGGTGATCGTGGCCGGCAGCACGTTCGGGACCAGGTGACGCATCACGATGGTGCGCCGCCGCAGTCCGGACACCTCGGCGGCGACGACGAAGTCACGGCCGCGCAAGCTGAGCGTCTCAGCTCGAGCGATGCGCGCGTAGACCGTCCAGCTCGTCAGGAACAGCGCGATGAACAGGGCGGGAAGACCACGCGGAAGGAAGCCGAAGGTGACGCCGGCTCCCAGGATGACCGAGAGCGCCAGAATCAGGATGATGAAGGGGAACGCGAGGATCGCGTCGGCGATCCTCATGATCACCGCATCGATCCAGGTCCCGGCCTTGTAGCCGGAGAAGACACCGATCGCCGTGCCCGCCACGAGGGGGATCGTCACGCCCACCACCGCCACGAGCAGATCGATCTGACCACCGACCAGGGAGCGCAGGAACACGTCTCGGCCGAACTGGTCGGTGCCGAACGGTAACGCCCAGCTGGGCGGGGCGAACGGGACGCCGATGAAGTCATTGGGTCCGTACGGCTTGAGGAGGGGCACCAGGACGCAGGAGAGGACGATGCCTGCCAGGCCGGCCACAGCGATGATGAAGGCCCAGCGCTGCTTCGCCGGGGTGGCACGCGGATCGACTTCGATGCCGGTTGCTTGAGCAAGAGTCATGCTTATCGTGTCCTCGGATCGATCACGTTGTTCAGAAGGTCAGCTGCGAGGTTCGCCAGGACCACGATCAACGCTGTGATCAGGGCCGCAGCCTGGATCGTCGGATAGTCCCGCTGCGAGACCGCGTCGACGAGGCGGGTGCCGATGCCCGGGAGGTCGAAGACCGCCTCGATCACCGCGGCCCCGCCGATCAGGCTGCCGACGTTCAGGCCGATGATGGAGATCGTGGGCAGCAGACTGTTCGGCAGGACGTGGCGCAGAGCGATGCGTGCCTGCCCGAAGCCCCGCGCGGTGACCGCCTCGACGTAGTTCTGCCGCAGGGCGTCTGCCGCACTGGTATAGACGGCACGGTGCACGAGTGCACCGAGGTAAGCGGCGAGCGCGATCGCCGGAAGCCACATGTAGGCGAGGTTGTCGGGCCAGGAGCCCGCCCAGCCCCCCGCGGGTGCCAGCTTCCATTCCACGCCGACGACGACCACCAGGATCAGCCCGAGCAGGAAGGAGGGCGCCGCCAGCAGAACGGTCGCGACGGTGTCGAGTGCGGACTTCGTGACGCGGAGCGTGCTGAAAGCGGTTAGCAGGCCGGAGAGCATGCCGCATACCGTGCCGATGATCGTGGCCAGCGCCACGACGGACGCGGTCACGCCGAGCGCGGGCAGGAGGATGTCGGATACGGCCCTGCCCGATTGCGTGGCGCTGGTGCCGAGATCGCCCTGCATCAGCGAGAGGACGAAGCCACCGAACTGTTCCCAGAGGGGGCGGTTCAGGCCGAGCGCTTCCCGGACCGCGGCGAGCTTCTCCTCCGACGCCCGCTGGCCGAGGATCGTCTGCGCCGGGTCGCCGGGGACGAGGTGGATCAGGAAGAAGCTGATGACGGTGACCAGAGCGAGCACCACCGCGGTCTGGACCAGGCGGGAGCCCAGGGGTCGCAGCGCGCTCGCGCGGGAGCCCGCAGCGGTGGTCCGAAACGTGGCCGTGGTCGGCGGCGTCTCGACGTCACTGGCCAATTCCGTGGCCCTCCGCCGCAACCTGGTACGTGCCGGAAGAGGTGAATCGGATCAGGTCCGTGCCCACTCTGCTCGCCCAGGCGGTTGCCGCATCCAGAAGGGGAACAAACGGGAGATCCGCAGCGAACGCCGCGTTGATCTTCGCCAGGATCGCGTCCCGCTCCCCACCCGTTGTCGAAGTGAGCTGTGCGGCCAGGGCATCGACCTCTGGGTTGCTGTACCCGGAGAAGAGCGCACCGATCCCGCCCGCGCTTGTCAGCCCGTAGGTGAGCAGGATCAGCTCTGGCGCGTTGACGGTGTCGTAGAGGTTGCCGATCTCCATCTCGAAGTTCCCGTTGATCTCATCGTGGTTGGCCGTGGCCTGGTCGGCGTTGCGCAGCGTCACCTCGATCCCGACCTCGGCGAGGTTCTGTTGGACGACGGTGGCCATCGCGTCATAGGGCGCGTACCCGGCGCGCACCATGAGGGAGATCTCGCATCCGCCACTGCATGCGGACCCCGCCAGAAGCGCCGCCGCCGCATCGAGATCGCGCGCCGTGGGGGCATCGGGGTCATAGCCCTCCATGGGAGATGGGAAGAATCCGCCGATGGGGGTGTTCTCCCCGCCGAAGGCGACCGTGTTCAGCTGCTCGCGGTCCACCGCGAGCGAGATGGCCTTGCGCACAGCCGGATCGCTGAGAGCCCCGCCCTCACCATTCATGTAGATGTAGATCCCGCCATACTGCGGCGTGACGTGCGGCTGCCCGGGCGAGAGAACCTGTGTGAGCTGGTTCGGACTGATCGAGTGGGCGATGTCGATCTGACCGGCGTTGAGCTGCGCAAGCCGTGTGCTGGGATCGGTGATGGTGTCAAAGACGACGGTGTCCAGAACCGGGGCGAGCGCGGCCGGGTAGTGCGGGTTGCGGGTGAAGGTGACGGTTGTGCCGCCCGATCGCGACGGCACGTACGGCCCGGCGACGACGGGCTTGTCGTAGAACGCAGGATCGCTCAGACCAGCGGCGGGTGAGATACCGAGCGGTCCCTGCGACAGCGCGAGCGGGAAGCTTGCCTGCGGTGTGCTCAGTTGGAACACCACGGTGGCGGTGTCTCGGGCCTGGACGGAGGCGACATTCGCGACGAGCCCGGCGTTGACGTTGCTCTCGGAGGCGAGCAGACGTTCGAAGGTCGCGACGACGTCGTCCGCTGTCACGGCCGTGCCGTCCGAGAACGCCGCTTCATCGCGGATCGTGCACGTGTAGGCGGTGGCCGGCTCGTCGAACGCGCACGATTCGGCGAGCTCGAACGCGATGCCCTCGTCGGTCGCTCGCGTGAGAGTGCCACCGATGAGGGCCTGTGTCATCACGTCAGATTCCTGGATCGCGACGACCGGGTCGAAGGTCGACACCGTCAGCGGCAGTCCGATCGTGACCGTCTTCGGCGGCTCGCCCTCTGCTCCGCCCTGGGGGGTCGGGGATGAGGCGCCCCCGGAGCAGCTCGACAGCGAGAGCATCGTCGCGATGGACAGCGTCAGGATCGTCGCGCGGTAACCGATACGGCTCCTGCAACCTTGCATGGAAACGGTCATTCGGGTTCCTCGTTCAGTCAGACACCCAAGTGGTGTGGAGATATTATGAGTAGTAAACCGAGCGCAGGAAGAGATGTCAACCTCGCCGCCGCAGATCCGCGTGACTGGTTGATAAGCTCAGCGCTCGAGAGTGGTACTGATCATCTCTCCAGACGACCAAGGGGCGAATGGCATGGCTGGAAACGAGGGAGACCTCCTCTCACTCGACGCGCTCGAGACAGGCAAGCTGCATGAGCAGCTCGCCCGGCGCATGGCACGGGAGATCGTCGCGGGTCGCTTCCCAGCCGGGTCCACCTTCCCGCCGAGCGAGGAGATCTCTTCCCGCTACGGCGTGAGCCGCACCGTCGCCCGTGAGACAGTTCAGGCGCTCGCGGCAGCCGGACTCGTGCTCGTGCACCACGGTCGCCGCTCGGTCGTGGCGCCGACGTCCTCCTGGCGCTTCCTGGACGCTCTCGTGAAGTACGCCATCGCCCGCGAGCAGTACAGCGGCGAGCTGGCGGTGGACCTGTTCGAGGTCAGGGCCGTCCTCGAGGAGGCAGCGACCGTCCGCTGCGCCACGCGAGCGCCGCAGCCGGAGTGCGACGCCCTCGTCGAGCGCGCGAACGCCTGCCTGTCCCGCCTTCGAGACGAGTCCTGGGAGCTGGACAGGGAGTGGTTGGCGGATGAAGATCTGGCGTTCCACCGCAGCATCGCCGCGGGGGCGCACAATCACGTGCTCGCCCACCTCGTCGCCGATGTGCGGCTGGAGCTCATCCCCACCTGGGCGGCGGATCAGCTCCAGCGCGACGAGTTCGTAACGGTATGGGAAGAGCACTCCGGCATCGCGGAACTCATCCAGCGCCGCGACGCCGACGCCGCCCGTCAGGCGATGGCCGAGCACATGGAGGCCTCGGTGCGCACCACGCTGCGCCGCGCGTTCCCCGAGGGCGAACAAGCCGCGATCGACGCTCGCTGGGCGCGCACCCCCTGACCGAAGGGCGGCGGTCCCTCCGGATTGTCCGCACCGCAGAGCGACGAAGCTGGCACGGTGATGCCGCTAGCGAAGGCTCCGTGCGACCTCGACACCCGCGCGCACGAGGGCATCCGCGGCGGTGGGGTCGAAAGGCGCTGGCATCCCGAAGTGTCGCGGCGCGAGCCAGGGCTCGTAGCCGCCCCACGGGAACTCATCCGCGGTCGGGACGTAGCCGATCATCCCGTTCGCATAGCCGACCACCAGGACCTCGGCCCCCAGCGCGTCCTTGATGGCCTGCCCAAGCCCCGTGAACGGCTCACAGGGCAGCGCGACGATGGTGAGCTCTCCGATCGCGAGCGCCTGCACCGGCGCCTCGATCGTTCGACCGTACCGCCCCTCGGCGAGCCCCCGTTCGATCTCCTGCGCCCACTCCCGATGCAGCCACGTGGCGTTCCATACGCTCCGGGGGGCTCCCTCGCGCAACAAGCGCTCGTGGCGGTCCACCAGCTCGCACCTGATCTCCGCGATCTCCTTCGCCGTCGGTAGTTCCTGCAACGGCACAGATACCTGCCTCTCCTGCGCCGCCAGGATCTGTACGCCCTGCTCGGGGACAGGCACGAGTCGCCACAGCGCGATCGGCTGTGCGCTGTGCACCCGACTCTCCTCGGGCTCGAGGCGCACGGGCGCTGCGCGCTCACGGGCTCGAAGCGCTGAGATCCCCAGGCTCCGCCCGAACGTCTCCTCGGGACCTTGCCGCTCGTGCATCGCCTCCCACGGGAAGATGTCGCCGGCGCACCCCTGGAGGAACACGCACTCGCCCCCCGTGTGATCTCGCACCACCTGCCGCATCGGACCGACGAAGTCCGAGCACGCGTTGCGCAGACCCGGGCCGAGCACCGTGGGATGGCACGCGTACGAGACGAGAGTCGCGATCGCGTCGCCCTCGAGCCCGTCAATGCGCACGCTCGTGACCGTCCGGTCGACGGGGCCTTCCGGGTTCCAGCCCATGATGGTGTTACCCTCGGGGGTGCGCTGGCGGCGGTTCACCCCTCCACCGAAGTCATCGGTGCCACGCCCGACCACCGCCGGCGCCAGCCGCTGGACCGCCTGGGCCGCTGCCGTGCGCAGGGCGTCGAGAACCTGCTCCGCGTAGCGTTCCTCAAGCGGACGCAGCGCAGCGGTGCTGCCCCCGGTCTTGATGTTGCCGGGAAGGGGCGGCGCGGAGTGGGTGTGGCTGGCGTTGACGAGCACGCGGGAGGCGTCGGTGCCGACAGCTTCAGCGATGCACTCCCTGGCACGGGCTGCGAACGCCCCGACGAGGCTGCCGGTGTCGACAGCGGCGACGACGACCCGTTGCGCTCCGTCGTCGAAGACGACCACGCCGACCTCCAGCGGCTGGCCGAATCCATCCATCGGCTCCCACTTCCGGAGGAAGCCCACCAGGTCCACCCCGAAGGGGGGATCGATGCGGAGCGAGGCGGCGCCGGCACGCAGCGGGCGAGGTTCATCGGTCATACGGACTCCAGGGAGGGATCAGAAACGGGAGAAGAGGCCGCCGTCGGCATAGACGACTTGGCCGGTCACATAGGTGTTGCGTTCGGATGCCAGCCAGCAGATGAGCTCCGCGATCTCCGCGGGCTCCGCCGCACGCCCCTGCGGCAACCGGCCGGAGGCGACGAAACCCGCGGTGAACCAGTCGCCTGCGAGATGCTCATCGGAGCACAATGGCGTTCGAACGAACCCGGGAGCGATCGCGTTGACCAGCACGCCGGAGCGTGCGACCTCCGCCGCCATCGAACGAGTGGCGTTGTCCAGCGCGGCCTTCGAGGTGTCATAGGCGATCGCGCCGGGGTAGCCGGCGCGCCCATGGATAGAGCTCACGTTGACGATGCGCCCGTATCCTCCGGCCATCATCGCGGGCAGCAGAGCGCCGGCGAGGAGCACGGGGGCGAAGGTGTTGATATCGACGACGCGCCGTAGCTCCGCGTGATCGACGGTCATGACACTCGCCCGCGAGCCGACTCCGGCGGCGTTGACCAACACACCGGGCGGGCGGGAGAACTCCCTCACCCGGGCGACGATCTCCGCTGTGTCCCGAACGTCGGCCGTGATCCAGCCCGCTCCGGAGAACGCAGGGGCGTCAACGAGATCGACCCCGATCACCGCGATGCCGTCTGCCGCCATCTGTGCCGCGACCGCGGCGCCGATCCCGCTGGCGGCACCGGTGACGACAGCGACGTCCGGGCTGCACGCGGGGTCAGTCATGGCATGCCGCGACGGCGACGAGATCGATCTCGACGTCGAAACCGTTCAGGCAGGACCCGACCGTCGTCCGGGCCGGGCGATGACCGGGGAAGTGCTCACGGTAGGCGGCATCGAACTCCTGCCAGCCCCCCGCGACATCGCTGAGGTGCACGGTCGCCTTGACGACATGGGCAAGGTCTGAGCCGGCGGCCTCGAGAACGCGCGCCAGGTTGGCGAGCACAAGGTGCGTCTGCTCGGCGACAGTGCCGAGAACAAGGTCGCCCGTACGCGGATCGACCGGGGCCATCCCGGCGGTGTAGATGAGATCGCCGATGCGCACCGCTGGGGCATAACATCCTCCGCCGGAGTGCTGCGGGTCCTCGACGACAAGGGGACGGGACATGGATGGTCCTTTCAGAAGGTGGGGTTGATGGTTCCGACGACGACGTCACCGTCGTCGACGACGGGAATGGCGGGCCATTTGTCCAGCGTGGTGCAGGGGTGCGAGACGCCGAGGACGACGACGTCACCGACCGCGACGTCCACCCCGGAAGCCGGCGGCCACGCGAGGTAGGCGTGCTGGTCATTGAGTGCGCGGATCACGCATCCGTCGAGCGGGAGCGCTGCGTCGCCCGCTCGCCGCCCTCGGCGATGCAACGGGACGGGCAGGCCGAGGTCGAAACCGACGTCCCGGCGCCCGGCGTCGAGGATCGCGACCCCCGGCTCCGGGGTGGAGAGCACCTGCGACATGAGCTGCAGGGACGGCGTCATCACCGGGTTGCCCGGCGCATCGACCGCCTGGGCGTAGAAGCCGTGGTCATGGAAGACGTAGCACCCGCTGCGGATCACGGGCCGCACCGGGAAGCCGAACGGTCTCGCCAGCTCATCGATGACCGTCGGCACGTGGGCGCTGCCGCCACAGCTGATCACGCTCTCCACGCCAGGCGAGAGGAGGCCGCCCTCGTGCAGGGCTCCGACCAACTGCCGCAGATCGCGCACGAAAGCCCGGACGCGATCCGTGGCGCTCTCGCCGGCCGCCGCGACAATCGATCCTTCGTATCCGGCAGCGCCCGCGAGCAGCAAACCCGTCTGTGCGCGAACCGCGGTCGCAAGAGCCAGCGCCTCTGGCACGCTCCGGCATCCTGCCCGCCCTCCGGGCACTCCGAGCTCGAGGAGAACACCCACCCTGTCACGCATGACGCCGAGGTGCTGGTTGAGGACCTGTGCACCGGCGAGCGAGTCGACATAGAGGTAGACCATGAGTCGGGGCTCAGACGCCAGCTCCGCCCGCAGCCACTCGATGGTGAGAGGATCGACGATCTCATTGGCCACCAGCACCCGCAACGTTCCCCAGCTGCGCACCGTCCGGAGCTGGTTCGCGTTGGCAACGGTCAGCGCCCATGCGCCGTGCCGGGCCTGCAGCCGAGCCACGTCCTCGGACATCGCGGTTTTCACGTGCGGCGCAAGCGCGACACCGGCCGTCGCGGCGAAGTCTGCCATCGACGCGGCGTTCGACAGCAGCGCCGACCTGCTCACCGTCAGCAGGGGCCAGCTGAAGCGAACATCGGGAAGTGCTCCGTGGAGGTCGCCCGACACGAGTGACTTCGGGGGCGACTTTTCTTCCCTGGCCTGGCCGAACTGCACAGGCTCGTCGCCGCGCCCCCGGACACTCCGCTCGACGGTCATCCGTCCTCCTCCTGTGCTCATATCAACAGATAGTATCTCCATATAAGCAGATTTCTATCGGCAACGGCGCTCGCACCAACCGGCGGAGGCTGCACATAGTATCTCCATATAACTTTCGACAACGAGAGAGGCGCGAACATGCGAACCACCCTCATCAGCGGAGCGGCGTCGGGAATCGGGGAGGCGATCGCGCGTGCGCTGAGCGCGGACGGAAACCACGTCGCCCTCGCCGACCGCGATCAGCGCGTGTTCGACCTGGCCGCCGAGCTCGGCGGCCACGGCACCGTCCTCGACGTGCGAGACACCAAGGCGGTGGACGACTGGGTGGCGGCCTTCCCGGCCGCCGATGCGCTGGTCACCTCGGCGGGAGTGTGCTCCGGCACGCGAATCGTCGACTCCTCCGACGAGGACTGGGGCACGATCCTCGACATCAACCTGATGGGCACGATGCGCTGCCTCCGCGCGTTCGGACGCCACCGGATCGCCGCGGGCGGCGGCGGCGCGGCGATCCTCGTCGCGTCGAACAACGCCTTCTGGCCGGCGCGCGGTCTCGGCCAGTACTGCGCGTCGAAGGCCGGCGTGCTGATGCTGGGCCGCGTCGCGGCGTCCGAGCTCGGAGAGCACGGCATCCGCGTCAACGTCGTCGCCCCCGGCGAGACCGACACCCCGATGACGCACGCCGTCCTGAACGATGGAACCACCACAGAAGAGATCATCCGTCGCACCCCGTTGGGCCGCCTCGGGCGTCCGGACGACATCGCCAGAGCCGTCCGCGCCCTTCTGTCCGACGACTGTGCATGGATCACCGGGCAGCTGATCTCCGCCGACGGCGGCATCAGCCTCCGGGGCGAGTCCGATGTGACCGACATTCCCCGGCCGGTCGACAGATGAGCGCCCCGATCGCGTGGGAGCGACTCGGCTCGGAGAGCTATGACCTCGCCGAGCACCCGATCTGGCTCGACGAAGACCGCGGGCTGCTTTGGGTGGACTGCCACGCGGGCGCCGTGCACTCCCAGCCCCCCGGAGAGGACGCGCTGCGGATCTGGGCGAGCCCGTGGGGCGCCGTGGGAGCGGTCGCGCTCGCCACGGACGGAACTCTGATCGCCACGACCGGCGGCCACATCGTCGAGGTCGACGTATCGCTCGGCAGCACCCGTATCCGTGCATCTGTCCCCCTGGGGCCCGCTGTGCGATTCAACGACGCCGCCGCGGACCCCAGCGGGCGGCTCGTTTTCGGCACCACCGGCGCACCGCATGCGGGTCGAGGTCACCTGTACAGCCTCGATGCGGGTTCGCAGCCGCGCGAGCTTCTGGCCGACCTCACCGAGTCGAACGGACTGGACTGGTCGCTGGACGGCTCGACCTTCTTTCATACCGACTCGGGCTCGCCGTACATCCACCGCTACCGGTATGACCGGGAAACCGGATCGCTCGCCGATCGATCGGTCTTCGCGACCCTCCCGGAGGACGGACTCTGCTTCGACGGAATCACCGTGGACGCAGAGGACCACGTGTGGGCATGCATCTGGGGCGGCGGCGCTGTGCATCGGTACTCTCCGTCCGGCGACCTCGTCAGCCGGGTGCGCACGCCGACGCGCAATCCCACCTGCGTCGCGATCGACCGCACCGCCCAGCCCCGGATGTACGTGACGACCGCCCGTATCGGCACCGCCCAGGATGATGCCTGGGGCGGTGCGATCCTCATCGCCGATGCTCCCGCCCCGGGGGCGCCGATCCGCGCGGTCGCCAGCACGACGGAACCCAAGGATTTCGGCTTGATCGCTCGCGTCGGCACCCCTCCAGCCGGATTAGCGCGAGACTGAGGCGGTGACCGCACCGACCCCATCTCCCAGCACGGAACGCGTCCTCAACGTTCTCGAGGCGCTCTACCGTGCCGAGCGCGCCCTCCCGCTGACAGAGCTGGCCGCAGCGTCCCAGGTGCCCCTCAGCACGTGCTCTGCGATCGCAGCGACCCTCGAGCAGCGCGGATACGCGCGGCGGCGAGTCGTCGGACGCAACCACTACTGGTCCGCCGGGCCCTCGTTGTCCTCTTCGCTGCGCAATCCCCACCCGATCGATCTCCCGGCCATCGCCCAGCCACTGCTCGATCGCGCAGCCGTCGCGCTGGGGTGCTCGGTGCACCTGGGCACGGTGCGCGACGGGATGCTGATCTACACCGCGAAAGCGGCCGCAGCGGGATTCGTGCAGTTCGACACCTTCGTCGGCAAGACCGTCCCCTTCAACCTCACCGCGCTCGGCAAGGCCTTCGCCTCCGCCCTGGAACCGGGCGCGCGCAGCGCGCTCCTCTCGCATGCCGTCGCCGGAACCGGCCCGCATGCAGCGAGTTCCCCGACACATCGCCTGGAGTCCGAGCTCACGCGCGCAGCCGAACGCGGCTACGCCATCGAGCTGGAGGAGGAGGTCGCCGGCGTCGGGTGCATCGCGGCGCCGCTGGTGATCGACGGAGAGGTCGTCGCGGCCGCCGGCGTCACAGTACTCGCAGTGAACATGCAGGGAGAGATACAGGATGAGCTCGCCGATGCGGTGCGGGGACTCGCCGCGTCGATCGTCGAGGCTGCCGAGACACCGCAGCCGCCCGGCGCTCGGCAGATCTCCTGAGCCCCTACAGCGTCACAGACGTGCCCCAGTTCCGCGAGGCGCCCGCGGCAGCGAACGCCCGGGGGATCCCTTCAGGATTGTCACGTCGCAGTTCCGCGGGCAGCAACCGGTCCGGCGCGCTCTGATAGGTGACCGGCCGGAGGAATCTGCTCACCGCCGCTGAGCCGACCGACGTGCTGGAATCCGCAGTCGTCGCCGGCCAGGGACCACCGTGCTGCATAGCCGGGGTCACCGCGACGCCCGTCGGCCAGCCGTTGAAGACCACCCGCCCGCAGGTCCGCGAGAGCACATCGACCAGGATCCGCACCGACTCGTCACGCTCCTCGTCCGGTGAGAGATGGATCGTGCCGGTGAGGTTGCCGGGGAACAAGCGTGCAGCGACAGCCGCCCAGACGGCCGGATCCGCGGACGTCACCACGATGGCCAGCGGACCGAAGGCCTCGTCCAGGAGAGTCGCGCGCTGAGCCTGCAGGTCATCCAAGGACACCCGGACGATGGTCGGCGTGACGACCGCGTGGTCACCGTCGGACGCCACGGATCCGGCGAAGACGACCTCGACACCCGGCGTGGCGAGGATCTCCGCTCTGCGCGCGAGATAGCTCCGCGACACCGCCGGAGTCAGCAGACGATGCGGGCCGACCTCGGACGCCGCGCGTCGGAGAGCACCATCCAGGGACAACGCCGCAGGAGCGAAGACGAACCCGGGCTTGGTGCACAGCTGCCCCGCCGATCCGGAGACGCTGGCGACGAGACCCCCCGCGATCTCCTCCCCGCGCTCCGCGAGCGCAGCGGGCGTGACGAACACCGGGTTGACGCTGCCCAGCTCGCCGAAGAACGGAATCGGTTCCGCCCGCAGTGCCGCCCGGTCCGCGAGGGAACGCCCCACAGCGGTCGAGCCGGTGAACGCGGCGGCGCGGATCGCCGGATGCTCCAGCAGCGCCACCCCCTGAGCCTGCGCATAGACCACCTGAACCAGATCACCGGGAAGGCCGGCGGCTACGGCGATCTCCTGAGCGAGCGCGCCGACCGCGGCCGACAGCTGCGGATGGCCGGAGTGTGCTTTGACGACGACCGCGCACCCCGCCGCCAGCGCGGAGGCTGTGTCGCCTCCAAGCACCGAGAACGCGAACGGGAAGTTGCTCGCAGAGAAGACCAGCACCGGGCCGACCGGCGTCGACATCCGGCGCAGATCCGGCCGGAAGCCCAGGACGAAATCCTCGTCCGCCTCGTCGATGCGCGCGTCGCGGAAGGCGCCAGAACGCACGACCGTCGCGAACATCTCGAGCTGTACCGCGGTGCGCTCGACCTCGCCACGGAGCCGCGCCTCCTGGAGCCCCGTCTCGCGTTCCGCCATCGACACCAGGGTGTCCGCCGACGCCCGCAGGCCCCGAGCGAGGGCTGCCAGCAATTCTGCGCGCCGCGCCGGACCGGCGGCCTCCCACACTATCGACGCCGCGGCTGCACGCTGGGCGACGAGGTCGATCTGCTCGGTGTCCGTCATGGGGTTCTCCTTTGCGTGGCCGGGTTGACGACGACCGTCCCACCCAATATATTCCACAATACCGTTTTCAACATCCGTATTTAGAAATGATGGGCCTGCCATGAAGTCAGACGACTACCTCGCGACCACGACCCTCCCGCCCGTGGCAGCGCTTCCTGCCAGCGAGATGCGGTTCGCCGACGGCGCTCACCTGCGCACGGAGATCGCCTCGGTGGAGAACCCCCGGATCTTCCGAGCAGCCCTCGAGGAGGCAGATCAGCGCGGCGTCGTCATCAACCGCGTCTCCCAGGGCAGCGGGGCCATGCTCTTGAGCGCCGCAGAGCTGCGCGAGATGTCACTCATCGGCGCAGATCGCGGCATCGAGGTGTCGATGTTCGTCGGGCCTCGCGAAGGATGGGACATCGGAGTGCAGTCCCGCGCCGGAGACGGCGGTGCGATCGCCGGACAACTGCGGGGCGTGCGACAGCTCCGCTATGGCATCGAGGATGTCCTCCGCTGCATCGATGCGGGAATCCGGGGCTTCCTCATCCCGGACACGGGTCTCCTCGAGCTGCTGGTGCAGATGCAGCAGGCCGGCCAGCTTCCCGCCGACATCGTGTGGAAGATCTCCGCGATCCTCGCGCCGTCGAACCCGGTCGCCCTGAACCAGCTCGCTCGTCTCGGCGCCTCCACGGTGAACCTTCCTTCAGACCTTCCCGTCGAGATCCTCGCCGAGTTCCGCCAGGCGACAACGCTTCCGCTCGACGTGTACGTCGAGTCCCCCGACTCGATGGGCGGCATCGTCCGCGGCTACGAGACCGCCGACCTCGTGACCGTCGGCGCTCCCCTCTACGCGAAGTTCGGTCTGCGCAATACCGCGGCGGTCTATCCCGTGGGAATGCAGAACGAGCAGGTCGCGACGCTCGCCGTGCGTGAGAAGGTGCGCCGGGCGGAGATCGCGTACGAGTGGATCGAGAGATCGGGCACCGACCTGATCACATCGGCCCCCGGCGCGGAAGGCCTGGGGATCCCGGTTCCGCAGGGTCGTTGACCGACAGCGCCGGCAAACGCGTGGTGCGGGGGCGGCGTTGCCCGGGGCGTTCCCCCGGCGCGCCTCCCCTCAGGTGTAGAGCGAGATGGGCTGGAACGCTCCGGTGAGGAAGTGCGCACCCACCTCGAGTTTCTTGTAGTCCACCGGGTCGTGCAGCGAGTGCGTGCGCACGTTGCGCCAGTGCAGATCCAGGCCGACAGGGGTCGCCGTCGAGCTGGACCCCGTCGCTTCGAAGACGCGGTTGGAGACGTCGACCGCGACATCGCTGGATACCACCTTCAGCTCCGCGATCGCGATGGCCAGGTCGCCGCGATCCTGCGCGGTCAGCGCCGCGCCGCGCGAGACCGCACGATCGAAGGCGCGGTCGACGCGATCGGCGAGCGCGTCGACCGCCGCCGTGCGCGCGACCAGCTCGCCATAGAGGCGCTGCACGAAGGGATCGTCGCGATAGCGGTCTGCGGTACTCAGGAACCAGGCGTTGGGCCGCGCGATGGTGAGCTCACGGGCCTGAGCCAGGGCGCCCTGCGCGACACCGAGGTAGAGGTTGCCGAACACCAGCTGGATCGCCGGCGTGACCAGGGAGGAGAACGGCTCGTCGGTGCCGAGTCCGAGCACCTGTTCCGGCGCGACCCGCACATCGTGATAGCGCACGGTGTTGCTCGCCGAGAGCCGTTGCCCGAGATTGTCCCAGTCGTCGACGAGCTCGACCCCTGGATGACCGTGCGGCAGCACCAGGAAGACGATCCGCCCGTCGTCGTCACCGCCATCGATCACGCCGTTGACGAGCAGCGCCTCACCGACGCCGGACCCGGTGGAGAACCGTTTGAAGCCGTTGAGCCGGTAGCCGTCTCCGTCCGGCGTGAGGGTGAGATGGGGATCGACCGGGTTGACCGAGTCCCCCCACAGCCAGCGCCCCTCGATTGTGGCGCGATACCACCGTTCGCGCTCCGCCGGCGGGGCGACGAAGGCGATGTTCGCCTCGTTGACGTAGTGGTAGCCCAGCAGCTGCGCGATCGACGCGTCGACGCGCGCCAGGATGCGCACGGCGCGGAAGGCCGATTCCCAGTGCGCACCCCCTCCGCCCAGCTCCGCCGGGTCCAGGAGCGTGGTCAGCCCGGCGTCCTGCAGCAGACGGACCTCGGCGACGGGCTGCTCGTTCCGCCGATCCCTCGCCAGCGCATCCGCGGCGAGCCGGCCGGCCACCTCGGTCGCGACACCGGTCCAGTGCGCCAGCTCCGCATCATCGGCGACACCCGTCCAGGGACTGCGGAGCAGGGGCTCCGTGGTGGAGGTCGACATGGTCAGCTCCTTGCTCTCACGGCGCCGAGGCGCCTGTTCTCTCGATCCGCTGCCGTTCCGCTTCCGGCCGTGCAGCGCGGTTCCGTTTCCGGCCGGACGACACGATGACGCTTGCGGCCGCATGGCACGCTGCCTCTCATGCCGACGCGCCCTCCAGCACCTCGGCGGCGCCGGTGCCCGCACGCCCGCCGGCGGCGCTGCGCGCCCCGGCGTACGACCCCCGATAGGCATGGGCCGGGTGCCAGGACGGCACCACCCGGCTTCCGCTGAGCCGCTCGCGCAGCGTCTCGCCCTCGTAGTCGTTCCACACCCGTCCACGCCGCCGCAGCTCCGGCACGACCAGGTCCACGAAGTCCGCGAACGTGCCAGGCGTGATGACGTAGGCGAGGTTGAAGCCATCGACGCCGCCCACGTCGATCCAGCGCTCCAGCTCGTCTGCGACCGTCGTCGGACTGCCCACGATGACCGGTCCGATGCCGCCGATGCCGACGTAGTGGGCGATATCGCGGGCTGTCCACGCGCGCGTCGGATCGGCCGTGGTGAAGATCGACAGCGCAGACCGGGCCGCATCGGTGTCGATATAGCGCAGCGGCTGGTCCGGCGGGAGCTCGGACAGGTCGATCCCCGACCAGCCGCCGTAGAGCGCCAATGCCCCCTCCTCGGAGACGTAGCCGCGGAACTCCTCGTGCTTGGCGTGAGCCGCCGCATCGGTCTCGGCGACGATCACCGTGGCCAGCGTGAGGATCTTCACCGCGTCGCGCGGCCGCCCGCGCCGCTCAGCGCGATCGCGGATGTCGTCTGTGATCGCGCGGGTGAGCTCGGGGGCGATGCCGTTGATGAAGATCGCCTCCCCATGACGGGCGGCGAAGTCCCGTCCGCGCGGCGACGCGCCGGCCTGGAAGATCACCGGGGTGCGCTGCGGGGACGGCTCGGAGAGGTGGATGCCCGGCACGCGGTAGAACGCCCCCCGGTGCTCGATCGGATGAACCAGATCCGGGTCGGCGAACACCCCGGCCTCCCGGTCACGACGCACAGCGCCGTCCTCCCAGGAGCCCTCCCACAGCTTGTAGACGACGTCGAGGAACTCGTCGGCGATCGTGTACCTCTCGTCGTGGGCGATCTGGGTGTTCAGCCCGAGGTTGCGCGCCGCGCTCTGCAGATAGGAGGTGACGACGTTCCACCCCACCCGGCCGCCGGTGAAGTGGTCCAGGGTCGACAGCGTGCGCGCAAGCGCATACGGCTGCTCATAGGTCGTCGAGACCGTGACGCCGAAGCCCAGCCGGTCGGTCACCGCGGCCATCGCCGAGACGGGGATGAGCGGGTCTCCGACGGGAACCTGCGCCGCATCGACGAGCGCGGGCGCCGCGGAGTCACGGTAGACGTCGTACAGGCCGACCACATCGGCGATGAACAGCGCATCGAAGGTGCCGCGTTCGAGCAGCCTGGCCAGATCCGTCCAGTACGAGAGGGTGTTGTACCGATCGGCGCGGTTGTCGGGGTGCCGCCACAGACCGGGCGCCTGGTGCGTCACGCAGTTCATGTCGAAGGCGTTGAGGATGATCCGCTGTGCCATGAGCACCTCCCTGATGCGGTCGGCGGTCTGCGCCGGGGACGACACCGAGGCCGGCGACGTTCGCGGCAATGTAGCAACCGGCGCACCCGGTCGCGCAGCACCGACGAGATACGGGGAAACACGCTCCGACACCGTTTCGCCGTGTTGCGCGCCGTGATCATGTGTTGCGCGCCGTGTTGAGCACGCCGGGGCCTCGCCCGGACGATGGCGCGGCGGACCGCACAGCACCGACGTCTTCCCGAAGACCTCCCCGTCCGCTCCCCTGACCCGTGAGAGGAACCCCATGTCTCGTCCGTCCCACCGCCTGCCGAGCGGCCTGGTCGCGCTCTCGGCGCTCACCGCCCTCGCGCTCGGTCTCACAGCGTGCGCGAGCGGCGCGCGTCCAGACGCAGCGGAAGATCAGGAGCTGACCGTCCTGTTCATCTCTTCGCACGAGGGAGCCGCCGCCCTTCTCGCCGAGCGCTACGCCGAGGAGACGGGTGTGACGATCACCCCCGTGATCGTCCCCTACGACGAGATCGGCAACACACTCGCCCTCGACCAGCAGTCCGGGGCGAACACCATCGACGTCGCAGCCCCGTGGTACGTCTCGATCGGCGACCTCGCCGCGTCCGGCGCGATCCAGGACCTCACCGACTGGATCGACGAGACCCCCGCGATCGATGCGGACGACTTCATCCCCTCGATCTACGACCCGTACACGCTCGTCGACGGCCGGCGATACGGCCTGCCCTTCGACGGCGACACGCACGTGCTCTTCTACAACACCGAGATCCTGGCGCGCAACGGCTTCACCACCCCGCCCGCCACCTGGGACGAATACGTCGAGCAGTCGCGGGTGATCACCGCGAACGAGAGCGCGGACGGCGTCTACGGCAACGTGATCTTCGGGCAGAAGTCGCCGCTCATCCTCGGCGCGAGCTTCGCCAACCGGCTCGCCGGGTTCGGCGGCGAGTTCGTCGACGCCGACGGCACGCCCGTGATCAACAGCCCCGCGGCCGTCGCGGCGGCCCAGTCGCTCGTCGACGCCCTGGCCTCCGCCTACCCGACTCCTGCGGAAACGGCCTTCGGCGAGGGGAACTCGGCGTGGTACGCCGGCAACACGGCGTTCATCGAGAACTGGACCGACCTGGGCGTCGGATCGCAGACGAACCCCGACTCCACCGTCGCAGACACGTGGGGGGTCACCGTCCTGCCGGTCGGCGGCGACAACACCACGCACCGCGCCTCCCTGGTCGCCGGGTTCACCTGGGTCATCGCCGAGAACACCGAGAAGACCGATCTCGCCCGCGACTTCATCCAGTGGGCCGCGTCCAGCGCGGTGAACGAGGCGCTGATCACCGCAGACCCGCAGACCGGCATCGACCCGAACCGCGTGTCGTCCCTGGAGAGCGAGACGTACGGCGCCCTCTACCCGGCGCTGCAGGAGGCCAATCGAGCGACCCTCAGCGGCACGCTCGCCTGGCCGACCGGTGAGAACGCCACCCAGGCGGCCGAGATCCTCACCGACGAGCTGGCCAAGCTCGTCGCCGGCGAGGTCACGGCGCAGCAGGCGCTCGACGTCGTGCAGGAGAAGTGGCTCACGATTCTTGACTGAGCTGTCGCGCGGTGCGCCCCGGCCTCCCCGCTGGTCCCGTTCCCGCGGGGAGGCCGGGGCGCACCGTCTCTTCGTCGCGCCGAGCGTGCTGGCGCTGCTCGTGCTCGGGGCCTATCCGCTCCTGTTCATCGTCGCGGCTGCGGTGACCGACTCGTCGCTCGGCAAGCCCTTTCGCCGCTGGACCGGGGCGGAGAACTTCGCGACGGTCCTCGGCGATGCCGATATCGTGGCCACGTTCTGGCGCACCGTGGTCTACGCGGTCGCTGTGTCGGCGGCGAGCCTCGTGCTCGGGGTCGTGGCGGCGCTCGCCCTGCAGTCGGCGGTGCGCACCGGCTCGATCGTGCGCACCCTGATACTGCTGCCGCTCATCACACCGCCGGTCATCGTCGGCACGCTGTGGAAGATGATCTACAACCCGGGCGGCGGGCTGCTCGCGACGGTGCTCGGAGCACTGGGGCTGGACCCGCGTGCCATCGCCCCGCTGTCCTCGACCACCTGGGCGCTGCCGGGGATCGGCGTGGCAGACGTCTGGGAGTGGACGCCATTGGTGGCCCTCCTGGTCTTCACCGCGCTGCTCGCCCAGGACCACGAGATCGTCGAGGCGGCCCGGCTGGACGGCGCACACGGCTGGGCGCTGTTCCGGCGGATCACGCTGCCGGCGATCGCGGGCGTGGTCGCCGCGGCGTTCTTCATCCGCCTGGTGCTCGCCTTCAAGGTCTTCGACCTCATCTACATGATGACCTCCGGCGGCCCCGGCCAGTCGACCACCCTGACGTCGTACGTGATCTACCAGGCCGCCCTGCGCGAGTTCGACGTCGGCAAGGCCGCCGCCGTCACCCTCGTGCTCGCGGGGATCGTCACGGTGGTCACGATCCCCGTCGCCCTGCTCACCCGGAGGCTGCAGAACAACCATGAGTGACACCGCCCGCCTCGCCCGCCGTCGCCCGGGACGCGCCAGCACCACGCCAGGCGGTCGCGGCATCCTGGCGACCACGGTGCTCGCCGTGCTCCTGGCGTTCTTCGTCCTCCCGCTGCTCTACCTGCTCTCGGTGTCGTTCATGGGCCGCGACGAGACCGGCCAGGGCCTGCTGGTCTCGACGAATCCGCAGTGGACGAACTGGTCGGAGGTCATCACCGGCTCCCGCGTGCTCCCCGGCATCGCCAACTCCCTCATCACGGCGCTCGGGGGCGCGGTGATGACCCTCGCCTTCGCCCTGCCCGGCGCCTGGGCGATGGTGCGCTACCGCACCGGCGGGGCGACGCTGGCCGCCACGATCATGAGCCCCTGGCTGCTCCCCCCGATCGTGGCGGTGGTCCCCCTGTTCACGCTGCTGCGGATCCTCGGCCTCAACAACACCCTCCTCGGACTGACCCTCGTCTATGCCTTCGTGAACGTTCCGGTGGCGATCTGGCTGCTGGAGGGATTCCTCCGCACGCTCCCCGTCGAGTTGGATGAGGCCGCCCGCCTGGACGGCGCCGGGTCGCTGCGCGTGCTGTTCTCGATCGTGACGCCGCTGATGGCCCCGGCGCTGGTCGCGATCGGGATCATCGTGGCGGTGCTCAACTACAACGAGTTCCTGCTGGCGACCTTCTTCACCCAGAGCCCGGACGCGCAGACCCTCCCGGTGGTGCTGTCGCTGTTCTACGGCGAGCGCACGCCGCACTACGGCAAGATCGCCGCGGCGTCCGTCATCGGGGTGATCCCGGTCTTCGCCGCGGCGGTCTTCCTCCAGCGCTGGCTCGTGGCCGGTCTCACCAGCGGCGGCGTGAAGTGAGCGGCAGCCGTCGACGGGTGGGGGCAGGGGGGTGGCTAGGCTCTGAGCATGGCAGCGCGGGAGCAGGAGTCGGCATCGGATGACCTGTCCCCCGCCGCAGCGCCCCGCCCCCAGCACCTCATCGTCAGCATCTTCGGCCGCTACGGGCGTGCGCACGGGGGTCTGCTCCAGATCGCGCACCTCATCGAGCTGATGGCGGCACTCGGCGTCGACGCGGGTTCGGTGCGCTCGTCGGTGTCGCGGCTCAAGCAGCGCGGGGTTCTGGTCAGCGACCGGAACGGCCCGGCTCCGGCGTACCGGCTGTCGCGGTCGCTGGACAGCGTGTTCGAGGCGGGGGACCATCGCATCTTCGAAGCGCAGCGCGCCACGCTCGAGGACCCCTGGCTCCTGGCCTCCTTCAGCGTGCCGGAGCGGGAGAGACCGCTGCGTCACCAGGTGCGAAAACTGCTGCTGAGGCATGGTTTCGGTCAGGTGAGCGGCGGCCTGTGGATCGCCACGGAGCTGGTGCTTCCCGAGGTGCGCGCCTCGCTCGGCCAGGCCGGACTCGACCGCTACGTCGATCTCTTCCTCGGCGCGCGCGTGTCCGACGAGCCGCTTCCCGAGGCGGTACGGCGCTGGTGGGACCTTCCCGCCCTGGAGTCCCTCTATCGGTCCTTCCTCGACGCCTACGCTCCTCTGCTCGACGACCGCCTCGGCGAGCGGGAGGCATTCGCCGGGTACCTCGGAGCGATGACGCAGTGGCGGCGGCTGGCCTACCTCGAGCCCGGCATCCCGCTCGCCGTGCTGCCCCCCGACTGGGCGGGCGCGGCGGCAGAGCGCCTCTTCGCCGAGCTGCACGGCACGCTCGGGACACCGGCAGAGCGGTTCGTCTCCCGCATCGTGGACTGACCGCCGCGGCCGGACGCCGTCGTGTCGTCAGATTTCCATGAAGTTGAATATAGCGCTTGTGTGACGATAGTCACATATGCAACACTCCTCGTGTCGGCAGCTGCTCACGCGCACCGGCGAACCTCAGAGACATGAGCGAAGGAGCTTCCATGACCGAGAACGCACTGCGCTGGGACAAGACCCCGCAGGTGACCCGCAGCGGCGAAGAGGACACCCAGACCACCTCCTCGGGCGGATGCATCCGGGTGTCGGGGGTCGGCCCGCAGCACACCGACGCGACGCGCATCTGGTTCGGACAGGTCTCCAACGAGCCCGGCTACCGTTCGCTGCCGCATCACCACGGCGAGGCGGAGACCGGCGGATATGTTCTGCGCGGCCACGGTCGCATCTACTTCGGCGAGGGCTACCGCGAGTTCATCGACATGTCTGCGGGCGACTGGGTCTTCGTGCCGCCGTTCATGCCCCACGTCGAGGCCAATATGTCCACGACCGAGGAGCTGGTCTGGCTGACCTCCCGCACCCCCGACAACATCGTCATCAACCTCGACGACGTCGACGACGCCACGCTCACCGGTTTCCGTCGCCGATGAGCACGCCGGCAGCCTTCCGCCGGGCGATCGCGCTCACCGAGATCGAGAGCGGACACGCCGGCCGGGCCTTCACCGCCCAGCCGCAGCCCGTGCCGTGGCCGAAGGCCTACGGCGGCGACACCGTCGCACAGAGCGTCGCTGCCGCCATCCGCACCGTCGATGACGACCGGCTGCTGCACTCGGTGCACAGCACGTTCCTCCGCGGCGTCGACGTGGCGGCGGAGGTGCGCTACGACGTCGAGATCGTCCGCGACGGGCGGGGGTTCTCCACCCGGCACGTGCGCGGGCACCAGCACGACAAGCTGGTCTTCCTGGCGACGGCGTCGTTCCATGTGCCGGAGGATTTCCCCGTGCACGGACCGGCGGCGCCGGACGTGCCGGCACCGGACGACCTCCCGTCGGCGGCACAGGCGCTCGCCGGCCTCGACGGCCCGGACATCGCGTACTGGTCGCACGGTCGCAGCTTCGACATGCGCCATGTGCCCGGTCCCGTCTACACGACGGTCGAAGGCGGCACTGCGCCGCAGCAGGCCGTGTGGGTGCGCGCGTTCGAGCCCCTCGATGACGACCCGATCACCCACCAGCTCGCCATCGCCTACGTCTGCGACTACACCATCCTCGAACCGGTCCTGCGGGTCCTCGGACTGCCCTGGCGCAGCCCGGGACTCGTGACGGCGAGCCTCGATCACGCGATGTGGTTCCATGCCCCGGCGCGCGCAGACGACTGGCTCCTCTACGCGCAGGAGAGCGCCGCCATCTCCGACGGCCGGGGCCTGGGCACCGGCCGCTTCTACACATCGGACGGTCGACTGATCGCCACCGTCGCGCAGGAGGGGATGATCCGCCCGGGTCGTCCGCTCTGACGCACGCCATCTCCGAAGGGAACCAGCAATGACGCTCTCGCCTTCCGCCCACATCGACTCCTTCACCCGGGACGCTCTCCCGCCGACCGAGCTGTGGCCGACCATCGAGTTCACCATCCCCGACGTTCAATACGGAACGACCCTCAACGCGGCAGAGGAGCTCCTCGACCGCACCATCGACCGTCATGGCCCTGATCGCCCGGCGATCCTCCTCGCCGACGGCGCGTCGTGGAGTTACGGCGAGCTGCAACGCCGGGTGAACCAGTTCGCCCAGGTCATCACCGAGGACTTCGGCCTGGTCCCCGGCAACCGCGTGATGCTGCGGATGCTCAACGGCCCCTGGACGGTGGCCTGCTGGCTCGGCGCGCTCAAAGCCGGCATGGTCGTGGTGACCACGATGGTCGCCTGGCGGGCGCAGGAGGTGCGCAACGTCGCCGAGCGCGTCTCCCCGCGCCTGGTGGTCGTCGACCATCGCGGCATCGCCGATGCCGCGGAGGGCCTCCGCGACCTGCCGGTCGTCCCCGAGGCCCTCGTCCTGGGCGGGGACGACGACACCCTCGTGGCCGCATGCGACGCCAAGAGCGGGGTGTTCGCGGCCGTGCAGACCGCAGCAGACGACGTCGCCCTGCTCGGGGCGACCAGCGGCACCACCGGCCTGCCCAAGGTCACGATGCACTTCCACCGCGACGTCCTCGCGATCGCAGACACATTCGCCCGGCACGTGCTGCATTTCTCGGCAGACGACGTGAGCGCCACCACCGCTCCCCTGGCCTTCACGTTCGGCCTCGGCGGGAACGTCATCTTCCCGCTGCGCTTCGGGGGCGCCATGGTACTCGTGGAGCGAGCCACCCCGGTCGAGCTCGTCAAGCTCATCGAGCCGCTCGGGATCACCGTGCTCTTCACCGCCGCCACGGGCTACCGCAGCATCCTCAAGGAGGGCCTCGGCCCCGAGCTGAGCAAGCTCCGTATCGGCGTCGCCGCCGGCGAGCACCTCACGACGTCGACGTTCGAGGCCGTCGAGGCGGCGAGCGGGCTGCGCCTGGTCAACGGGATCGGGTCGACCGAGATGCTGCACGTCTTCATCTCGGCCTCCGGTGACGACATCCGCCCCGGCACGACCGGGACGGCGGTTCCCGGCTATCGTGCCGCGGTGTTCGGCGACGATGGACGCCCGGCCGCTCCCGGCGTCCCCGGACGCCTCGGCGTGATCGGTCCCACCGGGTGCCGCTATCTCGACGACGAACGTCAGCGCGTCTACGTGCAGGACGGGTGGAACATCACCGGCGACACCTTCGTCGCCGACGAGGACGGCTACTTCACCTTCCAGGCACGCAACGACGCGATGATCGTCACCGCCGGCTACAACGTCGGCGCGCCGGAGGTCGAGGAGGCTGTTCTCTCCCACCACGACGTGCTCGAGTGCGCTGTCGTCGGCCGCCCCGACCCCGACCGGGGCGCGATCGTCAACGCGTTCGTCGTGCTGCGCGAAGGGGTCATCCCCTCAGATCAGCTGACCACGAGCATCCTCGAGCAGGTCAAGTCGCAGCTGGCCATCTACAAGTGCCCGCGACGCGTCGACTACGTCCCCGCCCTGCCGCGCAACCCCAGCGGCAAGGTGCAGCACTTCATCCTTCGCGAGCGCGCTGCCGCCGAGGCCGCCGCCCGCCCCACCACCCAAGGAGCCTGACATGCACGTTGCCGTCATCGGCGGAGGCCCCGGTGGTCTCTACTTCGCCGCCCTCATGAAGCAGCTCGACCCCGCCCACCAGATCACGGTCTGGGAGCGCAACGCCCCCGACGACACCTTCGGGTTCGGCGTGGTCTTCAGCGACGAGACCCTCGGCGGCATCGAGAACGCCGACCCCGTCGTCGCCGCCCGGATGAGCGAGCAGTTCGCCCGCTGGACCGACATCGACATCCTGTTCGGGGGCGAGACCCACACCGTGGGCGGGCAGGGCTTCGCCGCGATGGGACGCAAACAGCTGCTGCAGCTGCTGCAGCAGCGCTGCCAGGAGCTCGACGTGCAGATCCACTTCCGCACCGAGGCCCCAGACGCGGCAGAGCTCATGCGCGACTACGACCTCGTGCTCGCCGCCGACGGCCTGAACTCCCGCGTGCGCGGTCAGTTCGCCGACCGCTTCGTGCCAGACCTGGATGGTCGCGCGTCGAAGTACATGTGGTTGGGCACCGACCGGGTGTTCGAGGCGTTCACCTTCGCCGTGCTGCACACGCCGCACGGCATCATGCAGCTGCACGGTTACCCGTACTCGGACGAGGGCAGCACGTTCCTCATCGAGATGCACGAAGACGTCTGGCGGCGGGCGGGTTTCGACGCCACCGAGGAGGAGGTCTTCCCCCCGGGTGTCAGCGACGAGTTCGCGGTGGAGAAGATCCGCGACTACTTCGCCGACGTGCTCGACGGGCACAACATCCTCACCAACAACTCCAAGTGGCTGAACTTCACCACGGTGCGCAACGAACACTGGCACCACGAGAACCTGGTGATCCTGGGCGATGCTGCCCACACCGCGCATTTCTCGATCGGATCCGGCACGAAGCTCGCGATGGAGGACGCCCTGGCACTGGCCGCGTGCCTGCACGAGCACAGCTCGCTCGACGCGGCGCTCGACGCGTACGAGGTCGAGCGCCGGCCCGTGGTCGCCTCGACCCAGCGGGCGGCGCAGGCCTCCCTGGAGTGGTTCGAGCAGATCGGGCAGTACGCCCAGCAGGACCCCCTGCAGTTCGCGTTCAACCTGCTGACCCGGAGCCGCCGCATCACCCTGGAGAACCTCGCGCTGCGGGATCCCGAGTTCGCCGCAGCCGTGGTGCGTGGCGCACCGCTGGCCGCCCGCGAGGCCGACGAGCCGGCCATGTTCCGTCCGCACCGCATCGGCGGCCTCGAACTGAAGAACCGCATCGTGGTGTCGCCGATGGACATGTACTCCTCGGTCGAGGGCGTTCCCGGCGACTTCCATCTCGCCCACCTCGGCTCCAAGGCCACCGGGGGCGCCGGTCTGGTGATGACCGAGATGGTGTGCGTGTCGGCGGAGGGCCGGATCACCCCCGGCTGCGCGGGGCTCTACACCGATGAGCAGGCCGACGCCTGGGGCCGCATCGTGTCGTTCGTGCACGGGGCCTCCACGGCCAAGATCGGGGTGCAGATCGGCCACGCGGGCCGCAAGGGATCCACCCGGCTGATGTGGGACGGGATCGATGAACCGCTCGCAGAGGGCAACTGGGAGCTCGTCGCTCCCTCCGCCATCCCCTACGGGCCGGCCAGCCAGGTGCCGCACGAGATCGACCGCGACACCATGACCCGCGTCCGCGACGAGTTCGTCGCCGCCACGCGACGCGCCGCGGCCGCGGGCTTCGACCTCGCAGAGCTGCACGCCGCGCACGGCTACCTGATCTCGTCGTTCCTCTCGCCGATCTCCAACCAGCGCACCGACGCGTACGGCGGCTCGCTGGAGAACCGCCTCCGCTACCCGCTGGAGGTCTTCGACGCGATGCGCGAGGAGTGGCCGGCGGATCGTCCGCTCACCGTGCGACTGTCCGCGGAGGACTGGATCGCGGGCGGGAACACCCTCGATGACGCTGTCGAGATCGCCCGCGCGTTCATCGCGCACGGCGCGGATGCGATCGACGTGTCCTCCGGGCAGATCGCCAAGCACGAGCAGCCACGCTTCGGCCGCAGCTACCAGACGCCCTTCGCGGACGCGATCCGCAACAGGGTCGCCGCGGCGGCGGATGTCACGGTGATCGCGGTCGGCGCGGTCTCGAGCTACGACGACGTCAACTCGATCCTGCTCGCCGGGCGCGCCGATCTCGTCGCCCTCGGCCGCACGCACCTGTGGGATCCGCAGTGGACCCTGCATGCTGCCGCCGACCAGGGGTACCGCGGCCTCGGTGCCGCCTGGGTCGCCCCGTTCCGGGCCGGGTCGCGCAAGCCCCCGACGGCACGCACCGACGCCGTGCGTCCGCGCCTGTCCCTCATCCACGAAACCGGCGCCGCGGAACAGGGCTCTGCGCACCGCCGCTGGACGCCCGCCGGCGCCGCGCCCGACGCGCTCGTGCGCTGAACCGCCCACCTGAGACACCCCTGAACAGAGGAGAACCCCATGCGCCGCACCATCATCAACCCCGAGTCCCTCGTCAAGCCCAGCGGATTCGCCCACGGCGTCCGTGCCGGGGAGTTCGTGTACCTCGGCGGTCAGACCGCGATGGACGGCGAGGGCCGGATCATCGCCGGCGGGATCGTCGAGCAGTTCGTCCAGGCGTTCTCGAACGTCCTGACCACCCTCGAGGCGGCCGGCGGCAAGCCCAGCGACCTCGTCGACGTCACGATCTATCTCACCGACGTCGATGACTACCAGCGCAACGGGCGCGAGATCGGACGCCGCTGGCGCGACATGGCGGGAACGGAGTACCCGGCCATGGCGGGGATCGGCGTGACCCGTCTGTGGCAGCCGGAGGCGCTCATCGAGATCCAGGGCGTCGCCCACATCACGCCGGCCGAGGGCGAGGCCTGACCTCATGCTGCTCGCGACGGTGACCAGCGACGACGGGATCACCACTGCCGCCGCGGTCGGCGATGCCGACGGATGGGTGCTGCTCGACGACGTCGATGCCCAGGCCGTCATCGCGCGACCAGGGTGGCGCGCCGCGGCCGAGGCGACCCTCGACCGCTCCCCGCGCCGTGCGTTCTCGCCCGCGGCGTTCCGCACCCCGGCTCCGCGCCCGGCCAAGGTGATCTGCTGCGGGCTCAACTATCGCGAGCACATCGTCGAGACCGGCCGGGCCATCCCGGAGTACCCGACGCTGTTCGCCAAGTTCGCCGACACGCTCATCGGCGCACGGGACGACATCGCCGCGCACGACTCGGACCGCGTGGACTGGGAAGCCGAGCTCGCCGTCATCGTGGGCGCCGAGGTGCACCGCGCCGACCGCGACCAGGCACGGTCGGCCATTCTCGGGTACACCGTCGCGAACGACATCTCGATGCGCGACTGGCAGCAGCGCACGCTGCAGTGGTTCCAGGGCAAGGCCTTCGACGCCACGACACCGGTCGGCCCGCACATCGTCACCGCGGACGCGATCGAGCCGCGAGACGGCCTGCGCATCACGTGCGCGGTGAACGGTGACGTTGTGCAAGACGCGAACACCGCCGACCTGGTGTTCGATGCAGCGGATCTGGTGGCCTACGCATCCCGGTTCACCCGGCTGCGCCCCGGCGACATCCTGCTCACCGGCACTCCGGGCGGCGTGGCCCTGGGGATGGCGACGCCGCGGTGGCTGCGCGACGGAGACGTCGTCACCACGGCGATCGAGGGGATCGGCGAGCTGCGCAACACCATCCGGATCGAGGGGGACGAATGACCGCACACACGGTGACCTATGGGGACCACGCAGAACAGCTCTTCGTGCTGACCCCGCCAGACCCCGCTGCACCGGCCCGCGGCACGGTGGCGCTCCTGCACGGCGGCTACTGGCGCGCGGCGTTCACCCACACCCTGATGGAGCCGATGGCCGCCGACCTCGCGAGCCGGGGCTGGTACGTCGCCAACATCGAGTACCGCAGAGTGGGCGCGGGGGGCGGCTGGCCGGTTCCGCTGGACGACGCGGTGACCGCGTGCGGACGGATCGCCGCGATGGTGCGCGACGGCGACCTCCCCGGGCCCCTTGTCCTCGTGGGGCACTCGGTCGGCGGACAGCTCGCGCTGCTCGCCGCGCGCGAGCTCGGGCCGGGTGCCGTGGCCGGCGTGCTGGCGCTGGCGCCGGTGACCGACGTGCTCGAGACCCTGCACGCCGGGCTGGGCGACGACGCGGCCACGCCGCTGCTGGCCGACGTCGCCGGTTCCCGGGAGGAAGTCGCGCGTGATGCGTCGCCGGTGCACGCTGTGCCCATCGGTGTCCCGGTCGTCGTGATCCACGGCGTGGACGACGCGCGCGTCCCGCATGCGCACACCGAGGCCTTCGCCGCGGCGGCCAGCGCGGCGGGTGACCACGTGCGCGTGGTGAGCCAGACGAACCTCGACCACCGAGCGGCGATCGATCCGGCCGAGACGCACTGGCCCACCGCTGTCGCCGCCCTGCTCGAACTGGCGGGGAGCCCCGATCGGCTCTCGTGATCACCACGGGCGACCGTACCGAGACCGGGTGCGGCAGCCCGCCCTCGCCCGCGGACGACCCGCGTTCCTGCACCCACGTTCTACCGAAAGAGACAATGATGTCTGCCAAGACTGCAAATCCGCCGGGCACCGCCGCCTGGCCCGTGCCCCGATCCGTCACCGGAACCGTCCTGTTCTGCTGCTGGCTGGCGATCCTCGCCGACGGCTATGACATCGGCGTGATCGGCGCCGTCCTGCCGGCCCTCGCGGACGACCCTGCGTGGTCGCTCGACCCCGTCGCGCTGGGAGGGCTGGCCTCGTGGGCGCTCGTGGGCATGCTGATCGGCGCACTGTTCATCGGCACGCTGAGCGACCGCCTCGGCCGGAAACGCATGCTGCTGGTGTCGATGGGCCTGTTCACCGTGATGCAGCTCGGCGCAGCGCTCGCCCCGACACCGGAGGTCTTCGGCCTGTTCCGCTTCCTCGGGGGCCTCGGGATGGGGGGCGTGATCCCGGTGGCGGCTGCCCTGACGATCGAGTTCTCGGCGCCGAACCGGCGAGCCCGTAACTACGGCATCATGTACTCCGGCTACTCGCTCGGCATCGTGGTCTCGGCCCTCGTGGCGATGGGGCTCCTGCAGAACCTCGGCTGGCGCTGGGTGATCGCGATCGGTGCGTTCCCCGTGCTGCTGCTGCCGTTGATCGCGAAGCTGCTCCCCGAGTCGCTCGAATCGCTCGAGAACCGCGGTCAGCACGACCGTGCCAGCGCGCTGGCTCAGCGACTCGGGATCAACCCGTACGTGCCCGCCGACCCCAGCCACACCACGCCGGGCGAGCGGATCCCGTGGCAGCGCATCCTGCAGCAGCTCTTCTCGCGGCGGTACCTGATGTCGACCATCCTGCTGTGGATCGCCCTGTTCGGCGGTCTTCTGCTGGTGTATGGCCTGAACTCCTGGCTCCCGTCGATCATGCGGGCTTCGGGATACGACCTGGGCCCCGCTCTCGCGTTCCTGCTGGTCTTCAGCCTCGCGGCAGCGGGTGGCGGGCTCGTGCTCGGTATGCTCGCCGACCGGTTCGGCGCCAAGCCGATCCTGGTGATCTTCTACACGCTGGGCGCCGTCGCGTGCCTGCTGATGATGCTGTTCCCCGGGTCGATGGTGCTCAACCTCATCTTCGTCGGAATCTCGGGAATCGGGTCGATCTCGACATCGCTCGTGCTGACCGCCTACATCACCGATTACTACCCCGCATCCGTGCGGGCGACCGCCGCGGGGTGGGCGCTGAGCTTCGCACGCATCGGGGCGATCACCGGCCCCATCCTCGGCGGATGGCTGGCGGCGATGGCGGTCGGGGTGGAGTGGAACTTCATCGCCTTCGCCCTGGTGGCTGTCCTGGCGGCCGTCTCGATCGCGTTCGTCCCGAAGAAGCCCGTGCTCTGAGCCCCGCGCGGCGCCTCGATGCGGCGTCTGTCCACCGAGATCCGGACAGACGCCGCATCCTCCGTCCCGTACCGTTGTCGGAGGACTCCCCGCGTGGGCGTGCGGTCGGACGCCCGGCCAGCCGCGGCGAGACCACCCGACCACGAGGAGGTCGCCTCGATGACCGTGCCACGCCCCACGCCCGGCGACCGCGGTGACGGGTCGGCGAGCGCACCACTTCGCATCGTCGTCGTCGACGACGGACACGGCGCGGCAACCCGTCGGCTGCGCGCGGCGCTCCCGGAAGCCGCGATCAGGTCGGCGGAACACTCCGCCCCGGACGCGCTGGCCATCGCGTCGGCGAGCGCCCATCTCGTGCTCGGGGTCGGCGGCAGCCTCGCCGCGTCCGGGAACGCTCACCTCCTGGACGCGATCGCCGCAGGCCGCACAGATGTCGATCGATTCGTCGATCGCGCGCACGGCTTCGAGGAGCGCCGTGCCGCCCACCGGCTGCCGCCCGACATCAGCCCCGTCATCCAGCCGTGGTCGCCGACCTGGTCGGGCGCCGCGGCGCGCCTGGGTGCACGGGTCGCCGCCGTGTTCGCCGGCTGCGGAGCCGATGTCGACCACATCGGCTCGACCGCGGTTCCCGGCCTGGACGCCAAGGAGATCATCGACCTGCAGGTCTGCGTCGACCGGCTGACCGATGCCGATGCCACGGCCGGCCGCCTGGCGGATGCGGGGTTCGTCGATGTGCAGAAGATCGTCCCGGACGCGCCGGGGGTGCGCGCCGACCATCCCCGTGGCCCCTCGGCGTCAGCGGCGGGATGGGAGAAGCGCCTCTATGCCGGTGTCGATGCGACGCAGCGCGTCATCGTGCACGTGCGTCGGCGCGGCGCGGCGAACGGGCGCTATGCGCTCCTCTTCCGCGACTGGTTGCGCGCGAACCCCGACCGACGTGACGCGTACGCGCACGTGAAGCGAGCGCTGGCCGCGCGCCACGGCTCCGACCCCGACTTCAACGACTACGCGCGCGCCAAGGACTTCTGGTTCGCCCAGGCCTGGGACGCGATGCAAGCCTGGGCGCGTGCGACGCAGTGGGACATCCAGATCGGGCGCAGCGGGTCACCGGGAGGCGTCCGCCGGTAGCACTCGCATCCGCTGCGGATGCGGGTGCGCTCCGGACCGATCAGGCGTCGTGCATGAGGGCGGGCGGCGGGGGAAGCTCACCGCTGGTCAGGCGCGCCGCCTCTGCGGCGTCCACGCCGAGCATCACGAGCACGCGCTCGGCCACCGCATCCGAGAGGGCGTCACCGTCGCGGGCCGGATCGTCGGTGAGCAGCTGGAGCAGACCGAGCAGTGCCCCGCCGACGATCATCACCGCCACCTCCGGCTCCAGGGGAGCGAACCGCCCGCTTTCCGCCCCCATCCGCAGGTCGTCCATCGCCCGCATCCGCAGGCCCCGATCGCGCGTGAGGATCGTGGTGCCGGAGTGCAGCAGCACCCGGACCAGCTCCGGGTTGGCGCGCTGGAGCCGCCCGGTCATGCGGAAGCTCACTGCGAAGATCTCGGCCGGGTCGTCGAGGTCCGCCACGATCGCGTCGAGCATCTCGGTCCACGCGTCGAGCGTGGCGGTGAGCGCCGTGGAGAACAGCTCGTCCTTGGAGTCGAAGTGGTTGTAGAACGAACCGAACCCGACATCGGCGGCGTTCGTGAGCTCCTGGATGCTGACCGCGGTGTTCGCTGATGCCAGATATCGCTGGGCCGCGCCGATCAGGGCGTCGCGGGTCCGTTGCTTGCGTCGGTTCAGCCGGTCTGTCACACCTCTGACGTTACCGTCCGCCCCCGCAGACCCGAGCCGGCCGCGATGCGACCGGCAGCGGAGTTCCCCGTCGTGGCCTATCATCGATCCGATTGATGAAAGGATCAGTTTTGACAAAGTCGTCATTGATGTCGACGGAGGCACCAGCGCTCCGTCCGGTTCCCCGCCCCCTCGCTGCATGGATCGCCGGGGGGAACTTCGCCATCTACCTGGTCTGGGGATCGGTCCCGACCGTCTTCCTCGCGCTGCAGCTGCAGCACGTCGACGCGGCGCACAAAGAGGCGAACCTGGCGCTCGTCGGCGCGATCGGCGCGCTCGTCGCCCTCGTGGCGCAACCGGTGTGGGGCGCCGTCTCCGACCGCACCCGCAGTCGGTGGGGTCGCCGCGCGCCGCTGCTCGTGCTCGGCGGCCTGCTCGGTGCGCTCTCCCTGATCGCCCTGGGTGCGGCGAACACCGTGGTCACGATCACCGTGGCCTGGGTCGCCGTGCAGCTGACCGTCAACATGGCCCAGGGCCCGCTGCACGCGGTCATCCCCGACCGGATTCCGCCGCGGCTGTTCGGCACGATGTCGGCGCTGATGGGCTTTGGGCTGATGATCGGGGCCCTGGGCGGCCAGATCTTCGCCGCGAGCTTTGCCACGCGCATTCCCTCCGGCTACCTGGTCCTCGCCGGCGTGCTCGCCGGCGCCATGATCCTGTTCGTCGTGTTCAACCCGGACGCCTCCAGCCGCGGCCTGGTGCCGCCACCGTTCTCCCTCCCGCGGTTCATCGCCGGGTTCTGGGTGAGCCCGCGCAAGCACCCCGACTTCTTCTGGGCGTTCACCGCCCGTCTCCTGCTGTTCCTCGGCTACTTCGGGATCAGCGGGTACCAGCTGTACATCCTCAGCGACTACATCGGCCTCGGCGATCGCGCCGCGCAGATGGTGCCTGTGCTGGGCGTCGTCGGCCTGGTCACCGCCGTGACGACGATGCTGATCTGCGGCACGTGGTCTGACCGGATCGGCCGCCGGAAGGTGTTCGTCCTCGTCTCCGCGACCGTGATGGCCATCGGCTTCGTCATCCCCTTCTTCCTGCCGACCGTGACCGGGATGATCATCGCAACGGCGATCGCCGGGCTGGGTTTCGGGTGCTACACCGCGGTGGACATGGCGCTGATCACCGAGGTCCTTCCCGCCGCGGAGGACTCCGGGAAAGACCTCGGCGTGGCGAACATCGCCTCGGCCGCCCCACAGGTGCTCGCCCCGGTCTTCGCCGGGGTGATCGTCGTCGGCTTGGGCGGCTACCAGCCCCTCTACCTGATCGCGCTGGTCGTCGGCCTCCTCGGCGCCCTGGCGATCCTCCCCGTGAAAGGCGTGCGATGAACGCGCAGAACCACAACACCCCGATGCACGACCGCGTGGAGCAGGTGCTGGCACGGATGACCCTGCCCGAGAAGGCGGGCCAGATGTTCCACAGTATGGTGCTCGCCGGGAAGCACGGCGTGCCCGTTCCCGACTCTCAGCCGCTGCGCGTCGCACGCTGGCTCGCACTGAACCGTCCCGGCGGCGGGCTCACGCCCGGCAACGTCTTCCTCAGCCTCCCCACGATCGAGAACATGGTGCGGCGCCGTCACATCACCCACTTCAACATCGTCGGCCCTATTCACGACATCGCCGCTTTCACCCGCTGGCACAACCGGGTCCAGCGCATGGCCGCCAAGACCCGGCTGGGCATCCCCCTCACCTTCTCCACCGACCCGCGCAACCACTTCACCGAGAACGTCGGCACCTCCGCCGGCGCCGGAACGTTCTCCGCCTGGCCGGAACCGCTCGGGCTCGCTGCCCTGCGCGACCCGAAGATCACCCGCACGTTCGCCGACATCGCCCGGCAGGAGTACATCGCCGCCGGCCTGCGCGTCGCCCTGCATCCCCAGATCGATCTCGCGACAGAGCCGCGCTGGTCGCGGGCCGCGGGAACCTTCGGCGAGGACGCCGAGCTGACCGGTGACCTCGCCGCCGCGTACATCGCCGGGTTCCAGGGCTCGCGGCTCGGGGCGGAGTCCGTCGCCACGATGGTCAAGCACTTTCCGGGCGGAGGGCCGCAGCAGGACGGCGAGGATCCGCACTTCGCCTATGGCCGGGAGCAGGTGTATCCGGGCGGCATGTTCGAGCATCACCTGCAACCCTTCCTCCGGGCGATCGACGCGGGCGCCGCGCAGATGATGCCGTACTACGGCATGCCGGTCGGCACGGAGCATGAGGAGGTCGGGTTCGCCTTCAACAAGACCGTGATCACCGGGTTGCTGCGCGAACAGCTCGGCTTCGACGGCGTCGTCTGCGCCGACTGGGGCGTGCTCAACGACACCCGCCTCCTCGGCGAGGACGCCCCCGCCCGCGCCTGGGGGCTCGAGCATCTCACGCCTCTGGAGCGCGCCGAACGGGCCATCGACGCCGGCGTCGACCAGTTCGGCGGGGAGTTCACGCCGGCGCTCGTCGTCGAGCTCGTGCGCTCCGGGCGCATCGCGGAATCACGCGTGGACGCGTCGGTACGCCGGATCCTGCGGAACACCCTCCGCCTCGGGCTGTTCGACGACCCGCTCGTCGATCCGGGTGAGGCGGCCCGCGTCGTGGGACGCGCGGACTTCCGCGCGGCAGGGCAGCGCGCGCAGCGCGCCGCCATCACTCTCCTCACCAACGGGCCGGCGGCGAGCGCGACGCTGCCGCTCGCGCGCGGACTGCGGATCTACGCCGAGGGAGTCGGCCAGGTGCCGGCGCACAGCACCCGGGTCGACCGGCCAGAGGATGCCGATGTCGCGGTGCTCCGGCTCCGGGCGCCGTATGAGAAGCGTCCCGGCGGGTTCGAGGCGCACTTCCATGCCGGGTCCCTCGCCTTTCCTGGCGGGGAGCTCGCGCGCATCCTGGGCATCCTCGATTCCGTCCCGACGGTCGTCGACATCTACCTGGACCGCCCCGCCGTGATCCCGGAGATCGCCGAGCACGCTGCGGCACTCGTGGCCGACTTCGGCGCCGGCGATGACGCGATCTGGGACGTGCTGTTCGGCGACGCAGAACCCCGGGGGCGGCTTCCCTTCGACATGCCGCGTTCGATGACCGCCGTCGAAGCCTCCCGGGAGGATGTGCCGTTCGACACGGCAGATCCGCTGTTCCGGTTCGGGCACGGCCTCCGGTACCACAGTTGATGATTTCATCAGATAGTGCTATTTTACGAATGTAAACAATCTGGGGGTGTGCGATGGAAGACGAAGACCCGCGCTGGACGCGATCCCGTACGCTGCTGCTCGACGCCATCTCCGACCACCTCGACGCGGGCCGGACGCCCTCGATCACCGAGATCACCGCGAGCGCCGGTCTGAGCCGGCCCACCTTCTACCAGCACTTCGGCGACCTCCCGACCGCGTATGCGGCCGCGGCCGTGGTGCGCATGCAGGGGGAGTTCGCGCAGGTGTCCGTCCCCGCGGATCCCGCCGAGGCCGATGAGACGTTCCTGCTGCAGACGCTCACCGCGCTGCTCTCCCACCTGCTCACGCACCGCGTCTTCTACACCGCGGCGATCCGCTCGGGCGGCGATGCCCTGCCCGAGAGCCTCGTCACCTTCTTGACGGTCCGGCTGACCACCGCATCGCCTTTCGCCGCTCGGCTCGGCGGCGACGCCGCCGCCACGCAGGACCAGGTGACGGCACTGTCGGCCGGGATCGTCTGGCTCATCCAGCACTGGCTGACCGAGGCAGAGCCCGGCCCTGCTTCCGTCATGGCCCGTCGCGTCCTGGACGTCATCACCACGTTCCTCGGCCCGACACCCTCATCAGCGCAGACCCAGCGCTGAACCCGCACCGACCTCAGGAAAGCCGCATCCATGTCCGCTTCCACGATGCTCACCAAGCTCACCGCGTCCCGCAAGACCATCGTCGCCCTCATCGCGATCGCGTTCATCCCGCTCATCTATGCGGGAACGCTGACCTGGGCCAACGAAGACCCGATGCACAACCTCGGCAACGTCCCCGCGGCGATCGTGAACCAGGACACAGCGGTCACCGTCGGAGACGAGACGCTGAACCTGGGCGACGCCCTCACCGAGGAGCTGACCACCAGCGACAAGCCCAGCAACTTCAGCTGGCAGCGTATGGACGAGGCCGAGGCCGCAGCAGCACTCGATTCCGGTGCGGTGCTGGCCGTGATGACCATCCCCGCCGGGTTCTCCGCCGCCGCGGCATCCCCCGCGGACAACGATGCGGCCACCGCACGCCCGGCCACGCTGAGCGTGGCGACCAACGACGCCGCCAACATGATCGCCGGGAGCATCGCGTCGTCTGTCGCCGCCGCCGTCCGCGACACGCTCGCCACCCAGGTGAGCTCCGAGTACCTGACGAACGTCTATCTCGGGTTCACCACCATCCATGACACGGTGGCCACGGCCGGAGACGGCGCGGCCCAGCTGGCGGACGGCGCCGGAAGCGCCGCGGCGGGCTCTGCGACGCTGGTCGCCGGCCTCGACCAGCTGGCCGACGGCGCCGGCCTGCTCGCTTCCGGGGCCGCCACCCTCGCCGGCGGCGCTGCCGAGGTGGACGCCGGGGCGCAGCAGCTCAGCGCGGGTGTGTCGGAACTGGAGACCAAGACCGCAGCCCTGCCGGAGCATGCCGCGCGGTTGACGACGGCCGCCGCAGGCGCTGCGACGGGAGCCGAGGCGCTGGGTACGGCGATCGAACGGATCGATGCCGGGGCGTCCGCCGTGTCCGGCGCCGCCCGCGACGCTCTCGACGGGGCGACAGCGCTCCGCGACGGCCTCGACGCCTTCGCCGCGCAGACCCCGGACCTCGTCGCGGGGGCCGACGACCTGCAGGCCGGGCTCCAGGCCCTGCTCGCCGAGTACGACGCGCTGAGCGATACGGAGCGCACGGCGGCCATCGCCATGCTGAGCGACGCCGCCGCGCAGGTCGTCTCCGGGGCCCGGGAGGCCGACGCCGCGGCGGCCGGGCTTGCCGCAGGCGGTGGGGCGCTTGTCGGAGACGCGGCAGAGCACACCGGGCTGGCCGCGCTCGCCGCCGGGGCGCAGGCGCTCGGCGCGGGCTCTGCGGAGGCGCGTGCCGCGGCCGATCGGCTGCAGGACGGCACCGCACAGATCGCCACCGCCGCGGCGACGCTCGCGAGCAGCATCCCCGAACTCACATCACGCATCGGCGAAGCGACAGCCGGCGTGCACGCGCTGGCCGCCGGCACCGCCCAGGTCTCGACGGGTGCCGCTGCGCTCGCAGAGCAGACCGGCGCTCTGGGCACCGGCGCCACGAGCGCGGCTGGCGGCGCCGTCGAGCTCCATGACGGGCTCGTCGACCTCGATGCCGGCGCCACACAGCTCAGCGACGGTCTCACCGCCGGCGTCGCCCAGATCCCCACCTATACCGAGGACGAGGCCGCCGCGCTCAGTGCGGTCACCGCCGATCCGGTGCGCACCGACATCACGCGGATGAACGAGGTGCCCACATACGGGTACGCGCTGGCGCCCTATTTCACCGCGCTCGCTCTCTGGGTCGGCGCCCTCGGCTTCTACCTGCTGATGCCCGCCCTCACCCGCCGAGCGCTCAGCGGCCGCGGAACACCGCTCCTGGTCGCGGCCCGCAGCTACGCGACCGGCGCCGTGGTCGCTGTCGCGCAGAGCGCGCTGGCCACGATGATCCTGGTGGCGGGCCTCGGCATCCAGCCGGCGAACACGTGGGGCCTGTTCGGTCTGATCACCCTCACCAGCCTGACGTTCTTCGCGATGAACCAGGCACTCATCGCCCTTCTCGGTGACCCCGGCCGGTTTCTCGCCCTGATCCTGATCGTGCTGCAGCTCTCAGCGGCGGGCGGCACGTATCCGATCGAGACGTCGCCCGGATTCTTCCAGGCCATCCACCCGCTGTTCCCCCTGACCTATGCGGTCGAGGGCTTCCGGTCGCTCATCGCCGGCGGCTCGATCGGGTTCCCGCAGGGGATCTGGGTGATCCTGGTCTGGCTGCTCGCCTCCCTCGCGCTCACCACCGTCGCCAGCCACCGCGCCCGACGCGCCGATTCCGCCCGCATCACGGCCGGCGACCTCGGGAACGCGCTCGCCTGACCGGGCGGATCCGGCGAGCGCGGCCTCGCTGAGGCACGACGGGGCACTCTCCGCACGCGGCAGGCCGACGGCTCCTGCCGCGCTTCGCGGATCCGCGAGAAGTCTTCGCCAGCAGCAAGGGTCTCCTGATCGAGTGTCCAGCCCTTCGGGCGGCGGACGTTACTCACCAAGGCACGAGGGGTCACGATCCGGTTTGAAGGCCCACCCGACACGTGACGCCCGTGTGCTTCAATTCGAGTATGACGATCAACGCGTAGGCGACAGCGCCTCGGGAGCAAAACAGGGGGTCCCGGTGCATCCGAGTTTCGACTACTTGCACACCTTCGTCGCCGTCTTCCGCGCCGGATCATTCACGGCGGCGGCTAAGATCGTCGGCATCAGCCAGCCGGCGGTGACGAGCCAGATGCAGTCACTGGAGAAGCAGGTCGGCTACCGACTGTTCGAACGCCAGGGGCGGCGCATCATCCCGACCGCCAAGGCGACGGTGCTCGCCACCGAGATATCACCTCTCATCGACGGCCTGGAGGCGGTCACGGGGCGGAAAGGCGAGTCTCCGTCCGATCAGGCCCGCCTCCTGCACATCGGGGGTCCCGCCGAGTACTTGTCCGACCGGATCATCCCGCTCCTGCCCGCGCTCTCGGAGATGAACCTCGAATTCCGCGTGACGTTCGGACTGGCCGACAAGCTCCTCGCCGACCTCGCCGTTGGTCTGTTCGACATCGTTGTCAGCGCGATCTATCCGCGACTGCGGGGTGTGACGAGCGTCCCCCTCATGGACGAGGAGTTTGTTCTGGTCGCCTCGCCCACGTGGCGGGAGCGCCTCCCCGAGGATGCTCCACTCACCGCTGACGTCCTCCAGGATGTGCCGGTGGTCGCTTACGGTGATGATCTCGCCATCATCCGGCGGTACTGGCGGACCGTCTTCGAACGACCTCCCACCGGGTTGCGACTCATCGCAGCGATCCCCAACCTCCAGTCCATCGCCGATGCCGTCGTAGCCGGGCTCGGAGTCTCGGTGCTACCGCGCTACCTCATCGACGAGCAGCTGGAGGGCGGAACGCTCGTGCCGCTGCTGGAGCCCGAGATGCCGCCGCTGAACACGCTGCACGTCGCCACGCAGGAAGGCGCCCTGCACAAAGACCGCTCGGTGAGGGCTGTGCAGGATGCCTTCCTGCGGGATGCGGGTCGGGTGTCAGGCAACGGAGGAGACTGACCGCACCCCGGCGAGCACGGACACCACCTCGCGGGCCACGCCCGCCGCCGACTGCGGGTTCTGGCCGGTCACGAGCCGGCCGTCCACGACGACGTTCTCGGTGAAGTTCTCTGCCGGCACGTGCGTCGCGCCCTTCGAGGAGAGTTCGTCGGCGAGCAGGAACGGCACGACGCCGGTGAGACCCACCGCCTCTTCCTCACCGTTGGTGAAGCCTGCCACGCGCTTACCGTCGACGAGATGCTTGCCGTCCGAGAGCGTGATGTTCACCAGGGCGGCGGGGCCGTGGCATACTGCCGCGATGACACCGCCGGCTTCGTAAACCTCGCGGCCCACGCGCGAGACGCCCTCGCTGGTCGGGAAGTCCCACATCGTGCCGTGCCCGCCCACGTAGAGCACGGCCGCGTACTTACTTGCGTCCACCTCGGCCAGAACCGGGGTATCCGCGAGTTGACGGGCGACCTCGGGATTGGTCAGGAACGCCTGCTGCCCGGGGTCACCTTCGCGCTTGCCGTCCTGGGGCGGCACGCCGCCCTCGATCGAGGCGAAGTCGACGGCGTAGCCGGCGTCGGTAAGCACCTTCCACGGATGGGCGGCCTCATCGATGTAGTAACCCGTCGTGCGGACGCCCCCGAGATCGTCGTGGCTGGTGAGGACGAGCAGGACGCGCGTCGCATCTGCGGTCATAGTTGCACCTTTCTGTCTGCGGTCGAAGGCAACAGCCAACAACCTACGCTCCTGCTCAGAGGCAGAAAAATAGCTCTCTTGATGGCGGTCATCAACAAACCTATTGATTCACGAAGACGTCATAAGCAATCGAATGATCGATGTCAAATCTTTTATTGGACAGGGTCCACAATTTCCACTGCAATGGTCACAACTCGACGACGGCGTCTGCCAGACCCATGGACGACAGACGAAGGGAGATGCCATGCAGCGGGCTCTGTACGTTCTCACCCACGCCACCACGTCGGCCGGAATGTCGGCTGCGACCGGATTCAAATCAAGCAAGCCCGCTGATGTGCGGCAGGCCCTGACTGAGCTCGCCTCTCCGGATGGCGGCTCACCCCAGCCGGTCGTGCCCGAGCACCGCAGCAGCGTCGTTGACAGGTTTGCGGAACGATCGGCGTGCAGACAGGCGGCCGAGTGGGCCCACCGTCTCGTCAACGCGGATCCTGCGGAGTCTTGCCTCCTCTACCTTGTCGGCGAGCACGCCGCCGTGCTCCACTTCTGGCGCTGCGCCGACTTCCCTGCTGCTGTTTCCCGCAACCGTCGGCGGGACCGTCGCAACCAACCGGCTCATGTCCGTGGGGTGGTGCCAGGCGCGGCGCCTCGCGATCCGGGCGTCCACGGATACGTCCGCGCGGGGGCGGAACCTACGCTCAGCCGAAGTCGCCCCCCGGGGCCATATCGGCGAAGCGTGAGAAGTGACCCTGGAAGGCGACCTCGATCGTCGCGGTCGGGCCGTTTCGGTGCTTGGCGACGATCAGGTCGGCCTCGCCCGGGCGCACGTCCTTGTCGTACACCGAGTCGCGGTGCAGCAGGATGACCATGTCGGCGTCCTGCTCAATCGAGCCGGACTCGCGCAGGTCGCTGATCGCCGGTCGCTTGTCCTGCCGCTGCTCGGGGCCACGGTTCAGCTGCGAGAGCGCGATCACCGGCACCTGCAGCTCCTTCGCGAGCAGCTTCAGCGCACGGGAGAATTCCGAGACCTCCTGCTGACGCGACTCGACGCGCTTGCCAGACGTCATCAGCTGCAGATAGTCGATCACGACCATCTTCAGACCCACGCGCTGTTTCAGACGACGGCATTTCGCGCGGATCTCGACGAGGGTCATGTTGGGGCTGTCGTCGATGTACAGCGGCGCGTCGTCGATCCGTCCACGGGTGGCTGCCACCGTCGTCCAGTCGCGCTGGTCAAGGGTTCCCTTGCGCATGTTCTGCAGCGGCACCGCGCCCTCGGCGCTGAGCAGACGCATCGCGATCTCGCTCTTGCCCATCTCGAGCGAGAAGAAGATCGCCGGCATGTTGTGGCCGATCGCGGCCGCCCGGGCGAAGTCGAGCGCGATCGTCGACTTTCCCATCGCCGGACGCGCGGCGATCACGATCATCTGCCCCGGGTGCAGGCCGTTGGTCAGCTCATCGAGCTCACGGAACCCGGTCGGCACGCCGGTGAGCGTGCCGTCGCGGCCATTGGCTGCCTCGATCTCCTCGATCGCGGCATCGGTCGCGACCGACAGCGGCACATAGTCCTCCGCGTCGCGACTGCCCGTGACTCCGTAGATCTCGGCCTGCGCCTGGTTGACCAGTTCGGTCGGATCGCCCTGACCCTCGTAGCCCAGCTGCACGATGCGGGTGCCAGCGTCGACGAGCTTGCGCAGGATCGCGCGCTCGGCGACGATCGACGCGTAATAGCCCGCGTTCGCCGCCGTCGGCACGATCGACGTGAGCGAGTGCAGATAGTCCGCCCCGCCGGCGCGGGCGACATCGCCCGTCTTGATGAGCTGGTCGGTGACCGCGATGACGTCGGTCGGCTCGCCCCGCGCGTACAGCGAGTGGATCGCGTCGTAGATCAGCTCGTGCTTGGGCAGGTAGAAGTCGGAGCCGTTGAGCGACTCGATGACGTCGGCGACGGCGTCCTTGGACAGGAGCATGCCGCCCAGCGCGCTCTGCTCGGCCGCAATGTCGTGCGGCGGCGTGCGCTCCATCCTCGCCGGCTCACGCTGGCCACCGAGGCGTTCCTCGGCGATATCGGCGATCGACACGCTGCTCCCTCCTCCGCCCTGCGAATAACCCCGCGGCCTCCGCTGCCTGACTCCGGGCTCGTGACCCTCGTCGCACCACGCGGTCGCGGCGCTGCCGACATCCCCGCTGCGATCGATCCGCTGTTCGGCACATCAGACCACAGACCACGGACATCGAGTCGCTCGCACAACCGTAGGTGGCCGGTTGTCCCCAGGCAAGACAGCCTGTGGATAACTCTGTGGAGAGCCTGCGAGAAACGCCGTCACAGTTGTGAGCAAGACCTGTGGACAACTGTCAACGCTCAGAATACTTTTCGGATATAAATCGCGTTGACCGGGACTTTATTTTAACCCCACCCTGTGGATGAAACCTGTTTAAAGTCTTGCTTGAGACTTCAACAACCAGGTTTCACCATGTGAACAACTTTCGGGATAACTCCGCGAGACCAATGCCCCGGTCGCGCGGCAGAAACGCCCGGGAGTCGGGTGATCGCATGCCACTGGCGCCGGCGCCGCACGGATCTCATGGCACGGGTCTGGCACCGCGGCACCGACCAGGGCGGCCGGTGTGCGTTGCCCTCAGAGCCCCGCACGCGACCACAGGAACCTCCCTCCCCCGGCCGTGCACGCGCACGTATGCTGAGGTGGTGCCCGAGACCGCCGACATCGCGCGCGCCCGCAAGGGCGTCGTCGCCTCCCTCGGGGCATCCGTCGGTTTCGCCGTCATCTACCTGTTCCCGGCCTGGCTCGAGCCGCTCTCCGCGGAGGGCGTCTTCGCCTGGCGGCTGATCGTCACCCTGCCCGCGTTCTGGCTGCTCCTGATCGCGCTGCGCGAGACCGCCGCCGCCCGGGAGATCCTCGCCCGCATCCGCCGCCGGCCGCTGACCGCGCTTGCCCTCGTCGTGAACGGCGCCCTCGTCGGCGTGCAGATCTGGCTGTTCTCGTGGGCGCCGCGATCTGGTCACGCCCTCGACGTCGCGCTCGGCTACTTCCTGATGCCGCTCGTGATGGTCGTGGTGGGCATGGTCGTCTTCGGCGAACGACCCACCCGGCTGCGGATCATCGCGATCGTGTTCGCTCTGCTCGGCGTCGGCACCGCCTTTGCCCTGGCCGACGGGCTGAGCTGGCCGATCCTCGTCGTCGCCCTGGGCTATCCCCTCTACTTCACCCTGCGGCGCCTCGAACGACTCACCGCTCCGGCCGCGATGCTGTTCGAGCTCATCGCGATCCTGCCGGTCGCGGTCGTGCTCGTCTTCACGTCCGGCTCGCTCGGCGCCCTGGGGGAGCGTCCGGTGCTCATGCCCCTGCTGCTCGCTTTCGGTGCCCTGTCTGCCCTGTGCCTGGCGCTGTACATTCTGGCGAGCCACCTGCTGAGCCTGGGCACCTTCGGTCTGCTCGGCTACGTCGAGCCGCTTTTGCTGGTGCTCGTCGGTCTCGTGCTCGGCGAGCGCATCGTGCCGGAGGAGTACCTGTTGTACGCCGGCATCCTGGGTGCGGTCGTACTGTTGGCCGTCGAGGGCATTCGCGGTGAGATCCACCGTCGGCGAGGGCCGGTGCGCGAGGGGATCGATGCCGGCGTGTCCGGAGACGCCCGGCAGGCCAGTCTCGGCGCGAGCGGTGCGGTCAACACCGGCTCCATCGTCCTTCCCGCTTCACCCCCGCCCCACTCCACCCCGCGCTAGCGGGCCCGCCCCCTCTCCATCGCCGGGTCCGCCCTGCGCGGGCCGGCTCCATGCCGTCTCTGCGCGGAAACTCTGCGCGGAAAGCGGGGGGACTCGGCGGACGGAGGGTGGGCTCGGCGACGAGGGGCGGGCTCGGCGACGAGGGGCGGGCGTTCGGGGCTAGCGGGGGACGTGGGCGACGACGTCGATCTCGACGAGGATGCCCGCCAACTCGGAGCCCACCGTGGTGCGCACCGGGTACGGCTGCGAGAAGAACTCGCCGTATGCCTCGTTGAACGCGGCGAAGTCTGCGAGCTGCGACAGATGCACCGTCGACTTCACGACGTCGTCGAGCGTCGCCCCATGACAGGCGAGGACGGCCCGAACGTTGCGCAGCACCTGGCGCGTCTGCTCGGCCACCCCGTCGGCGATCTCGCCGGTCGTCGGGTCCTGCGGGCCGAAACCTGCACTGAACAGCAGGTCGCCGACCACGACGCCCTGACTGTATGGACCGGCCGGTCGGGGAGCGTCGGTCGTGACGATCGCCGTCTTGGTCGTAGAGGTCATCGTTGTTCCTTTCGTGGTGGTCATGCAGGAATGGGTGAGCCGGAGTCTGGGGCGGGCGCTGCCGGGCCGCGGATGCCGCCGCCCGGCAGCGCCCCCGTGAGGCGACCGTGGGCGAGCACCCGCCGGCCGGCCACCAGCACGTCGTCGATCCCCTCGGCGAGCCGCAGCGGCTCCTCGTACGTCGCCGTGTCACGCACCGCGGCCGGATCGATCACGGCGATGTCGGCGATGCAGCCCGCGCGGATCGCGCCCCGGTCACCGAGACCGAAGATCCGGGCGGGAGCGGCGGAAAGATGCTCGACGGCCTGGCCCCATTCGAGGAACCCGTGGTCGCGGGTGTACGACCCCAGATAGCTGGCGAAAGTGCCGTAGGCGCGAGGATGCGGGTGTGCTCCGATGAAGATCCCGTCGGAGCCGCCGATGTGGCCGGGGTGCGACAGCAGGCGCCCGAGGTCGGCCACCGGTCGCTGGTTGCGCACCGCCATGATGGCGTTGACCTCCACGTGGGAGGCCGCCAGCAGGTCGAGCGCGGCGTCGACGGCATCCGTGCCGCGGGCCTCGGCGATGTGCGCGATGGTCGCTCCGTGCGCCCACGAGAACTCGGGCGCGGGCGTGTGACCGATCGTGATCATCTCCGGCCACGCCGGCCCCAGACTCGGATAGAGCGCCACCTTCGGAAACCAGTCGCTCCGCAGGCGCTGCCGGGTCTCGGGCTCGCGCAGCAGGGCCGCCGCCGCTGCCCCCGGGAGCACGTTCAGCTCGGGCGGCAGGAGGGCCATGCCGAGCAGGGTGCAGCCGCGCGTGTAGGGATAGGCGTCGAACGTGGCGGCGATGCCCCGCTCGGCCAGGTCGTCCATGAGCTGCCACGCCGTGTCTGCGGGGGTGTGAAAGTGCGAGATGTGCACACGCACGCCCGACAGCTCCGCGATCCGGACGATCTCCGCGACGCCCTCGTGCGCGTTGTCCTCGTAACCGCCGCGCATGTGCGTGACATAGGGCAGGCCCGCGGCCGCGATCGGAGCGCACAGCGCGGCGATCTCCTCGGCGTCGGCGAAGATGCCCGGCGTGTAGTCCAGTCCGGTGGACAGACCGACCGCCCCCGCAGCGACGCCCGCAGCCACCTGCGCCGTCATGCGGGCGATCTCGTCCGGCGTCGCCGGTCGGTCGGCGTGCCCCAGCACCGCATGCCGGACGGTCCCGGCCGGAACGAGATACGCGACGCCGACGGCCACCTGCTGGTCGTAGCTCGCGAGCAGCTCGGCCACGCCGCCGCCGCGGTAGGAGGGGTGCGGTCCGTCGATCGCGGCGAAATACGTCGAGGCGTATCCGCCGTCGCCCGGGGCGTAGGAGACGCCGTCCTGTCCGGCGATCACCGCGGTGATCCCCTGGCGGAGCAGCGCGAGCTGCACGTCCTCACGGAAGACCACCCCGCCCGCGTGCGAATGGGCATCGACGAAGCCGGGAACGATGAGCCGGTCTCCGCAGTCGATGACCGCGGCGTCTGGCGTGCGTTCCACCCGGCCGACGGCGATGATCCGGTCGTCCTCGACGAGCACGTCGGCGCGACGCGGCGCATCGCTGCCGGGGTCGACGACCTTCCCGCCCCGCAGCAGTGTCCGACGCATTCAGACCTCGATCCGCTCGCCGCTGTCGATGTCGAACACGTGCACGTCATCGGCGAGGAAAGACAGGAAGCACGGCGCCCCGGCCTCCGGGGAGTGCGTGCCGGGCACCCGCGCGTACTGCAGGCTGCGCGAGGCCGCTGCACCGATACCCGTCGAGGTTCCCGGCGCGCCCAGCTTCAGGCCCATCACGGTCTCCGCGCCGAGGTGCTCGATGACCGTGACGTGCGCCGGCAGGGCGATCGCCCCGGCCGGAGCGTCCGCGTCGACCGTCACCTTCTCCGCCCGGATGCCGAGGTTCACCCGGGTGAGACCCGCAGCGGCCAGCCGTGCGGCGAGCGCCCGCGCGCCGACGACGGGCTCCCCGGCGATGAACAGGTCTCCGCCGCGGCGCTCCGCCTCGACGATGTTCATGGGCGGAGCGCCGATGAACCGCGCGACGAAGACGTTGGCTGGCGTGTCGTAGATCTCCTTCGGTGTTCCGAACTGCTGCACGATGCCGTCGTTGAGGAGGATGATCTTGGTGCCCATGGTCATCGCCTCGACCTGGTCGTGCGTGACGTAGACGAACGACTTGCGCACCCGCTGATGCAGGGCGGAGATCTCCGCCCGCATCTGCATGCGGAGCTTGGCGTCGAGGTTGGACAGCGGCTCGTCGAGGAGGTAGATCGAGGGCTCGCGCACGATCGAGCGCGCGACGGCCACGCGCTGACGCTGCCCGCCCGAGAGCGCACGCGGCCGGCGATCGAGGTAGTCGGTGAGCTCGAGCATGCCGGCGGTGCGGTCGACGCGCTCGGCGATGTCCGCACGCTTGGCGAGGCGCCTGCGCATGATGCCGTTGACGAAGGGCAGGTGCCACCACCAGGCCATCTCGTTCATCACCAGCGGGAAGGCGATGTTCTCGCGCACCGTCATATGCGGGTAGAGGGCATACGACTGGAAGACGAAGGCGATGCCGCGCTCCTTGGGCGAGAGCTTGTTGACCTCCGTGCCATCGAACAGCAGCCGGCCGCTGCTGATGTCGATGAGGCCCGCGATCATGCGGAGCATGGTGGACTTGCCGCATCCGGAGGGCCCGAGGAGGACGAGGAACTCGTTCTCCTCGATCTCGGCGTTGAACTCGCGGATGACGGTGTTGTCGCCGTAGCTCTTCGAGACGGCGTCGAAGGTGATCGAGACCATGAGGGCGGTCAGCCTTTCACTGAGCCGGCGGTGAGGCCGGAGACGATGCGCCGCTGCATGAGCAGGAAGAAGGCGGCGGCGGGGATGGTGAACACGATCGCGGCGCTGAAGACGAGGTCCAGCGGCGTCGTGAACTCTCCGATGAAGGAGGCGAGCCCGGTGGATGCCACCCACCTCTCCTTGTCCTGGATGAAGGTGGTGGAGAACAGGTACTCGTTCCAGCCGTCGAAGAAGGTGATGACGGCCGCGGCGGCCAGCGACGGCGCGATGAGCGGGATGACGAGGAGGCGGAGCGTGACCAGCGGACCGCAGCCGTCGACCTGTGCGGACTCCTCGATCTCATACGGCACCTGGTCGATCGCCGACTTCAGCAGGAACAGCGCCACCGGCATCGCGAAGGCGGTGTTGACCAGCACGACGCCGTACAGCTCGTTGAGCAGGCCGAGCGAGACGAACATCGAGTACAGCGGCACGATCAGCAGCGCCTCCGGCAGCATCTGCGTGGCGAAGAACCCGAACGAGAACAGCCCCTTGCCGATGAAGCGGTAGCGCGAGAGCGCATACGCGGCCAGGGACGCCAGCACGAGGCTGGTGATGGTGGTGCCCGCCGCGACGATGAACGAGTTGCCCATCCAGTGCAGGAACGGCGAGTCGCTCACGAGCACCTGGAACACGTTCAGCGTGCGGCCGAAGTCCGGCAGCCACGGCTGCTGGCCGCTGTAGAGGCGGTCTGCCGGGGTGATGGCGGTGTTGAACATCCAGTACAGCGGGAACCCGGCCAGCACGACGAGGAGCAGGGCGAGAACGGTGCGGACTCCCGTTCCGAGATTGCGACGCGCGAGCATGGTCACGCTCCTTCTTTCTGCGCAGCTCGTCGTTCGACGAAGAAGTAGATGATGGTCACGACCAGGCTCAGCAGCAGCCCGAGCACGCCGGCCGCCGCGGCCAGACCGAGGGCGTTGTTGGAGAACGCCTCCCGGTAGACGCTGATGACGATCGTCGTGGTGGCATCGACGGGCCCGCCGCCGGTGAGCAGCCAGATGATCTCGAAGCGTCGGAACGACCAGATCGTCATCAGCAGCGTGACGATACGGATCGTGGGCAGCAGGAACGGCATCACGACCGCACGGAACGTTGTCAGCGCATCGGAGCCGTCGACCCGTGCGGCCTCGAAGAGCTCTTCGGGAACAGACTGGAGAGCGGCCAGCACCACCAGCATCACGAAGGGCGAGAGCTTCCACACCGTCGGGATGACCACCGCGGCCATGCCGTACTGCGGGTCGGTGAGCCACCCGACCTCGCCGATGCCGAGCGCCCCCGTCATGCGGTTGGCGACGCCGTTGGTGTCGTTGTAGATCCAGCGGAACACCAGCGCGAGGGCCACCGTCGGCACCGCCCAGGGCATCACGAGAATCGAGCGAACGATGGAGCGGCCGGGGATGTAGCGGTTGATGATGATCGCCGAGACCGTGCCCAGCAGCACGCAGCCGACGACCGTGAGCGCGGTGTACACCAGCGTGGTGATGACGGACTTGAAGAACGAACCGCTCTGCACCAGCGTCTGGTAGTTCTCGACGCCCACGAACCGGCCGCCCGTCGGGTTCAGCAGCTTCGTGTCTGTGAAGCTCAGCCAGACGCCCTGGAGCAGCGGGTAGGCGGTGAAGAACAGCAGGTACAGCACCGCCGCGCCGATGAAGAGGTACGGGACGAACGAGAACGCGGGTCGCACCCGCTTGCGGGCGCGCGCGGTGACGAGTGCCTGGGTCTGGGTCAGGGTCATGATCCCTCCTCGGATCCGGCCGGTGGCGGCCCGCGCCCCTCGAAGCGGGCCGCCACCGGAATCAGCGACCGAACTTGCTCTCGGCCTGCTGCTGGGCGGTCGCGAGCGCCTCCGCGGCGGAGACCCCCTCGGTGAGGACGCGCGAGACCTGGGTCAGCACGATCGTGCGGATCTCGGAGGTGTTCTCCTCGTAGCCCGCGATGATCACGCTCGAGGAGTCGGACACCTGCTCGTAGAACGCCTCCACCCACGGGTTCGCGGCGACCAGCTCGTCGTCGGCCGCGGTCTCCGTCGCGATCGCGGAGGGGAAGAGGGTGTTGGCGAAGACCTGCTGCCCCTCATCGGTGAGCATCCAGCGAATCCAGTCCTTGGCGAGCTCCTTGTTCGGCGAGTGGGCGTTCACGCCGATCGCGAAACCGGCGTACGCGGACCCGCCACCCGGGAAGGGCAGCACGGCGGCGCCGACGCTGTCGCTCGCGACGGCGTCTCCGATCAGGGTCATCACGGCGGAGGAGTTGTCGATCGCCATGCCGAGCTGCCCCGCCTTGAACGCCGCGCGGTAGGTGGAGGCGTCCTGGCCCTTGCCGAAGCCGGACCCGTTGTACACGCTCTGGTACGCCTCGACCGCTGCGATGTTCTCCGGCGCGTCGATGGTCAGCTTCTCGCCGTCCGACCACTGACCGCCGAAGCCGAACACCCAGTTCGAGAAGTCGGTCCACCACGGCGTCTCCTCGCCCATCTGATGGCGCACGCTGAACCCGGTGATGCCGGTGGTCTGGGTGATCGCGTTCTCGGCGGCGAGCAGCTCTGCTGCCGTGGTGGGCGGGGCCACGCCGGCGGTGGCGAGGATGTCGGTGTTCCAGAACAGCGCGTAGGGCACGACCTCCCAGCCCACCGCGGCCTGCGCGCCGTCCCACACATAGTTGTCGTTCATGTCGCGCAGCGCGGTCGGCGCCGCCGCGGCGACCACATCATCGAGCGGTTCGAGCAGCCCCGACTCCGCCAGCTGCGGGAAGAACGCGTCGGGGATGACCAGGATGTCCGGGCCCTGCCCTGCCCCGAGTTGCGTGCTCATGGTCTTCTCGTAGTCGGCGCGGGCCACCTCGACCTTGTCGACGACGGCGTCGGCGTTGACGTCGCTGTACTGACGCACCGCCGCGAGCAGCGCCTCACCGCGGTTGGGCTCGAGGAACTGCCAGCTCGCGATGGTGAGGGTGCCGCTCAGCTCCCCGCCGTCGGCGGTCGCGGTGCTGTCTGGCGCACCGCTGCACGAGGTGAGGACGAGCGCTGCCGCGATCGTCGCGACAGCCCCGGATGTGCGGAAGTTTTTCACGATGCCTCCTTGCGACCGCATCGGCGGGACCCCGCTGCGGTTTGACGTGATGAACGTTCTGGTCGCCGCGACAGATGTCGGGCTAGAGGGAACGTAGCACTCAGCTTTACAACAGTTCTACCTCCTTAACAAACTTTTTGCATAACGATGTGCGAGACTGAACCGACGGAAAGGACGATCCCGCGTGCCCGCACCGACGATCCCCCCAGAAGACGCTCGATTCGAAAGCGCCGCCGAGGCGTACGCGGTGCTCCGACCCGTGATGCGGGCCATCGTCTCGGCCATCGGCAAGAACTGCGAGGTCGTGCTCCACGACCTCGCCTCCCGGAACCTCGGCGAGTCGATCTACGCCATCGAGAACGGTCAGGTCAGCGGGCGAGTCGTGGGCGGCCCGTCGACGAACCTCGGCATCGAGGTGCTCAAGGACGAGAGCGCCGACCACAACGCCTTCGGCTATCGCGGCCTCACCGGCGACGGACGCGAGTTGCAGAGCTCATCGGTGTACTACCGCAACGCCGCCGGGCAGGTCGTCGCCGCGCTGTGCATCAACTACGACCTCACACCCCTCCAGACCGCCGCCACACTGCTGACCGCCCTCATTCCCGGTCCTTCGCCCGACGAAGCGGAGCGCACCGAGCTCGTGAGCCCGGACATCACGAGCGTGCTCGACAGCATGATCGACGAAGCGATCGCGGCGATCGGCAAGACCGCCGCGACGATGGACAAGGGCGACCGCATCGCCGTGCTCCGCCTGCTGGAGCACCGCGGCGCCTTCGCCATCAAGCGCGCCGCCGACACGATCGCCCGGCGCCTCGGGGTCTCCCGCGTCACGGTCTACGGCTACCTCGACGAGGTCCGCAACCGCTGATCAGGCGCACGCGCTCCTCCGCCGCACCCCGTGGAGCGGAGGAGCGATCGGGATGCGGTGCGATCTAGAAGAAGGTCTCGACCGCTTCCACGACCAGGCCGCGCTCGTCGACCACCGGTATCAGTCGCCACTTGTCGAACGCCGTGCAGGGATGCGAGAGCCCGAGACGCACCACCTCGCCGACGGAGACTCCGGTGTCGTCGTCCCATCGCAGGAACGCATGCTGGTCGTTCATCGCGGTGATCTCGCCCCGTAGCGGGCGCTCCAAAGCGCCCAGATCCGTCGCGACAGCGACCGGCTCCGGCAGCCCCTCATCGAAGGGGAAGTCGCGCTTGCCCCCGTCGAGCAGAGCCAGCCCCGGCTCCGGCTGCGAGACGACCCTGGCGTATCCCCACATCGCCGGATGCAGCGCGGCGGCATCCGGCGCAAGCCGTGACGCGTCGAGGGGGGAGATGCCCCGGTAGAAGCCGCTGTCATGGACGATATAGGCGCCGGAGCGGAGAATCGCCCGCGCACCGCCGAGCCCGGCCAACCGCGCCGCGATGATGTCGAAGTAGGCGCTCCCGCCCGCACTGATCCACGCCGGGCCGCTCGGCACGAGAGGCCGCACCGCCTCGAAGACCTCCACGAGCCGATCGCAGTACGCGCCGACGAGCGCCAGGGACGCCGGCTCCCGATCATGGGCGATCGCGCCCTCGTAGCCGGCCACCCCCCGCAGCGTGAGGGACGCCGAGCGAGACACCAGCTCGGCGATCCCGACGACCGTCGCCGGGTCGCGTGCACCGGTCCGCGCGCCCGGCGCCCCGAGCTCCACGAGCACCCCCAGCGACGCATCGCCCGGCACCGCGTCGAGCGCGGCGGCCATCGTCTCGACCGCCGCGACGGAATCGACCCAGCACACGACCTCCTGCTCCGGGTGCGCACCCACCCACGCCACGAGATCGCGCAGCGCACGCGGATCGGTGCAGTTGTTGGCCAGCTGCACGGTGCCCACCCCCCACTGCAGCGCCTCCCTGGCCTGCCAGCCGGTGGCGACGGTGATGCCCGTAGCCCCTGCCGCGAGCTGACGCCGCCAGAGCGCCGGCGCCATCGTGGTCTTGCCGTGCGGCATGAGCTCCAAGCCGCGTTCGGACATCCACGAGCCCAGCGTGGCGATGTTGTGGTCCATCGCCGCGTCGTCCAGCACGAGCAGCGGGGTCGAGAACTCCGCCAGGCCGATACTCAGATCCGCGATGGGCTCCCCCGTGCGGCCGAGCGGAAAGGACTTGTCCGATGCGCGGACCCGGCGCTCGCTCATCGTCCGACCAGCGCAGCCAGCGCCGGGAGCTCCCGGGGATCGGCCAGCGCCGAGCCCACCGCCACCACCTTCGCGCCGGCCGCGAGCAACGCGGGCGCGTTGGCGACGCTCACCCCGCCCGTCGCGACGAAGCTCACCTGCGGGAACGGGCCCCGCATGGCCGAGAACCAGGCGGGGCCGAGCGCTCCGGCCGGGAAGGCCTTGAGCCAACGCAGCCCCGCGGCCACCGCGGTCTGCACCTCCGTCGCCGTCGCAACGCCCGGAAGCGACGGCATGCCCGCTGCCGCGCTGGCCTGCACCACGGCGATGTTCAGCCCCGGGCTGACCGTGAACGCCGCGCCCGCCGCCGCTGCCGCCCGCACACCCTCGACATCGACGATGGTCCCGGCCCCCACGAGCTTGCCGCGTTCCCGCCCCGCAGCCACCACGGCAGCCAGCGCGTCCTCATCGGGCGGAGCCTGGAGGGTGACCTCCACCGCCTCGATGCCGAGGTCCCACGCCGTTTCGGCCAGCCGCAGACTCTCTGCGACGCCCAGCCCGCGCAGGATCGCCATCACGGGCACCAGGTCGAACAGGGCGAACACCTCATCATCGCTCGTCATCTCGGACATCCCTTCTCTCCCCGGCCTGGCCGGTCTGCGACGACGCGACGACGTCGCTCGTGCTCTGCAGGACACGCGCGGCGAACGCGTGTCCGCGCACCAGTCGCTCCGCGCTGGGCGCTCCGTCCAGGTATGCGTCGATCCATCCCGCCGCGAACGCATCGCCGGCGCCGACCGCCTCGACCACATCGACACGCGGGGTCGGCACGGTGCAGCATCCGCCGACGCTGAACTCTGTCGCGGCGATGTCGGCGTCCTTGACGATGAGATGAGCGGCGTCCGGGATCAGGCGGCGCACGCTCTCCGCGTCGGTGGTGCCCCACAGGCGCTCTGCCTCATCCCTGCCCACCCAGACGATGTCGGCTCGCCTGGCGAACCCGAGGATGACCTCGGCAGCCTCGGAGCGCGAGGGCCACAGCGACGGCCGGTCGTTGACGTCGAAGCTCACGACCGTGGGGTGCGCAGCGGCGGCGGCGATCGCGGCGTCGACGAACTGCCGCGCCGTGCTCGACAGCGCTGGCGTGATGCCGGAAAGCTGCAGGATGCGCACCCCGGCCCAGGGGATGCGGGCCACGTCGGCCACCCCCAACCGGGAGCCGGCCGATCGACGCCGGTAGTAGACCACCCCGGTTCCCGGGTCCTTCACGTAGAGCCCGGTGGGCGCGTCCTGGTCGACCCGCACCTGGGACACATCGACCCCGCGCGCCGCGAGAAAGCCCACGGTGCGGCGGCCCAGGGCATCATCGCCGACCACGCCGCCCCACGCCGCGGCGCGTCCTGCGCCGGCGAGATGGCACGCGACGTTGGACTCTGCCCCGCCGGCTTCCACGCGGAAGAGACCGGCATGCTCGACCGGCTCGGCATCGACGGGCGTCACCAGCGCCATGGTCTCCCCGATGCCGAGGAGGTCGACGGCCGGATTCGCGATCATGAACTGAATTTATCCATACTTAACCCGACAGTCAACCCCGCCCGGTTCGTCGCCCCCAGCCCCCGTGGCACCCGTCCCCCCGCACCGGGTCCACCCCGCTTGCGCGCACGGCGCACGGCGCACGGTGCACAGTGCTCCGGCGTCGTGCAGGGCGGGGAGACGACGGATGCCCAGGACCCTTCGGGTCCTGGGCATCCGTCGAGGGAGTCGCGCTTACTTGGCGGCGACGACCTGGAGAGTGATGACGGCGGTCACGTCGTCGTGCAGACGAACGGTCGCCTCGTGGTCGCCCACGGTCTTGATCGGCGTCGTGATGTGCACGCGACGCTTGTCGATCGAACCGAGACCAGCGGCGGCCACGGCGTCAGCGACATCGGCCGGCTTGACCGAGCCGAACAGACGGCCCTCACGGCCGGCCTTGACCTCGAGACGCACGCGGTTCGCCTCCAGGGCGCCCTTGAGCGCCACGGCGTCGTCGCGCTCGTGGATCGCACGAGCCTGACGAGCAGCGCGGATCTGGTCCACCTGCTTCTCGCCACCGCGCGTCCACGCGACGGCGAAGCCCTGCGGGATGAGGTAGTTACGGGCGTACCCGTCCTTGACCTCGATGACGTCACCGGCGCTGCCGAGCCCGGCCACCTCGTTCGTAAGAATCAGCTTCGACATGGTGTGCTCCTTAGCGGCCGGCGCCGGCGTAGGGCAGGAGCGCCATCTCGCGCGCGTTCTTGATCGCCTTGGCGATCAGACGCTGCTCCTGAACGGACACACCGGTGATGCGACGGGCACGGATCTTGCCGCGCTCCGAGATGAACTTGCGGAGGGTCGCGACATCCTTGTAGTCGATGACGCCAACGCGGATCGACTTCGCGGGGGCGGCGTTCTTCGGGCCCTTCCGCGGCTTGCGGCGGTCGCCGCTCGACTTTCCAGCCATGGTCTTCCTTCGTGTGAGTCGGATGCCGCAGCATCCGGAATCTTGTGTTGCGCTGCCTGTTTAGAAAGGCGTGTCGTCGCCGAAGCTGCCCGGAGTGCTCCAGGCATCGGCAGCCGACGAGGAGCCGGGAGCCGACCAGGGCTCCTCCGAGACCTGCTGCTGCGGGCGAGGGGCTCCCCCGCCGCCGCCGCTGGCCGCGCGGGTGACCTGAGCCGTCGCGTAGCGGAGCGAGGGACCGATCTCGTCGATCTCCAGCTCGATCGCCGTGCGCTTCTCGCCCTCGCGCGTCTCGTAGGAACGCTGCTTCAGGCGACCGGTCGCGATGACCCGCATGCCCTTCGTCAGCGAACCGGCGACGTGCTCGGCGAAGTCGCGCCACACCGACGCGCGCAGGAACAGCGCCTCGCCGTCCTTCCACTCGCCCGATGCCCGGTCGAAGTTGCGGGGGGTGGATGCGATGGTGAAGTTCGCCACCGGCAGGCCGTTCTGCGTGTAACGCAGCTCGGGGTCTGCGGTGAGGTTACCCACCACCGTGATCACGGTTTCGCCGGCCATGGGTCTCAGACCTTCGCGGCCTTGCGCGCGGCCTTGGCCTCGGAGCGCTTCGCCTCGGAAGCGACCATCGCAATGGCCTCCTCAGCGCGCAGCACCTTGGTGCGCATCACGATCTCGGCCAGCTTCAGCTGACGGTCGAGCTCCTGCGTGGCCTCGCTCGTGGCGGTGAAGTTCACGACGGCGTAGATGCCCTCGTTCTTCTTCTGGATCTCGTATGCGAGCCGGCGCTTGCCCCAGATGTCGACGTTGTCGATCGAGCCACCACTCTCGGTGATGACCTTCAGGAATCGGTCGAGGTTGGGGGCGACCTGGCGCTCGTCGATCTCCGGGGTCAGAATGACCATGAGCTCGTACTGGTGCGTCACTTGCCCACCTCCTTCGGACTAGAACGGCCACCGGGACTTTCCCGGCGGCAGGAGGGTGTGTTGCACGCGTCCACCCACACATGCAGGCAGACAACCACAACACTCTACCCGATCCGGCTCACGAGAGCGAGCGCAGGGCCTCGCCCCCGCGCGAGGCCGCCGAGTCACCAGGGTTTTCAGGCGCCTGCCGGGGCGGGCGCCTGAAAACCCTGGTGACTCGGCGGAGCGCGTCAGACCCGCGCGAAATGCCCGGGGCCGACCTCGACGAGCGGCGCCTCGAGCGCCGCGGCCGGGATCGGCGCCTCGGTGCGCGCCGACATCGTCGCCAGGCGCTCCCGTGCCACGGCGGGATCCGGCACGAGCACGGCATCGAGCAGCCGGCGGGTGTACGGATGCTGCGGGTCGTCGAAGATGGCGGCCACCGGGCCCAGCTCCATGATCCGCCCGCGATACATCACCGCGGTGCGGGTGGCGAGCGAGCGCACCACGGCGAGATCGTGCGAGATGAACAGATACGTCAGACCCCGCTCGGCCTGCATCCGGCGCAACAGTCCGGCCACCTGGGCCTGAATGGAGACGTCCAGCGCCGAGACCGGCTCGTCGCACAGCAGGAACTCGGGGTTCACGGCGAGCGCGCGGGCGATCGCGATCCGCTGGCGCTGCCCCCCGCTGAACGCGCGCGGAAGCCGGTCGACGTGCTCCGGATCGATGCCGACCGAGGCGAGCGTGCGCACGGCGAGCTCCGCGGGGTCGGACTCGTCGGTGAGCACCCGGATCGGCTCCTCCACCTGTTGCAGCGCCGTGCGGCCCGGGTTGAGCGACGAGTACGGGTCCTGGAAGACCACCTGCATCTTGCGCTGGTAGGGGCGGCGGGCGCGGCGTCCCAGGGCGGTCAGATCCACCCCGTCGTAGCGCACCTGACCGGAGGTCGGGCGGTCCAGCTGCAGGATGCTGCGTCCCAGCGTCGACTTGCCGCTGCCCGATTCGCCGACCAGTGCGAGGCACTCCCCCCGCTCGATCGTGAGCGAAACGTCGTCGACGGCGGTGAGGGTCCGCTTGGCCCCGCCGCGGTCGCGCACGGCGAAGGTCTTCGTGAGGTTCTCGACGTCAATCAGCGGGCCGGCCATGACGGCTCCCCCTCCCCTGCGACCTCCGGCGGAACCGCCGGCGACGCCCCGGCGCGCGGCACCGCGGCGAGCAGCTCGCGCGTGTACGCGTGCTGCGGATCGGCGAACACCGCATCCACCGTTCCCCGCTCCACGATGCGCCCCTCCTTCATCACCAGCACACGATCGCACAGTGCCGCGACCACACCGAGGTCGTGCGTGACGATCATCATCGTCAGCCCCCGCTCGCGGCGGGTCTCGGCGAGGAGCGCGAGAATCTGTGCCTGCACGGTCGCGTCCAGAGCGGTGGTCGGCTCGTCGGCCACCAGCAGCTCCGGTTCGGAGAGGAGCGCCATCGCGATCATCGCGCGCTGGCGCATGCCGCCGGAGAGCTCGTGCGGGTACTGCCCTGCGGTGCGCTCCGGCTCGGGGATGCCCACCTGCGCGAGGGCGGCGATGACACGCTCCTGCGCTGCGCGTCCACCCACCCCCTGGAAGCGCGTGACGACCTCCCCGAGGTGCCAGCCGATGGTGCGCAGGGGATTGAACGACGTCAGCGGATCCTGGAACACCATCGAGATCGGCAGACGATGCTGTCCGAATCGCGCCGTCACGTCGTCACCGTCGAAGGCGATCCGCTGCCAGTGTCGTTCTGCGCGCGGCGGGAGGATGTCCATCACGGTGCGCAGCAGCATCGTCTTGCCCGACCCGGACTCGCCCACGATCCCGAGGGTCTCGCCGCGGTCCACCGCGAAGGAGATGTCGTGCAGGACCCCCCGGGGTTCTCCCCCGTCGGCCGGAGCGATGGCGAGGTCGAGCCCGTCCACGGCGAGCAGCGCGGTCATCGACCCTCCTCCGCGGCGACCGCGGCACGGAGGCCGTTGCCGACGACATTGACGCAGTACACGCTCACCGCGATCAGCAGACCGGGGATCACGGCGAGCAGCGGGGCCTTCTGCAGGGAGCTCTGCGCGGTGTTCAGCAGACTGCCCCAGGAGGCCAGCGGAGCCTGGATGCCGAGGCCCAGGAAGCTCAACGCGGACTCGGTCATCATCGCCGAGGCGACGGTGGCGGTGGCCGCGACGATGATGGTCGGCACCGCGGCGGGCAGCACATGGCGCAGCACGACGGTGAACGGCCGCTCACCGATGTAGGCGGCGTACCCGACGTACGAGCGCTCCCGCACCGAGAGCGCCTCGGCCCGCACGAGACGAGCGGTCGGCATCCACGAGAGCGTGCCGATGATCAGGATGATCGTCCACAGCCCCGGGCGCAGGAACACGCTCGCCACGATCACGACCACCATCCACGGCACGGCCGAGAGCAGGTCGACGAAGCGCATCACGAGATCATCGACGACGCCGCCGAAATAGCCGGCGGACAACCCGGCGACGATGCCGATCGTGACCGATGCGGCGGCGGCCGTGACGCCGACGAACAGCGAGATGCGCCCTCCCTCCAGCACGCGCACGAGATAGTCGCGGCCGAGGTCGTCCGTTCCGAACGGATGCGCCAGGCTCGGGCCGAGCCAGCGCTGGTCCATGTGCGAGGTGGAACCGTCGAAAGGAAGCAGCGGTGCCGACAGGCACACCAGCGCGATGACGGCGAGCACCGCCAGCGCCGCCACGGCGGTGCGACGGCGCAGCAGTCGGCGCAGCACGGTGTCGCGGGGCTGCGCAGAGCGGCGATCGGAAGCGGACGGGGCGCTCATCACGTCCTCCGGGAGAGTCGGATGCGAGGGTCGGCGAGCACGTACAGCACGTCGGCGAGGAGGTTGCCGACGATCACCAGGACGGCCGACAGCAGCAGGACGGCGAGGATCACCGGATAGTCAAGGCTCGCGGAGGCCTGCAGGATGTACTGGCCGACCCCTGGCCACGCGAAGATGCTCTCGGTGATGATCGCTCCGGTGACCAGCAGCGGCAGCGCGAGGCCGATCTGCGTGATGATCGGCAGCCACGTGTTGCGGCTGATGTGACGACGAAGGATCTCGCGATCCGTGGCGCCGTAGGCACGCTGCACGAGAACGTAGTCCTGGTCGAGCTGGGCGATCGTGGAGGCCCGCACATAGCGGGTGAGATCGGGGAACAGCGCGACCACCAGCACGAGGCACGGCATCACGAAGTGGGCGAGGAAGTCGAGCGGGTCCCCGGCGCGACCAGCTGTGTTCATGCCGAGGATCGGGAACAGGCGCAGCTGATAGCCGAGCACGTAGATCACCAGCAGCGCGAACCAGAACGTGGGGGTGGCGATGGCGATGGAGCAGAAGCCGTCGACGATGCGGTCGAAGAGCCGGCCACGGCGGAACCCGGCGGCGCGGCCGAGCGTGATCGCCAGCACGAAGGCGATCAGATACGCCGGCACGATCAGGATCGCGGTGTTGCCGATGCGCACCGCCAGCTCGGCGGCGATCGGCTGCCGGCTCACGAGGGAGAAGCCCAGATCGCCCCGCAGGGCTCCCGCGAGCCACAGACCGTACTGCACGATCACGGGCTGGTCGAGGCCGAACTTCTCGCGCATCGCCTGCCGGGTCTCCGCCGACATCTGGGGTGTGGTGATGGCGTCGACGACGTCGTACGGTGCCATCCGGATGAGGAGGAAGACGATCAGGGTCACCAGCAGGAGCATCGGCAGCAGCTGAGCCAGCCGCCGCAGGATGTACCCGAGCATCCGTTCCTCCTCTCGTCTTCGATCACTCTGCTACATCATCGGGGAGAACCCCCGCAGCAGAGAACGAGACGAAACGATCCGCCCGCGCGGGACGCGGTGCATCCGGAGATGCACCGCGTCCCGCGCGGATGGCGCTTCGTCTCGCTCGCGCGGGGTGTCCGTTCGGCACCGGGTGCCGAACGGGCGGGTTACTTCAGGGCGCCGAAGTTCTCGAACGTGTAGATCGGCACCAGCACGGCGTCCTCGATGCCTGTGATGCGCTTGTTCACGCCGATGATCTTCAGGTTGTCGGCGATCGGGTAGAACACCGCGGTGTCGGCGATCGCCTGCTGCAGCTCGACATAGACCTGCTTGCGGGCGTCTTCGTCGAGCTCGGCGGCACCCTTCGCGAACAGCTCATCGACCTTCGCGTCCGACAGCGTGAAGTAGTTCGCCGACGCACCGGTGCGGAACAGCGCACCGTAGCCGTCCGGGTCGTTGCCCATGATGTAGCCGCCGAGGAAGATGTCGAACTGCGAGCCGGCGCCCTTCTCGATCTCGGCGAACTGCGCATTGGCGTCGACGCCCTGCAGTTCGACCGTGATGCCGGCCTTCGCGGCCTGCTCCTGGATCAGCGTCGCTTCGGCGGCCTGCACCGGGTCTGCCCCGGTGTAGCCGAGCACGAGCTTCGGAGTCTGCCCGGCGAGCAGTTCCTTGGCCTTGTCGACGTCGGTGTCGTACGCCTCGGCGTCGGTCGTGGCGTACGGGTTGCTCGGCGGCAGGATCGACGTGGCCAGCTCGTAGTAGTCGGGGCCGAGGAAGGCGGCGTCGGAGATCTGCTCCCGGTCGAGGGAGTAGAACAGCGCCTGACGCACGTTGACGTCGGGAACCTTCTCGGCGATCACGCCGAGATAGGCCACGCGGCCCTCGGCATAGGGGTAGGTGACGACGTCGGTGCCCTCGAACTCCTCGATCTGTGCGGGGGTGACGAAGGTCGCGTCGATCTCACCGGTGAGCAGCGCCGTCTTGGCCGAGTCGGCGTTGGGCACGATGCGCAGGGTGAGGTTGGGGATGTGGGGCGCCTCCCCGTAGTAGTACTCGTTCGGCGCGAAGGTGAGGTACTCGCCGCGCTTGTAGTCGGTGAGCGTGTAGGGACCGGAGCCGACGGCGATCGGGTCGAGCTCACCGACGGAGAAGTCGGTGACGTCGCCGTAGATGTGCTCCGGCAGGATGTAGGTCTCGTAGGCGATGAGGCTGAGCGCGGCGGCGCTCGCGCTCGGCAGGTGGAACACCACGGTGCGGTCGTCCTCAGCGGTCACGGTGACCGGCTGGTCGCCGACCCAGAGCGCATCGGCGTTGCCGTTCTCACGCACCGCCTTGTTCGTGTAGGTGAAGACGACGTCGTCGGCGGTGAGCGCCTCGCCGTCCGACCACTTCAGGTCGGGCTTGAGGGTGACGGTGATGCTGCGGCCGTCCTCGGCGGGCTCGATCGACTCCGCCAGCTCGTTCACGATCGTGCCGTCGCCGAGAACGCGCGCGAGGGGCGAGTAGACGATGTTGGTGACGGTGAGACCCCAGCGATCGCTGACGTTGATGGGGTTCAGCGAGGTGGGGTCGGACGAGATGGCATAGGTGAAGCTGTCGGCACCGGACGACGAGCCGGCGTCCGGTGTCGAGCCGGGCTCGGCGGTGGTGCCGGTGCAGCCGGTCAGGGCGATTCCCGCGGCGGCGATCAAGGCGATCGCGGCGGCGATCCTGGGTCGGGGCATGACTCTCCTGGTGGTCAGCGGGTGGGGGCGGAACGGATGTGCTGTGCGCTCCGAATTAGTACCGTAGGCGACCCGCGGAGGACGGGCTCCGTTTGCGACTATCTGTGACAGAGGCGATATGCGCGACACCCCCCATTCCCCGGCTCAGGCAGATTTTTGGCCGGAGGCCCGAAACCGGCGGTTTCGGGCGGACGCGGGCGGATCTGCCTGAGTTGGGGCGTGCGAGTCTGCCGCACGCGTCCGGGCTACCGGGCAGGATTCCCCCGCAACTACCGTGGAGACATGGACGCGATCACCGATGTCTCCACCGGCGCCTGGCTGCGCGAGCGGCTCGCAGACCAGCTCTCCTCGTCGATGCACGGCTTCGTCCCGCGCGGCTACGCCGCATACGCACGCGTCTTCCACCCGGCGACGGTGCGGTCGCTGCCCGACCGGGCGGTGCCGACGTCGGCCGAGTGGCAGCGACTGCCCGGCACCGAGCAGGAAGCACTGATCTCTCAGTTCCATGACGAGCGGGCGGCGTGGGCCGACGCTGCCGCCGCGTTCGGCACGACCATGCACCCGCTCGCGCAATGGCAGCAGCTCGTGCGCACCCCGCCGGAGGCGAGCTGGCACACCCGCATCGCGCCGGACGGCCGCGAGTTCAGCGCCCCCGCCGAAGGGGAGCTCGATCCCGATGACCTCGCGCCGCTCGCGGTGCATCTGGCCAGGGCGACCGCGACGCCGCAGGCCGGAGTCGCGGCGATCTGGGAGGGTCACGGCGGACTCCTCGGCTCGATGGGCACCTCCCCGGCACGCGCGTTCCTCGCCTTCGGCGCGGAAGGCGGGGTCGAAGAGCGGCATCGGGCCATGCTCGACGCCAGCATCCGCGACCCGTTCAATCACCCCTTCCAGAAGGAGAGCTGGCAGGAGGGGATCCTGTCCCGCACGATCTCGGAGGGCCCGCGGCTCGAGCTCCCCGACCGGGACTACGTGCTGTTCTTCGCGCCGCCGGCAGCGTTCGCAGATCCGGCGTGGGTGCTTGACGCCCCCTGGCGCGACCGCCCCGCAGAGGAGCACGGCTTCCCCCCGAGCGCGCAGCATCCCAACATCCTGTGGCCAGAGGATCGCGCGTGGGTCATGACGTCGGAGATCGACCTCGACTCGACGATCATCGCCGGCTCCGCGGAGCTCGTCGACGCGATCTGCAGCGACCCGCGCATCGAAGCCCGCGAGATCCCTGCCGGAGCAGATCTCACCTGGGGCGGCGACCGCGTGAACTGAGACGGACGCCGTCCTCCCGGCGCCGACGCGCGAGGGCTAGCGTGGAGCGGTGACTCTCGACACCGCTCCCCTCACGGACAGCATCGATCCGGTCGCGCTCGCGGAGTTCCGCCGGAGGAGCAGAGACCGGCTCGGTGCAGCCGCAGCCTCGACCGTCACGGCGCGCATCGGCTCCTGGCTCCTGATGCTTCTCCTGGTCGTCGGGTCCGTGCTGATCGCGGTGCTCCTCGGCGCCCGCCTGGTGCTCGCCTGGTCGATGCCCGGGGTGTCCTTCGTCGCGCTCGTCGTGCTGCTGATCGCCGTGGGCGCCGGGCTGTTCGTCCTCCTGCGGCGGCGGCAGTGGGAGAGGCACTATCGCTTCGACCGGTTCGCCGCGGCGAACGGCATGGCCTATCTCGGCACCATCGAAGACCCTGCCCTGCCCGGCATGATCTTCGGCGTCGGCCGCGCCCGCCAGGCCTTCGACGTGCTCCAGGGGCGCCGGCCGCGACCGGTCGAGATCGGCAATTACGAGTACACGGTCACCTCCGGCAAGTCGACCACCACCCACCACTGGTCTTACGTCGCGATCCGCCTCGAGCAGCCGCTGCCGCACATCGTGCTCGACGCCGCGGGGAACAACGGGCTGGGATCGAACCTGCCGGTGTCGTTCTCTGGCCGTCAGCGGCTGAGCCTGGAGGGCGACTTCGATCGATACTTCACGCTGTCCTGCCCGGAGGGCTATCAGCGCGATGCGCTGTATCTGTTCACTCCCGATGTGATGGCACGGCTGATCGATCACGCCGCGGAGCTGGATGTCGAGATCGTCGACGACTGGCTCTTCCTCTACGCACAGCGGCCGCTGTCGACCCTCGACCCGGCTACGTGGACGTGGCTGATGACCACCGTGGATGCGATCACGGCGAAGATCGACGGGTGGGACCGCTGGCGCGACGAGCGGCTGCCAGCGCAGGAGCATCCGGCTCCCGCCGTCGCGGCGCCAGACGCGGCGTCTCCGCCGGCGGGCAGCGGATCGCCGGCGCCGCTCGCGCCACCGGCACGGGTGGCGCCGGAGGGTCAGCGGCTGCGGCGCGGGGTGGCGTGGGGGTATCCGATCGCGGTGGTGGCGGCGCTCGCCGCCTGGATGCTGGCCCTCGTGCGCTGAGTCCCGATGACGGCGGGCCCGATTACGGTGAGAGGGTGAGCTTCAACGCGACCCCGCTCCTGGATGCGGTCGACCCGACCGCCGTCGCGGCCCACGATCGTCACCTGCGCGAGAGCGGTGCGCTCGGAAACGGCTCGACCGCTGCGGCGGTCGTGCTGTGGCTGGCCGTGGCATTCGTCGTGGTCATCCACCTGCCGATCCTGCTGTTCCTCCTCGTACAGGGCCCGTGGTGGGTGCGGCTCATGGTGGCGATGCTCACCGCCGGAGTGGTCGTCGGCATGGTGTTCGGCTGGCGGGCGTTCCAGCGCTGGCGGGAGCGCGAGCGGGTGCGCCGGTTCCGGCTGCACCGTTTCGCCGAGGCGAACGGCATGCGCTATCTGGCGCAGGTGACCGAGCCGGCGCTGCCGGGCATGATCTTCGGCATCGGCAACGGCCGTCGCACCACCGATGCGATCCGCGGAACGCAGCCGCGCTTCGTCGAGTTCGGCAACTACCAGTACACGACGCAGTCTGGCAAGAACTCGCAGACTCACCACTGGGGCTATGTGGCGATCCGCCTCGACGTGCCGCTCCCCCACATCGTGCTCGATGCGCTGGGCAACAACACCCTCGGCAGCAATCTGCCGGCGATGCTCTCCCGCGATCAGCGGCTGAGCCTCGAGGGCGACTTCGACCGCTTCTTCTCGCTGTTCTGTCCGCGCGGTTATGAGACCGACGCCCTCTACCTGTTCACACCGGACATCATGGCGCGCTTCATCGACCATGCCGCGCTGCTGGATGTCGAGATCGTCGACGACTGGCTCCTGTTCTACGCGCAGCGCCCGCTGTCGACCATCGATCCGGCCACGTGGGCGTGGCTGTTCTCGACGGTCGCGGCGATGCTGACCAAGGTGCAGCAGTGGGCGCGCTGGCGCGACGAGCGGCTGACAGGCGCGTCCGTCCCCGGCGTCCCCGGCATCGCGAGCGGCAGGGCCGACGGAGCCGCCGCTGCGGCCGGGAGCGGCACGCATGCGCTGCCTTTCCGGCCGCCCGCCGCCCTGATCGCGCCGCCGCCCGGGGTCGCAGCGCCCGGCCGGCGCCTGCGCAACGGCGTGCCGTGGCCGGCGATCATCGCCATCGCCGCGGTCCTGCTGCTGCCGATGATCGCAACAGGGGTGATGGCGGTCGTCGCCTTCGCGACGGCTTCCGGCCTGGGCGGCTGAGCCGTCCGGAACCGCGCGCGAGACGGGGAACCGGCGCCACACCCTGCGCATCTCGCACTACTGTGTAGTGCGTGGTAGCGTGCATCACAACACACCCAGGAAGGGAGCGGCAGTGGACACCACCCAGTTGCTCAAGGGCGTGCTCGACGTCGCGGTGCTCGCCGCCGTGCGTGACGAGGACGGCTATGGCTACGACATCGTGCGGCGCCTGCGTGGCGCAGGCATCGGCGAGGTCGGAGACGCATCGGTGTACGGCACGCTGCGCCGTCTGTACGCCAGCGGCGCTCTCGCGAGCTACGTCGTACCGTCCGACGGCGGGCCGCACCGCAAGTACTACGCGATCAATCCCGAGGGCCGGCGGATGCTGGTCGAGCAGTCCGCCAGCTGGTTCTCTTTCGCCGACGCGATGACCGGACTGCTCGGCGCCGCCCCCGCGACCACCCGGATGTCGGAGGCCGCCGCGGCCTCCGACATCGACAGCGAAAACGGAGAGGACCGATGAACGACACCACCCAGCCGGTGGTCGACGAACCCGCCGACCAGACGCGCATCAACGCTTTCGCCGGCGCGGTCCGCGATGCGCTCTCCGACCTCGCGGACGACGAGCTCGACGACCTGGTCGGTGGCCTTGCGGCGGACCTCTCCGAGCAGGCCAGGGATGGCGCCCTGGAGCTCGGCGACCCTGTCGCCTACGCCGATGAGCTCCGCAGTGCCGCTGGTCTTCCTCCGCGACAGGCGATTCCGCCGAAGAAGGCCGATCGTCCGCCGCTGAGCCAGCGGATCAGCACCGCGGTGAAGAGCGCGCTGCAACGCTTCGGCGCCACCGCCTTCGGTGCCTGGCTGTTCTCCTTCCTCGCCGTTCTCCGACCGGTCTGGTGGGTGGCGCGCGGGATCGGAATGTACTTCCTGGTCTTCTGGATCCCGCAGTTCACCCTGCCACCGGGCAATCTCTTCGCCTGGGCACTCCTGATCGCGCTCATCGTCGTCAGCGTGCAGTGGGGCCGCGGAATGTGGCTCCCGAAGAACCGCATGCGTCACATCCGCACCGTGGTCAGCGTCGCCGCGCTGCTCGTGCTTCCCGCCGCGCTCACGCTGCTCACGGCGCGCGAGTACATCTACGTCGAGAACGAACCCTACGGCGCGGGTCTCCTGCTCGACGGCACGCAGGTGGGCAACCTGTTCGTGTACGACGCCGACGGCGCACTCATCCCGGAGGCGCAGATCTACACCGATCGCGGCACCCCGCTCCGTCTCATCGGGGGCGACCGTTCGGAGGAGCTGTATATGTGGCCGACCGACGGCTCCGAGAGCATGCTGATCCCCCCGCTTGACGCCCAGGGCAAGCCGCTGTGGCACATCTACCCGGTTCCCCGCGGGGAGTGGGACGATGCCCGCAACCGTCCCGTGCTCCGGAGCGTGCAACCGGCGATCCCGCCGTTCCTGCGTGCCCCCGAGGTGCGGATGCCATCGTCGAGTCCGACGCCGACACCCTCCGCGTCCCCCACCCCCGGGGAGAGCGCGACACCGGAACCCACCACGACACCGGAACCCACCACGACACCGGAACCCGGGGAGAGCGCGACACCCGAACCCACCACGACACCCGGCCCGGCGCCAGCCGAGACCCCGGCGGGGTGAGGCCGTGGCCGAGCTGCGGATCGTCTCGATCGACCTGACGCACCTTGTTGAGGAGGCCCTCCGCCGCGAGCGCGACGCGGATGAAGACCCGCACGACCCCCTCCCCCCTCCCTCGTCGCCGGCCTCTTCCTAGAGACCCGGCCGCATGCCGCGGAGGGCACGCCGAACCCGTGCCCTCCGCGGCATGCGGCCGCCCGCGACGACCACGCCGGACCCTGCCGGGCGACCACCTGGCCCTGGCTCGCCGGCGCACCGGAGCGGGGACCGGGCATGGCCGAGCAACGCGTGGTGGCAGTACGCTTGCCGGGATGATGACCAGCCAGGCCCCTGTCGGCCGCTCCCGGAACGGCGATCTGGTCGTGCCCTGATCCGCGCTCCTCCTTGTGTGAGTGACCCGAACTCACCCAGACCACACAAGGAGAAACATGACAGCACACTTCAACCACACGATCATCGCCTCGATCGACGCCGCCGAGATGGCGGAGTTCTACCGCGACCTGCTCGAAGCGGACGACGCGCCGGCGTGGGGCCCGTTCCTCAACCTGCAGATCGCCGCCGGCGTCCTGCTGCAGTTCGCAGCTCCGCCGATGGAGTTCCCGCCGCAGCACTACGCGTATCTCCTCGATGACGCGCACTTCGACCGCGCCTACGCCACAATCGTCGATCACGGCTGGGATCACTGGGCGGACCCGCAGCGGTCCCGGCCCGGCCAGATCAATCACGAGCACGGCGGCCGGGGCGTCTACCTCCTCGACCCCTCTGGCCACTATCTCGAACTGATCACGCGGCCCTACCTCTGACCCGCAGCAGGCTCGCCGCGGCATCCGGTCCGCTGCGCAGGTCGGCCGGCGCGATCGTCACGGGGCCGTCAGGGAAGCCCCTCCATGACCTGTGTCGCCCCCGGGGAGAGCCCAGGAGGCCGTCGGGGAAGGAGGTGTCGTGCCGTGTTCCGTCACGTGCGCGGAACACGGCCCCGACGACACGCGGATCACCGCAGCGGAGGCGCGAAGCGGCTCGCCGTGACCGAACGCGTGAGAGCATGCGCATGCGCGAGCAGCACGCGCCCCAGTTCCGTGCGCCGCTCCGGCCGGAAGCGCGACTCGACGCCCGTGATCGACAGCGCCCAGGCCGGGCGGCCCGCCGGGTCGAGCACGGCCGCACCCATCCCCCAGCTGCCCTCCACGATGAGCCCGGGATTCACCGCCCAGCCCTGCTCGCGGGTGTGGCGCAGGCGCTCGCGCACGGCACGCGGCGTGTGCTGCGCGCCCCACGACGACACCAGGTCAGCACGCGCCAGATAGGCGTCACGCTCCTCGTCCGGCAGCATGGCGAGGATCGCGATACCCGCCGAGGCAACACCGAGCGGGAAGCGGATGCCCTCATAGAGCACGAAGGACCGCAGCGGGAAGCTGCCTTCCTCACGCGCCAGGCACACCGTCTCATCCCCGCGCCGCACCGAGAGGAAAGCGCTCTCCCCCGTCTCCTGCGCGATCGCGCGCAGGTGCTCGGCCGCGACCCCGGCGATGTCGTAGCGCTCAGCGGCGACAGCGCCCATCACGTAGAGCTCCGGTCCGAGGAGCCATCCGCCGCGCACCGGGTCGCGATCGACGAAGCCCTCCGCCATGAGAGCGCCCAGCAGCCGGTGCGCCGTCGGACGCGTGATGCCCACGGTCTCCGCGAGCCGGGACGTGGCGACGGGGGCGGAGCCGGCGGCGCTGACCGCCCGCAGCAGCGCCGCAGCGCGGGAGACGGCCTGCGCACCAGGAACCGCGGAATCCATCATGTCCACATTATGGACGTTTTTCTCATAGCAGACCACATTGCACGCGAAAGTTGACGGTTTTTCCGCGTGATCGTAGCGTCCGAGGCAACCACTATGCGGACGAAGGAGTTTCCCTTGGACAAACTGCGAGCATCGGCCGCGGAGGCGCTCGCCGACGTCGTCGCCGACGGGCAGACGATCGCCGTCGGCGGCTTCGGCCTCAGCGGCAATCCCACCGGCCTCATCGAGGCCCTCCGCGACACGGGCGTGAAAGACCTCACGATCGTCAGCAACAACATGGGTGTGGACGGGAAGGGCCTCGGCCTGCTGATCGAAGCGCGTCAGGTGCGCAAGGTCGTCTCGAGCTACGTGGGCGAGAACCGGCTGTTCGCCACGCAGTACCTCTCCGGAGAGCTCGACGTGGAGTTCACCCCGCAGGGCACCCTCGCGGAGCGGATGCGGGCCGGTGGCGCGGGCATCCCCGGCTTCTACACGCGCACCGGCGTCGGCACGCCGGTGGCGGAGGGCAAGCCGACGATGGACTTCGACGGCGTCGAGTACGTGCTCGAGACCGGAATCGTCGCCGATGTCGCTCTGGTCAAGGCCCACCGGGCCGACCGCGAGGGCAACCTGGTGTATCGGATGACATCGCGCAACTTCAACCCCCTGGTGGCGACCTGCGGTGGGGTGACGATCGCCGAGGCGGAGATCGTCACGGAGGCCGGAGCGTTCATCGACCCCGATCTCGTGATCACCCCCGGCATCTTCGTGCAGCGGCTGGTCACGGCGGAGACCCGCGCAACGGACATCGAGCAGCGGACCGTGCGCGTCCGCGGAGAGGCGGCCTGAGATGGCATGGACACGTGAGGAGATGGCGGCGATCGCCGCCCGTGAGCTCCGCGACGGACAGTACGTCAACCTGGGCATCGGCATTCCGACGCTGGTCGCCAACCACCTGCCCGCGGGCGTGCAGGTGACACTGCAGTCGGAGAACGGCATGCTCGGAATGGGCCCGTTCCCGTTCGAGGGCGAGGAAGACGCCGACCTCATCAACGCGGGCAAGCAGACCGTGACCGTGCTGCCGGGCGGCAGCTTCTTCGACTCGGCGATGAGCTTCGGCATGATCCGCGGCGGCCACATCGACGCCGCGATCCTCGGTGCCATGCAGGTCTCGGGCCGCGGCGACCTGGCGAACTGGACGATTCCCGGCAAGCTCGTCAAGGGCATGGGCGGGGCGATGGACCTCGTCGCGGGAGCGCGCCGGGTGATCGTCGTCACCGAGCATGTGGCCAAGGACGGCACGCCCAAGATCGTCGAGGAGTGCACCCTGCCCCTCACCGGGAGGCGCGTGGTCCATCGCATCATCAGCGACCTCGCCGTCTTCGACGTCGCGGACGACGGCCTGGTGCTGCGCGGCATGGCCCCGGGCGTGACCGAGGAGGACCTGCGCGGCTGCACCGGCACGACCTTCGCCGTCGCGCTCGAGGGGGCGACGGCATGAGCCGCGCGGTCATCGCGGGATACGCCCGCACACCGTTCGCGCGCTTCGCCGGAGTTCTCGCACGCGTGCCAGCCACGTCTCTCGGCGCGCACGCGGCCCGTGAGGCGCTCTCCCGCGCGGGGATCGCGGCGGATGCCGTCGATGTCGTCGTCGCCGGTCAGGTGCTCCAGGGCGGCTGCGGCCAGAACCCGGCCAGGCAGACCGCGGTCGGCGCCGGCGTCCCCCTCACCGTGCCGGCGATCACGCTCAACGCGGTGTGCCTCTCGGGGGCTGAGGCCGTGGCGCACGGAGCGCGTCTCATCGCGGCAGGGGAGGCACGCGTGGTGCTCGCCGTCGGCCAGGAGTCGATGTCGCTCGCCCCGCACGTCCTCGTGGGTGGGCGGCTGGGCACCCGGTACGGCGCGGTCGAACTCCTCGACACGGCCGAGCACGATGGTCTCACCGATGCGTTCGAGCACCGCTCCATGGGCCTCTCGACCGAGGCACATGGCGAGGGCCTCGGTCTGACGCGCGCAGACCAGGATCGCTTCGCGGCGACATCCCACCAGCGCGCGGCGGCGTCTGCGGCCTTCCACGCGGCCGAGATCGCGCCGATCGCCGGCACGAAGGGGGCAGATCCGCTCGCGACCGATGACGGCGTCCGACCCGGCACCACCGCCGACAGCCTCGCCCGGCTGCGCCCGGCCTTCGCCGCGAACGGCACGATCACCGCGGGCAACGCCTCGCAGATCACGGACGGCGCAGCGGCGATCGTGCTGGTCGCCGACGACGCGGTGGATGCGCTGGGCGTGATCCCGCTCGCGCGTATCGTCGCGTCGTCACTCGTCGCCGGCCCTGACGTCTCCCTGCACGAGCAGCCGGCGGCGGCGATCGAGACAGCTCTCGCGAAAGCCGCTCGCACGGTCGGCGACCTCGTCTCCGTCGAGATCAACGAAGCCTTCGCCGCCGTCGGCCTGCGCTCGACGCAGCGGCTCGGCGTGGACCCCGCGATCGTCAACCCGCACGGCGGCGCGATCGCGCTCGGGCATCCGATCGGCGCCTCCGGCGCGCGGGTCGTCGGAACCCTCGCGCGTCAGCTCCAGGCCAGCGGTCCCGGTTCGCTCGGTGCCGCTGCCCTGTGCGGCGGCGGCGGACAGGGCAGCGCCATCGTGCTCGAGGCGATCTGAACCCCGGTTCTGGGCTCCCGAGCTCGTCCCGGGAGCACACCGCACCCGGTGGCCTCCCGACGGAGTGCGGGGGCCCAGAACCACTCGCCCCGGTTCGCGGGTCGAGGTGACCGGCGCCGCCGCCCGACCGCGCATCGGCGCGCTCAGTCGCGCGACGCCCACCACTCCCGCAGGCGATCCTCTGCCGCCTCGGCGCCGATCACACCCCCGTCGAGCCGCAAATCGAGCAGGAAGCGATAGGCCTCGCCCACCTCGCGGCCCGGCTTGACGCCGAGGATGCGCTGGATGTCGTTGCCGTCCAGCTCCGGGCGAATCGCGTCGAGCTCCTCCTGCTCGCGCAGGGTTGCGATACGCGACTCGATGTCGTCGTAGGCGCGCGCGAGGCGCTGCGCCTTGCGCCGGTTGCGCGTGGTCACATCCGCGCGCGTCAGGATGTGCAGGCGTTCGAGCAGAGGCCCGGCGTCGCGCACGTAGCGACGCACGGCAGCATCGGTCCACGCCCCCTCGGCATAGCCGAAGAAACGCAGGTGCATCTCGATGAGCCCGGCCACTGCCTCGGTCACCTCAGAGCTGAACCGCAGGGCCTGCAGGCGCTTGCGTGCCATCCGCGCTCCCACCACGTCATGGTGATGGAAGCTGACCGCCCCGCCCGGTTCGAGCTTGCGGGTACGCGGCTTCCCGATGTCATGCAGCAGCGCGGCGATGCGCAGCGGCACGTCCGGCGCCGCTGCGGGGTTGCGCTGCTTCTCCAGGTCGATCGCCTGGCGCAGCACGGTGAGGGAGTGCTCGTAGACGTCCTTGTGATGATGGTGCTCGTCGACCTCCAGACGCAGGGCGGACACCTCGGGGAGGAACTCGTCGATGAGCCCCGTGTCGACCAGGACGCGAAGACCGCGAACCGGGTCGTCGGTCTCCATCAGGCGTACGAGCTCGCCCTGGATGCGCTCTGGGCTGACTTTGGCGAGCGTGCCGCCGAGGCGTTCGATCGCGGCGAGCGCCGCGGCATCGACGTCGAAGCCCAGCTGCGCGCTGAAGCGGGCCGCGCGCAGCATCCGCAACGGGTCGTCGCCGAAGCTCTCCGCGGGGTCGGCTGGTGTGCGCAGGCGCCCCGTCACCAGGTCTTCGACGCCGCCGGTCGGATCGACCAGGCGCACCTCTGGCACCTGCAGGGCCATCGCGTTGACGGTGAAGTCGCGGCGGTGCAGATCGCCCGCGATCGTGTCTCCGAAGATCACGTCCGGCTTGCGGCTGGTGTGATCGTACGTGTCGGCACGGTAGGTGGTGATCTCCACCTGCTCGCCCTGCACCCGGGCGCCGATCGTGCCGAACGCTCGGCCGATGTCCCACTGCGCGGTGGAGATCGGGGTGACCACGCGCAGAATGTCGTCGGGCAGGGCGTTGGTGGTGAAATCGATGTCATGGGTCTCTCGGCCCAGCAACGCGTCGCGCACCGGACCGCCGACCACGGCCAGCTCGAAACCAGCGTCGGAGAAGGCGCGGGCGAGCGCGTCGACCACCGGATGCTCGGCCAGAGCGCCCAGGCGCGCGAGACCCTCGGCCATGTTCAGCATGGGATCAAGCGTACCCGGGCGGGCATTCCCGGCCGGGCGGCCGGGGTGTACCTCCGCACGTCTCGGAGCCGATGACGGTTCGCCACGGAGGCCGCCCCCGCACGCCGGAGGCTTGTCCTCAGGTGCCGGGGATATGGCCTCGCACCTCGTCGATCGCCCGCTGCCGCGCCCGCATCAGCGATGTCAGGAGCACCAGCATCGCTCCGCCGCCGAGAATCGCGATGGCGGCGATGACCCAGATGCCGACAGCGGGATCGATCACCTCGAAGACATAGACGGCGAGGGCGGCTGCCGTCAGCAGCAGACCTTCGATCACCGCGAAAGCGATGAAGAAGCGCGTCATCCGGCGCTGGTAATCCTGCGCCACGATCTGCACCCGTGGGTCGTCGATGCTCATGCGGCCAGCCTAACCCCGGCCCTCCCGTCGACACCGACGGCTCATGCAGCCACGGGCACGGGGACGCGATGCCCGCCGCCGTCGCCGTCGAACTGGCACGTCGGCCGTCGGGGGTCAGGCCTGCACGGGGGTGCCCTGGTGGAAGAAGCACCGCATCGTTTCTCCCTCCAGCCGCCACAGTGCGCAGCGGCGGCTCAGACGCCCGCCCCAGGCGAGGAGATAGGAGAGGAGCACGGTGTCGGAACTGAGGAGGACGCCTTCCCGTTCACGGACGTCGGCGGCGGGAACGGGCTCGTCATCCGTCGTGAGCGCCGCGATGATGTCTGCTTTCCGCCAAAGACGTCCAGACTGCCCGATCTCCCGGAAGTCGTCGGCGAGCCAGCTGTCGAGTCTTGCCGGGTCATCGCGCACCGCGGGCGTGAGCAGAGCGATCTCGCCCGCCCACGCCCCGGCGATCATGTCCGTCATGGAATCTCCCCTCCGGCGTCATCGGCTCCCGTCCCGCGCGATGGCCTGGCGTGGGGAACCTCCTCCCCCTGCCAGAGCACCCGGACCCCTGTCATCGCCCGGCGGGTCGGTGGATCATGACGACATCGACATCGTCCTCGGTGTCGACCACGAAGCCGTGGCGTTCGTACAGCCGGCGGGCACTGCTGCCGCGCAGCACAATGAGTCGCAACGGGGTTTCGGCGGGCTCGCGGAGGATCAGCTCCAGGACCTGACTCCCGATCCCGCGCCGCTGCATCGACGGGATGAGATAGAAGTGCTCGAGCCACCGGGCATCCGGCTCCTGGCGCACACTGACTGAGCCGACGTCCGCGCCGTCACACACGATGACCCGGGTGTTCGCCGGGTCGAATCCGTCTCGCAGGCGCTGGCGAACACGGACCGGGTCGAAGCGGCCGAGTCGTTCCAGATCCTCACGGAGGACGAGCGCTCTCACCTCGACGATCCAGTCGAGGTCGGAATCGGCGCTGGGACGGAGCTCAATCGGCACGCCGGAACACTACAGCACCACCGCGCACGACGGCCGGTCACCCGTCCTGGACTTCCGCGCCGCAGGCGGCACCCGCCGCCTTGCGCCCCCGCCGCGATACCGATCAGAAAGACTCCTACCGATAGTGAGATCTGCCCGATAGCGAGATCTGCCTGCCCCTACCGGATCATTCGAGCGTCGGTGATGTCTGGCGCGTACGGATCGATCTGTTCAGTACCGTCGAAATGAAATCCGTTACGCACGTAGAACGCGGTCGCTCGGGGATTCTCTTTGGCGACCCAGAGCATCGCCGGACGGTCGCCAAGCACCTCATCAAGAAGCGCTTGACCCGCGCCGGAACCGTATTGTGCTGCGGCCACGTAGATGGCATACAACTGCCGCTCCCGCGGCGGCTCTTCTCCGTCGATCCCCCTCGCAGGCCCCACCCACGCGAAACCGATGATCTGTCCATCGATCTCTGCGACCTTGATGACGACATCATCGGTCACGTGGCTGAGCACGTGGCCCCACATCCTGTGCCGACCGGCGATGTACTCCTCGGAGAAGAAGGTGTCAGGCAGGAGATGCGAGTATGCCTCCCGCCACGTCGACACGTGCAGCGCGGCGATATCGGGGGCGTCCGCGATGCTCGGGGCGCGAACACTGAACGTCATCGCATCATGATGCCAGCGGATCATGCCGCCAACGCACCGCGGCCACCGACGTGTCAGATCGGATAACCCTGCACCGGACCCTCCGTGTTCGGCTTCCATCCCAGTGCGGGCGCGACATGTTTCGCGAACGACTCCAGCACGTGGAGGTTGTACTCGACCCCGATCTGGGTCGGCAGGGTCAGCAGCACGGTATCGGCCGCCATCACGGCCTCGTCGGCGCGCAGCTGCTCGATCAGACGGTCGGGCTCGGCGGCGTAGGTCTTCCCGAATGTCGACCGGAAACCATCGATCACGCCGATCTGGTCGTGCCGTTCCTCCGAGGGCGTCCCGAAGTACATTCGGTCACGCTCGTCGACGAGGGGGAAGATGCTGCGGCTCACCGACACCCGCGGCGGCCGGGTGTGACCCGCGTCGCGGTAGGCGGCGCGGAATGCGTCGATCTGTTCCCGCTGGAGCTCGTGGAACGGCCTGCCCGATGCCTCGGTGAGCAGCGTCGAACTCTGCAGGTTCAGACCCCGGCGGCCGGTGTCCTCAGCCGTCGCGCGCGTACCCGAACCCCACCAGATGCGATCCGACAGGCCGGGCGAACGCGGCTCGATCGCCAGGCGCCCCCGCGTCCCGGCCATGGCCGGGTCGGCGTCGACCACCGTCTCCCCCTGGATCGCGCGCAGGAACCGGTCGAACTTCTCCCGCGCGATATCTGCGCCCCGGGGATCGGTCGAGCCGGTGTACCCGAAGGCCTCATAGCCGCGCATCGCGGTCTCGGGTGAGCCGCGGCTGATCCCGAGAGCGATCCGTCCGTCCGCGATCAGATCCAGCGCAGCGGCCTCCTCGGCCAGCTGCAGAGGGTTCTCGTAGCGCATGTCGATCACGCCCGTACCCACCTCGATGCGCTTGGTGCGCGCAGCCATCGCCGACAGCAGCGGCATAGGGGACGCGATCTGCCGCGCGAAGTGATGCACGCGCACCGCGGCGCTGTTCACGCCGATCTCGTCCGCCCCCTCCGCGAGCTCGATGGTCTGGTGCAGCATCTCGCCCGCCGTGCGGGCGGTGGAGCCGGACACATTGGCGTAGTGGCCGAAAGTGAGGAATCCGAAGGCTTTCATCACGGAGGTCTAACGCTGATCTGCTCGACATATTCCGCGGGGCCCGCGGCGCCGAACCGTCACGTCAGGGAATCAGGCCGGGAGCAGGAACCCGTCGACCACCAGGCGACGGATGCGCGGCGCGAGATCGGCCCACAGATCGGCGAGCGGAACATCGAACAGATCGGCGAGCGCGGCGACGATCTGGGCGACGGAGAGCTCCCCATCGCATGCTCCGACGAAGCCCGCCAGAGCGGGATCGATCGAGAGCACGCGGCCGAAGCCGCCGCCCTGCCGCAGCTCGATCACGCTCGGCGCCTCCGAGCCAGGGAGGAAGTGGCGCGCCTCGGTGACATCCCCCGCGACGACGAGACGCTCCGGCATCCCCGCATGGTCCAGCAGGTCCCCGGCACGAAGACCGGCGAGGAACGCCGCGCCCGCCCCCTCGACCGGCTGCGACAACCGCTCCAGCCGGGCCGTGCCGGCCCCGCCGTCCTCCCGGCGCCGCAGCAGCACGTATCCGAAGCCGACGGCGGTGACTCCCCGGGATGCGAAGTCGTCTATCCAGGCATCGAGCAGGGCGTCGAAGCCCGGATCGCGCGGGATCGTGCCGCCGTCACGGATCCACAGCTCGGCGTACGACAGCGGAGTCAGACTCTCCCGCTCGACCGCCCAGACGTCGACGTCCGCGGGCACCCAGGAGCGCAGCCGATCGAGACCGTCATGATCCTCACGCGTCTCCCAGTTCCCGAGCAGCTGCGCCGTGCCCCCCGGAACGAGGACATCAGCGACCCCGCCGATGAACTCCGCCACCAACGCATCGCCGACCTGCCCGCCGTCGCGGTACTCATACGCTGGCACACCGGCCGCGCGCGGGGTGATGACGAACGGCGGATTGGAGACCACCAGCTCGAAGCGCTCTCCGGAGACCGGGTCGAACATGCTGCCGTGGCGGAACTCGATGTTCTCCGCCCCCGCGAGCAGCGCATTCATCCTGGCGTACGCGAGCGCGCGCTCCGAGATGTCGGTGGCCACGACACGAGCCGCGTGCCGGGCGATGAGGAGAGCCTGGATACCGCATCCGGTGCCGAGGTCGAGGGCATTGTCCACGGCCGCTGGAACGACGATCTCGGCGAGGGTGCGCGACGCCCCGCCCACGCCGAGGACATGATCGACGGGCAGCGCACCGCCGAGGGCGAGCTCATCGAGATCGCTCGCGATCCACCATTCCCCCTCGCCACGGTCGTCGGCGAAGGACTGCGGTCGCAGGGAGGCTCCCGGCATCACCATCTCCACGCCGTCTGCGGAGTGTTCCAGGGTCGCGAGACCCAGAACGGCGAGGCCCGCCACCCCGGTGCGCGGGAGCGCGCGTGCGACATCCACAGCAGGAACGGGCCGTCCGACGATGAACAACGTGGCCAGGATCGCGAGAAGATCGGTGCTCCCCGCGATCTTCCGCAGCAGGGGGCGCCGGACACCGCGGGCGAACGCGTCGTCGACCTCCGCGCCCCACATCTCCCGCAGGGCCGCAGATCGGTACCCTGCCGCATCGAGGTCGGCGGCGAGCGCCGCACAGAGAACGGGATCGGGATGCGGAGCGAGGCGGGTCACGGCCGCAAGCCTATGCGGGGCCGATCCCGCGGCGCGTTCCGGACACGGAGAACACCGCGCGCCGACGTGCCTGTCGCCAAGCCGGGGCGCCCGACGGAGCTCGTCGGACTCCACTCGGCGCGGCCGTGCCGGGCATCGCCGGGCCGGGCCTCCAGGAATCAGCGCGTGGCGAGCCCTAGAATCGCAGGGCCGGAACCGACCGGCGCCCCGCCTTCCCGGGTCGGGTGTCGCCAGGCCCGCGGCCACGGGTGCGCCCGCGACCCGGAGCCGCCAGGAGAACAGCGTCATGAACCCTCCCCGCCGAGGCCCGCGTGGGCGGATGCGCAGAGCGTCGCGCGCCGCCGCGCTCCTCATCGCCCTCAGCGGGGTGATCCTCACGACCGCGGCTCCGGCCTCGGCGGGGGCGTTCCCCCTCGGCCAAAGCCCCCGCACCGCCGCCGCGGCTGTCGACGATACCGAGATCGCCGAGGATCCGCCCACCGCGATGCTCAGCACAGACCAGCGTGGGAAGTACGTACCGGGAACACCGCTCACCGCGACGGTCACCCTCGAGAACCCGGGCGATCGACGCCTGGGCGAGGGGCGGGTGAGCCTGCAGATCGGCGCCGCACTCGGTTCCCGATCCGGTCTGAGCGCCTGGCTCGATGGCGCGATCACCCCCGACCTCCGCGTTCTCGGTACCGCGACCACGCCGGCGGTCGCTCCGGCCAGTTCGGGCGCCGCCACCCTGACGATCACCGCCGAGGTGATGCTCACACTCACCCCCGGCGTCTACCCGATCGTCGCAACCGTCGACGGGATCTCGGTCGCCGGCGACGCCACGACCACGATGCCGGTCGACGCACTCACCGCTCGCAGCGTGATCGTCGTCTCAGAAGGCGCTGCCCCGCGCACCGCCGTTCTCATTCCGATCACGGCGACGCCGGCGGGATATCTGCTCTCCGCGGATGAGCTCACCACCCTCACTGCTCCCACCGGGGCGCTCACCACCCAGCTCGACGCCATCGCGGCGACCGACGCCGCTCTCGCTGTCGATCCCGCGATCGTCGCTGCGATCCGCGCTCTGGGCACCAGGGCTCCGGCTTCCGCACTGGCCTGGCTGACCCGGCTCGAGTCCATTCCGAATGAGGTATACGTTCTCGAGTTCGCCGACGCCGACCTCACAGCACAGGCGCAGGCCGACGTCGCGACGCGATTGTCCCCGATCGACCTCACCCCCTTCGTCGATGCGGCCGGCTTCGCTCCCGAGACGCCCGGCGACGACGCGGTCCTGCCCGACACCGCAGCCCTCACCGCCATCGCCGGCGCACGCCAGGACGTGGTGTGGCCGCGCGACAACGTCTCTGCGGCAGACCTCGTCAGCATCGGAGCGTTGACCGACGGTGCATCTGTCGTGCTCCCCTCGACTTCGATCGACGGCGGGTCTCCGAACCCCGCGCACGCGTCTGTTGACGACACGAGCGTGCTGGTCGCCGACGCCGAGGCATCGGGCGCGCTCTCCCGGGGTCTCTCCGCGGATGACGACGCCCGTCGCGCCGCCGCGCTGGGCGAGGCCCGGGGGTACCTCTGGTTCAACCGCACCGCCCCGATCACCCTTGTCGCCCTGGACCGCTCCGATACGCGCGACGCGGCTCTGCTGCGCGAGGCCATGACCGATCTGATGAGCCCGGCTCGCGTGAGCGACATCCTGGCGTCCGCAGCACCCGAGGTCGACGTCGTCGAACCGCTGGGGGCTCATCGCGGCGCCGCGACGCGGCTCCTGCTCGAGGACGAGCAGCGGATCGGTCACTTTGCTCAGGTGCTCGAAGATCCCGCGCAGCTCACGGCGCGCACACGCCTCGATCTGCTCCGTCTCCTGTCCGTCGGCACGCACGTCGACGACGGAGCCTTCAGCGGTGCGGTCGAAGCGGCGCATCAGGAGGCTGAGAGCACCGTGAACGCGGTTCAGATCCAGCCGCTCCCACCGATCCAGCTCATCAGCGCGGCATCGCACCTCCCGGTGTGGGTGAGCAACGAGCTGCCCTACCCGGTGTCGGTGCGGTTGACGGCAGAGCCGAGCGATCCGCGCCTGCGTGTGCAGACGCTGAACATCGCCGAGATCGCGCCGAACGGCAACACGCAGGTGCGCGTGCCCGTTGAGGCGCTCGTCGCGAGCGGCCAGGTCACCGTGCATCTGACGCTCACCGGCAACGGCGGCGTGCGACTCGGCACCGACCAGAACGTCTCGGTCACCCTGCGCGCCGACTGGGAGCGCGCCGGCCTGATCATCCTTGCGGCGCTCGTCGCGGTGCTGTTCGTGCTCGGCGTGATCCGCACGATCCGCCGCCGCCGCGCGACGCCGAGAGATGCCGGCAACAGCATGTCAAATGACGAGGATGCCGATCGCCGCATGAATGACGCCGAAGACGCGGCCGACAAGGAGCAGGATGTCTAGTATCGGCCGCGCGAGCAGCCTTCTCGCTGCGGGGACGATGATCTCGCGCATCACCGGCATGCTCCGCACGATCGTGCTCGTGAGCCTCATCGGCTCGAACGCGTCGGCCGCCGCGGATGCGTTCGGCCTGGCCAACCAGCTGCCCAACGATGTGTTCTCGCTGATCTCGGTGGGCATCCTCACGGCGGTCATCGTGCCGCAGATCGTCAAGGCCAGCACGGATTCCGACGGCGGCAGCGCGTTCATCTCGAAGCTGTTCACCCTCGGCACGGTCGTGCTGCTGGTCACGACCGGCATCGCGATGCTCGCCGCGCCCTTCCTCGTCGGCGTCATCGCCCAGGGGAGACCGCCCGGTCAGTTGGCACTGGCCACGGCCTTCGCGTATTGGTGCATGCCGCAGATCTTCTTCTACGGCCTTTATGCGCTCATCGGGGAGACCCTGAACGCACGCCGTATCTTCGGACCGTTCACCTGGGCCCCCATCGCGAACAACATCATCTCGATCGTCGGCTTCCTGCTGATCATGGCGGCCTTCGGGGGGGATCTCACCGGTCTCGACGACTGGACTCCCGATCGCGTGGCTCTGCTCGGCGGCATCGCCACCGCCGGCATCGCCGTGCAGGCCGGGGTGCTGCTGCTGTTCTGGCGGAAGACGGGGCTCAGCCTGCGGCCCGACTTCCGCTGGCGGGGGGTGGGTCTGGGCAACGTCGGCCGTCAGGCCGGCTGGACGCTCCTCATGGCGGTCGTGAGCCTGGTGGCGGGTCTCGTGCAGACCCGCATCGCGCTGGACGCCTCGGGGGACAACGCCTCGATCGCGGTGATGATGAACGCCTGGCTGATCTTCATGCTGCCCTATTCTGTGATCGTCCACTCGATCGGCACCCCCTATTTCACCCAGCTCAGCGAGCACGCCAGCGCCGGCCGCGACGACGATGTGCGCGCCGACATCCAGCGCAGCATTCGCACCCTGGGGTTCTTCCTGATGGGTGCGCTGGCGGCGATCGTGGCGGCGGCGGTCCCGGCGTCGCGCGTGTTCACCAACTCCGCTCCCGATGCGGTGCAGGCCTCCGTCGTGCTCATCGCCTACCTTGTGGGCCTCATGCCGCTGGCCGTGCTGTTCATCGTGCAGCGCACCTTCTACGCCTACGGCGATACGCGCACGCCCTTCTTCTTCACGCTGTTCCAGGCTTTCTTGATCGTCGGGACCGCGCTCGGGGCCGGTGCGCTCGCGAGTGCCGGCGTCGTTCCGCTGTCGCTGCTGGCGGCGACCATCGCGCTCGGACAGTCCCTCTCGAGCGTGATCCAGACGGTCATCGCCACGTGGCTGCTGCACCGGCGTCTGGGCGGGATCGGCGTATCCCGCTGGCTCGGCGCGATCGGTCGTTTCGCGATCGCCGCTGTTCCGGCCGCGTCCGCCGGCTGCGGCACCTTCCTCCTCCTCGGGGGCGCTGAGGGGTGGACCGCGGCCGAGAAGCTGCTCGGCGCGATCGGCACCGGCGTGATCGGCGCCGTGACCCTCGCGGTGTACATCGGCGTGCTCGCGCTCCTGCGGGCCCCGGAGCTGTCTGCTGCGGCCTCCCTCCTGCGCCGCTTTCTGCCGGGGCGCTGACGCGCCCCTCCCACCCGCGCCCCGGGTGCCGAGTCCTCAGGATATTCAGGCCCGCGGGCCTGAATATCCTGAGGACTCGGCACCCGGGCATGCTCCGCATCCCCGGGAATACCGCGCGACTACCATGGGTTGAAGCACGCGAACGCGAGGAGAAAAATGCGCAAGGTCATCATCGTCGGATCCGGGCCCGCGGGGTTCACCGCCGCCATCTACGCCGCACGCGCCGACCTCGCCCCGGTCGTGATCGCCAGCTCGGTCGAGGTCGGCGGAGAGCTCACCAAGACCACGGAGGTAGAGAACTTCCCCGGTTTCCCGGAGGGTATCCAGGGCCCCGAGCTCATGGAGAAGATGCAGGCGCAGGCGGAGCGCTTCGGCGCAGAGATCGTCTACGACGACGCCGTCGAGCTCGACGTGGACGGACCGGTCAAGAAGGTCACTCTCGGCGGAGGACGCGTCGAGGAGGCGTCCGCGCTCATCTTCGCCACCGGCTCCGCGTACCGGACGCTCGGCGTGCCCGGCGAGGAGAAGCTCTCCGGCCACGGCGTGTCCTGGTGCGCCACGTGTGACGGCTTTTTCTTCCGCGACCGGGTGATCGCGGTCGTCGGCGGCGGAGACTCGGCGATGGAGGAGGCCACCTTCCTGACGAAGTTCGCCTCCAAGGTCTACGTCATCCACCGCAAGGACACCCTGCGTGCCTCCAAGATCATGCAGGAGCGTGCTTTCGCGAACGACAAGATCGAGTTCGTGTGGAACAGCGAGGTCGTCGAGATCCTCGGCGAGGATGCCATCACCGGCGTCGTGCTCCGCAACACGGTCGATGGCGACACCCGCGAACTGCCGCTCCAGGGCCTGTTCATCGCGATCGGCAACGATCCGCGCACGCATCTGGTGCACGGAAAGCTCGACCTCACCCCGGAGGGCACCATCGCCGTCGACGGGCGCTCGTCGCGCACCAGCGTGCCCGGCGTCTTCGCCGCCGGCGACGTGATCGACCCCACCTACCGCCAGGCGGTCACCGCAGCGGCTTCCGGCACCGTCGCCGCGCTCGACGCCGAACACTACCTCGCCGCCCTCGCAGACGCCCCGGCCGATGCGGCGGTCGCGATCCCCTGACATTCCGGGAACACAAAGAGCATCCGGAACGTTTCCGGATGAAGACGGACATCTACGACAGGAGCATGCGATGAGCGCGAAGGCCACGACAGAGGCCACCTGGAACAGCGACGTGATCGAGGCGACCGGCCCGGTGCTGGTCGACTTCTGGGCGGCATGGTGCGGCCCGTGCCGCATGGTGGCGCCGGTTCTCGATGAGATTCAGGCCGAGAACGGCGACAAGATCACCATCCTCAAGCTGAACGTCGACGAGAACCCCAGCCTCGCCGCCCAGTACCAGATCACCTCGATCCCCGCGATGAAGGTGTTCCAGGGGGGCGAGGTCGTCAAGACCATCATCGGCGCGAAGCCGAAGCCCGCTCTCGTTCAGGATCTCGCCGAGTTCATCGGCTGACATCCTCCTCGGGGCACACGGCCGGGATGCGGACTCCGCATCCCGGCCGTTTTTCATGCCCGACGACCGCGAGGGTCAGGCGCTCGCTTCCGGAGCGTCGTTCACAACCGCGTCCCACCGTCGATGACCGGGCTCTCCCAGCAGTTTCCACACCGCGGGGGTGAGTTCCGGATACTCCAACGCGATCTGCCGCAGCACCCGGTACTGTCGCGCGGAGCTCGGACGGACGCCTCCGTTGGCCGAGATATTCTCCGCACGAAGGAGCAGCACAACCAGTTCGTCGACGCTCGGCAGCTCCTCCATGAAGTCCCAGGGATCCTCGCCGTTGAGGAGACGTTCCTGGATCAGCACGGAGAGCTCATCGAGCGCTTCGGCTCGGAGCACCTCCAGGCTCGCACGGCGGGGAATTGCGTCATTCACCGAACGATTCTACGCGCCCGTGGCACCGTGCGAGCCGGTTGTCCGCTCACTGCGGACAACCGGGAGCTCTCAGGCTCCGAAGCCGTCTTCGCCGAGCTCCGTAAGAATGCGGTTGAGGTCCTGGATGGAAGCAAAATCCACCACAACCTGGCCTTTTCGCGCACCAAGACTGATCCGGACGCGGGTGTTCAGGCGGTCGCCGAGCTTACTCGCGACATCATCCAGGTAGGCGCGGCGTGCGCCGGGCTGCGGCTTCGACGCACGCGTGCTCGGCACCGATCGACGCACCACCTCCTCGGTGGCGCGAACAGAGAGATCCTCGTTGACGACCTTGTCTGCGATGCGCAGCATCGCCTCATCATCATCGAGGGAGAGGAGCGCCCGCGCATGACCTGCGCTCAGAACACCGGCGGCAACGCGCTGCTGCACCGGAACGGGCAGCCGAAGAAGGCGAATGGTGTTGCTGATCTGCGGGCGCGAGCGTCCGATGCGGGTCGCCAGCTCCTCCTGGGTGATCCCGAAGTCTTCGAGGAGCTGCTGATAGGCCGATGCCTCTTCCAGCGGATTGAGCTCCGAGCGGTGCAGGTTCTCCAGGAGCGCGTCGCGCAGCAGATCCTCATCGGCGGTCTCGCGCACGATCGCCGGGATCGTTTCGAGGCCCGCCTCGCGCGCAGCACGGGTGCGTCGCTCCCCCATGATGAGCTCGAACACGCCGGCCGATGTCTCGCGCACGACCACAGGCTGCAGAACACCGAACTCACGGATGCTGTGGACGAGTTCTGCGAGGTCGTCTGCGTCGAAGATGGTCCGCGGCTGACGCGGGTTCGGCACGATCGACTGCGGGTCTACCTGGACCAGCCGCACCCCAGGGACAGCCACGAGGTCTTCAGCCGGGGCTTTCGCGGAGGTGTTGCTCTGGGTGGCGCGAGCCGGCTTCTTCTTCGCCGCCGGTGCCGGGTCTGCAGTCACCGCGGGCGATGCTTCCGGTGCCGCCGGCGCGCCGGGGAAGAACACGTCAACCGGCCGCTCGCCCTGTTCAGACGTGGGAATGAGAGCACCGATGCCTCGCCCGAGTCCCGTGCGCTTCGCCATCACTGCTCTCCTTCTTGCGTGGAAACATGGGCGCGCTGTGCGCGCTGTGCAACTTCAACCGCGGCTTCGCGGTACGCGACCGCGCCAGCGGATGATCCGTCGTAGCTGATGACCGTCTGCCCGAAGCTCGGAGCCTCGGAGACGCGCACCGAACGCGGGATCACCGTGTCGAGCACCTGCTCGGTGAAGTGGGATCGCACCTCTTCCGCAACCTGCTGCGCGAGACGCGTGCGCGCGTCGAACATCGTGAGCAGAATCGTGGAGATGTGAAGTTTGGGGTTGAGGTGCTTCTGAATCATTCGGATGCTTCCGATCAACTGACTCAGGCCCTCGAGCGCGTAGTACTCGCACTGGATGGGGATGAACACCTCGGAAGCCGCCGTGAACGCATTGATCGTCAGGAGGCCCAGCGAGGGCGGGCAGTCGATGAGAACAAAATCCAGCTCATGACCAGCCAAATAGCTGTCCAACGCTGTCTTGAGGCGGTGCTCGCGGGCGACCTGGGAGACGAGCTCGATCTCGGCGCCCGCCAGGTGAATCGTGCTCGGTGCGCACAGCAGGTTAGGTGACTCCGGGCTCTGCTGGACGATCTCTTCCAGGGGAAAGTCGTCGATCAGGACATCGTAGATGCTCGGAGTGTCTGCCGTATGCGTGACACCGAGCGCTGTCGAGGCATTTCCCTGAGGGTCCAGGTCGATGACGAGCACTCGCGCTCCCAGAGAGGCAAAGGCCGCGGCGATGTTGACCGTCGTTGTGGTCTTGCCCACGCCACCCTTCTGGTTTGACACCGTGAGAACACGGGTCGGGCCATCGAAGCTCACCGTCGTCCCCTCCAGAGCGCGGCGTCGGCTGGTCAGATCAGCGAGTTCACGCGCCAGAGGCGTATCGAGCAGGGAATCACGGGGAGATGCTGAGTTCGCGGGCTGTTTCACGTGAAACATCCCCTCCTTCCGTGTAATGCTCGACGTTCCACTCTAACTGCCCGGAGGGCTGTCCGAAGACTCCCTGTGGAGAGTTCTTGCAGAAACAACAGCCCTGCGCGCGACACGCGGTCAGGATCTGGCCCGGCCGGGGGCAGTCCGTCGCCCGTGAGCTCCGGGTGCCACATCAACGTGCTCTCTTCCGCGGGACCGCTCTGCCTTTCGAAGCAGCTGTCGTCCATCGCGTCCGTGCATCGGGGGATCCGGCGTGTTTCTCGGGCATTCAGCGCCCGTCGTTTCCCAGATTCGCGGCGCTGCGGCATCGTTGGCAACCACATCCCGGGCTGACCTCCCCCACAGCGCTGTTCCACCCGTTGGCTGCACGGGTGTTTCACGTGAAACACGAACCAGGCCTGTGTCCACCGCCCCGGCTCCCTGACGGCGGCGATCGGCTTCCACGAGCGATACGGCGACGGCGGTTTCGCGCAGCGGGTGACGGGACGGTGTGCTTCCTGGTGGCGATCGCCCTCCGACCGCGGGGGACCACGTTTCACGTGAAACATGGCAAGAACTCCATGTCGACCGTGTGTCGGCCCTCCCCATCACTCCCGCGCAGGTCGCGGCTCCTCTGACGGGCACCATCCCTCGGGCCGCCCGTTTCCCGCCACTGCTCCCCTCCGCCGCGTGCACTCCGCAGCGTGCACTCTGGCGCGTTGCCCGCATTGCGCGGGGCTGCCCCTCCCCCGGGACGGCCCCGCGGCCCGCCCTCCCCCCATGTCCCCACGAGTCTGGCCGGTTGACTCGGCGTAATGACGGCGTCGACCACCGGGGTGCCTTTCGCAGCACTCGAATCCACCGCGCCCACTCCTCATGTGGTCAACGTCAATGCGCCTCGTCATGTCGAACCGCGTGCGGGCCCCGTATCGGTGGGTAGGGCGCAATCTGCAGGGTCACGCGCTCATTTCGCCTCGATGTCGCTTGCAGATGCTGCGATCGCGGCGGGGTCGGTCCACAACCCGGAACATGGCGACGACTACTTCGCGTGCGGCTACCGGGTGCAGAAGGTCACTCTTCCGCTAGCCTCCCCACGGCATCTCCGAACTCGATGCTGCTCGCTGAACTCCTCTCGGCTACGGGGTGGGGCCATCTCCCCTCGACGTCGCATTGAGATGGGCCCTGGTTCGTGGTGTTTCGGCATCGATGTTTCACGTGAAACGCCAGGAGCGCGACAGTTCGCGCTGCGCGGAGCGAGTCAGCGGCCGATTCATCGCGGGGGAGGTGCCGTGCGTTGGCCTCTGCGCGAACAGCATGGTTACACGCTCCGAGACCGGGTCAATGTCGCCTCTCTTGCTGCGCGCGGGTGTTCCATTCCCAAGGTGCAACAGTGTTTCACGTGGAACATCGCGACGATGGGCCGCGGCGTGACTCGCGAATGGCGTACATTCGCGGGGACAGACAGTCTTTCGGACGGGGTTGCCCTCCTCGTTGACGGCTCCCAACGTTCCGTAGGCGTCGGCGGGGTGGCCAACAGTGTTCGCGCGCCTCGTGAGGCCGTCGAGGTCACGACGAAAGCGGCTCCGGTCGCTCTCCGGGCCGACAGCACACGGGTGCTGCATCGTGATTCCGATTCGACGCATGCCGCGTGGTCCCCGCCTGAGCGTGTGGGGATCTCGCGGACGCCACGGCATCACCAACCACTCAGGTTCCGGGCCGGCGATGAGAGTGTTTCACGTGAAACGGGTCGCGGTGGGGGTCAGTTTCATCCCGAAGAACAGGCTGTGGGGGTCGTTGGAATAGGAACCAAAGGGATCTCGAATGACAAATCCTGCCCGACGATAGAGCCGATGCGCGGGCGCAAAGAACGGGTCACTTCCGGTCTCGAGGTTCACCTCGGTCAGGGCGTGGCTTCGCGCCGTCTCCAGAAGGTGCACGAGGATACGGGCCGCGACGCCCCTTCCCCGGGAGTGCTCTGCGGTGCGCATCGCCTTGAGCTCCCCGCTGCCGTCCTCGCCCACGACAAGAGCGCCAACACCGAGAAGGGCGCCATCGTCATCGCGAGCGGTGCAGAAGATCACGCCATCACGGTCGAGCTGTTCCGCGCCCCGCGCATGCACACTCTCCGGTGGCGAAAGCTGTCGCATCTCCTCGACATGCTCAGCAACGAGAGCGAGAACGTCGGTGAGGCGGGGGCTTTCCGGGGAGATGCGCACGACACGAGGGTAGAGGGAGTCTGTTTCGGCGCCGTTTCGCCCTCCGGCGGCCAGAACAGGGCACCTTCGGGAGAGCGGATCCGGAGGACAGCCTCCCCGCGGCAAGGAACCCCTCCCCACTGCACGATCCGCAGCGCAAACGCCACGCATCCGGCTACAGGAGCCGGCTGAGCCACAGCGGGTGGTGTTTCACGTGAAACACCACCCTCTGTACACACATGACGAGGTCAACCCCGAACGGTCGCCCAAATCACTCTCGTCGTCTCGGAGATCAGGCCCTCGCCAAGCACCTCAACGCGGACATCGGACAGGCGGTACTTCGCGATCTGCTTGCGCGCGGCTTCGACCTCATTTGCCGCGTTGAGTCCCTTGAGCAGAATCAGCTCTCCCCCGTCACGCACGAGGGGTGCCGTCAGGGGAACCAGTGTGCGCAGCGCACTGACCGCCCGCGCGGTTACCGCATCGAAGTCTCCGCCGCGCACATCTTCCGCCCGGGCACGCACGACTGTCACATTCGACAGTCCGAGATCCTCGACCTGCTCCTGCAACCACACAACGCGCCGCTCCATCGGCTCGATCAATGTCCACTCGACGTCCGGTCGAGCGATCGCGAGAACGATGCCCGGCAAGCCGGCTCCAGAGCCGACGTCCGCCACTCTTCCTTGGAAAAGTGGGGCCGCGATGGCACTGTTCAGGATGTGTCTTGTCCACAGGCGCGGAAGCTCGAGCGGGCCGATCAGTCCGCGCTCCTCGCCCTGTTCTGCCAGGGAATCACTGAACTTCTGGGCCAGATCCAGTCGATCTCCGAAGATCTCGGCAGCCGCGGCGGGGCGCGATTCCACAGGGTTATCCACAGGGCTCATGACACTCCGTGTTTCACGTGAAACGTCGTTATCGACGACGTTGGGATGCTCTTAGCGGTGGATGACGGTGTGGCGATTCGCACCCTCACCGTAGGACTCCGAGACCAGACCCCGCTCGGCCACGATGTCGTGGACCAGTTTGCGCTCGTAGCTCGACATCGCCGGCAATGACGCCTGGGACGCCCCCTCGTCGAGCTTGCCAACCGCCGCGTCGACCAGCTGTTCGAGCTGGCGTCGACGCGCGTCTCGTGAGCCACCGACGTCCAAAATAAGTCGAGAGAAAGAACCTGTCTGGTTCTGCACGGCGAGTCTCGTGATCTCCTGCAGAGCCTGTACCGTCTCCGGAGCGGACAGAGCGCCGAGCGAAGGGTCGTCCGACTCCACGGAGACATACGCGCGCCCCTGACGAACATCGAGTGTCAGGTCGCCCTCGACATCCGCGATGTCCAGCAGCCCCTCGATGAAGTCTGCGGCGGCATCGCCCTCCTGCTCCAGCTGAGCCACGGTGGGCTCGACGGCATCCTGGGTGCTCATGCGGAGTCCCCCTTCTTCTTCGCGCGCTTCTTACTGACCGGCTGCTGGCGCTTCGGAGTCGTCGCCTTCGCGCGCTCCGCCTCCTCGAGCAGACGCTGCTGCTCGGCCTCGTACACCGCGACCGGAACAACCTTGCCCTGAGCGTTGATCGCCTTGCCCTTGCGGGCGAGCCGCTCTTCGCGCGCCTTCGCGGCATCAGAACCGGGAGTCGGCATCTCGCGGATGACCAGGAACTGCTGCCCCATGGTCCACAGGTTGGAGACGAACCAGTAGATGACGACGCCGAGCGGGAAGAAGACACCGGAGAAGATGAAGCCCAGCGGGAGGACGTAGAGCATGATCTTCTGCATCTGGTACGCCTGGCCGGTCTTGGCCTCGGGCGACAGGTTCTTCGAGATCAGCTGCAGCTGGGTGAGGAACTGCGACGCGATCATGAGGACCACCAGCACGACCAGGATCGTGACCGTGACGGCCCACCCATCGGGCTTCTGGTTGATCGCATCGATCAGGCTGGTGTGCAGCGGGGCGATACCGAACAGTCGCGCGTCATAGAACTGCTTGGTGAGCTCGGCGCTGAGCATTCCCACACCACCGATGCCGGCGTCGGCATGACGCTTCACATCGTTGAGCGTCCAGAACATGCCCAGCAGGAAGGGCATCTGCACAAGAAGCGGCAGACAGCTCGACATCGGTGTCGTGCCGTGCTTCTTGTAGAGCGCCATGGTCTCGCGACTCATGGCTTCCCGCGAAAGCTGGTCGCGTTTGCCCTTGTACTTCTCCTGGATCTTGCGCATCTCCGGCGCAATCTCCATCATCTTCCGCTGACTCTTAATCTGGCGCACGAAGAGCGGGAAGACCGCCATGCGGATGACGATCACGAGGCCGACGATGGACAGCACCCAGGTGGCTCCCTGAGCCGCCGGCATGCCGAGGGTCGTGAACAACCAGTGCCACCCGACGAGGATCGCCTCGACGAGCCACTTGAAGGGCCACATGATGATGTCGAAGAAGCCCACCGATCAATCCTTTCGGGACGGAACGACGAATCCGCGGGGCGTCAAGTCGTACCGGAAGTGGTTGTGCGGTCGGACGTCATCGACGCCGCCGTGGGTCCAGGGGTTGCAGCGCAGGATCCGCCACGCCCCCAGTGCCATGCCTTTCAGCGCGCCGTGCTGCTGCACCGCACCTACAGCGTAGGCGGAACACGAGGGGTAGTACGCACAGACATCTCCGTAGAGCGGGGATACAAGGCGCCGGTAGAGCGTGAGAACAGCGAGCACAGCGTTGCGTGGCAGCAGGAGCATGCCACGCAGCAGATCCGCGGGAACGAATTGCGCTGTTCCGCGAGCATAGGAGGGCAACGCGCTCATTCGCTGGCCCTGCTCGAACGCTCGTCCTGCCGATGGAACCGAGCCAGGCACCGCTCGAGATCGGCGTGGAGTTCGGCGAAGGAGGCTGTTGCCGCCGCCGGCAACGCCCGGATGACGATGTCCGTACCCCTCGGCACGGTTTTCAGCATCCGATGGCTGGCGTCCTTGAGTCGACGCCGCACCGTGTTGCGCACAACAGCGGAGCCGACCTGCTTGCTCACGATGAAGCCAAAACGGACCGCCCGGTCGTCACCGCTGCGCGTGGAGGAGACGACAATGCGCGGGCCGCCGCACCGCGCTCCGGTGCGGACGACCCGGCGATAGTCATCCCCGCGCGTCAGCCGATGGCTCCGGGCGAGCACGAAAGCCTCGTCGGCTCAGGCCGAAAGCTTCTCGCGGCCCTTCGAGCGGCGCGCGGCGAGGATGCCGCGGCCGGCACGGGTGCGCATGCGGGCGCGGAAGCCGTGCTTCTTGGCACGACGACGGTTGTTGGGCTGGAACGTACGCTTGCTCATGGGGTCACTCCGCACTGGTTGTCACCGGACAGCTGTCAATAGACTCTGGACGACCGGAGACGGGATGGGCACGCCGAAAACGGCATAAGTCAACCGATCTAGGGTATGCCCGGCGCGCCGCCAACGCAAATGACGCATCGTGTGTGCGGGGATATCCACAGACTTCCCCCCGCTGTATCCACAGGCAGACGCGCAGGATTACGCGGAAAACCGACCCCCTGTGGATGACGGCTTGCCCTTGCGCCGCGTGCTGACTACGGTGGCACGAGCAGTCGTCACCGGCGTGACTTTCGCTGTGTCCGCCACCATCTGTCCCGGAGAGCCATGTCGACACCTTCGCAGCCCGACGTTCCGGTCTGGGACGCTGTGCTCGAGGCACTGCACGTCGACGACCGTGTGACTCCGCAGCTTCATGGATTCCTCGCCCTCGCGGTGCCGGCGGGCGTCATGGGCGGATCGACGCTCTACCTCGACGTGCCCAACGATCTCACCGCCGCGCAGATCAACAAGCGTCTCCGAGCCCCGCTGCTCGAGGCCCTCGCTGCCGCCGACGAGAACATCACCGCTTTCCGCGTCGTCGTGAACCCCGACCTGACCGACTCCCCGACCGCGCCACTGACGATGCCCGACTTCGCCGGGCGCACCGAGCAGGTCCGCTCGGAGCCCGTCCGACCGGAGTCACCGTTCGAGCAGCAGACGCCCGTGCGCCACGAGTCGCGTCTGAACCCGAAGTACACCTTCGACAGCTTCGTGATCGGCCAGTCCAACCGATTCGCGCACGCCGCCGCCGTCGCGGTGGCCGAAGCCCCTGCGAAGGCGTACAACCCGCTCTTCATCTACGGTGACTCGGGTCTGGGCAAGACTCACCTCCTTCACGCCATCGGCGACTACGCACAGTCGCTCTACTCCGGCGTGCGCGTGCGATACGTGTCGAGCGAGGAGTTCACGAACGACTTCATCAACTCGATCGCGAACAACCGGGGCGCCGCGTTCCAGGCGCGCTACCGGGATGTGGACATCCTCCTCATCGACGACATCCAGTTCCTCCAGGGGCGTGCGGAGACACAGGAAGCGTTCTTCCACACGTTCAACCAGCTGCACGATCACAACAAGCAGGTCGTGATCACCAGCGATGTCGCACCCAAGCACCTCACCGGTTTCGAGGATCGCATGCGCAGCCGCTTCGAGTGGGGGCTCATCACCGACGTGCAGGCGCCGGACCTCGAGACCCGCATCGCGATCCTCCGCAAGAAGGCTCAGAACGAAGAGCTCCATATCCCCGACGAAGTGCTCGAGTACATCGCCACGGTCGTGTCATCGAACATCCGTGAGCTCGAGGGCGCTCTCATCCGGGTCTCGGCATACGCCAGCCTGAACCGTTCGACGCTCGACATGGCCCTCGCCCGCACCGTGCTGCGAGACATCATCGACCAGGCCGAGGACAACATCGTCTCCCCGACCGACATCATCACCGCGACGGCACAGTACTTCCGCCTCACCGTCGACGATCTCTATGGATCGAGTCGGTCGCAGCAGATCGCCACAGCTCGGCAGATCGCGATGTACCTGTGCCGGGAGCGCACCAACCTCTCCCTGCCCAAGATCGGTCAGCTCTTCGGCGGCCGCGATCACACGACAGTGATGTACGCGTACCGCAAGATCAGCGATCTCATGCGCGAGCGACGCTCGATCTACAACCAGGTCACCGAGATCACCACGCAGCTCGGTCGGCGCTGAGTTCCGCAACGCGCTCTCTCAGAGCCTCTGGGAGCGCGATCCGGCCCTTTCGCAGCGCCGGATCCCTCCGAAAGGGTCTGAAACGGCCGCTCAGAACGATCCTCCGCCGGCGCGCTGCGACGCCATCGGGGGTGAGCAGATGCTCTGCGGAGGCGACGCGCCGCGCGGTCGGCCCAGCCTCTCGAACGGTGCCGGGATGAACGCATCGTGAACGGCACCGAGAAAACCCGCCGTCACAGCGGAGATCCGCGACATCGCGACGCCCTGTGGATAACTTGTGGACAAAATCCGAAAATCTCCGGATCGAATCACGCGAACGGCCCTCACCTGTGGATAACTTCTCGGACGGACGGACGGAGCCGACGCCTCGATTCCCGCGGAATCCTCAGCATCTCCACAAGTGACACGGATGTAGTTCCCTTGTCCCGACTACTATCCCAAGGGTTTTCCACAGTATCCACAGCTGTTAACACCGTTAACTGATTTCTCTCTCATTTGGGCCACTCGATCACCTCCACAGGCGGACCGGGGATGACACATCTCGGCGATGCACGCGCCAGAGACGCCGACTAGCATGGGAGTCCGCGGCGCCGCCGCATCGCCCGACATGCGTCGTGAAAACCGGACGTCGGCTCGCGGGCAACAGGTCCGTGGTGACGTCCACGACGAGCAGAAGAACGAGGGAGTGCCCGTGAGGTTCCAGGTCAACCGCGACGTTTTCAGCGAAGCGGTGTCGTTCGTCGTCAAACTGCTCCCCCAGCGCAACCCGCAGCCGATCCTGGCGGGGGTTCTGATCGAGGCGGGCGACGCAGGACTCACCCTCTCGGCATTCGATTACGAGGCTTCTGCCCGCACGACCATCGAGGCGACTGTCGACACCCCCGGCACGATCCTCGTGCACGGCCGGCTGCTGTCGGACATCGCGAGCCGGTTGCCGAACGCGCCGATCGAGATCGCCGTCGAGGAGGACGGGGGCATCGCCGTCACCTGCGGCTCAGCCCGATTCACCCTCGCCTCTATGCCGGTTGAGGAATATCCCTCGATCCCCGAGGTCACCGGCAGCTCGGGTGTGGTCCCGGCGGAGGAGTTCGGCACGGCGATCGCCCAGGTCGCATTCGCGGCATCACGCGACGACGTGACGCCCGTCCTCACCGGCGTGCAGCTGGAGGTCTCCGGAACGCGCCTGAGCCTGGTGGCCACAGACCGCTACCGCGTCTCACTCCGCGATGTGCCGTGGGACGGGCAGGCCGAGGGGCAGGCCGCACTCGTGCCGGCCAGGACCCTGCAGGAGGTCGGCAAGACCTTCGGGCACACCGGGGAGATCCAGATCGCGTTCTCCGGAACCGGCGACCGCGAGATCATCGCGTTCACGGCGGGGAACAAGACCGTCACATCGCTGCTGATCAAGGGCAACTTCCCGCCGGTGCGTCGACTCTTCCCGGAGCAGACGGAGCACCACGCCGTGGTCAACACCGCCGAGCTCGTCGAAGCGGTGCGCCGCGTCTCGCTCGTCCTGGACCGCTCCGCTCCGCTGCGCTTCACCTTCTCGGGCGACGGGGTCACGATGGACGCCTCCGGCGGCGAGCAGGCCAGGGCGTCGGAGAGCGTCGATGCGACACTCACGGGCGAAGAGGTCGTGCTCGGTCTGAACCCGCAGTACCTCACCGAGGCTCTCGGGGCGGTGCGCAGCGAGTTCACCCGGGTCACCTTCACGTCGTCGGACAATGCGAACAAGCTGAGTCCGGTGCTCATCACCGCGCAGACCTCGGTGGACGACGCCGGTTCGACATTCAAGTACCTGCTGCAGCCGAACCTGCTGCTGCGCTGAGCGAGCGGGACGCCGCTCCTGCCGAGTCATCAGGATATTCAGGCCGATCGGCCTGAATATCCTGATGACTCGGCAGGACGTGCCGGGGGCGGTGCGGGGCCGGCACGAGACGGTGGAGTGCTCGAACCCCGGAGCAGGGGGTGCGGATCGATGTCGGAGGCGAGAGGGAGGGTGATCACGTGATCGTGGAGCACCTGAGCCTCATGGACTTCCGCAACTACACCGCCGCGGAACTCGAGCTCGGCCGCGGGCCGACGGTGCTCGTCGGCCGCAACGGCCAGGGGAAGACCAACCTGGCGGAGGCGGTCATCTTCCTCGCAACTCTCGGGTCCCACCGGGTCTCCTCCGACGCTCCCCTGGTGCGCGAGGGAAAGGACGCCGCCTTCGTCCGGGCCCGCCTGGCGCACGGCGAGCGGCGAGTGCTGGTCGAGGTGCAGATCAACAAGCAGGGCACGAACAAGGCGCGCGTCAACGGATCGCCTGCTCGTCCGGCCGATCTTCCGCGGTACGCGCACGTCGTCCTGTTCGCGCCGGAGGATCTCCAGATCGTGCGCGGCGATCCCTCCGCTCGTCGGCGGTTCGCCGATCAGCTCCTCGTCCAGCGCACCCCACGCATGGCCGCGGTGCTGGGCGACTACGACCGCGTCGTGCGTCAGCGCACGGCGCTGCTGAAGTCCGCGCGGGCTCGGGGCATCCCCCAGGAGAAGCTGACGACGCTGGATGTGTGGGATGACAAGCTCGTCGCCCTGGGTTCGGAGATCATCGACGCCCGGCGCCGGCTGGCCGCGGATCTGCGGGCGCCCCTGACCGAGGCCTATCTGTCGATCGCCGGAGCCGATCATCGCCCGGAGATCGACTGGTCGCTCTCGATCGCCGGGGCAGACCCCGAGGAGGGAGTCGACGCCGAGGTCGCGGAGCACGCCGCAGACACGACGGTTCCGTTCCGTGCGGCCCTCGCCGCCAAGCGCGCGGCCGAACTGGACCGCGGACTCACTCTGGTCGGACCCCACCGCGACGATCTGATCCTCCGCGTGCGCGGCCTGCCCGTGAAGGGCTACGCGTCGCACGGCGAATCGTGGTCGGTCGCGCTCGCTCTCCGTCTCGCGTCGGCGCAGCTGCTGCGATCGGAGTCACCCGCGGGAGACCCGGTGCTGATCCTCGACGACGTCTTCGCCGAACTCGACGCCGATCGCAGAACCCGGCTCGCCTCGATCACCGCAGATTATGAGCAGGTCGTGGTCACGGCCGCGGTCGAGGAAGACGTGCCGGAAGCTCTGCGCGCTCGGATCGTGCGGATCAGTGCGGGAACGATTCTCGGAGACGACTCCGAAGACCGGGCCGCGGAAACCCCCGATGAGGGCGAGACGGCGCATGGCGGATGACATCCCCCTCACCGTTGCGACCTATCTGCGACTGCGCGGGCTCAAGCCGCAGGGCCGGTGGCGGCGTCGGGTCTCGGTGGTGGACGACGACAACGCGCCGTTCACGCCGGGGCGTGACCCGGGAAGCCTCGGCGATGTGCTCGACGCCCTCACCAGAGAGAACGGGTGGGAGAAGGCGCTGAGCCAAGAGGACCTGGTGCGCCAGTGGGCGGATCTGGCGGGATCCGACACCGCCAAGCACTCCTCTCCTGTCTCGCTGGACAATGGGATGCTCACGGTCAAATGCGACTCAACCGCGTGGGCGAAGAACCTTCAGCTGATGCGCGCGACGATCGTCACGGCCATCACGCAGCGCTATCCGGAAGCCGGTGTCGAGGACATCCGCTTCATCGGGCCGGACGTCCCCTCGTGGAAATGGGGTCTCAGAGCCGTTCAGGGGCGCGGTCCGCGGGATACCTACGGCTAGCCCACGTCGGATCCTGTCGAATCCGGTTTCAGGGTCGCACAGCGTCGCCTATGCCCGCTGAGGGCACCCTTCCGACTAGACTGGGAAGTCGAGATTCCGATCTGGAGACGTACCTGACCGATGACGCCTGACAACACTGAAGAGACCCCCGAGAACTCTGCGGAGATTGCCGCAGAGATCGTGGAGCTCGGCGAAGAGATCGCCGACGCCGTATCCGCCACCCGACCGTCCGGAGACTACGGGGCTGACGCGATCCAGATCCTGGAGGGCCTCGAGGCGGTCCGCAAGCGCCCCGGCATGTACATCGGCTCGACCGGGCCGCGCGGGCTGCACCACCTCGTCTACGAGATCGTCGACAACTCTGTCGACGAGGCCCTGGCCGGCTACTGCGACACGATCCTCGTGACCATCCTCGCCGACGGCGGCGTCCGCGTGTACGACAACGGCCGTGGCATCCCCGTCGACCCCCACTCGTCGGATCCGAGCAAGTCGACCGTCGAGGTCGTCCTCACGATCCTCCACGCCGGTGGCAAGTTCGGCGGCGGCGGGTATGCGGTCTCCGGTGGCCTGCACGGCGTGGGTTCCTCGGTGGTCAACGCGCTCTCCACCCGCTTCGAGGTCGAGATCAAACGCCAGGGCTACCACTGGTACCACAGCTTCGCGAACGGCGGCGTTCCGCAGCAGTCCCTCGTGCAGGGTGAGCCGACCGACGAGACCGGCACCACGATCACGTTCTGGCCGGACTCCTCGATCTTCACCGAGACGATCGATTTCGACTACGACACCCTGCGCACGCGCTTCCAGCAGATGGCGTTCCTCAACAAGGGGCTCCGCATCGAGCTGCGCGACGAACGCCCGGCATCCGCCTATGAGGTCGAGGTCGAGGGCACCGTCGAGATCCGCCAGCCGGCCGACGTCTTCCACTATGAGCGCGGCCTGGTCGACTACGTCGAGTACCTCAACCGCGTGCGCAAGGCCGAGGTCGTCAACGAGGAGATCATCTCCTTCGAGTCGGAGGACGCAGAGCGACGCATCTCCCTGGAGATCGCGATGCAGTGGACCACCGGCTACACCGAGAACGTGTTCACCTACGCCAACACCATCAACACCCATGAGGGCGGCACGCACGAGGAGGGCTTCCGCGCGGCGCTCACCACGCTGGTGAACAAGTACGCACGCGCGAACAACATCCTCAAGGAGAAGGACGAGAACCTCTCCGGCGAGGACGTCCGCGAAGGCCTCACGGCGGTCATCTCGATCAAGCTCGGCGAACCCCAGTTCGAGGGGCAGACCAAGACCAAGCTCGGCAACACCGAGGCCCGTGCCTTCGTGCAGAAGGTCGTGGGCGATCAGCTCGGCGACTGGTTCGACCGCAACCCGGCGCAGGCGCGCAACATCATCCGCAAGGCGCTGGACGCTGCCACCGCCCGGATCGCCGCCCGGAAGGCGCGCGAGACCGCGCGCCGCAAGAGCGTGTTCGAATCGGCTGCGATGCCGGACAAGCTCAAGGACTGCACGAGCAAGGACCCGTCGATCAGCGAGATCTTCCTTGTGGAGGGCGACTCGGCCGGTGGCTCTGCGGTCTCCGGCCGCGACCCCTACACCCAGGCGATCCTGGCGCTGCGCGGCAAGATCCTCAACGTCGAGCGGGCCCGGCTCGACAAGGCCCTTGGCAACAAAGAGGTCCAGGCGATGATCCAGGCCTTCGGCACGGGCATCGGCGAGGACTTCGACATCCTCAAGGCGCGCTATCACAAGATCGTCCTGATGGCCGATGCCGACGTCGACGGTCAGCACATCACCACGCTCCTGCTGACCCTCCTCTTCCGCTACATGCGGGGGCTCATCGAGGCCGGATTCGTGTACCTCGCCGCGCCGCCGCTCTACCGGCTGAAGTGGTCCAACGCCATCCACGAGTACGTCTTCACCGACGACGAGCGCGACGCGCTGCTCAAGGACGGCCTGGAGCACGGCAAGCGTCTGCCGAAGGACTCCGGCATCCAGCGCTACAAGGGCCTCGGCGAGATGAACGCCAAGGAACTCTGGGAGACGACGATGAACGTCGAGACCCGCACGCTGCGTCAGGTGACCATCGAAGACGCCGCCACCACGGACGAGATCTTCAGTGTGCTCATGGGAGAGGACGTCGAGTCGCGCCGCAGCTTCATCCAGCGCAACGCCAAGGACGTCCGCTTCCTCGACATCTGATCCGCCCACCCATTCCGAAACCTGCATACATCGCGAACCGGAGCTGCTGACGACCAAGCGTGAGGACCGCGGATCCCGGACGCCGCGTGAGCGAGCACCGGCACGACCAGCCCCGGGCGGGCCAGAGCCGCACGGAGCCGCACGGCCTGCGGACCGGAAACACCGGGCCGCAGGGCCAGGGACACACGCAGAGATGACGAGCAGCGAGAAAAGACAGACACATGACTGACGAAGAACGCCCCGAGTACGACCCAGACCACGACCACGGCCGCGTCGACGAGGTCGACCTGCAGATGGAGATGCAGCGGTCCTACCTCGACTACGCGATGGCGGTCATCGTCGGCCGAGCGCTGCCGGATGTGCGCGACGGCCTCAAGCCGGTGCACCGCCGCGTGCTGTACGGCATGTACGACGGCGGGTTCCGCCCGGACAAGCCGTACTCCAAGTGCGCCCGTGTGGTGGGCGAGGTCATGGGTCAGTACCACCCGCACGGCGACTCGGCCATCTACGACGCCCTGGTGCGGCTCGTGCAGCCCTGGTCGATGCGCTACCCGCTCGCCCTCGGACAGGGCAACTTCGGGTCACCCGGAAACATGGGCGCCGCCGCGCAGCGATACACCGAGACCAAGATGGCTCCGCTCGCCATGGAGATGGTCCGGGACATCGAGGAAGACACCGTCGACTTCCAGGACAACTACGACGGTCAGACCCGGGAGCCCACCGTGCTCCCGGCACGCTTCCCGAACCTGCTCGCCAACGGCTCGGTCGGCATCGCGGTCGGCATGGCCACCAACATCCCGCCGCACAACCTGCGCGAAGTCTCCGAAGCAGCCCTGTGGGCCATCGAGCACCCCGACGCCACGCGCGAGGAGCTGCTCGACGCTCTGATCGCGCGCATCCCCGGGCCGGACTTCCCGACCGGTGCGCAGATCCTCGGATCGAAGGGCATCCACGAGGCCTACCGCACCGGACGCGGCTCGATCACGATGCGCGCGGTGGTCGACGTCGAAGAGATCCAGGGCCGTACCTGCCTGGTCATCACCGAACTCCCCTACCAGGTGAACCCCGACAACCTCTCGGTCAAGATCGGTGACCTCGCCCGCGACGGCAAGATCACCGGTATCGCCGACATCCGCGACGAGACCAGCGATCGCACCGGCCTGCGCATCGTGATCGTGCTCAAGCGCGACGCCGTCGCGAAGGTCGTGCTGAACAACCTCTACAAGCACACCCAGCTGCAGGAGAACTTCGGCGCGAACATGCTCGCGATCGTCGACGGCGTGCCGCGCACGCTCGCGATCGACGGCTTCATCACCCACTGGCTCGACCACCAGATCGAGGTGATCGTACGCCGCACCCAGTTCCGCCTGCGCAAGGCGGAGGAGCGGATGCACATCCTCCGCGCCTACCTCCGCGCCCTCGACGCGCTCGACGAGGTCATCGCGCTGATCCGCCGCTCTCCCACCGTGCACGAGGCGAACGAGGGGCTGCAGGTGCTCCTCGAGATCGACGAGGGCCAGGCGCAGGCGATCCTCGACATGCAGCTGCGTCGCCTCGCAGCCCTCGAGCGGCAGAAGATCCTCGACGAGGCCACGGAGCTCGAGCTCAAGATCGCCGACTACCAGGACATCATCGCCAACGTGTCCCGGCAGCGAGCGATCGTCCGGGACGAGCTGACCCACGTCGTCGAACGCTTCGGAGACGACCGCCGCACGCGCATCCTGCCGGGCTTCGACGGCGATATGTCGATGGAAGACCTCATCCCCGAAGAGGAGATGGTCGTCACGGTCACCCGTGAGGGATATATCAAGCGCACCCGGAGCGACAACTATCGCTCCCAGCATCGCGGCGGCAAGGGCGTGAAGGGTGCGCAGCTGCGCGCCGACGACCTCGTCGAGCACTTCTTCGTCACCACCACGCACCACTGGCTCCTCGTCTTCACCGACAAGGGTCGTGTCTACCGGGCGAAGACCTACGAGGTGCCAGAGGCCGGGCGCGACGCGAAGGGTACGCATGTGGCCAACCTGCTCGCCCTGCAGCCCGACGAGAAGATCACGCAGATGCTCGACATTCGCGACTACGAGATGGCGGAGTATCTCGTGCTGGCCACACGGGGCGGCCTGGTCAAGAAGACCCGCCTCGCCGACTATGACACCAACCGTCAGGGCGGGGTGATCGCGATCCGGCTGCGCGAGGACGACGAGCTCGTCAGCGCTCTGCTCGTCGACGCCACGGACGACATCCTGCTCATCAGCAAGAAGGGCATGTCCCTTCGCTTCGCCGCGACGGATGAGGCGCTGCGCCCGATGGGGCGTTCCACCGAGGGCGTGAAGGGCATGAGCTTCCGCGAGGGCGACGATCTGCTGTCGGCATCGGTCGCGGGCTCCGACGGCTATGTCTTCGTCGTCACCGACGGGGGCTATGCCAAGCGCACATCCGTCGACGAATACCGCGTGCAGGGACGTGGTGGACTCGGCATCAAGGTCGCCAAGCTGAACGACGATCGGGGCGTCCTCGCGGGGGGTCTGATCGTCTCAGAGGACGACGAGGTCTTGGTGGTTCTTGCCAGCGGCAAGGTGGTACGCTCTGCCGTGGCCGAGGTGCCGGCGAAGGGCCGCGACACTATGGGCGTTGTTTTTGCCCGGCCTGCCGACGACGACAAGATCCTGGGCATCGCCCGCAACAGCGAGCGAAGCCTCACCGGGGAAGCCGAGGCGCTCTCCGAACTGGAAGCGGTCGTCGAGACCTCTGAGGGAATCAACACATGAGCACGGTAGCCGACAAGCTGGCCAAGAAATCCGCTCGCCGCACGGCGGGCAAGCAGGTGCGTCTGCGCCTGGTGTACATCGATTTCTGGTCTGCGGTGAAGCTGTCCTTCCTGGGAGCTGTCGCGTTCGCGATCGTCAACCTCGTGGCGTTCGTGCTGGTGTTCCTGGTGCTGGAGAGCACCGGCTTCATCAAGCGCGTCGACGAGTTCGTCGCGGTGTTCACCTCCGGAGAGGTACAGCTGGCGTCCTTCCTCGGCCTGCCGCAGGTGCTCGCCTTCGCCGCCGTCGTGTCGATCCTGTACCTGATCGTCATCACCGTGCTCGGCGCGGTGGTCGCGGGTATCTACAACCTCGCGGTGAAGGTGACCGGCGGCCTTCTGGTCGGCTTCACCTCCAACTGACGCTCCTCCCTTTTCGCCGAATCCACCCTCTCTGCGCCGAGTCCATGCGGACTGTGCGTGCACGGCGGGTGGATTCTGCGTCTCGACGGCGGATTCGGGGTGGGGGCGGCCCAACTCAGGCAGACTTCGCACTGGTGGGGTGCAGACCGCGACGGACGGGTTGCACTGCTGATTTTTCCTGAGTGCGGGATCGGGACCGGCCGCCGGTAGGGAAAACCCGAACGCAAGCCTCCGGATCCCGCGGTGTTCTCGCCGCTCCCCCACGCCTAGCGTGGAAGACATGAACGCACCGCAATCCTTCGGCGCCGAGAGCGTCGCCCCCGGGACCCCGGCGGCTTCCGGCGGGCACCTGCCGCCGCCGACCGCTCCGACGACGTCCCCTCGTTCCTCGGCCTCGGCCTCGGCCCCGGCTGCACGGCCGCGGATGCACTTCTTCCTGACGCTCATCCACCTGGCGGCGCTCGGTGCGGTCGGCTGGGGGCTCACCGGGACGCTGATCGGGATGCTCGGCGCCGGTGTGGGCCTCGTCTTCGTCGCCGGCATCGGGCTCGTGCTGCTGGTCGGCCTGATCTACGCGCTCTATGGCGTCGCGTGGTTCGAGGTCGCACGCGTCGACACCCTGTACGGCTTCGGTCTGCCTGCGCTCCCGTTCCAGCCGCGCACCCGCCCGGGATTCGGCGGGTGGATACGCGCTCTCGGTCGCCAGGCGATCGATGGCGGGATGTGGCGGGCCCTGGCTCATCTCTTCCTCGCCAGCACGCTGGGTGTCGTCGTGCTCGCTCAGGCGCAGCTGGCCGGATGGGGTCTGCTGACGACCTTCGCGCCCCTCGGACAAGGCGAGCGCGTCTACACGTGGTGGGGTGCGGAGTTCGGCATGGCGTGGGCTCCCGTGGTCGGCATCCTGGCCATCGCGCTGGCCGCTGCCATCACGATAGGCGCCGTCGTGCTGCACCGGGTACTGGCCACGGCGATCATCGCCGGCCCGAGTCGTACGGCCGCTTTGCAACAGCAGGTGCAGGTCTCGAGCGTGCAGCGTGAGGGCGCTGTGCGCGCGGCAGACCTGGAGCGCACCAGGATCGAACGCGATCTCCATGACGGCGTGCAGCCCCGCCTCGTCTCCGTCGGGATGACCCTCGGCATGGCCCAGCAGAAGATCGACACAGACCCGGAGACGGCGAAGTCGTTGATCGAAGAGGCGCACACCTCCACCAAGGCGGCGATCACCGAGCTACGCCAGCTCGCGCGGGGGATTCACGCATCCGTGCTCGACGATCGCGGGCTCGATGCCGCGCTGTCCGCGCTGGCCGCCCGCTCCCCGATCCCGGTCACGCTGGATGTGCGGATGGACGGTCCGCGTCCCTCCTGTCGCGATGCGGAGGCCGCGGTGTACTTCTCGGTGGCCGAGTCATTGACCAATGCCGCCAAGCACTCCCGTGCGAGCGGCTGCCGGGTGACGGTTCGGCTGCGCGATGGCGGCCGCACCCTGTGGGCTCGCGTCGAGGACGACGGCCTCGGCGGCGCCCGCATCATTCCCGGCGGAGGTCTGGACGGCATTACCAATCGCGTGCTCGCCGCTGGCGGAAGAGCGTCTCTCGACAGCCCGATCGGCGGCCCGACGGCGTTGGAGGTGACGGTGCCATGCGCATCCTGATCTGTGAGGATTCTGTTCTCCTGCGGGAGGGCCTGGTGAGGCTGCTCGCGGACGCCGGCCACGACGTGGTCGCGGTTCTCCCCGACGCCGGAGATCTGGAGCAACACGTCAACGCGACATATCCCGATCTTTGCATCCTCGACGTCCGCCTCCCCCCTACATATACCGATGAAGGCATACGAGCAGCGGTGGTGCTTCGATCGCTGCACTCGGAGCTCCCCGTGCTCGTGCTGTCGCAATACGTCGAGGAGCGATACGCGTCGGAGCTGATCGCCGGGCACGGTGGCGCGTTCGGATACCTGCTGAAGGATCGCGTCGCAGACATCTCGGACTTCCTCGACGCTGTCGCGCGGATCAGTGCCGGTGCCACGGTTCTCGACCCGGAGGTGGTGGCCCAGCTGCTCACCCGACGCAACCAGGACGACCGGATGCAACGACTCACCGAGCGCGAGCGCACCGTGCTCGCTCTCGTGGCGGAAGGCAAGTCGAACCAGGCCATCGCCGCCTTGCTCTTCCTCTCCGCCGCGAGTGTGGAGAAGCACATCACCTCGATCTTCGCCAAGCTCGGGCTGGAACCGGACGAGTCGGGAAACCGGCGCGTCCTCGCCACGCTCGCACACATCGAGATGTCGTCTCCCGATTCCAGCGCCGCCGCTCCGGCGGCTCCCCAGACAGGAAACCTCCGATGAGCACCATGACCCCGCCGCCGCCCGTCTCCTACGATCCTCCGGCCAGCGGAGCGCCGGTTCCACCGCCGCCCGGAAACACCGCCCGCGGGTGGATCATCGCCGGCGTGGCCGTGGTGGGCAGCCTCGCACTGGCGGGTGCCGCCATCACCGGTGCGATCTCCGCGTTCGGCCAGTGGGGCGGATCGACGTCGACGACCGACACCGCGGACATCAGCGGCATTCGCGAGCTCGAGGTGGATGTGAACGCCGCGTCGATGCACATCGTCTTCGACGACGTCGAGGAAGCCGTGCTGGAGGCCACCGGGCCACGCGCCGATCAGTGGACGATGCGCGTCGACGAAGACACCCTGCAGGTCGATAGCGGCTACAGCTGGGGTGGCTGGTGGCTGAACAGGGAGCCGACCGAGGTAGTGCTCACCCTGCCTCGTTCGCTCGACGACGGCACGCTGGACGCCGACCTCTCCCTGAGCGCCGGTGAGCTCCGTGTCGCAGGCGACTTCGACGAGCTCGACATCGATCTCAGTGCCGGCTGGGCGGACATCGGCGGAAGCGCCCGGGTGCTCGACGTCACGATGAGCGCCGGCGACCTGAATGTCCGGGTCGCGGATGTGCAGGAGGCCAGCTTCGATATCTCGGCGGGACGTGTTCGTGGTCCGCTGCTGGGTGACACCCCGCCCCGCGAGCTCACGATCGAGGTCTCGGCCGGTTCGCTCGCGCTCCAGCTGCCGGACGCCGAGTACGACGTCCGCTCGAACGTCTCGGCGGGCTCGTTCGACAACAACCTGCGCACGCGCCAGGGCGTGCAGAGCTCGGTATCGGTGAAGGTCTCGGCCGGATCGGTGGTGTTGGACCCGGCCGACTGATGGACGCAACGGGTGGGGTGGCGGCGTTCCGCCCCACCCGTTTTGCGAACAACGTCGATCTCGGATAAAGTCTTGGAGGTTGCGGGGCTATAGCTCAGGCGGTTAGAGCGCTTCACTGATAATGAAGAGGTCCCAGGTTCAAGTCCTGGTAGCCCCACCACACCAGAAGGCCCGTGCTTCGGCACGGGCCTTCTGCCTTGTCCGCCGGGGTCGAGACTCAACTCAGGAAAAACCGGGCGGAGGGGGCAGAAACCGGCGGCTCCGGGTTCTCGGCGTCCCTTTTTGCCTGAGTCGGGATGCGGAGCGCGGCCCCGTCGCACGACCGGGCTCGGGGTGACAGGATGTGGCCTATGCGTGCGATGGTGATCGACGAGGTCCGCGGCACACCGGTGGTGCGGGAGGTGCCGGATCCGGTCGTCCCCGCCGACGGCGTGCGTGTTCAGGTGATGGCCACCGGCCTGTGCCGGAGCGACTGGCATGCGTGGGCCGGCCACGACGAAGGCATCGCCTTTCCTCACATCCCGGGGCACGAGCTGGCCGGGGTGATCGTCGAGACCGGGGCAGAGGTGCGGCGCTGGAAGGTCGGCGACCGGGTCACCGTGCCCTTCGTGAGCGGGTGCGGTCGATGCTCGTGGTGCTCCTCCGGCAACGCTCAGGTGTGCCCGTCACAGGAACAGCCGGGATTCACGTACGACGGGTCCTTCGCCGCGTTCGTCGTTCTCCGTGCCGCAGACACCAATGTCGTGGCGATATCCGACGCCGTCGACTTCGCCACCGCCGCCAGCCTCGGCTGCCGATTCGCGACCGCATATCGCGCCCTGGTCGCGCGCGCCCGAGTGGTGCCCGGTGAGTGGGTGACGGTGATCGGCGCGGGCGGCGTCGGGCTCAGCGCCGTGATGATCGCGCGTGCGCTCGGGGCTCGCGTGATCGCGGTCGACCGTCAGCGTGGCGCCCTCGTCCGCGCCGCCGAGCTCGGCGCTGATCATGTGCTGGAAGCCGATTCCGACGTGCCCGCCGCCGTGATGGGCATCACCGGCGGAGGCAGCCATGTCTCCGTCGACGCGGTGGGCAGCGAGCAGACCGCAGCAGACGGCATCCTCAGCCTGCGTCGCCGCGGTCGGCACGTGCAGATCGGCCTCCTGCCGCCCGTGGACGGCCACCCGCGGGCGCCGATGGAGCGGGTGATCGCCTGGGAGCTGGACCTGCTCGGAAGCCACGGCATGGCGGCCGCAGACTACCCGGGGATGATGGATCTGATCTGCTCCGGCGCGCTCGCGCCGCAACGGCTCATCGAACGGACGATCGGCCTCGACGAGGCGGCCGAGCTGCTGCCGCTGTTCGACTCGGCGTCCGTCGCCGGCATCACGGTGATCGATCCACGCCGGTAAGCGGCCGGACAGCGGTGAACGCGCGGGATAGCCTGAGGCGGTGAGTGATACAGACGCCGGGGGAACCTCGTCCGAAACGCGTTCCGGAGAGGTGATCGCCGCCGATCGCGTGGTCACATCGCGGGGCGTGCACGCCCCGGGCTGGGTGGGCGTGGAGCGGGGCATCATCACCGGCGTGGGAGCCGGAAGACCGGCGGCCGTGACGACGGATCTCGGCGCTGCGACGATCGTGCCCGGTTTCGTCGACGCGCACGTGCACGGCGGCGGGGGGCACGGATACCCCGACGGCACGGCGGAGGCTGCCCACGCGGCCCGACGCCTGCACCAGGCGCACGGCACGACGACGAGCATGGCCAGCCTCGTCTCGGCCTCGCCTGCCGCGCTTCTCGAGCGCGTCCGCACACTCGCGCCGCTCGTGGCCGCCGGTGAGCTGCGCGGCATCCATCTCGAGGGGCCGTGGCTCTCCCCCGAACGCCGTGGTGCGCACGATCCTGCGGCGCTGCGCGCACCAGACACCGAGGAGGTCGACGAGCTGCTCGCAGCGGCCGGGGGCGCGATCGCCATGGTGACCATCGCTCCTGAGCTGCCGGGCGCGATCGCCGCGATCGCGCAGCTCCGTGACGCCGGTGTCGTCGTGGCGATCGGCCACACCGATGCGGACTACGACACGGTCGCGCGCGCTATCGATGCGGGCGCCACCGTCGCCACGCACCTGTTCAACGCGATGCCGCCGATGCTGCACCGCACCCCAGGGCCGGTGCTCGCCCTGCTGGACGATGATCGGGTGACGGTCGAGCTCGTCGCCGACGGCGTGCACCTGCATCCGGCGCTCGTGGCGTGGGTGCTTGCGACGGCAGGGCCGGACCGCGTGATGCTGGTGACCGACGCGATGGGCGCCGCCGGCTGCGGCGACGGCGACTACCTGCTCGGAGAGCTCGGTGTCGAGGTGCGATCTGGCATCGCCCGCCTCACCGGAACCGAGACGATCGCGGGCAGCACCGCGACGATGGACGCCCTGTTCCGCGCGGTCGTCGGGCCGGGTGTCGCAACCGATGCGGCACTCACCGGTGCCGTGCGCGTCACCGCCACGACGCCGGCCCGGGCGATGGGCTGGCACGATATCGGGGACATCGAGGTCGGGCGCCGTGCAGACCTGGTCGTCCTCGACGAGGGATTGCGTGTTCGCGAGGTGCTGTCCGCGTCGGTTCGCTAGCAGCGCGCCGACGATGGCGGCGCGCGGTCGGCGGGCAGCCGTCCCGCTCCGCGTCGCGCAGGTTCAGCGCGAGACGATCCGCCCGCATCCCGGGCCGATGATCACTGCTTCTGGGCGTGCTCCTGCAGCCAGGGCTGCGGGTCGATCGCGGAGCCGTTGATGTGCACCTCGAAATGCAGGCACGATCCGAAGACGTAGCCGGTAGAACCGACGTTCCCCAGGAACTCACCGGCCTTGACGCAGTCGCCCACCTCGACGGCGCGCGTGCCGTAGTCCATGTGGGAGTACACGGTGCTCACGGCCTGCCCGTCGAGCAGGCTCTCGAGCTTCACGGTCACGCCGTAGCCCTGGTAGCTCTCGGACGACACCGAGACGCAACCGTCCATCGCCGCGTAGATCGGGGTTCCGATGGGCGCGGCGAAGTCCTGGCCCATGTGAGAGCGGCCAGGACGCGAGGCGCCGAAGCCGTCACTGAGGTCGTAGCTGCCGTCGGTCATCGGCATCACGACCCCCTCCGTGGGCGAGAGGTTGACGACGGCATCCATCGGCAGGCCGGAGGCGAGGGCGGCGGTGACGGCGGCGGCGCGGTTCTCGCGGATCTCGTCGGAGGAGGTGGCGGTGAAGCCGTCGCGGGAGATCACCTCGACCTGGATCTCGCTCTCCGCGCTGTAGGACTGGGCCTCTGCGGCGGCGATCGACTGGATGGTCGCCGGCCCCGGGTCGCTCAGGCTGAACGCCGGGAGGGCGGCGCCGGTGATGAGGGTGCCCACAGCCAGCACGGCGCCGACGGTCTTGGTGCGCGCCCAGGTGCTGCGGGGGCGGCTCTGTTCCGCCGCGACGGCGGGCGTCTCCGGGCGGCTCGGCGTGGGCCTGCTCGGCTCGGGCCTGGTCACGGTGTTCGCCGGTGCCGCGGTCGCCCGGGAAGCGGGGCGAGGGGCCGCGCGGCGGCGCGAGCGGACCGGAGTGTGCGTCTCCGGCGCAGCGGTCTCAGCGGCGCCGTCGAACAGACCCGCGGGTGTCGCCGGGATCTTCGCCACGAGATCGGTCGGCGCGGTGCTCTCGACGGCGATCTCGGCGGGAGTGGACGCTGCGGCCGTGGCCAGCTCTGTGGCGGCCTCGGCCTGCAGGCGCAGCTCTCGTCGGGTCAGGGGACGCGAGGTTGCTCCGGGGTCGGCTGATGCAGCGGACGTCGTCTCGGATGCGCGCTCGTGTAGGCCTGAAATGATGCTGTTCCTTTCGGCTGGGCAGAATGCCCGTCACGGGTCGGGTATACCCGTTACCGATCTGTAACGTTAGGGATCTTGGTGGTTCGACGCAAGTTAAGACGACTCTTCACGGCAACTGATCAGGGTTCTCCGCGGGTCGTCGATCTCGCGAGGCGGTCACCGTGGCGCTCGATCTGCGGCGCCGCGTGACGATGAAAAGCCAGATCATGGCTGCGATCGCCACGACGATCACAGCGACGACGAGGTCGGGAACGCCCGCGGTGACGCGATGGACCCAGCCTTCGAGCGCCATCTGATCGGTGGCTCCGAGGATGCCGCCCAGGGAGGACGTCCCGGAGGTCGTGAGCAGCAGGACGCCCAGGGCGATCGTCAGTGCGCCTCCGACGATGCCCGTCCAGGTGTTGCGCCACCGTCCGATCCGCACCTCGCGCGGTCGGACGAGGCGGCGAATCCCGGGCATTCGTCCCCACAGCAGCGCGAGCACGAGGAGCGGCAGCGCCATGCCGGCCGCGAAGAAGAGCAGGACCACTCCGCCGTAGAGGGCATTGCCGCTCACCGCGGCGACCGTCAGCACCGCGCCCAGCAGGGGGCCGGCGCACACCCCGGCGAGCCCGTACACCGTGCCGAGCGCGTAGACGGATGCTGTCGAGCGGGTTTCTGCCGCGCCCTCCCGCGATCGGATGAACGGCAGCGGGATGTTCAGCATCATCATGGCGCCGAGGACGATCACCACGACCGCGGCGATGGTGACGAGGAGGAACCGGTTCTGGTTGACGAATGAGCCGAGCGTGCCGGCCAGCACGCCCAGCGGAACGAGCGTCGTGATGAGTCCGAGATAGAAGACCCCGGTGCGGGCGAGGAGGGTGGTCGGGCTGGTGAATGCGTAGGAGAAGAACGCGGGCAGCAGCATGACGGAGCAGGGACTCAAGAGGGTGAGAACCCCGCCGACGAAGGCGCCGAGCAGGCCGATGTCCATCGCTCAGCCGGCGCGCTGCACGGCGTCGTCGAGGTAGGCGCGGAACAGCTCGACCGGCTGCGCCCCGGCGACGGTGCTGCCGGAGGCGTAGAAGAAGGGAACGCTGGACACGCCGATCGTCTGTGCCCAACGGGTGCTCTCCTGCACGGCGGCGGTCAGGCCCGGGTCGTCGAGGTCCGCGGTGAACCGGTCGATGTCGGGAACACCGGCGGCCTCGGCGAAAGCGATGAGCTGCGCGCGCGGCAGGTCGGCGTGACCGCTCTCGGGGGCGGCGCCGAAGACCGCGTCGAGGTACTCGAAGTACCTGTCCTGGTTGGCTGCGGCGCGGGCCGCCACCGCTGCATCGGTCGACTGCTCACCAAAGAAGGACACATCGTTCAGCTCGATGCGCACGAGGCCCGCGTCGACATACTCGGAGACGATCGCCGGCAGCGTCTCCCGGTGGAACGCCGCGCAGAACGGGCAACGCATGTCGGTCCACTGCACGAGCACCACCGGAGCATCGAGGGAGCCCATCGCCATCGCATCCGTGCTGTCGTGGCGTTCGAGGGGCGGCAGTTCCGGTGCCGAGGACGCTGCCGCACCGGGAGTCGGAGCGCTGGTCTGCGGCGCGGACGCTGCCGGAGCATCGGGCCGCACGGAGGCGTTGCCCGAGAACCCGACCTGACCGATCACCACGACGAGGAGGAACGCGCATGCGGCTCCCAGCAGGATGTTGAGGCGCCGATGGAAGCGGTACTTCGCCGCAATATCGGGCGTCGCGGTGTCGGCTGCGGTGGTCTCTGCCGGCGGGAGCGGGGACGCTGCGCCTGCCGCATCCGGGGTTGCTCGGGTGGTCTCGTCGGGGTCCTGCTGGCCGGCGTCGCTCACCTCCTCAGGATACAAGCGGGGTGCATCTGGGGCTGGGGGCCGGACGGCGGCGGGGCTGGGGCCTATGTCCTCACCCGGCACTCGTCCTCCCCCGGCACTTGTCTCCACTCAGGCGATGTCCCTACTCAGGCGATTTCCGTGGCGCCGACGCCGGCGCCTGCGCCATCCCGCCGGTTCCGGCCACCGGTGGTCGGAACCGCCTGAGTTGGGCCATGCCACCCCGCCGCACCACCGGTGTGTCCGGGCCGTCCGGGATCCCTGATAAACTCGTCTGGTTGACCCAGAGGCCCAGCCTCGACGGGGCCTTAGCTCAGTTGGTAGAGCGCCTGCTTTGCAAGCAGGATGTCAGGAGTTCGAATCTCCTAGGCTCCACAATTTCGCAGGTCAGAGGCTGTTTCCTCATCAGGAAGCGGCCTCTTTGCTTTCCCGGGGGAACCCGGAGCGCACGATCGCGCAGGGCGGGGAGGCAACACGGCGGGTGCGGGATCGGCTCGTCGCGGATGCGATCCGCCGGTCCCGCCGCATCGGCAGACCGCGGTCGAGACCGGATCGCCCGCCGCCGCAGCCCCGGCCGGTCGATCGACGTCGAAGACGAGCACAATGAACGCCACAAACGCGTCGTCGTCGTCGTCGACTGCTGCGTCATTAGCCGATGCCACGGGCCAGAACCCACAGGCTTTCCTCTTCACGACCGCGGGGCATTGCGGTCTCACAGGTGCCGAGAGGTGGAGCAGGGGGTGAGAGCTTCCCTTGATCGCTGTGTCCTTCTTTGATAACGTACCGAAAATATCGCGATCACAAAGGCGTGGAAAATGCGAGACGAAAGATAACGCTCATCAATCCCAGGCGCCAGCGGAGCCGCAACGACGACCCCTTCGACCATCATGCCCTTCCGAGTCGGATCACGATCAGTGCCACCACGAATTTCACAGAAGATCTACGAGGTTTGAACAGGTGATTATGCGCCCCCTTCTTGTGTTTGTGTCCGCGATCGCGGGTGGCATCGTCCTGCTGACGGGCTGCGCGGCGGCGACGTCAACCCCGCTGGAGGAGCTCCTCAGCAGTCCACCAGATGCCTCCGATATCCCTGCCATTGACATGGGGGAAGAGCTCGAGGTGCGCGAGGAGTCGATTCGACTCGTGGGCGAGGATTCTGGCGGTTTCCTTTATTATGTGGGGAAAAACATCAATGACGCCCCCTGCATCATCGTCATCATCAGTGCCGAGAAGGGGTGGAGAGCTTCGTGTGGCTCGCCGAGCAGTATGGTTTCCTCGTTCGAAGGCGTGTCGGTCAGTTTTATCGACACTCAATGGCCGACGACGGGGGAAACACGTGATGGTGTTGAAGAGCTCGAGGGAATAGTCCAGGTAGCTCGGTAGGTGTCCACCGCTCGTTTCGCACAGATCCCACCTCGGGTGCGAATCGGGTGGTAATCGGACGTGCTCTGCGGGTGTGGTCTCTTTCCGTGTCCGCTGCGGTGCGCCGGATGCCTCCGCAGCCGCCCATGCTCTCTCAGGCGATCGGCCACCAGGTGTTTCACGTGACCGTCGCGGCCTCGGCGGCGCCGTCGTGAGGTGCCGAGGCGCGATCGTGCGGGCGACAATCTCGGGCGGCTCCTGGCTCCTGCTTCCCGAGCCTTCTGACTCGCCGTTCTCCGGTTCCGGCTGCTGTGGGGTGTCACTGCGACGCGCTTTCACGGTGCCGCTGTGGACGCACCGCCGTGTCGCGTGGCCCGCGTGAGGACGATGAAGAGCACGAGGAGGAGGGCGCAGCAGACAGCGATCGCCCACAGGACAGGAGTCATGGCAGCGGCATAGACGGCGGCGTGCCCGGGCTGGCCGGCGGCGATCTGTTCGACCATTCCGGCGGCGGCGGGTTGTCTGCCGATCATGGCGGTCAGCAGGATCGCGTAGAGCGCGACGAAGAGGGCTTCGCTGCCGATGCGGAAGAAGTTCAGGATTCCCGCCGCGCGGCCCTGTGCGCTGTCGGGGATGAAGCTCAGGGCGCGTCCGTCGACGATGCCGAGCGGGAGGCCGAAGCCGAGTCCGGCGACGACCAGGATGACCGTGAGATACGGCAGGGATGTGTCGGGCGAGAAGCCGAGGAGTCCGAGCGGTGCCAGAACGAGGCAGAGGAGAGCGGCGCCGCACACGCCGATGTGGACGGTTTCGCCTCGGCCAGGTGCCCGGGCTTCGGCCTTCCGGCTGATGCTGTGGACCAGGGCGGGTGTGATGAGAACCGGGATGGTCATCGCGAGCATCATGAGTCCGGCCGTTCCCGGGGTCATGTTCTGCACGGCCTGGAGTGCCGCGGGCAGGTAGGTCAGCACGGTCACGAAACCGGCCGCGCCGGCAACGGGGACGACCAGCATCGCGAGGTAGCCGGGGTGCAGGAGGGAGCGTGCCCCGGAGCGCGTTCCCGGGGCGTCGCCGGCGCGGGCCGTGGGTGACGGGCTGTCCGGGGCGTCTCGGACGGTCGCACTGCCGACCAGCGACGCGAGCAGGAGTACGCCGTGCGCGGCGAAGACGCTGCGCCACCCGCCGACAGAGATGATGCCGCCGGCGATGGTGGGCCCGAGGGCGAGACCGAGGCCATTGATCGTGCCGAAGACGGCGAACGCTCGTGCGCGCCGCGCACCGTGGAACCGTTGTGAGATGAGGGCGGACGCCGAGGTGATGATCGCCGCCGCCCCGACGCCGGCCACGGCGCGGGCCGCGTCCAGGACGAGCAACGAGGGTGCGCTCATGCTCGCGGCGGAGGCCAGAATGCAGAGGACGACACCGATGACGAACGTCCTTGCATGCCCGAGACGATCGCTGACGAACCCCCACACGAGGGTGAAGACGGCGAAGGAGACGTTGAACGCGTTGACGACGCCCTGGAGCAGCGTCGCATCGGCCCCGAGCTCGCCGGAGATCGAGGGGAGGCCGACCGCCACGCCGGCGATTGCCAGCGGCGTGACGAACTGCGCGGCCAGAAGAACAGGGAGCAGCAGCGGGTGAGGCGACCGCCGCGCCGTGCCGCGCTCGGTGGGTGGCTGGTGTGCCGGGCCAGGGGGGCTCGCTGCCGGCGGTCGTGTGCTGGGCAGCTCCGATGACATGTGCGATCCTTCCAGGAGGTTCGATAGATGACGAACCTACTCTGCACGAGCATCAGGTACGATGCAAGTAGAACCTTGCTGTTGTGGAGAGGGGCGGATCGACGTGCCGACCGATGATCTCGAGCCGACCAAAGACGCGATGGACCTGGGCGTCGTCCTCGCCGCGGTGGCCGATCCGCTGCGTCGTCGGGTGATCCACGAGCTCGCCCTCAGCGAGGACGGGGTGGAGCGAACCTGCGCGAGCTTCGGGTTGCCCGTCTCGAAATCGACTCGGTCGCATCACTTTCGCGTGCTGAGAGAAGCGGGACTGGTGAAGCAGGTCGACCACGGCAACTTCAGCGGGGTCACCCTGCGCCGAGCCGACATCCACGAACGCTTCCCTGGACTGTTGGAGCTCATCTCGGACGAACTCCCGGCGAGCGAGTCGGGGCCCGCCGACACGGGCAGAGCCCCGCGGTCTTAGCCCGGCGCTTTTCGTGACATCGGCGACCAGCGGGTCAAGATGTCAGGTGCTGCTCGCGCAGCGCGGCCACCATGCTGTCGGGGTGCGCGTCGCGGGCGAGGCGTGCGGCGCCGTACAGGGCGGCGTCCGGGCCCAGCGCTGACCCGCGGATCTCGACGGGAGGGGTCTCTGCCCGAGCGAGGCGCTGCTGCAGATCCTCGACGAGCAGGCCGGTCGACTCCATTCCGCCGCCGAGGATGAAGGCGGTGGGCGCGAGGGTCCAGGCAAAGGTCGACAGGACCGGCTCGACGAGGTCGAGAAAGTCTCCGACGGCGGCCTGTGCTGCGGGGTCGCCGCCGGCGGCATCGCGCAGAACGGCCTCCGCGTCAGCACGGCGGGCGGGATCAGGGGAGGAGATCGCACCGACGGGAAGGGTCTCCATGGTGTGCAGGCCCATCGAACCCACCTGGACGATCTGGCCCGCCGCGCCGTGGTTGCCCCGGTGGAGGTTCTTGTTGATGACCAACCCGGCGCCCAGGCGAACGCCGGCGATGAGCCACACGAACGTCTCCTGGTCCTGAGCCGAGCCCAGCCACTGCTCGCCGAGGGCGGCGAGATTGGCGTCGTTGTCGACGGTGGGTCGCAGCCCGATCGCATCGTGGACGAGGTCACGCGGATCGAAAGCGGTCCAGGCCGGCTGATAGGGCACGTGCAGAACCGTGCCGTCGTCGTCGACCCGCCCGGTGACCGAGAGCGTCGCACCGAGGAGGTCGGTGGTCGGGATCGAGGAGGCGTCGATCAGCGAGGAGGCCAGCTCCGCGGCGGCCTGCGTGGTGCCGATCGGGTCGCCCATGTCGGCGATCTCGCGTTCGGCGCGGTGATGAACGGTGCCGCCCGCATCGATGATCGCCACCGATGCCGTGTGCGTGTCGAGCGCGATGGCGACGAACGCGGCCCGGGCCGGGTTGACCTGATACGTGCGCGGAGGGCGCCCGAGAGTCGACCCGGGTTCCGCAGACACCTCGAGCACCCACCGGTCTGCCACGAGCTGGTCGAGGATCAGCTCGGTGGTGCGGCGGGACAGCTGCACCTGTCGCACCAGCTGCGACATCCGCACGGGTTCGCGTCTCTGGAAGAGGGCCTGCAGGACGACGCGTGAGTTGATCTGTCGCATCGTCGCGAGGTCGACCGCTGACATCCCGGCTCCCTTCCGCCCGCTTCGCGCCGCCTTCTCGAACTCACCATTGTTCTGCATCGGGGTTAATGCTACAGTCTCACCAATTCCGCTACTGTGTAGCAGAAATGCGGGATTCCGGTCATGATCAGCTGTTGCGACGCCCGTCCGCGATGGCTCGTCGACCGACACCCACGAAGATCCCCAACGGTGAGGAGAAAGCATGAGTGATGAAGCAGTCGTCGACAGCGAAGTGGGGGAGATGGTTTCCCTCCTTCGCCGTCTGGGTGAGCGGGATGCCCTCCCCCACCCCGACGCCCGCCGCGTCGAACGGTTCGGGCGTCAGATGCTCAGCGTCGATCTGGGGTGCCCGTGGTACACCGGCACCCCGCTGTCGACCCTCGAAGAGCTCTCCGTGACGATCGACGGGACCCCGGTGCCTCCCGAGCGCATCTACGTCGAGCTCCGTGACCAGATCTTCAGCGCCTGGACCCTGCAGAGCGTCCACGAGGTCTGGTGGCACATGGGAGAACTCGCCGCTCTTCTGATCGACACCACCGATGCACCTGAGCTCGTCGCGGCTGGCTCGGCCGCGCTGCGTGTCGAGCTCCGCCTGCGCTCGGCGATGAGCTACGGCCTGCCCGGCGACGTCGTCAACTACACCTTCCAGCGAGAGATCGAGGTCACCTCATGAAGATCGGCGTCAGCCTCTACTCCTACGGGGCGGATATCCACGCACGGCGCATGACGGTCCGCGACGCCATCGACCATGCCGCGTCGCTCGGCATCGACGGCATCGAGATCATCGCGGAGCAGCACCTTTCCAACTGGGGACGCCCCCAGCTCCCGGAGCTCGCCGAGCTGCGCGACTACATCGCGGGCAAAGGCCTGGAGATCGCGAACTTCTCCTGCTATCTCAACGACCGGGTGCGCACGGATCGCGCGCAGACCGTCGAAGAGCTCATCGCCACGGCACGCCAGAGCATCGAGCTTGCGGCGTTCATGGGCGCCCGGGTGATCCGACCCGTCTACCTCAACCTGTCCGAGGTCAAGGGCGGTACGGAGGACTCGGCGCACGCCGAACGGGAAGGCGATCTGATCGAGATCATCCGGGCATCGCTGCCGCTCCTCGAGGAGAAGGGCATCACCTGGGCGCTGGAGATCCACGCCCCGTACCCGGTGGCGTACTACGCCGACGTCCTGAAGGCGATCGACTCCCCCTGGGTCAAGCTCCTGCCGGACTTCTCCTGCTGGCAGACCTCCGGCCTGCCATCGGAGTATCAGAACAACCCGATCTCGACCTTCGTCGACATCCTTCCCGACACGGTGCACTGCCACGGCAAGGGGCATGTCTTTGATGAGGAAGGCGAGGAGCCGCACACCCCCTACGCGGCGCTGCTCGGAGCGCTCGCCGACTTCGGCTACGAGGGCTTCGTGGTGGCGGAGTTCGAGGGATGGTGGATGGACGACATCGACAGCCGCGACATGGTCGAGAAGCACGTGCGCCTTCTGAAGCGGTACGCGCAGCGCTGACGTTCATCGGGGCTCCCGGCGCCCGGACCGGCCGGGAGCCCCGACCCCTCCGCCGCTGCGTGTGAACGCGCCGGCCCGCTCGTCCGCCCCAGAGCACACCCCACTCCCCATCCCGCATGCAAAGGAGCACTGCAATGAGTGGAAGTCCCGCCCCCGCCGGCCGCCTGGCCACCGAATCCGACCTGCCCGTCTCCCCCGATCGGATCTCGCGCTGGCTCCGGATCCGCCTGTCCGCGATGTGGTTCCTGGAGCAGTTCGTCGTGAGCTGCTGGATCGTCACCGTCGGTACGTACATGGTGTTCACGTTCGCGGCCAGCGGCAGCCAGATCAGCCTGGTCTTCATCGGGCAGTCGATCGGCACGATCCTCGCCGCCGTTCTCGTCGGCATCATCGCCGACCGGTTCCTCTCGGCGCGAACGGTTTTCGTGATCCTGCACCTCGGCGCTGCGGTGGCGATGTTCCTCGCCAGCACCGCACCCACCCTGCCGGTCTTCATCGGGATCGCGCTCGTGTACATGGTGCTCTACATGCCGACGCAGCCGCTGGCGAACGCGATCGTCTTCGATCAGCTCACCGACCCGGAGAAGCAGTTCCCCCTCATCCGTGTGTTCGGCACGATCGGCTGGATCTTCGGCGGCCTGCTGATCGGCTGGTTCGCGTGGGAGCAGAACGGCCAGCTGGAGCTGACGTTCGTGATGTCTGGCATCGGCTCCGTCGCGCTCGCGCTGTTCGGCATCTTCCTGCTGCCGAAGGCGGGACCCCGCCCCCCGCGCGTCAAGCAGTCCATCGCGAAGTCCCTCGGGCTCGATGCCCTCGCCCTGCTGAAGTCGCGTTCCTACCGGGTGTTCTTCATCGCCTCGATCCTGATCTGCATCCCCGTCGCCTTCTACAACAACTTCACCAACCTGTGGCTCAACGAGGTCGGGGTCGAGGGGGCGGCAGGCGTGCAGACGATCGCGCAGGTGTCGGAGGTGGTGTTCTTCCTCCTCATGCCGTTCCTCCTGGTGCGGTTCGGGCTGAAGAAGATGATGCTCATCGGGATGTTCGGCTGGGTGCTCCGCTTCGTGCTGTTCTCGTTCGGTGATGTCGGGACCTCGTACTGGATGGTGATCCTGGGGCTCGCGATCCACGGCCTCTGCTACGACTTCTTCTTCGTCAGCGGTCAGATCTACACCGACCGGTTCGCGCCGAAGAGCCTGCGCAGCTCGGCGCAGGGCCTGATCTTCACCGGTACCTACGGCGTCGGCTTCCTGATCGGTGCGGTCATCTCCGGTCCGATCGTCGACCTGTTCATCACGGAGGACGGCCACAACTGGCAGTACGTCTGGATCCTGCCGGCGGTGATCGCCGCCGTCGCCGCGGTGTTCTTCCTGATCGCCTTCCGGGAGAAGGAACGACCGGAGGCGACGGCCGGATGAGGGTGCCCCGGATGCGCGGCGCCTGACGCGGCTGAAGCAGCATCGCCCCGGTCCCCCGGAGAGTCCGCCGTCGCCCTCAGGCGGCGGACTCTCCGCGGATGATCTCCAGCCCGGCGCGATACGTCGTGACCTCGAAGTCGGGGAAGCGCGCGGCGAACTTCGATGCGTCGAAGAGGTTGTCGTACCGATAGCGCAGCAGCAACTCCCTCAGCTCGCGGGCCGGGGGAGAGACAAGCCCGGCGGCGGTCAGCGCCCAGCGCGGCAGCACCAGGGGTGCGGCATCGCGGTGGAAGACCGCGTTCGCCAGGTTGACGAACGCTCGATAGGTCAGCCGGTCATCATCGATGGGCAGATGCCAGGTCTGGCCGTACGCGTCCGGAGTGCTTCCCAGGAGCGCGAGCGCGCGACTGGCGTCCGGCGTCCAGATGAGTGAGCGCCTGCGGTCCGAGCGCACCGGCACGAAGGGTCTCTTGCCGGCGGCGATCCGGTCGACGATAAGCGTGTTGGTAAAGCTCTGGGTGCGACCGGGGCCGTAGAACTCCGGAGCGCGGGCGATGAGGACGGGAATCTCGCCCCTGGCCATCTCGTCGAGCACCATCCGCGTCATCTGCGCCCGGACCCGCCCTTTGCGGCCGACCGGAGCGAATGCCGTGTCCTCCGTCTGGACCCGATCGTCCTGCGGATACATATAGGTGTTGTCGAAGTACGCGAAGCTCGCGCCGGCTGCCCGGGCGGCCGCGAGGGCGTTCGCCAGCATCGTCGGGAACTGCTTCTCCCACAGCTCGGTGTTCGCCGGGAGCCCGGCGGTGAAGTAGACCACGGTGCTTCCCGCAACGGCCGCGGTGGTCTGTCCGGCGTCGAGCAGATCGGCGCTGACCACGTCGTCGGTGTCGTTCACCGCGCGCGGGTTGCGGCTGACCAGCCTGAGGTCGGTCGTGACGGTGCGGTTCAGCTCCCGCGCGAGCTCCACCGCGATCTGTCCGTTGGCTCCCAGAATCGTGTGCACGTCGGCCCCTCCTGCGCTATGTTTACAGTGCTCACATTTTATGAGGGGGAAGTAAGCAGTGTCAACATCAGCCGTCGCCGCCTATCACCACGGCGACCTCCGTGCGGCGCTCGTGTCCGCGGCCCGCGGGCTGCTGGAGTCGGGCGAGACGTTCTCGCTGCGCGCGGTCGCGCGCGCGGTCGGAGTCTCGCCCACCGCCCCGTACCGCCACTTCGCCGACCGCGACGCCCTGGAGTCCGCGGTGGCAGCCGAGGGCTTCCGCGACCTTCGCGACCTGCTCCTCCCCCACGACGACCTGCCGGCGTCACGAGAGGCGCTCCTCGAGTTCGCGGTCGTCTACGTGGCGTTCGCCGCCGAGCACCCCGCGCTGTTCCGCGCCATGTTCGGCAAGGAGTGCGACGACGCAGACGATGACCGCGTCCGCGCAGCTGCCGCCCTGCACGACCTGCTCGAGGGGGCCATCGCCCGGCTCTTCCCCGGTCGCGACGCGGAGCCGCTCGCGACCGGCCTCTGGGGCACCGCGCACGGCCTCGCCTTCCTCTACCTCGACGGCAAGCTGCGCGCAGCGTCGCCGGACGAGCGCGCCGAACGAGTGCGCGCGACCCTCGCCGCGCTCCTCTGACACACCCCACCGGACAGGAGAACCGATCATGACCAGACGCATCCTCCACGTGGTCACCAACGTCGGCCACTACGACGACCCGGACCACCCCACCGGACTCTGGCTCTCCGAGCTCACCCACGCGTGGGAGGTGTTCGAGGAGCGGGGCTTCGAGCAGATCATCGTCAGCCCGAGCGGCGGCAGGTCGCCGCTCGAACCGCGGTCGCTGAAGTTCCCCAACGATGACCGCACCGCCAAGGCCTGGCGTGCGGATCCCACCCGGACGGCGCTGCTGGAGAACACCCTCCGTCCGGACCAGGTCGACGCGGCCGAGGTCGACGCGATCTTCTTCACCGGCGGTCACGCGGTGATGTACGACTTCCCCGACAGCCCCGGCCTCCAGCAGCTCACCCGGGAGATCTGGGAACGCGGCGGCGTCGTCTCCTCCGTATGCCACGGCTACTGCGGCCTGCTGAACACGACGCTCTCCGACGGCTCGTTGCTCGTCGCCGGGCGCAAGCTCACCGGGTTCTCGTGGCGGGAGGAGGTGCTCGCGCGGGTGGACAAGCTGGTGCCGTACAACGTCGAGGAAGAGATGAAGAACCGTGGCGCGCGCTACGAGAAGGCCGTGCTGCCCTTCGTCTCCTACGCGGTCACGGATGGCAGGCTCGTCACCGGACAGAACCCCGGCTCCGCCAAAGAGACCGCGCAGAAGGTCGCCGCGCTCCTCTGAGGCCCAGGGGGAAACGGTGCATCCCGCCGGGAGGCGTCGGCGGCGACCCCGGGGCGGCGTGCAGCGGCGAGACTGGACGCATGGAGTTCACCGTCTTCACCGAGCCGCAGCAGGGCTACCGCTACGAGGACCAGCTGGCGTTCGCGCTCGCCGCGGAGGCGCACGGCTTCGACGCCTTCTTCCGCTCCGACCACTACATGCGCATGGGTGCCGGTGACCCGCTGCCCGGACCGACGGATGCGTGGACGACTCTGGCCGGCCTTGCACGCGAGACCTCCCGCATCCGGCTCGGCACCCTGGTCTCGTCCGCGACGCACCGGGTCCCCGCGATCCTGGCGATCCAGGTCGCTCAGGTCGACGCGATGTCGGGAGGCCGGGTCGAGTTCGGGCTCGGCACCGGATGGTTCGAGCAGGAGCACCGCGCCTACGGAATCCCCTTTCCGGAGAAGAGGTTCGGCCTGCTGGACGAGCAGCTCGCGGTGATCACGGGGCTGTGGAGCACACCCGTCGGAGAGACCTTCTCCTTCGCGGGAGAGCATTACACGCTGGACGCGGCACCCGCACTCCCGAAGCCGATGCAGGAGCGCATTCCTGTGATCGTCGGCGGAACCGGACCGCGACGCACACCGGAGATCACCGCGCGCTACGCGACCGAGGCCAACATCGGCTTCCGTGGCGAGGACGTCATCGCGCAGCGCATCCCGTTGCTGCGCTCCGCATGCGAGCGGGTCGAGCGTGATCCGGCGACGCTGAAAATCTCCGTGGCGCTCCCGACATTCGCCGGCGCGACGGAGGCCGACATCGCTCGTCGCGCGGAGGCCGTCGGCGTCGTCCCCGCCGATGTGCGCGATGGCGTCAACATCGTCGGCGGTCCGGACGAGATCGCCAGCAAGGTCGAGCGACTGCACGCCCTCGGAGTCGACCGGGTGCACTTCCAGCTGGTCGACCTGCGCGACGTCGACCATCTCGACTATCTCGGCACCGAGGTCCTTCCCCTGCTCCCCCGCTGAGCGAGCTCGCCGCCTGCCGGACGGTCAGCGCCGGTTCACATCGACCACCACGCGGCCGCGCACCGTGCCGTCGAGGAGGGCAGACGCGGTCGCGACGGCATCGCCCAGTCCGATCTCGTGCGCGATCAGGCCGAGCTTGTCCGGATCGAGGTCGGTTGCGAGCCGCTCCCAGGCCGTGACGCGTTCTTCGCGCGGGCACATCACGCTGTCGATGCCCACCAGCGTCACGCCGCGGAGGATGAACGGCGCAACCGACGCCGGCAGATCCATCCCGGCGGCAAGCCCGCACGCGGTGACCACACCGCGATACCTCATACCCGCGCAGATGTTCGCGAGCACATGGCTTCCTGCCACGTCCACGGCGCCGGCCCAGCGCTCCGTCGTCAGGGGTCTGCCTGGCTCGGCGAAGGCCGCGCGATCGAGCACCGCGGATGCGCCCAGCGCTCGCACGTAGTCCGCCTCTTCCGGCCGGCCCGTGATGGCGGCGACGGTGTAACCGAGCTTGGCGAGCACGGCGATCGCGACGCTCCCGACTCCCCCGGCTGCTCCGGTGACGGCGATCTCCCCCGCATCAGGGGTGAGGCCCTGACGTTCGAGGGCGAGCACGCACAGCATGGCGGTATAGCCGGCGGTGCCGATCGCGGCGGCCTGCGTCGGGGAGAACGCCTCGGGCAACGGCACAAGCCACTCGCCGCGCAACCGTGCTCGTTGCGCAAGGCCACCCCAGTGCCGCTCCCCCACGCCCCAGCCATTGAGCACGACCCGGTCGCCGACGGCGTGATCGGCGGACGCGCTGTGCTCCACGGTGCCCACCAGATCGATGCCGGGGACCATCGGGAACGTCCGAACGATCTTCCCGCGGCCGGTGATCGCCAGCGCATCCTTGTAGTTGAGGCCTGATCGCTCGACCCGTACCGTCACGTCGCCGTCTGGCAGGCGAGCCTCGTCGATCGTCTGCACGCCGGCGCGGTAGCCCGCCTCGTCGTTCTCGATCAGCAGTGCGTCGAACATGTCATCCCCGATCTGGCGCGCCCGTGGCGGCCTGGTCCCGCGCCCGCGACCAGGCTAGCCGCGCTGACCGACAGCGTGGCGCGTGGGGGGGTTGATCGGCACCAGCCGGTGCGGCCGGAGGGCGGCAGCCGACGCCACGCCGCCCTCTGATCGGGGACCGACGGGCCGAACCGTCCGCATATTCATGCCGATTACGGCATATATCGACTCCTGTTCGCAAGGCGGTCATTCTCGCTAGGCTGACCAGATGGACACCAGGATCGCCGCGTACGCCGTGATCCGTGACGCCGATGAGCGGTTGCTCCTCTCCCATTGGATCGAGGGGCGTCGGACGGCGTGGACGATGCCGGGCGGCGGCCTGGAGCCGGGCGAGGACCCGGAGGACGCCGTGCGCCGCGAGGTGTGGGAGGAGACCGGGTACCGCGTGGAGCTCGACGGCCTCCTCGGCATCCACTCCGCCGTGATCCCGGCCAGCAGGCGCATCTCCCCGGATGCCGTCAACCCCCTGCACACCCTGCGCATCATCTACGCCGCGCACATCGTGGGCGGCACGCTCCGCTTCGAGGAGGACGGCTCGACCGACATGGCCGCCTGGTTCGAGTTGAGTGCCGTCGACGAGCTGCAACGGGTCAAGCTCGTCGACATCTCGCTGCGGATGGCGGGCATCCTCCGCTGAGCCCGCCGGTGTGGCCACGGTGTCGGGCGTGGGTCTCGCCTCGGCCACGCCGCATTCCCGTCGCGATCGGTCGGGCATCGAGCGATTGTGACTCAGGGCGATAAAGCCCGGGTTCTTTCTTGGAAAACGGTGATCCGTGTGGAACACTGAGGCCGACGCGCCCCGATGGAGCGCGTCGGCAGACCGGGGGGACTGTGACTCAAGCAAAAGACGCGCATGCGGCGACCGTCATCCATGAGTGGGTAACGGGCCGGCGCACGGTCGTGGACCGGATCTTCTTCGTGGAGGGTGCATCCGCGGTGCCGGAGGTCGCCGCGTTCGTCTCTGAGCGCGATGCGATCATCGCGCCCGTGGATGCGGACGCTGCCGCGGCACGCGGAACCGTCATCAGCTCGGCCGGAACGTTTCGTGAGATGGGCGATCAGCTCTTCTTCGGATCCCTCAGCGTCGAGCTCCAGGACTACGCCGCAGCCGGCTTCGTCGACGTCCGCCAGCCAACGGTGGTGCGGTTCCGGGACGAGGCCGGGTGGCGACTATTCCTGGATGATGCCGACCTTGCCAGACAGACGGGCGTCTTCCCGCCGTCGGTCATCGACGGGCGACTGCAGCTCGCCGATCGGGAGGCGCTCTGGGCTCCGCTCACGGCCGGCCGGCCGGTGTCCGTGCACATCGCGGCGGACGGCACGGTCAGCCTGGGCGCACAGGGTCGTCCGATCGGGGTCCTGAGCGAGCTGGCCCGACTGCTCGACGAGCAGTACCCGCGTCTCGACGAGCTCACCGGCGTCGTCGATCCCGTGTCGCTGATCGCCGAAGTGGCTGCGCGGCCATGGCTGCGGCGCTTCCTGCACGCCGCAGATCTTGTGCGGGCGCTTGAGCTACGCGACGGAGAACGGATCGCCGGTTTCGGAGACCCAGCCGACCAGGGCACCCACGATGACGGTGCCGACGCGGAACCTCACCCCACTGACCCTTTCCTCGTGGTCGGGGAAGATCAGACGCTGCTCGCGGATCCGGGGACGCGCCGCAGGCAGCGCCTGTCGCCTTCTGCGGCGGATGTCGTTGCCATCGTCCAGACCTCGAGCACGTATGAACGGGCGATGCACCGGGTCTCCGAACGGGTCGGCGTTGAGACGACGGATGCGGGCGCACTCTGCGAACAGGCGGTACGCGAGCTCGGAATACATCTCGGAGAGCCAGCGCCGACGCCGGCTCGGCTTCCCGCCGGCGGCCTGCCAGCGGAAGGCTGACCATGCCCGACCTCACGGCCCTCTGGCCGGCGATGCTTCCGGCCGACCGCCTATTCACCGACCGGGAGACCGCCGTCGGAGCCCGCGGCCATCGCATCTCGTACGCGGACGGCTCCGAGCGGCTCTGCGCAACGAGCGGCCTCTGGAACGTGCCGCTCGGCTACGGCAATCCCGCCGTCGCCGAGGCGGTGGCGCGCGCCACACGCGACGCGTCCTACTTGACGCTCTTTCGCGGACCGCACCGTCTCGCGGCGGAAGCGGCGGATGCCCTCGTGGCGGCTGCCGGTGCGGGTTCGTACCGTCGCGTCGTCTTCGCGACATCGGGCGGCTCGGCCGTCGATGCCACGATGAAGCTCGCACGACAGTACTGGGCGCAGCGAGGTCGCCCGGACCGCACGATCATCGTCGGACTGAGGGGCAGCTACCACGGCACGATGTACGGCGGGCACGGGCTCAGCGGCGATGATCTGCTCCAGCAGGCGTATGCGGTGGACGGACGGGCGGTCCGTCACGTCGCGGTCGACGACGGTGACGAGCTACACGCGCTGATGATGCGCGAGGGCGACCGGGTCGCGGCCGTTGTCGTGGAGCCGGTCCTCGGCAGTGGAGCGTTCGTGCTGTCGCCCTCGTTCCTCCGGGCCGTCGTCGCGTTGCGCGAGCACTTCGGATTCCTCCTCGTCGCCGATGAGGTCGCGACCGGATTCGGCCGAACGGGCCCGCTCTTCGCATCGACCGTGTGGACGCGCCCGCCGGACATGATGATCCTCTCGAAGGCGCTCACGAACGGGGCGATGGCGGCGGCCGCCGTTCTCGTGGGGAGCCGTGTGGCGGGGGCATTCGCCGAGGGCGGGTGGACGTTCGTCCACGGCGAGACCCAGGCGGGAACACCGGTGTGCGCTGCAGCCATCCTCGCCATGCTTGCCGAGATCGAGCGGACTGACGCAGTGGGGCGGTCCGCGGTGCTCAGCGAGAGGCTCCGTGCCCTGGTCGACGCCCTCGTGCGCGACGGGCTGGCCGTCGGCTCCCGCGGCAGAGGATGCTTCCTGGCTGTGCAGCTCGCAGGGGTCGCCGGGGCACCGCTGAGCGCGTCTGACGTGCTGGAGGTCGTGGCCGCCATCGCCGAGATCGGCGTGAATGTGCAGCCGATGCCCGGAGGCATCGGCGTGATTCCGGCGTTCGGCTATACGGACGCAGAGCTGGCGGAGCTCGACCGCGGCATCCGCCGCGGTCTCGCCGCATTCGCCATGCGACGGGCGGAGGGGGAGCAGTGAGCGCTCCTGCGCCCGGGCACCGCTCGCTGACCCGCCTCCAGGTGGCTGCGGCAGCACCCGAACTCGATCGGCTGCTCAGCGATCCGTCGACGGTGGCCGTTGTCGACGCGCGCCTTGTCGGCGCGATGAAGGGGGTCATCCGACGGCCGCTCGCCGCGCAGATGCTCGCTCTGGATCCCGCATCGAGTGACGCCGACGCGATCGTCGCTCTGGGCCGGCGGCTGCAGGAACGCCGGACGCAGACGATCATCGCTTTCGGCGGAGGCACGGTGATCGACGCAGTGAAGATCGCTGCGTTGTCGATCGGCACGCCCGCGCTGCTCTCCTATCTTCTCTCCCACGCCACCGGGTCGCCCGTCACCTTCCTGCCTCCGGCGCGGAGCGCCGATGTCCTGGCCGTCCCGACGACCATCGGCACCTCCGCAGAGGTCAGCGCGGTCGCGATCCTCAAAAACAGCGGCGGCTACCGCCTCGTGGTGGGGGAGCGGCTGCGCCCGCGCCGGGCCATCCTCGACGTCAGCATGTTCGGGTCGCTCTCCACCGCCGCCGTGTTCGAAGGGGCGTTCGAGGCGCTCTTGCGGGTGGCCGGGGCCAGCACGAGCCGGTATCAGGATCCGAGAGCGCGTGCGGACGCGTCGGCCCTCGGCGGTGCTCTGGTCGCCGCCGTCGAGAGTGACCGCGCTGCCTCCCCCGTCACGCGCCTGCGCATCGCGCGGCTGGGTGCAGCGACGCAGAGGACCGCGGCGCTGCGCGGCATCGAGCGCTATGCGGCCCGCCACTGGTACGTGGCCAACGAGGTGTCGTTCCACCTGGGTGTTCGCAAGATGACGGCGACCGCGGCGATCGTCCCCGAGATCTGGCGCAGGATCGAAGACGGTGATCGACGCTGGGGCGACCGCGCGAGCCTCCGGCGGTTCTGGGAGCCGATTAGCCGGGCGAACCACCTCCCCGAAGCGCCGGACGACGGCATCCGGGCCCTCATCGACATGTGGTCGATCGCACGGCCCCGACAGCCAGAGGCGTGGCGGATCTCTCGGATGGCTCGCGCGATCTGCACGACCTGGGGACACGCGCGTCCCGGCGTGCTGCGGCATATCGGCGTGCCGGAGATGACGGATGTCCTCGGTGCCGCCCGGTGGAGGGGCGACACCGCATGAGAGCGACGAATCGAGAGGGGGTGATTGTGGTGACAGAAAAGACGGGCGCAGGGCTCCTGGAGTTCGAGGAGCTCGACGCGATGGACGCTCCGAGCTGGGAGAGCTTCTACCAGGGGGTCCTGGTGGGGCTCACCATCGTCGGCGGTGCTTTGGCGCTGACCTGACGAGAAAAGCCGACGACGTGAGGAAGGAGGTGAATGGTATGGCTACTGCACACGCAGCGGTGCTCGCTTTCGTCGAGCTTGAGGCGATGGACGCCCCCGATGATGCTCAGGACTGGATGCGGGGCGTCACGTTGGGGATGCTGCTGGGTCTGATCGCGCTGACGTAGAACCGAGCTCGCCGTTCACGCGAGCGCACGCGCTTCGCAAACATTTCAGAGCAGAAAACCCAGAAGAGAGGAGGTGTCCCATGGCCACAGGCATGCAGCTCCAGTTCGAGGAGCTTGACGCTCTCGATGCTCCGCTGGAGTGGTGGGAGCACATCGGCTATATCGTCTCGATCCTTGCCGGGACGGTGGCGATCGCCACCTGAAAAACGGTTGCGGACGAGTGCCCGACTCGTTCGCAACCCCGGGTACGACCACCGACAACCGATCGATCACCGCAGGACACGAAAGGAACGCGCTATGCAGAGGCTGCTGACAGCATCGGTCCGCGAGCGACTCGCACGCTGCGACGTTCGCGCGGTGGCACAGGATTTCTACGATGGCGATGGCGCAGAAATCTACGAGCGCTTCGTCGGTCCGGACCGGAGCGAAGTGCGCGAGATCCTGACGTTCGCGCGAGCGGCGCCCGGGCCGGTTCTCGACATCGCCGCCGGCGGGGGCCGGCTGACCATCCCGCTTCTGCGCGCGGGCAAGGAGGTTACGGCTCTGGACCTCTCGGAGGACATGCTGGGGCACCTCCGTCGCGCGGCCGGCGGACATCCGGCGCTACGCATCGTCTCCGGCGACATGACAGACTTCGATCTCGGGCGGCGATTCTCGCTCGCGGTGCTCGGTGCCACATCGGTGTCGCTGTTGGGCGCATCGGGCCGACGCGGACTCTACGCGGCCGTCCGACGGCACCTGGTCGAGGGTGGGCGTTTCGTGCTGTCGGCGCCGACGGATGAGGCGGCTGACCGGCTGGCGGTCGACGACGACACGGTGGTCGAGCTTCCCGGCGCCTCGGGGCCGGAGGCGATTCTCATCTCTCAGCAGGCGTGGCCCTCGGGAGAGGAGCGCCTGATCAACCTCATCCGCCTGGCGGAGCTGACCCCGCGCGCGGCGCCGGCGATCGTCTACACCAGTCGGCTGCGCATCCTGCGGCCCGCAATGCTCGCGGCGGAGCTCGTCGCCGCGGGATTCGAGGTTCCCGAGATTCACGAGATCACCGGCTCCACAACGGCATCCGCATCCGGCATGGTGCTGCTCGAGGCGGAGAGCCGGGGCGAAGCATGAGCGGGGGCGTGAGCGCCCCCGACGTGTGGCACGAGACACCAGCGCTCGCCGCGACCGTCAGCATCGGCGAGAACACGGCCGGCGAGTCGGGCAGTGGTGCAGCCGACGACGCACCGCTGCGCATCGTGGCGATCGAAGGAGTGCCGCGCTCGCGGGTGTCGGCCACGGTGGCAGACCTGTTGCTGGCCATGGACGGACGTGTCACGCTGAAGGAACTTCGGTCGTCGTTGGCTCCGGATGTCGCGGAGGAGGACTTCCTTGACCTCGTCGGCCGATTCCGGCGCAGCGGGCTCATCGCGGGATTCGAGCGCCGGCCGCCCGGGCGGGTGTCGTTCCTGCCCCCGATGACCCTCCAGTTGGCGACGCTGCGCGCACCGGCGTTGTTCGCTGTTTTCGCGCGGCGACTGGGCTGGATCGGCCGGATCGATGGGCGCTGGTTCGCCGCCGCGATAGCGGTGATCGCCTCAGCGGGGGCAGTGGCGGCAATCGGCCTGCGCGACGACATCGTGCGGCTGGTCTCGTCTCCCATCCCCCTCGCGCCGCTTCTCATCGCGTGTGGCGTACTCGTGCTGGCGACCCTGGCGCACGAACTCGGTCATGGACTCACGCTCACGAAGTACGGAGAGAGCCCTCGGCGCGCCGGGGTGATGCTGCTCTATCTCGCTCCTGCCTTCTTCGTGGACGTGACGAACGGGTGGCGACTCCCCGAGCGCGCCCAGCGTGTGGCGGTCGCCCTCGCCGGTCCCGCGGTGCACGTTGCGCTGAGCGGCGGGAGTTTCCTGCTGGCGTTCGCCGCGGGGCCTGGGGATGCGCGGAGCGCGCTGCTCTTCGTCGGGCTCGCATCGTTCGGCATCGTCTTGGTCAACCTCATCCCGTTCGTGCGCTTCGACGGGTACCTCGCCCTGATGAGCTGGCTCGATGAGCCGGGGCTGCGCGCCAGGGCGATCGCTGACGCACGTTCTGCCCTTCGGCGCGTGCTCCTGGGCGCCCCGCGTGAGCCGCATCGTCTGACCAGATGGTGGAGTGTCCCGTTCGGTATCCTCAGCGTCCTCGCGCCGGTCGTCCTCGTGGCATCGGCGCTGTGGCGCGCGTCACGGATGCTGAGCGGCGGCGGGCCGATCGCCGCCGCCGTCTTGCTCCTCGGGGGGCTCCTCGTCGTCGGGGTGATGGGGTTTCTGACGTGCCGTGCCGTGGTGCGTGCGTGGCTTTCTGGTGTGAGCAGGGTCCGGTTGGTCGCTGTCTTCTGCGGGATTCTCGCCGTGGGGGCGATGGCCGGTACGACGGTGGTGCTTCCGGTGACGGCGACGGCTGGCTACGAGCTGCGCGACCGCACCATCCACCTCGTGTCGCCGACGGCGGCGGCCGCGCTGCCGGCGGGAGCGCGCGTCGAGCTCTTCACGAGCGGCATTCTGCTTGACATCGCCGTGGGGTCGGGGCTTCTCGACCCGGACGAGCCCATCGAGCGAATGATCCCGATCGGGGCCGTGCTTCCGGTGGAGATGCCGGATGGGTCGACGCACGGCTACCGCGTCGGCACCGTCCGGCAGGCATCGATCGCGCCGAACGCTCCATCGACAGGCCGCGCGACGATCCATCTGGGTTCCGAGAACGCATGGCAATGGGCCACGAGGGTGCTCGTGTTCGAACCGCTGCGCGCTGTCGCTCCCGACCTCTTTCAGATAGGAGAACAATGACGGATTCCTCTGCCATCGAGGCACGAGATCTGAGCAAGCGTTACGGCGGGCGGCTCGTCGTCGACAGCGTGTCCTTCGCCGTGCCGCGGGGGTCGATCGTCGGCCTGCTGGGGCCGAACGGGGCGGGCAAGTCGACGACGCTGCGGATGCTGGTCGGGCTGGTCTCGCCCTCGTCCGGTGCGGCCCTGGTCGAAGGCCGCCCGTTCCGAGCGTTGAAGACGCCAGCGCACGTCGCGGGGGTGCATATGGACGGCTTCGGGTTCGAGATGGGCTTCACCGCACGGAGGCATCTGGAGCTTGCCCGGCTCGCCGCAGGAATGCCGCGCGGGCGCATCGACGAGGTCCTGGCGCAGGTGGGCCTGGAGCAGGTGGCCGGTGATCGGGTGAAGACGTTCTCGACCGGAATGATCCAGCGCCTCGGCCTCGCAACGGCGCTGATCGGAGCCCCGCGGATTCTCATCCTGGATGAGCCGGCGAACGGTCTCGACCCCGACGGTATCCGCTGGCTGCGGCGGGCGCTGCGATCGTTCGCCGACGCCGGGGGCACAGTGCTGGTGTCGAGTCATCAGCTGGCGGAGCTCGAGCAGACCGTCGACGAGGTGGTCGTCATGAAGCGCAGACTCCTCTATGCCGGACCGCTCGAGGCGTTGATCGCTGGCGGCGATGCGTCACTCGAGGAGCGCTATTTCGAGCTCGTGGAAGAGGATCAGGCATGACCGGCGTGATCAGGGCCGAGCTGGTGCGCGCGGTCAGCGGATGGGTCTTCCTGGGAGTCCTCGGGTTCGTCGTGCTGGTGCCGTACATGATCCTCGTGTCGACGCAGGCCGACTCTGGCCTCGAACAACTCGGGGCGCACGCAGCGACTCAGCGCGTGTTCGAGGCTGCCGGGTGGGCGTTCGTGACGGCGATGTTCGTCGGCGCCTACACGGTCACCCGCGAGACCTACTATCGATCGCTGGAGCGCACCGTCACCTCGGTGGGTCTCATGCGTACGTTCGCCGCGAAGACCATCGCCGGCGCGATCATGGGGACGGGGCTGGGCATCGTCGGCGTCGGGGTCTGGGCCGGTGCGACAACGCTCATCCTCGCGCGCGCCGAGCTCGCTTTCGATCCGGGACCCCGGGTGTGGTCGGCGGCGGCCGGTGCGGTGCTCGGCGCGCTGCTGGGCGGCGCGATGGGTGCGGCGATCGGCTGGCTGGTGCGTGACTACTATGCGACCGCGGGGATCGTGCTGCTCATGCCTCTCCTGGTCGACTTCCTGCTGACCCGTGTCGCACCACAGATCGCCGCATACTCGCCCGGGATGGTACTCGCGTCTCTCTCGGGTGCGACGGTGCGTGGGGAGGTGCTTCCGTTCGCGCAGGGTCTGCTCGTTTCGGTCGCCTGGGTGGTCGTGCTGCTCGTCGCGGCATTCCTGGCCACGCGGCGGCGGAGAGCATGATGCTGCCGGCGGTGCGAGCGCGGTTCCAGGCGCTCCGTCACGACCCGGTCCTCCTGGTGACCGCGGCCGTTGCCGCCGGGATGGTCGCGAGCTCGTTCATCACCACGCCCACCGGGCTCGCGCAGGCGCCGCACGCGGTGCGTGCCGTGTTCGCTGAGCAGATCGGTGTTCTCGTCATGGTCTCGGCGGCCGTCATCGGGGCGATCTACGGATCGTTCCGGTACACGATCGACGATCGTGACGGCGTCATCGCACGTCAGGCCACGCTCGTCTCTCGATGGGAGGTCATCGCGGCACGAGCGCCGGTCACCGCCATCGGCGGAGCCGTGGTGGCACTCGCCGGAGCCGGGGTCGCGCAGGTGGCGCTCATTCTCGTGGCCGGCGGATCTTCGCTGGGTTGGCACCCCTTCGCGGCCTGTCTGTGCGCCGGGGCCGCGGCGGCCCTCTGGGGACTCTGCCTGGGAGTGCTCATCCGGCACCATCTGCTCGCGCTCGTCGTCGTGCCGCTATCGGTGGGCGTCGCGCTGCCTCTCGCCTCCGTCATGCCCGCGCTGGCGGGGTGGCTTCCGCTCCCGATGCTCGCGCGGGCGCTGGGAATCGACCTGAGCATGCTCGGCCTGACGTCGGAATCCGGCCCGGGGAGGGCTGCTGCGGGGATGGTGCTCGTCGCCGTGCTGGGAGCCGCCGCCGGGGCGGCGTTCTGGCGCTTCCTTCGTTCCGACGTCGCGCCGGCCCGGCTGGTGCGCTGAGTGCCGGGAGGAGCAGGCGGAGCCGGGGCAATCCGCGCTTCGCGGTTCGAGTTGCCCGCAAACATACCGCCAACGGCATCGAGATGATCAGGTTGGGGGAGTGGCCGGCTCCGGCTCGGTGATATCCGCAATCACTGCACCATAGGCGGAGAGGAGGGCAGCGGAGTCGACGAACAGGTTGTAACCCGGCGTGCCAGCGCCCATGCCGATTCTGCCATCGATGCTCGAATCGGCATATATCGGCCAGGCGGTTGAGCTGCCGATGGGGACGATCGCCCCTCGGGGGTAGCCGGTGGCGGCGAGAGCGAGCTCGGGCTCGGGAAGTCGCAGCCGGTTGACGCCGACCGTCGCGCGGAGCTTGGGCCACGAGATCCGCCGGCCGCCGGGCACGAGAGCGAAGAGGTACGAGTCATCGTGACGCTTCACGACGAGCGTCTTCACAATGCTCGACGCGGGTACGCCCAGGCCCGCCGCGGCCTCAAAGAGGTCGCGTGCGGGCGGACGCTCGACGATGTCAATCGAGAGGCCGCGCTCGGCGGCCGCGTTCAGAACGCGGTCGTGCGTCACGCTTCCGGGTCGGCGAGCGGGTCGTCAGCCACCCAGAGCTCGTCATCGGCGCGCAGCGTCTGCCAGGCGGCGGCGAGAACGCCGATCGCGGCAACGGCACCGAGCACGATGGCGACGATCGCGCCCGTGCTCGGGCGGTTCTTCTGGGGCACGACGACGGCGGGCACACCACCGCGACGCTGGTTGGCCACATCCCAGACGTGCATCGCGGTGCCAACGACACCGCCGACGGCAGGAACGACCTTGTCATCGATGACGTGGCGGCTGAAGCGCGTCGTCCGGTCGACGACCGGGGCGACGTGACGCTCGTAGCTGTCCTGCACGGCAGGAACGACCTGCTCGCGGTTGAGCTTGCCCAGCTGTCTGCCCGCCTCACGGGCGACGTCGGCCGCCTGGCCGACGAGGTGCTGCTGCTCCCCCCACAGACGGTTCGCGTCGTTCTGGAGGCGGCGCAGTTCCTTCTTGCGCTTACGGCTGAGGCTCACGGTGGTCTCCCTCGTGCGTCGGAACCCATGCATGTCATGCATCCGGTGACTCCATCTTGCCACGCGACCCTTGAGATGAGCAGGGAACGAGCGCAATCCGTCATGCGCCTGCGAGAATGGACGCATGCCTCACACCACGCATGTCGCAACCCTGCACACCAACCACGGAGACATCGTCGTCAACCTCTACGGAGATCACGCTCCCCGCACCGTGAAGAACTTCGTCGGTCTTGCCGACGGTTCGCAGGCGTGGACCCACCCGGCCACCGGCGAGCCGGGCGAGGGCCCCCTCTACAAGGATGTGATCTTCCACCGGATCATTCCCGGCTTCATGATCCAGGGCGGCGACCCGCTCGGCCAGGGTGTCGGTGGTCCGGGTTACAACTTCGACGATGAGATCAACGCAGAGCTCAACTTCTCCGGCCCGTACGTGCTCGCCATGGCCAACGCCGGCAAGCGCATGAACGCCATCACCGGCAAGGCCGAGGGCACCAACGGCTCGCAGTTCTTCATCACCACGGACCCGACCCCGTGGCTGCAAGGCAACCACACGATCTTCGGCGAGGTCGCGGACGACGACTCGCGCAAGGTCGTCGACGCGATCGCCGCCGTGCCCACCGGTGCGGGGGACCGCCCGGTGGAGCCGGTCGTCATCAGCTCGATCGACGTCGTCGCGGCCTGATCCGACGCAACCAGGCGGGCAGGGTGCGTGAGCCCCGCCCGGTGATTCAGCCGATTCCGGAGGCCGGGAGCAGATGACAACGCCGCAGTTCGCAGGCAACCGCGACAACTTCTGCTACCGGCACCCGGATCGGCGGAGCTTCGTGCTCTGCCAGCGCTGCACCCGCACGATCTGCCCGGAGTGCCAGACGCCCGGTCCGGTCGGCGTGGTGTGCCCGGAGTGCATGAAGGCGCAGCGCAAGGCGGAGACGCCCGCTCAGCGCTTCGCCCGCTCACGCAATCGCGCCGTGGGCGGTCCGCTCGTGGCGACCAACGTGATCATGGCGATCACCGCCGTCGTGAGTCTTGCGCAGATGATCCCCGGTCTCGGCGGGCAGATCACCAATGCGCTGATGTTCTACGCGCCGTTCCTCTACCCGCAGCTCTCTGGGTTCCCCTTCGAGCCGTGGCGGCTGTTCACCGCGGTCTTCGTGCACGGCGGTCTCTGGCACCTCGCCCTGAACATGTTGGCGCTGTGGATGCTGGGGCGCACCCTCGAGCCGATGCTCGGTCGCACCCGTTACGTCGCGCTCTACTTGCTGAGCGGTCTGGGTGGTTCGGTGGCGGTCGCCCTGATCGCCCCGCTGACACCGGTCGTCGGGGCGTCCGGCGCGGTTTTCGGACTGTTCGGAGCCCTGCTGGTGATCGGGCGTCACCTCGGCGCCAACATGACCAGCCTCGCCGTCGTCCTCGGCTTCAACCTGGTGATCGGGTTCATCCCGTCCATGGGGATCGCCTGGCAGGCGCACATCGGCGGCCTGGTGGTCGGAGCGCTCGCTGGCCTGGTCTTCATTCGCACCCGCCCGCGCGAGAAGCGCGGCCTGCAGATCGCCCTCCTGTCGACGATCGCCGCGGTCCTCCTGGTGCTGGTTTTCGTGGTGCCGCCCCTCTTCCTGACCCGCTGACCCCCACCCCTCCCCGCGAGCGGCCACGTTGTGTCGCCAATCGCGGAGATTGGCGACACAACGTGGCCGCTCGCGGGGAGGACGAGCCGGGACGGCGGAGTTATCCACAGCAGTTGTCCACATGGGGAGAGAATGACAACGGTGTGATTCGCGGACGACGAGGGGGATGACGAAGGCCCCCGCGGAAGCGGAGGCCTTCGTCATACGAGGGGGCGGAGTCAGCGCCAGCGTGTGGTCATGATGAAGCCGATGAGGGCGATGCCCAGGCCGATCAGCAGGTTCCAGGCTCCGATGCCCGGAATCGGGAACTGCGTTCCGCTGATGTAGAACACCAGGATCCACACCAGGCCGAGCAGCATGAAGCCCACCATGACCGGCTTGAACCACACCGGGTTGGGCGCTGGCTCGCCTGCGCGGCGCTCGACGACGGGCTCTTCGTTGGATCGGCTGGAAGGTGCCATGCCCCCATCCTACTGACGACGCCCCGGGAACCCCACCCGGGCGTGGGGTGGGCCGACTAGGATCGGCGCCATGACCACCCGCGCCGACTCTCGCCGGCGTGGCCGCAGCGGCGCACCCCGTCGCGCGACGGTGGGGACGGTGCTGGGGGAGCTCGTTGTGACCGCGGGCGTCATCGCGGTGCTGTTCGCCGTCTGGCAGCTGTGGGCGAGCGACCTCATCATGAGCGCGGAGAAGAACGCGCGCGGCCAGCAGCTTTCGCTGGCCTGGTCCGCCGCCGCCCCGGTCTCGGCGGACGCAGAGCCCGAGACGCCACCGCTTCCCGTTCCGGAGCATCCTGCGGACGGCGAGGTCTTCGCTGTGCTGCACGTGCCGCGGTTCGGCTCCGATTACGCCGTCCAGATCGCCGGCGGCACGTCGCGTTCCGTCACGCTCGATCCGATCGGCGTCGGGGTCTACGATCGCTCCAGCATGCCGGGCGAGGCGGGCAACCTCTCGCTCGCCGGTCATCGCACCACCTGGGGGCAGCCGTTCCGCCGGATCGATGAGCTGCGCCTGAACGATGCGATCGTGGTGGAGACCCCGGATGGCTGGTACACCTATCGGTTCCGCACCCTGGCGTATGTCGCCCCGGACGATGTCGATGTGCTCCTGCCCGTGCCGCAAGAACCCGGTGGGGCGACGGGGGAGCAGTTCATCACGCTCACGGCATGTTCACCGCTGTACTCCCTCGCCGAACGGATCGTCGCGTTCGGCGTGTTCGACGGCTTCCAGGCCCGCGCCGACGGCCCGCCTCCATCCCTGACAGAGGGGACGCTCTGATGTACGCAGCGCTGTGGCGCATCCTTCCCGGACCGCGGTGGCTCCGCGCGGTCATCATGCTCATGCTCGCCGTGGCGGTGGTCTCCGTGCTGTTCTTCTTCGTGTTCCCCTGGGTGAGCCCCGCTGTTCTTCCCGGGGAGGTGGATGTGTCATGACCCGTGTTCTCGTGATCGACAACCACGACAGCTTCGTGTTCATCCTCGTCTCGTATCTGCGCGAGCTGGGGGCCGATGTCGACGTGGTCGAGGCGGACGCGATCGATCCGGGCGACCTCGACCCGCTGTTCGACGGTTATGCCGGGGTGCTCGTCTCCCCGGGGCCCGGTTCGCCGGCCACGGCAGGTGCATCCGTTCCGGCGATCCAGGTGGCAGCCCGGCGCGGGACGCCCGTGCTGGGCGTGTGCCTGGGGCATCAGGCCATCGGCGCGGCCTTCGGCGCGCCAGTGGGGGAGGCGCCGGAACTCATGCACGGGCGGTCCTCCGCGGTGCACCACGATGGCACAGGGCTGTTCACCGGCCTCCCGTCGCCGTTCGCCGCCGGCCGTTACCACTCGCTCGCCCTGGCCGAGGCCGCCCTGCCGGCGGAGCTCGTGGTCACCGCCCGGACCGATGCGGGAACGGTGATGGGCGTCGCGCACCGTGATCTGCCGATCGCCGGGGTGCAGTTCCATCCCGAGAGCGTGCTGACCGAGGGCGGCCACCGGATGCTGCAGAACTGGCTCGACAGCCTCCCTGCGGACGGCTGAGCACCGACGGACACGCGTCCTGCGCCGATACCCCCACTGCCGCGGCGGCCTGTGCGAGCCGGCTGCGCCCGGAGCGACGGGCCGAGCGGTCGCGGGGCTCCTTACTCGTGGGGCTCTTCGTCCGTGCCGGGCTCGGGGTCGGGTTTGGTCGGCGCCGGCGCGCTGCCGTCGCCGGAGCAGGAGAACAGCTCCACCGTCGAACGCACCGCCACATCGCCGGGCGCGACCGACATGCGGGCCACGGTCGGCGGGGTCGTCGTGGCGCAGCTCGGGTCACCGGTGGTGCGGGGAGTGAGCCCCAGGGCGGTGAGCTCGGCTTCGGCAGCCTCCACCGGCCATCCGCTGAAGTCGCGCACGGTCACGACACCACTGGCGACGACGAGATCGATCACGGTGCCGGGCGCGACCTCTTCGTCTGCCAGGCGGCTGGCGGCGATCACGGTGTTCGCCGCCAGAGCGGGGTCGTTGCGGTAGGTGACGGTGCCCATCGTGAGGCCGGCCTTCCCGATCGCGTCCTTGGCGGCGGGCAGCAGCAGGCCCTCGAGCCGGGGCATGGTCTTCATCTCGGCGCCGGTCGACACGTGCAGGGTCACGGTCTGCCCGATCGCGACGGTCGTGCCGGGAGCCGGGTCGGTGCTGATCACGTTGCCGTCGGCGATGTCGGCGTTGGACTCCTCCACGGTCTCGGTGAGCAGATCGAGGCGCTCGAACTCGGCCTGTGCGGCCTCCAGCGTCCAGCCGGCGACCTCGGGCACCACGCGTGATGCGGAGGGAACATCGCCGTCCGGACGGATGGAGAGGACCCAGATGAGCACGGATGCCAGAAGCACCGCCAGGAGCGCCACGCCGGCCCAGATCCACGCCACGGGCGGCCCGGTCTGGGTACGGGTCATGGTGGTGTCTGTGCTGAGCTGGCGCAGCGAGCGTGCCGTCTCGGCGGCCTGCCGGGGGCTGGCGCCGTAGAGCTCGTTGGTGAGGGCGCCGAGCTCGCGTTTCGACGGCGCGCGGCCGGCCGCAGCGGCGTCGAGGGCCTCACGGAAGGCCGCCGCGTCGGGGAAACGCTGGAACGGATCCTTCGCCATGGCCCGCAGCACGACGGCGTCGAGGGCATGGGGTGCCTGCTCGAGCACGTCGCTCGGGGGGGTGGGGGCTTCGCTCACGTGCTGGTAGGCCACGGCGACGGGGGAGTCACCGCGGAACGGTGGGCGTCCGGCGAGCAGCTCGTAGAGCACGACGCCGGTGGAGTACAGGTCGGTGCGCGAGTCGACCTGCTCGCCCTTGGCCTGCTCCGGGGAGAAGTAGCTCGCGGTGCCGATGATCTGCGTCGTCTCAGCGACCGTCGAGGAGGAGTCGGAGACGGCACGGGCGATGCCGAAGTCCATCACCTTCACCTGGCCGCGGGAGGTGATCATGACGTTGCCCGGCTTGATGTCGCGGTGCACGACGCCGGCGCGGTGGGAGTACTGGAGAGCCTCGAGGATGCCGTCGACATATCGCACCGCGTCGTCGACGGGCACCGGGCCGCGGGCCATGACGTCTTTCAGCAGCTCGCCGTCGACGAACTCCATGACGATGTAGGGGATGGGGCCGTCGTCGCCGGGCTCTTCGCCGGCGTCGTATACGCGCACGATCGACGGGTGAGACATGCGCGATGCCGCCTGCGCTTCGAGCCGGAACCGGGTGCGGAAAGACGCGTCGCGGGCGAGCGAGGGGTCGAGGATCTTGATCGCGACTTCTCGGCCCAGCGTCGTGTCATGTCCCAGGAAAACCCGGGCCATGCCGCCCTGGCCGATCTGCTCGCCGACGCTGTAGCGCCCGCCAAGCGTCTCTGCGGCCACGCACCTACCCCCTTTGACCTTGTCTGAAGGACCATATTCCATTCAGGCGAATTCAACCTGAACGTCCGCGTCTCCCGGAACGTCGGGCTCGCTACTGGTCGCCGCCCTCTGTTCCCTCATTGCCGGGTTCGTCGGTCGGCTCCGGGCTGGGCTGCGGGTCCGCCGAGACGATCGGGACCGTCAGCGTGGGAGAAGCGCCCGTCGCTCCGCTGACAGAGCAGGTGACCGTGTAGCTGGCCACCAGCTGGGTGTCCACGGTGTTGGCCACGGTGACCTCGGCGCTGGTCTGGCTGATGCCCTCGAAGACCATCGTGGACTGGCCGTTCGCCAGGAAGGTGCCATTGCTGAGATTCACGGTGTATCCGGCGAAGTCGCCCGCGCCGCTCGGGCACGCGTATGCGCTCCACCGCAGGGTGACCGTGCTGCCGGCGACGACGCTCTCCGCGTCGATCGTCGGGGCGCTCTCGAGAGATCCGGCCGAGACCACGTCACCGTAGACCGACAGGGCGAGGATCGTGCCCTTCGCCACCGTTCCGGTCTTGTCGATCGCGTAGACCTTGCCCACCTGGTCCGCGGCGGTCGCGGCGTTGCCCGTGGTGCAGTTGACGTCGAGACCGGCATCGGTCGCCTTGGTCTTCGCCTCTTCGCAGCTGAGGCCCATGAGGCCGAGGGCATCGACATCGACGCGGTCGATGGTCGGGGTCGCCGACGGTGTGGGGGTGTTGGTGGGGGTGCTGGTGGAGGACGACGTCGGGTCGGGCTCCGGCTTGTCGTCGCCGCCGCCCACCATCGACCACACGAAGCCGCCGAGCGCGATCAGCAGGATCGCGATCAACGCGACCAGCGGCCACGTCCAGGGGCTGCGCTTGCGCTCTTCCTTCTCCTCGGGCTCCTCGGCATCGGTGGGGATGCGCGCCGTGGTCGGGAGGATGCGCGTCGCGCCATCGCCACCGGCCGCGGGGAACAACTGGGTCAGGTCGTCCGCCCCGGCAGCGCCGGCGATCGCGGGCACGGCGATCGTTGCGGAGTTGAGGTCGTTGCGGCGCAGCGCCTGCGCGGCGCGCGCGACATTCGCGGCGGAGGACGGCCGGTCGGCGGGCTTCTTCGCGAGCATCGCCATGATGAGGTTCTGGACCGGCTGCGGCACGGATGCGGGCAGCGGCGGGGGCTGCTCGTTGATCTGCGCCATGGCGATCGCCACCTGTGATTCCCCGGTGAACGGGCGGTGCCCGGCCAGGCACTCATAGGCGACGATGCCGAGCGAGTAGATGTCCGTCGCGGGCGATGCGGCATGACCAGACGCCTGCTCCGGCGAGAGGTACTGCACGGTGCCCATGACCTGCCCGGTGGCCGTCAGCGGAACCTGATCGGCGATGCGCGCGATGCCGAAGTCGGTGATCTTCACCCGGCCGTCTGGCGTGATCAGCAGGTTTCCCGGCTTGATGTCGCGGTGCACCAGGCCGGCGGCGTGCGCCGCCTGCAGGGCCGAGGCCGTCTGGGCGACGATGTCGAGCGTACGATCCGGGCTGATGGAGCCCTCGCGCTCCAGGATCGTCGACAGCGCCTCGCCCGGCACGAGCTCCATGACGAGATAGGCGCTGCCGTTCTCCTCGCCGTAGTCGAACACGCTGGCGATGCCCTCATGGTTCACGAGCGCGGCGTGGCGGGCCTCGGCGCGGAAGCGCTCGAGGAACCCGGGGTCGCCCATGTACTCGTCCTTGAGGATCTTGATGGCGACGGTGCGACCGATCACATGGTCGGTGGCCTCCCAGACCTCGCCCATGCCGCCGATCGCGACACGCGAGACCAGCTCGTAACGCCCGCCGAAAGAAACTCCCTGCGTCGGCCTCATTTGCCCAGCACCGCCTCCATGACCTTCTTCGCGATCGGAGACGCGATCTCGTCTCCTGACCCCGACTGTCCCATCCCACCGCCGTTTTCGACGACGACCGCCACGGCGACGGTCGGGTTCTCTGCGGGCGCGAACCCGGTGAACCAGAGCGTGTACGGCCTGGTGTCCCCGTTCTCTGCTGTGCCCGTCTTCCCGGCGACGTCGACGCCGTCTATTCTTGCACCTTGTGCGGCGCCGTCATTGACTCCCCGCACCATCACGGCGGTGAGGGCCCTGGCATCCAGGACCGTCATGGCATCGCCCAGCTCGATGTCCTCGAACGCGCGCTGCACGGAGAGATCATTGCCGAGCACCTGATCGACCAGGCGCGGCGACATCACCGTGCCGCTGTTCGCGATGCCGGCGGCGACCATGGCCATCTGGAGCGCGCTGGCGGTGACATCGCCCTGTCCGAATCCGGTGAGCGCCGTCTGCGGGACGTCGAGCTCCTGGGTGGGGTAGCCGGAGGCGACCACGTCGAGGGGGATCTCGAGGTCCTGGTTGAACCCGAAGCGCTCGGCGGTGCGGCGGATCTGATCCGAACCGATCTCCACGGCCAGCTCGGCCAGGGGGATGTTGCAGCTCAGGCGCAGGGCGTCGGCGATGGTCACCGTGGTGCCCTCCCCGCAGGCCGTGCCCCAGGCATTGTGGATCGGCGACGTGGTGCCGGGCGGCGTGTAGCTGGGCGGGTTGGGCAGCGTGGACTGCAGCGTCCAGTTACCGGTCTCCAGCGCGGCGGCGACCACCACGAGTTTGAAGGTCGACCCGGGAGGGTTCAGGCTGCGGATGCCGTGGCTCAGCAGCGGTTCGCCCGGGTCGGCGGCGAGGGCCTGATAGGCCTCGTCCACGGCGTCGGTGTCGTGGTCGGCGAGGGTGTTGGCGTCGAAGCCGGGTGTGGAGTAGAGCGCGAGGACGCGGCCGGTGTCCGGCTCGATCGCGACGACCGCGCCCTCGTAGCCGTCCATCGCCTCGGCCGCGGCACGCTGGGCTGCGCCGTCGAGGGTGAGCACGACGTTCGATCCCTGCGCAGGCTGACCGGAGATGATCCGCTCGATCGAGGCGAAGAACTGCGAGCTGCCCGTGCCGGAGAGGTCGGCGTTCATCGCCTGCTCGATGCCGGTCGCGGAGCCCAGCACGGGGTTGTAGTAGCCGGTCACGGCGGACCAGAGCGGGCTGTCCTCATAGACGCGCTGGAAAGAATAGGCGTCGGCGGATGGCACCGAGTAGGCGATGGGCTCGCCGTCGACGATGATCGAGCCGCGCTGCACCTCGTAGCTGTCCAGGCGGGTGCGGTCGTTGCGGTCGTTCTGCGCCAGGGTCTGCGCGTCGACCACCTGGATCCAGCTGGTGGCCGCGAACAGCGACACGAACATCAGCAACACGAGGATGCTGAGCCGGCGGAGTTCCTTCGTCACCCGATCACCACCCTCGGCTGGCGCCGCACGCCGTCGGAGATGCGCAGCAGGAGCGCGACGATCAGCCAGTTCGCCACGAGGGAGGACCCTCCGGCGGCCAGGAACGGCGTCGTGAGGCCGGTGAGCGGGATCACCCGGGTGACGCCGCCGACCATGATGAACACCTGCAGGGCGATCGTGAACGACAGGCCGGTCGCGAGGAGCTTGCCGAAGTCGTCCTGCCCGGCGAGCCCGATGCGCAGGCCACGGCTGACGAAGACCATGTAGAGGCAGAGGATCGCGAACAGACCGATCAGGCCCAGCTCCTCACCGAGGCTGGGGATGATGTAGTCGCTCTCCGCCAGCGGGGTGATGTGCGGGCGGCCCTGACCCAGTCCGGTGCCGAGGAGACCGCCGTGGGCGAGGCCGAAGATACCGCTGATCAGCTGGTAGCTGCCGCCCCATGCGTCGATGACATCGGGGTCGAAGGCGAACAGCCAGTTCTCGAACCGGCCGCGCACATAGGGGAGCACGCGGGTGGCAGCCAGAGCGCCCGCGATCACCAGGGCGAGGCCGATCAGCACCCAGCTGGTCTTGCCGGTGGCGACGTAGAGCATCGCGACGAACATGCCGAACAGCAGCAGCCCGGTGCCGAGATCGTGCTGGACGACGATGATGCCGAGTGAGACCAGCCACACCACGATCACAGGGCCGAGCTCCCGCATGCGCGGCCAGGTGATGCCGAGGAACCGGGTGCCGACGGACGTGAGGCTCTCCCGCGTGCGCACGAGGTAGCCGGCGAAGAAGATCGCCAGGCAGATCTTGGCGATCTCGCCGGGCTGGAAGGAGAAAATGCCGCCGATCGACACCCACACGTCTGCGTTGGCGTCTGCCACGCGCAGCCCGGGGATGAACGGCAGGATGAGCAGCACGATGCCGGCCAGGCCGAACAGGTATGTGTAGCGGAACAGCACGCGGTAGTTGCGCAGTGCGATGACGACCGCGATCGCGCCGGCCAGCGAGATCGCGAGCCACGCGAGCTGCCGATTGGAGTATGCCCCCCAGCCGGTGACGCCCTCGGCGATGTCCAGGCGGTAGATCATCGCGATGCCGAGGCCCGTGAGCAGCGTCGCGATCGGCACGACGAACGGGTCGGCGTCTGCGGCGACGAAGCGCAGCACCACGTGCAGGGCGAGCACGACGATCGCGAGCCCCCCGGCGATGGCGAGGATCATCGGGTCGATGGTGCCGAGCGCCCCCAGCTGTACGAGCGTGATCGCGATTCCGCTCATCAGGATCGCGAACAGCAGGAGCCAGAGCTCGCGGTTGCGCTGCGACTGCGGCATCCGCATCTTGCGCAGGGCCTGGAGGATGCTGGTGTCGGCGGCGACGTCGGCGCTCATCGGCGGTCCTCCGCGGATGATTCGAGGCGATCGACGATCGACTGGGCGTGTTCGAGCGAGTTGGCGGTGACGGTGCGGGTCACGGTGAGCCGGTCGAACGGCGGCAGCTCGTCGACGTGGATGTCGGTGTCGCGGTAGACGTGCGACAGCGTGATCGGCCCGATGTCCTGCTGGATGCCCTGGTAGATGGCGACCGTGCCCTCTTCGCTGATCCCGACGAAGTAGCGCGTCTGCGTCCACGAGTACGCGCCCCAGGCGGCCGCGGCGAGCAGCAGCAGCACCACGACGAATCCGCTGATCCAGATGCCGCGTCGGCGGCGCGCCCGGCGGCGGTCCTCCTCGATGAGCTCCTCGAGGTAGTCGGCCGATGGCTCGAAGTGGCTGGGCTCGTTCGCCGCCTGACGCACCGGATGCAGCCAGCTGGGGCGTGCCGGACGCGCCGGACGTGCCGGCACGGTGCCGCTGGGGTTGGAGGCGGAGCCCACGATGGTGGGGGCGCCGGACAGCACCGGGTGCTGTCCGCCGACGTCGACGATCACGATGGTGACGTTGTCCGGTGCGCCGCCGTCGAGGGCCTGCTTGAGCAGCCCGTCCGCGGTGCGTCCCGGGGGGAGCCCCATCCGGAACGCCTTGCGCATGTGCGTCTCATCGACCACGCCGGACAGGCCGTCGGAGCACAGCAGCCAGCGGTCGCCGGGCTGGGTGGGCATCACGAACATGTCCAGCTCCGGCGACATGTCCATGTCGCTGAGCACCCGCATCAGCACGGAGCGGCGGGGGTGGTAGCGCGCCTCCTCCGGGGTGATGCGGCCGGAGTCTACCAGCCGCTGCACGAAGGTGTGGTCGGTGGTGATCTGGGTGAGCTCTTCATCGCGGTACAGATAGATGCGCGAGTCGCCGATGTGGCCGATGACGGCGTAGTCATCGACCATGATGATGGCGCTCAGCGTCGTGCCGAGGCCCGCCAGCTCCGGCCGCTCCTTGGCCGCACGCACCAGGTCGTCCGCACAGATCTGGGAGACGTCGCGCAGTGCGTCCTCCGCCGCTTCGATCGATGTATATCCCTGATCGAGGGGAGCGATGCGGTGCACGGCCAGGCTCGATGCCACATCGCCGCCGGCATGGCCGCCCATGCCGTCCGCCACCGCGAACAGGTTGGCACCGGCGTAGCCGGAGTCCTGGTTGTTCGAGCGCACCTTCCCGGTGTGCGAGATGGCGGCGCTGGAGCCTTCGAAGACCATGTCGGGTCAGGCTCGCAGTTCGAAGGTCGTTGCACCGACCCGGATCGGGACGCCGAGATGGATCGCCGCGGGTGCGGTCACCCGGGATCCGTCGAGGAAGGTGCCGTTGGTGGAGTCGAGGTCCTGGATCATCCACTGATCGCCCCACAGCACGAGGCGGGCGTGATGGCTGGAGGTGTAGTCGTCGCGGATGACGAGGCCGGACTCGCTGGATCGGCCGATCGTCATGGGGTCGGTGCCGAGGGGCAGATCGAGCCCGGTCTTCGGTCCGGAGGTGATCACGAGATGGCGCGCGGTGGCGGTGGTCGCGGGGCCGGACGTCTTGGTCGGGGACGACGCTTTCGGGGCCGGCGCCGGGGCGGGGGCCTGGGCTGGTGCGCCACCGGCCGGTGCCGGCATCTTGCGCACGCGCACCCCGAAGAGGTCGGCTCGCAGCGAGTAGACCACCGCGAACACGAAGATCCACATCAGGATGAGGAACCCGACCCGCAGGATCAGGAGGGTCAGTTCGCTCACGGCATCCCCCCGAAGGTGCTGTCGTCGTACATGTCGCCGCCACGGCGCGCGGTGCGTGCCGCCACGGGAACGATCCGGAAGGTGAGGTCGGTGCGGCCGATCGTGATCACCGATCCGGTGGCGAGGGCGCCCTCGCGCACCTGCTGCCCGTCGAGGCGGGTGCCGTTGGTGGAGCCGAGGTCGCGGAGCATCGCGTGGTCGCCGTCCCACAGGATCTCGGCGTGGCGACGACTGGAACCGGCATCCGCGATCGTGATGTCGGCGTCGCTGCCGCGGCCGATCACCGTGCGGGCGCCGGAGAGCGTGTGCCGGCGGCCGTTGACCTCGACCTCGGCCTGCCAGCGCACGTCGCTCTGGGCCGCGCTGGAGTCGACGCCCACGGTGCCGGTGGGCACCTGGGGGTCTGTGGTCAGGGTGATGGAGAGGGGCTGAGCGAAGCTGTACCCCTGCCGCCGTGCGTGATCGCTGAGGAGGGTGTGCAGCTCGCTGTTGAGCGCGGGGCCGAGCGACGTCATCCGCTCGGCGTCTTCCGGGCTCAGCCGCACGGTGTAGGCGTGCGGGGTGATGATGCGGTCGCGGGAGACCACGGCCGACTTCGTGTCGGCTTCGCGGCGGAGGGCCGACGCGATCTCGACCGGCTGGATGCCGCTGCGGAAGGTTCTGGCGAACGCGCCGTTCACGGCGCGTTCGATCCCCTTCTCGAAGCTGTCGAGCAGTCCCACGGGCGCTCCCAGGTGGTGTGGCCGGTCGATGGTCAGGTGTGTTCGTCTCTGATCCGGAGCACGTTCACGCGCACCAGACAGGGACATCGTAGCCAGCCGACCTGGGCGAATTCCGGTTTCGTGGCCTTTTCCGCCGGTCGCGCGCTCGCCGCGGGGCGTTGCGAGGGGCGCTGCGGGGCCGCCTCGGACCCACCGGATGTTTCCATCGCGCCCTCGGAGCGGCTCCGATGCGGGAGAGGTCCGGTGTGCAGGACAGGCATCCGCTTCGTGATATCTTGGGGAGGTTGGGTCCGAGAGGGCACGACGTTGCGCGAGTGGCGGAATAGGTAGACGCGCTGGCTTCAGGTGCCAGTGCCCGCAAGGGCGTGGGGGTTCAAGTCCCCCCTCGCGCACGCAAATGAAATGGCCCCTGACCTGGGATTTTATCTCTCGGGTTGGGGGTCATTCGCGTTGGAAGTGCGAGAAAAAGTGCTAAGCCTTGCCAAGGTGGGCGGCGAAGCGGTCTCCTGCCGAGCGCTGCGTGGTCGGGGTGACGTGGG